>CAMEXD010000007.1 GCA_945947035.1 uncultured Mycoplasma sp. | reverse complement strand
AGTAAATAAAAATAGCGTTAGCAAAATTTCCACCAACACTATTTATAATACAACCTATTTTTAAAGTAAAATAATTCTTTTTATTTAATTTTTAATTCTTTCTATATTATGATCTAAGTAATATAGTTGCTCACTTAACATATTTAAATTGTAAGTAAACCATTTATTCCAAGCTTCATTATCTTTATTTATTGCTAAATTAGTAATTAAATCACGATAGAATCCTCTTGAAATAAGATAATTTTTTGATAAGTATATTATTGGAGATTCAAATTCTTTTCCATATAAATTATTAGTATTTTTCCAAATTTCAGCATATTGAATTAATCTTGCAAGTCTTGTATTACCATCATAAAATGGTTGCATTACTGCAATAATGGCATGAATAATAAATGGATTAATAAAAGGATTAGAAACGTTTCCATGATTTAAAAAATCTAAAACTTTTTCTATATCACTTTCAATTTCAGATGATAAAACTGGCATATAATCGATTCTTTTAGTTCCATCAGAATTAATAGCACCAACAAATTCATCATCAGTGTCTCTAAAGTTATCTACTTTTAAATCATTTTGAGTTCCTGACATTAATAATTTATGTAGTTGTTTTAAGTCTTCTTTAGTAATATCTCTTTTTTCTAAATACATTTTTACTATCGTCTTTAATGAATCGTTTCTATGACTATTTTTATATAGTACCATTAACATAGTGCTTTCTTTTTCTGCTTCTTGATTGTTGATTAACTCCATTTCTTTTAATGTTTCTAAGAAGTATTTTAAAAGTTTTGAATCAAACTTACTAATTTTTTCTAAATATTCTTCATAAGAATTTAAAACTTCATCTAAATAATACTTATTATTATCATTTAATTTAATTTCATCAATTCTTTCTAATAATTCCATAATATCCCCTTCTTTTAGTAGCATATAATATCACAAAAATATGTTTTTGTCAAATTTTCCCAAAAAATAAAAACTAGCATGACACTAGTTTCTTATCTTTTTCTATTTTTCTTTTTTGGTTGTTCTAATTCTTTAATTGCAGCATCAAGTTCTTCTTTTGTAGTTATATCACCAAAAATATTAATTAACTCATCATGTAATTCTTTTCCGAATATACTAAAACGAGCTGCTTGTAATATAGAAAAATCTATATTTAATCTTGAATTACTTGGTTTAATTTGATATAGATAATCGTGTAAAGTGTTATAACTTAAATTATCTCTTTTTAAAAGTTCAAGACAAATATAAGTATATTCTACATCAGTTGTATTATAATCAGATGTATTTACAAATTTAAACCATTCTTGTTTAAATCTTGGTTTAATTATTAGACATCCATTTTCTCTATAAAATTTTTTTAATGGTGTTTCTACATTTTTCATTGAATCTTTTCTCATAATCTATCTCCTTTTTAAGTTGTATTAATATTATACTATTATTTTTCTATTTGTCAATTATAATTAGTTATTGGCTAATAAAAACAAGTTAAAAAATAAATGATAAATACCTGTATTTTTACTTTATTTTCTTATAAATTTAATATATAATATAGTAAGAAAAGGGGAAGATGTATGGATTTTAATAGTTTAGATGAATTGTATAAAAAAGTTTTACCAGCATTAGAGATTAAAGCAAAAGAGTATGGCAATATTATTGCTCCAAAAGATATTTGGGACTATTTAGCAAAAATGGTATGGCCTAAAACACATGATTTAACACTTGCTAAAATTGTAGATGATATTTTAAAGTGTGATATATCAAAAATAAAAATATTAAGAGGTGAGGTTTATGACAAATAGTATGTATGGACTTTTATTTTCATTATTAGTGGGAGCATTTTTTTTATTTGTACTATTTTTAAGTAAATATTTAAAAAAGAAAAAGAATTTTTTGGTTTTTTTACTTGGTCTTACTTTTTCAGTAATGATTGGTATGAGTTTATTTGGTCTTTTAGATGAAATACTAGAGTGTTTTTCAAATGTAAAATATTCTTATTTAATAATTTTTGTTTTTACTTTACTTGGTTTTTTAATAACATTTGCTATAGATAAATTAGTACCAGATCATCATAATTCTGAGTCAAAAATAGATAAAGATAATCTTATGCATATTAGTATTATGACATCTCTTGCCATAGTTATTCATAATTTTGTCGAAGGAGCATCACTATATACAGTAACACTAAATAATGTTAGAAATGGCTTTTTAATGCTTTTAGCAGTAATTCTTCATAACATTCCTTTTGCTCTTACTATTGCGTTATCTTTAAAAGGAAAAATAAAAGGTAAAAATTTATTTCTTTTAATTTCACTTATTTTATCAACCTTTATTGGCTCAATATTTGTACACTTATTTACTTTAACTGATTTTGTTTTAGGCATATTAATTAGTGTAACTCTAGGCATGATATTATATATATCACTTTTTGAAATATTAGATGAAATAATTCATGAAAAAAATAATAAATATAACTATTTGGGTATAATTACAGGACTTATTATTGTTATTTTATTATTTTTGGTATAGGTGAAATGTATGAAAACAAGAAAAGAAAATTTGTATAAAGAATTAATAAAAAAATTATCATATTTAAAAGAAGAAGAAATAAATGAAATAAAAAACGCATATCTTTTTGCAGAAGAACGTCATAAAGGACAAAAAAGAAAAACAAATGAAGAATATATTATTCATCCTTTAAATGTTGCAATAATACTTACAGAAATAAAAGCGGATGAAGAAACAATAATCGCAGGACTTTTACATGATGTTTTAGAAGATACAAATACTACTAAAGAAGAAATAGAAGAAATGTTTGGTTCTACTGTTTTAAAACTTGTTGATGGAGTAACTAAAATAAATAGTTTAAATATTTCAACTGAAAATGAATATTTAACATCATATTATAAAAAGATAATTGTTGGAATGAGTGAAGATGTACGTGTTATTATAATAAAACTTGCAGATAGATTACATAACATGAGAACATTAGATGCTCTTTCTATTGCAAAACAAAAAGAAAAAGCGCATGAAACATTAGAAATACTTGCACCAATTGCCCATCGTTTAGGTATGAATAAAATAAAAAGTGAGTTGGAAGACTTATCACTAAAATATTTAAAACCTGATGCTTATAATAGTATTGTTGAACAACTTAAAACTGAAAAAGAAGAACGAGAAAAAGCTGTAAAAGATATGATGAATGAAGTATCAGAACTTTTAAATGGTATTGGTATAAAACATGAAATAAAAGGTAGAGCAAAAAGTATTTATAGTATTTATAGAAAACTTGATAAAGGAAAAACTTTTAATGAAATTTATGATCTTTTAGCAATCAGGATTTTAGTAGAAAAAGAACAAGAATGTTATTTAGCACTTGGTATTATTCATTCTAAATTTAAACCAGTTCCCAAAAGATTTAAAGATTATATTGCAATGCCTAAAACTAATCTTTATCAAACACTTCATACAACAGTATTTGGTAATTCTTCTAATCTTTTTGAAATCCAAATAAGGACGTATGCTATGGATGAAGTTGCTGAAAATGGTATTGCTTCACATTGGGCATATAAAGAAGGAAAAAATGCTGCAGTTGAAATGCAAAATGTAACTGAACAAAAATTACAATTTTATAAATCAATTATTGAATTAAAACAAGAAAAATTAACTGAAGAAGAATTTGTAAATAGTGTAAAAAATGAAGTGTTAAGTAATAATATTTATGTTTATACACCAAAAGGAGATGTTTTTGAACTTCCAAAAGGATCAACTCCGATTGATTTTGCTTATAAAATTCATAGTGAAGTAGGTAATAAAACAAGTGGTGCTATAGTAAATGATTGTATAGTTCCATTATCATATAAATTAAATAACTCAGATATAGTTAAAATAACAATTAATAAAAATCAAGCAGGACCATCTCGTGAGTGGTTAAATATAGTAAAAACAACCCAAGCAAAAAATAAAATAAAAAGTTTCTTTAATAAAACAACTAAAGAAGATTACATTATTTTAGGTAAAGAATCACTTGAAAAAGAACTTAGAAGACAAAAATTATCAATTACAGAATTTTTATCAAAAGAAAATTTAGAAGAAAAGTTTAATGAATTTAAAGTAAATAATCTTGATGACTTATATTTTAATATAGGTAATGGTAAAATATCTTGTAAAACATTAATAAAACAAGATGCAAAAGAAAATATTGATAAAAATTTAGAAATCAAATCAATTCCAAAAGATATTTTAAATGATATTGTTGTTGGTAATGAAGATAATATTAAAACTCATATTGCAAATTGTTGCTTACCTATACCAGGTGATAATATCGTAGGTTATATCACAAAAACTAATGGTATAAGTATCCATAGAAGAAGATGTCCTAACGTTAAAGAAGAAAGTCGTATTGTTAATGCAAGTTTTGGCAATGCAGTAAAAAACAAATATTATTCTAAAGTAATCGTAGAAAGTAATACCAAAGATAATTTAATAAATGATATAGTTCAAACTTGTTCAAATAACTCTATATTCTTAGAAAATGTAAGTATAATTAAAAAAAGTTATAATTTAGTCTATTCCATGGTCGTTTTAATTAAAGACAAAGAAGAATTAGAAAATCTAATTAATAATCTAAGTCATATAAAATATGTTACTAGTGTATATAGGGATTTAAGCGTATGAAAGTAGTAGTTCAAAGAGTAAATAAAGCAAGTGTTGTTGTATCGAAAAAAGAAGTTGGTAAAATTGATAAAGGATTATTAGTTTTTGTTGGTTTTACTCATAATGATAATATAGATAACATAAAATATATCGTAAATAAAATAATAAATTTAAGAATATTTAATGATGAATCTGGAGTAATGAACTTATCTATAAAAGATAAAAATTATGATATATTATCAGTATCACAATTTACACTATATGCAGATACAAAAAAAGGTAATAGACCAAGTTATGTTAATTCATTAAACTATGTTGAAGCAGAAAAACTATACAACTTATTTAATGATGAATTAAGAAAAACTGGAATAAAAGTTGAAACTGGCATTTTTAGAAGTGATATGAAAGTATCTTTAGAAAACGATGGACCTGTTACTATAATTATGGAAAGGTGATGATTATTATAGATAAGATTAATTATAAATTAATTAATTTTGCATTAATACTTGTCATCTTTTTTTTTATAATAATTACAAGAAACGTTTGGCTTAATATCTTTTTAATTATAAAAAAAATATTAACCCCAATTATTATATCTTTTACTATTGCTTATTTTTTTAATACAATAGTAAAGATGATTAATTTTAAAAATAAAAACCATATTTTAATTAAAGTATTAGTATTAATTATATTCTTATTGATAACTATTTTTCTTTCTTTTCTATCATTTCCACTTTTAATAAAACAATTAATAAATTTATCATCTAGTATAATATCTTTTTCTAATCAGTTATTTAATAATAATTATTTTGAAAAAATAAGTTTTTTAAAGCCAATAATTACTGATATTTTAACTAAATTTATAAATAATTTAAGCAGTAATTCATTTTCTTATATTTTTAAATCAATTGATATTATTAGTAATTTTGTCTTAATCTGTATTTTATCTATTTACTTTCTTTTTAAAATGGAAGATTTAAAGAAAAAAATAAAATGTTATGTTAAAGATAATGAAAAACTATCATTAGTTATTAAAAATATCGATAATTCTTTAAGTAACTATTTAAAATCAATCTTTATAATAACAATAATAGAAACTATTGAATATACCATTATTTATTTTTTAATTGGTCATCCTAATTTTTTACTTATTGGTGTTTTAGCAGGATTTACAACAATTATTCCTTATTTTGGAGCTTTATTTACAAATATTATTGCACTTGTTACTGCATCAAATAATATGATACTTTTTTTGTTATCAAGTTTAGTTATATTAATTTGTCCTATATTTGATGGTTATATTATTGATCCAAAGATATATCATAAAAATATTAATATAAGTCCTATAGCAACAATTTTATCTATTATTGTTTGTTCTAATCTTTTTGGAATATTTGGTATTGTTATTGCTATTCCAAGTTATATAGTTGTAAGAGAAATAGGTAATGTTTATTTTAATAAATATTTTAAGTGAAGTAAAACTAATTTTTTAGTTCCAGTAAAATTTAGTAGAAGAATAAAAAAGATGAAAGGTATCATCCTTTTTATTTTATAATTTTATCTATTATTGTTTGTTTTCATCTTTTTAAAATATTTGGTATTGTTATTTAAATTAGTTGTATAATAACTTTTTTGTCATAATTTGTCGAACGATTTTAATAGAATATTCTTTTTTATATCTTTATAATAAATAACTTGAATGAAAGGAATATTTTATGGATAATTATTTAAAAAAAATACAAAAACTTATTGAAACAAATGAAGTAAATATAAGAAAGTATAATTATTATAAAAATGAAAGCTTAGTAAATACTTATTATAATATAGGGAAATTACTAGTTGAAGCACAAGGTGGAAAGAGTCGTGCAACATATGGCAATGAATTAATTAAAAACTGGAGTGTTAAGTTAACAAAGCTTTATGGAAAGGGATATGATTATTCTAATTTAAAAAGATTTAGACAATTTTATATTACTTTTGAAAAAAGTGGCCCACTGGGCCACCAATTGACATGGACTAATATTAGAATTTTACTTGCAATAAAAGATGAAAATAAAAGAAACTATTATATAAATATGTGTATCAAAAAAAATTTAAGTAAAAGAAAATTAATAGAATTAATAAAAAGTAATTACTATGAAAGATTAAGTATAAAAAATAAAGAAAATATAAATATAATAACAAAAGAAGAAGACTTAACAATAAGTGATATGCTTAAAAATCCAATATATATAGAAGTAGAAAAAAATATTGATAAAATAAGTGAGAAACTACTTCAGGAATTAATAATTGAAAAACTAGAAAGTTTATTACTTGAACTAGGACATGGATTTGCATATCTTGGAAAAGAAGTAAAACTTGGGGAAAGCTACTTTTTATGTTATTTTTTAATACAGAGTTAAATAGTTATGTAGTGATTGAATTAAAAATAAGAAAGCTACAAAAACAAGATATAGGACAAATTGAATATTATATGAATTATATAGATAGGAATATAAAAAAATCATATCATAATAAAACAATTGGAGTAATCTTATGTAAATATGATAACTATCTAGTAATGGAATATTGTTCAAATAGCAATATTTATGAAACAACTTATAAACTTATTAATAAAGATATGGTAGAAATGTAAAATGCAATGTTACTAATAATTTTGCATTTTTTTATTATTAGATCAATAAGTTATAAAAAACTACATTTTTTTAACAAAAAATTCAAATATTCTTTCAAAATAATTATAAAAATGGTATATTAATTATGGTGGTATATATGAGGCTTAATTTTATTACAAATAAATATCTTTTGATGTGGTATCTTTTATGTAGAGATAATAAAATACCTGAATTAGATAATTTTAAAACTAATTTTTTAAGCCACTATAGAAAAGACTACTTTCTCTTAATTAAAGAAAAAGATAATATAATTAACCTTTTAAAAGACTATATACCAGACGATGATTTTGTTTTTAATAGTTTCTATAATACTGAAGAATATAAAAAAATAGAAAAACAAACAAATAAATATCGATTATCTATGTTGGAATTTTATGACAAATATCAAAAAAATATTAGAAAAGAACTTACAAAATTACTAAAATATGAATTAAATATTAATTATAACTTTTGTTGTGTCAATAAAAATATTGATGTTATTGAATTTTATCTGAAAAATAATTTAATAGTTTTAGGAAAAGAATTAAAAGAAAGCGAAGCACTTGGTTTTTATATTTTTACTATTTATAAAATTATTGAAAATGAATATAAAAATTATAAACCAAATGAAAAAGAAATTGTTAATGCAGTCTTGGAACTTGTTATATATAATGAATTATATACAAGATTAAGTGGTAAAAATAGATACAATATTGGTAATGATAATTTAAAAAAACTAAAAAACAAAATATATCCATATTTTTTAATGTATATGGGAGTAAATAGTGAAGACTTTGATACTAGAATGAATAATGATAAAATCTATTTTTGTGATGTTAAATATGATAATAACCTAAAATTAATGGATTTATATTCATTTATAAGCTTCATAATAAAAAATAAAAATAAAGTTTTCGAAACTAAAAATTTAGAAAAACGTGAAAAAGAAGAAGTATTGTAGTAAAAGGAGTAACATTATGAATGAAAAACTAAAAAATTTACTTGATAAAATAAATTTTAATAAAGAATATTACGATGATTTTAAAAACGCTAAAATAGAAAAAATAAATGTTTTTGAAGATAAAAATATCTGGGATATTATAATAAGCAATGATACTAATTTTAAATTTGATATTTTAAAAGAATTTATTACTTCTTTAGAAAATTATGTTAATAAAAAATATGCTTATAAAGTAAAAGTAATAGCAAAAAATATAGATAATTCTAAAATTGATGAGTATTATAAGGCAATTCTTAATTTATTAAACAATAATAAAATGTATTATAATATGTTTTTTGATAGATTAAAAAAAGAAGATAATTACTTTATTGAAGTATATAATAAAAAAGAAGAAGAAATAATTACCTCTAAATTAGATGAAATAAACGAATATTATGATAGATTTGGTTTTGATACTAAAATAACTATTAAATTAAATTATGAAGAAACAGAAAAAATAAAAGATGATATTAAAAAAAGTGTTATTGAAATACCTAAAATAACTGAAGAAAAATTAAATAAAATAAATGATAATCCTGTAGTAGCAGAAGAAAAAAAAGACACATTTATAAAACAAAACTTTAAGAGAAAATCTTTACCAAAAGATGATAATCCAAATGTTTTACTTGGAAGAACTATTACAGATAATAATATAGTAAAATTAAAAGATATCAGTTATGAAGTTGATAATGTAACAGTTGAGGGGTATGTTTTTGAAGTAATGCCATCTACTAAACCAGGTATAAATAGTTTTACATTAAAATTTAGTGATTTATCAACTAGTATGTATGTTAGAGCGTTTTTTAAAACCGAAGAAGAATATAATGATACTTTATCAAAAATTAAATCTGGAATGTGGCTTAAAATAAATGGTTACGTTAAAAATAATAATTTCTATAATGACTTTGTAATTAATGCTAGAAATATTGAAAAAATAGAATCAAGAGAAGAAAAAATTATTGATGATGCTGATGAAAAACGTGTAGAGTTACATGCTCATACAATGATGAGTCAAATGGATGGTGTAGTTGAAGTAAAGGATTTAATAAAACAAGCTGTATCTTTTGGTCATAAAGCAATTGCCATAACAGATCATAATGGAATTCAAACCTTTCCTGAATGTTATAAGCATAAAGACGAAATTAAAATACTTTATGGTGTTGAACTATCTATGATTGATGATGATCTTGATTTAGTAATAAGATCTGATAACAGTAATTTGTTAGATAATACTTATGTTGTATTTGACTTTGAAACAACAGGATTTAATGCAGGTGGTAAAGATTCCATTATAGAAATTGGAGCAGTTAAACTACATGATGGTGTTATAGTTGATAGGTTTGATAAACTTATTAATCCAGGACATAAACTTGCAACTCATATATCAGAACTTACAGGAATAACAGATGAAATGTTAAGGGATTGTGAAAGTGAAGAAGAAGCAGTAAAAGAGTTTATTGCTTGGACTGGTGATTTACCAATGGTTGCTCATAATGCTAAGTTTGATTCATCATTTCTTACTATGGCTTATAAAAAATACAATTTAGGTGAATATAAAAATCCACTTTTAGATACATTAGAACTTTCAAGAGCTATTGAACCAAACGCAGGAAGACATTCTCTAAGTGCACTAGTTAAAAGATATAATGTTCCATTTGATGAAGAAAGTCACCATAGAGGTGATTACGATGCTGAAGCTACTGCTTTAATCTTCCATAAAATGTTAGAGTATTTAAAAAATAGAAATATTGATACAATGGATAAAATAAATAACTTAGTTTCTAAAGATGATATTCATAAATTTGGAGAATTATATCATGTTAATATTTTAGTTAAAAATAAAGTTGGATTAAAAAATTTATTTAAAATAGTATCTTATGCTAATACAAAGTATTTATATAAAACACCAAGAATTTTAAGAAGTGCAATAACAGAACTTCGTGAGGGACTTTTAATTGGTAGCAGTTGCGCAAATGGCGAAATATTTTCTCTTGCCAGAAGTAAAAGTGAAGATGAACTTTCTAATCTTATGGATTTTTATGACTATATTGAAATTCAACCAGTTGATGTTTACGAATATTTAATTGATACAGAAGACTTTAAAAATAGACAAGAAATTATTGATAATATAAATAAGATAATAAAAGTTGCGAAAGACAAAGGAAAAATGGTTGTAGCAACAGGTGATGTACATCATTTAAAAGCTAGCGACAAAATTTATCGTGAAATTATAATAAATCAAAAAGTACCAGGTGGAGGACGTCATCCACTTAATAAGAAAAACATAAAAAATATTCCATCACAGCATTTTAGAACAACTAATGAAATGCTTGATAATTTTGCGTTTTTAAACGATCCTTCTTTAATTCATGAAATAGTAATTGATAATCCTAATAAAATAGCTGATTCTACTGAAGAATTTGAAATAATTCCCGATACAAAAGGTATTCCATTTTCACCAATTTTTGAAAATAGTAAACAAGTAATAAGAGATATAAGTTATAAAAAGGCTCATGAAATATATGGAGATCCACTTCCAGATCTTGTTAAAGATCGTCTTGATGCCGAACTTAATGGTATTATTAATGGTGGATTCGATGCAATTTATTTGATTGCTCAAAAGCTTGTTAAACATAGTAATGATGATGGTTATTACGTTGGAAGTAGAGGTAGTGTTGGTTCCAGTTTTGCTGCAACTATGCTTGGTATTACTGAAGTTAATCCACTTCCTGCGCATTATGTATGTCCAAATTGTAAAAAGACTATCTTTAAAGATGAAAATGGTCGTATGTATAACCTTGATTACGCAACAGGTTATGATCTTCCAGATCGAAAATGTGAATGTGGTTTTATGATGAATAAAGATGGTCATGACATGCCATTTGCAACATTCTTAGGATTTAATGCAGATAAAGTTCCTGATATCGATCTTAACTTTTCTGGAGATTATCAAGCAAAAGCTCATGAATATACTAAAGTACTATTTGGTGAAGAATACGTATATCGTGCTGGAACAATTGGAACAGTTGCAGATAAAACTGCATTTGGTTTTGTAAAAGGTTACTTTGAAGATAGAGGTATAACTGGTGTTAAAAACCTAGAAGTAGAACGTCTTGCAATTGGGGTTACAGGAGTAAAAAGAACAACAGGACAACATCCAGGAGGAATTGTTGTTGTTCCAAATTATAAAGATATCTTCGATTTTACGCCATTTCAATATCCTGCAGATGATCCAACAAGTGCTTGGGCAACAACACACTTTAACTATCACGATATTGAATCTTGTCTTTTAAAACTTGATATACTTGGACACGATAATCCGACATTCTTTAAATATTTTGAAGATACAACAGGAATATTAATGAAAGATATACCAATGGATGATAAAAAAGTAATGAGTTTATTCACATCAACTGAAGCTCTAGGAGTAACAAAAGAACAAATATTATGTGAAAATGGTGCTTTAGCTCTTCCAGAATTTACTAAATTTGTAATTGGTATTGTAAATGAAACTAAACCAACTACTTTTGGTGAATTAGTTAAAATATCAGGTCTATCACATGGTACTGATGTTTGGAATGGTAATGCTCAAGATATAGTTAGAAATGGTATTGTTCCATTTAAAGAAGTAATAGGCTGTCGTGACGATATTATGGTTTATCTTATGAATCATGGAGTTGAACCTTTAACATCATTTAAAATAATGGAATTTGTTCGTAAAGGAAAAGCTGCTAAAGACCCTGCTAAATGGTTAGAATATGAAAAATTACTAAAAGATTCTAATATTGCTCCTTGGTTTATTGAATCATGTTCTAAAATAAAATACATGTTCCCTAAGGCACATGCAACAGCATATGTATCAGCTGCTTATAAAATTGCTTGGTTTAAAGTATATCATCCAATTAATTACTATGCAGCTTGGTTTAGTATTAAAGGTTTATCATTTGATTTAACAGCTATGGAAGCAGGATATGATAAAATAAGAGAACAAGTACTAGATTATCAAGAAAGAAGAAATAACTTAACACCAAAAGAAAGTGATACTATGGCAACTTTAGAGGTTGCACTTGAAGCTAGTGCTCGTGGCATTAAATTTGGCAGTGTTGATTTAAATAAATCTGATTCAAAATATTTTATAATAGATGAAGAAAATAACACTCTAATTCCACCATTTAGAGCAATTGATGGACTTGGAGATGTTGTTGCTAATAATATAATTGAAGAAAGAAAAACTTGCGAATTTTTAAGTATTGATGACCTTCAAAAACGTGCTAAATTATCAACAACTCTTATTGAAAAAATGAAAATCATGGGAATATTAAAAGATTTACCTGAGTCAAGTCAATTGTCATTATTCTAATAATTTACAAATATAAAAGTAAAATATGTAAAATTACTTTTATATTTTTTTATTATAGTGTTATACTATTCTTGATAGAGGGTGTAAATTTATGAAATTAAATGTCGGAGTAATTTTTGGTGGCAAAAGTTTAGAACATGAAAAAGGAATCATTACTGCATGTGAAGTTATGAGTAATTTAGATCAAAATAAATATAATATAGTTCCAATCTATATTGATAAAGATAATAATTGGTATACTGGATATCATTTAAAAGATATATTAAATTACAGAGATATTGCACTTGTAAAAAGATATGCTAAAAAGGTTACTTTATTAAAGCATGGTAAAAATTATATACTTCAAAGTTGTAACTTATTAAAAAGAAATATTTCTTATGTTGATTTAATAATACCATGTGGTCTTGGAAGCTATATTTCTGATGGTATTTTGCAAGGTTATTTAGATATGATTGGTATTCCATATACTGGCAGTAATACTTTAAGTTGCGCTATTAGTAAAGATAAGGTTGCGATAAAAGATATTGTAAGAGCAAATGATATTCCAACAACATCATATATTTGGTTTTACAAAGAAGAATTTGTAAGCAATAGAAAAAAAGTATTAGAAAAAATAAAAGACTTAAAATATCCACTATATTGTAAACCTGCAAAACTTGGTTCATCAATTGGAGTAAGTCTTGTTAATAATGATGAAGAATTGATAAAAGAAATCAAAAATATTATTAAATACGATGAAAAAGTAATAGTAGAAGAAAAAATAAAAAATACTAAAGAAATATCTATTTCTGTTTTAGGAGATAATATTAATCAGGAAACATCAGATATCTATGAAGAAGAACTATTTGATGAAGAAATAGATAGATTTACTAAAGTAAAAGAATATTTAAATAATGAATATAACAAATTATATAAAATAAATTTAATTAATAAAAAAACTAAACCCCTTATTTCAAAAGAAATGAAAGATGCTATAAAAGATTATACAAAACAAATATTTAGAATAATAAATGCAAGAGGTGTAATTCAAGTTGACTTTTTAATCGATGAAAAAAACATGAAGTTGTATTTCAGTAAAATAAATGCAGTACCATATTGTATGTCAAGTCAAATGTGGAAAAGAAGTAAAAAAAGCGAAACAGAACTTTTAGATGATTTAATTAAACTTGCAATTGAAAGATATCATAATAAAGATTCTTATATTAATAAGACAAATAATAATTTACTTGAAGGATATGATTTAAAAATTAAATAAGTATATTATACTGACATAATAATTGTCAGTTTTTTATTATTATTTTATAGATTGTAGCACAAATTCATCTATCTTATCTATAGTGCCTTCTGGCATTTCATAAACATAATATCCGTTTTTAATAGGAAATATAACCTTATTTTTAGTTATATTTTTTCTTTTATAAATTATATTATTTTTTCTATCAGTAATAATTACATCAATATTTTGCTTCATAAAAAAAGTATGAATTGAATTACAATTATTTAATCTAACAATATAATTAATTTTTTCTTTTTTAAACATTAAACCAAGTAGTTTTTTAAAAAAACTTTTATATTCTTTTATTTCTAATTTTGTATTATCTTTTAAAATTAAATGCATAAATTTTTTCACCTAAATAAAGTTTATCATAAATTGGTAATATATGTTGACAAAATTTTATAAAAATTATAAAATTATCTTAGGAAAATAGGTGATAGTTTATGAAAAGTGTAATTAATAAAAAAGGTCAAGCACTTGTTGAATATGTATTAATTATTGCTCTTATTAGTGTTCTTGCAATTTCTTTAGTATCTCTTTTAGGAGGTTATCTAAAAGATGCAATAACTAAAACATCATGTGGTATTGTAGGTCAAGTTTATGAAAAAGGAGAAAAAGCTGGTGAAGGATACTGCAAAGACATTGAATAAAAAGGGTCAAGCATTAGTTGAATTTGTAATACTACTTCCTATAATATTTTTAATAATATTTGCAATTATTGACGTATCACTTGTTTTTTATAACAAAAATCATTTAGAAGGTGTATTAGATGATGTTGTTACAATGGCATCAAATGGTAAGACAGAAGAAGAAATAAAAAAAACTATTGATAACAAAGACATAACATATAACATAATTGTTGATGGATCTTATGCTACAATTAATTTAAAACAAAAAATTTATTTTACAACACCTATTTCATACTCATTTTTTAAAGATGGATTAGAAATAGAAACAAAAAGGGTAATATTATATGAACAATAAAGGACAATCACTAGTTTTATTTGTTATTATTTTACCAATTATAGTTCTTTTATTTATATTTTTAATTGATATGGCAAATCTTTCTATGGAAAAAATAAGACTAAATAGTATTGCAGAAGAATCACTTCAATATTTAAAAGAAGAAAAAGAAATAGAACAAGTAAAAGAATATATAAATAAAAATGATTCATCAATTGAAACAATAACTATTAATGATAATGAAATATATATAAGAAAATATGTAAAACCATATTTTGGTGATAAAACTTACAAAATAGAAATACATAAAAAGGGGTAATTTTATGGAAAAAAGTAAAAAGGGGAAAATTATTACTATTACATCTACTAAAGGCGGAGTAGGAAAAACTATTACTACTCTTAATTTAGCAGGTCTTTATAGTAGTCTTGGACTTAAAACTCTTATAATAGATTTAGACATTTATGGTGGTGCTATAGCAACATTTGTAAATTCCAATTTAGAACGTAATATTTTTAACTTTATCGATGATTATACACATAACAGATATAAACAAATTAGCGATTATATTTATAGTTATAATGAGTTTATCGATATTATTTCTAGTGTTAAAGATCCAAGACTTGCTAATAAGATAGATTTTAAATATATACCTATTTTACTTGATACAGTTATTTATAAATACGATGTTATTTTACTTGATACTAATCATACCTTAAATGATATAAGTATAATGGCTTTAGATAATTCAGATGTTATTTTATATCTTTTAACTAATGATAGTTTTGACCTTAAAAATACTAGAACTTTTGTAAGCATTATAAAAGATGCAGGATTTAAAAATGTTTATACTGTTTTAAATTCATCAATCAGCAGTAAATCATATTATTCAATGTACGATATTAGAAATATTATTGATTATAATATAGATTTTACATTCCCAAAAACATTTTATATTAGAAATATTGATAAATATATAACATCAAGCATTATTCCAACACTTGATAAAAGTATTAGTTTAAATAAAAAAATGATGCCACTTGCAAAATTTCTAATTGAAGATAAAGAGGTGAAAAAATGAAAAAATCACTCTCAGAAGTTTTTGCTTTAAATGAAAAAAATGTTTTACCTAAAGCAAATGATATTCCAGATTACAATATATTTTCTGATAAAGTATTACTAGATAATTTAAGAAACACTATTATTCAAAATATAATTGATAATAATATTCCAGATGATAAATATTTGGAACAATATATTAATGAAAAAATTGATAGTGCTTTAGAGGGATATGATTTATCTAATTTAGAAAGAAATCACATCTATAACTTAATTGAAAATGAAATAAATGGATTTGGACCTATTACTGAACTTTTAGATGATCCAAATATCACTGAAATTATGGTAAATGCACCAGATGAAATTTATATTGAAATAGATGGTAAAGTAATAAAAGATGATACAGTTTCATTTATAAATGATGATCACATTGTAAGAACTATTCAAAGAATGATTCAACCACTAGGAAGAACAATAGATACTGCAAATCCTATGGTTGACTCAAGACTTGCAGATGGATCTCGTATTAATGCAATTATTCCACCATTATCACTTAATGGACCAGTTATTACAATAAGAAAATTTAAACCAAATCTATCTACAATAGATGATTTAATAAGAAATGGAACTTTAACTCCATATATGGCAAGATTTCTAGAAGCTTGTGTTCTTGGAAAACTTAACATTTTAGTTTGTGGTGGTACAGGTAGTGGAAAAACAACACTATTAAATGTTTTATCATCATTTATTAAAAACGATGAAAGAATAATTACTATTGAAGATTCAGCTGAACTTAAACTTCGTCAAAGTCATGTTATATCTCTTGAAACAAGAAATGCTAATTATGAAAAAGAAAGAGAAATAACTATAAGAGATTTAGTAATTAACGCTCTTCGTATGAGACCAGATCGTATAATAGTAGGAGAAGTTCGTGGTAAAGAATCATTCGATATGCTTCAAGCAATGAATACAGGTCATGATGGTAGTATGTCAACACTACATGCTAATAGTCCTAGTGATTGTTTAAATAGACTTGAAACAATGGTTTTAATGAGTGGAATAGAAATTCCAATTAAAGCAATTCGTGAGTATATTGATAATGCTATTGATGTTGTTATAAATATTGAAAGATTATCAGATGGAAAAAGAAAAATAACAAGTATATGTGAAGTTGTAGGAATAAGTAATGATGAAATAAAATTAAAAGAAATCTTTGCTTTTAAACAAAAAGGTTTAACAAGTAAAGGTGAAGTAGATGGTTCATTTGTACTATATAAATATATTCCAAAAGTATATTCAAAAATAAAAAGCAAAGGTATTGATAGTATAGATGACATCTTTGAAAAATTTAAATAAAAAGAGGTGACAAGAAATGACAAAATATTATTTATATTTAATGGCTATATTTAATTTATTAATAATTTTTTTTGTCGTTTCTTTTTACGTAATTAGATTAAGTATTATGCTAAATAAACAAAAACGTTTAATTAAGTTTAGTATAACTACTAACGATATAGAACAAAAGACAATTTTTGAAAAATTAGAAGATTTCTATGGAAGTGTAATAAGAAAAATATCAAAAATATTAAAACGTTCTAAATTTCTTGTTAAATATAGCCAAAAATACGATAAATATCTTTTTCTAGATTCATTTTATTTAAAAGAAGGAATTGATCTTATTTCTAATAAAATAATTTTTGGTATATTTTTTGTTGCTATTACTGTAACAATTGATATTTTAAGGCTTAAGACAGTAACATTATTTCAAATTATTGCATCATTTTTGGTAGGATATCTTATTATTAATATCTATGTATTCATAAAAAGAAAAAAAGAAGAAAAACAAATTCAAAATGATTTATTAAAAGCTGTTTCAATTATGAATAATGCATTTAAGTCTGGGAGAAGTATTATGCAAGCTGTTGATATAGTAAGTACTGAACTAGATGGAGCAATAAGCAATGAATTTAAAAAAATTTATCTTGATTTATCTTATGGACTAGATTTAAATGTCGTTTTTAAAAGATTTGCAGATCGTGTTAAAAATGATGAAATAAAATATATGTCAGCATCTCTTACAATTTTAAATAAAACCGGAGGAAATATTGTTAAAGTATTTAATTCAATAGAAAAAGGTTTTTTTGATAGACAAAAATTAAAAGATGAATTAGACAGTTCTCTTGCTTTATCGAATATGGTTTATAAAGTGTTAGTTTGTCTTCCTATACTTATGATTTTAATTATATATGTATTAAATCCAACTTATTTTAATCCTTTATTTACTACAATAATAGGAAGAATAATAATTGTTATTTCTATAATAATATACGTATCATACATAATTATAGTAAAGAAAATAACAAATTTGAAAGAGTGATGTTATGGAAAAAAACAATAAAAAATTTAAATTAAGTAGTTATATTTATAGTAAAAGAGACATAAAAAAAATGGAGGATAAGATTGCTCTTTTGGGAGTAAATTGTAAAATAGATCCTATTAGTGTTTTAAATATCAGACTTCTTACTACTATTTTATTATTTGTATTACTACTATATTATCTAAAATTTGGTTATTTAATCGCTCCAATTGTTGCAATTTTTTATTATATTTTATTTGTGCCAATGTTTATTGATACAAAACTTGAAAAAAGAAGAAAATTATTGGAAAAAGAAGCAATGTATTTTTTTGAAATACTTGCTCTTTCACTTGAAGCAGGAAGAAATATTAAAACATCAATTGAAATAACATGTGATAACATAGATGGAGAACTTTCTTCTGAGTTTAAAAAGCTTTTAAAAGACATAAGATATGGTATGAATCTAAATGATGCGTTAAATGAGTTGAAATTTAGGATTCCATCTGATACAATAAATAATATAATATTAAATATTAAAGAAGCAAATATCTTTGGTAACAATATTATTGAGACAATGTTTAGTCAAATTGATTATATTAGAGAAAAAAGAATATTGGAACAAAAAGCGCTTATAAGCAAGATGCCTGTTAAAATAAGTATCGTATCAGTTATCTTTTTTATTCCACTTCTTATGTTAGTTTTACTAGCTCCAATGTTAATCAATATGTTAGGTTAGGAGGAATATTTATGAGCGGACATTCAAAATGGTCTACAATTAAAAGAAAAAAAGGGGCAATTGATGCTGAAAGAAGTAAAATATTTCAAAAGTTAAACAAAGAAATTTTTGTAGCTGCAAAACTTGGAGATAAAGATCCAGATAATAATCCAAATCTTAGAATGGCTATAGATAAAGCAAAAGTAGAAAATATGCCTAAAGATAGAATTCAAGCAGCAATTGATAAAGCTCATTCAAGTAGTAATAATGAAAATTATGAAAATGTGAGATATGAAGGTTATGCAGCAGGTGGTGTTGCTGTTATGGTTGATTGCTTAACAGATAATAGAAATAGAACAGCAAGTGATGTTAGAAGTACCTTTACTAAACGTGGTGGTAATTTAGGAACTGATGGTTCTGTTTCATATTTATTTGAAAGAAAAGGAGTTATTGTTTTACCAAAAACATACGATGAAGATACATTAATGGAATTATCGCTTGATAATAATGCCCTTGATTTTGTTGTTAATGATGATTCTTATGAAATTTATACAACATATGAAGATTTTATTAATATGAATAAAGTTTTAAATGAAAATGGAATTACTGAATTTTTAATGAATGAAACAAGATATATACCACAAAATACTGTAGAACTTCCTGAAGAAAAACGTGAAAAAGTATATGCTTTAATTGATACATTAGAAGATTTAGATGATGTTCAAAATGTATATCATAATATGGCAGAATAAGTATAAATATTAAAAATAAAAATAGAGAAAAAGAAAATTTTCTCTATTTTTTATTGCATTAATAAATATTATTCATCTACAGGATCAAATAATTTCCTTATATCTATTTCCAAAGCATCAGCAATCCTACCAAGAATTACAATAGTAAAACCTCTTTGCATTTTTTTACTTTCAATTTTTGCAACATAATTCATTGTAATACCAGCTTTATCAGCAAGTTGTTGTTGAGTAAAATTTAAAGCTTCTCTATACTTTCTTATGTTATATCTTATTATATCGTAATAGTAGGTATCATCATGTTTCATATTTATCACCAACCTATAATTATTATGGACAAATAGTCCACAAAAATATATGGACAGAATGTCCATATGTGTGATATAATGACTTTGTTATATATAACAGAATAATAAAGCTTTATTTATAAATTATGAAGTATGGTGAGGTTATGGAAGAAACATATGCATTAATTGATCTAAATAAAATAGGCAATAATGTAAAAGAGATTATAAAAAAGTATAATAATTATGAATACTATATAGGAGTTGTAAAATCAAGTGCTTATGGTCATGGATTTTATGTCGTAAATGAATTAATAAATAATGGTATTAATTATTTAGCAACATCATATCTAGATGAAGCTTTAGAAATAAGAAAATATAATAAAGAAATAAGCATACTTTTATTACAACCAATAGCTTTAAATAAAATAAAAATTGCTTTAAAAAATAATATTACAATTACAATTCATGATTTAGATTATCTAAAAAAATTAAATACTATAAAACTTAATGGCAAATTAAAAGTACACATAAAGATTGATTCTGGTATGAATAGACTTGGTTTTAAAACAAAAGAAGAATTAAAAAAATCTTACGATTTATTAAGAAAAAATAAAAATATATTTATCGAAGGTATTTATTCTCATTTTGCAACTATTGGAGTATTTGATAATAAATGGGACAACCAGTTAAAAAGATTTAAAGAAATAACTAGTTCAATTGATATAAATACTATTCCAATAAGACATCTAGGAAGTAGCATTGTACTTATTTCTCACCCAAAAATAGATATTTGTAATGGAATAAGAATGGGTACAATTATGTATGGCTATAATATAAGTCCAAAAACTATTACTAAAGGATTAAAAAATAAACTTAGGATTATTAGAAATTTATATTATCAAAAAAAATATAACATAAGTAAAACCTATTCTAATGTAGAATTAAACATTAATCCTTGTATGAGTTTGCATACAAAAATTATACAGATAAAAAAATTAAATCGTGAGGAATATGTTGGATATGGTACAACATATAAAGCTAATAATGATATGTTAATTGCTATTCTTCCAGTCGGATATAACGAAGGAATTGGAAGAGCAAATAATAATAGGTATGTTTATATAAATAATAATAAATACGATTGTATCGGTGAAGTAGGAATGAATATGACTATCGTAAAAATTGATGAAAATGTGAAAATAACAGATAAAGTAGAACTGATGGGGGATAACATTACTTTAGGACAAATTTCAAAATTTGCAGATAGATCAATTCACGAAATGCTTTTAAATATAGGGAAAAATAATAAAAAAATTTATATTAAAAACGAAAAAGTAGAATTTGTTAGTAAAAGGTAGGTGGAAGTATATGTCTGTTAGTAGTTGGATTTTTAAAAAAATAAAAGGCATTAATAAAGATAGAATGAATAAACATATTGATATAATTGCTAAAAATAATAATAAATCAAAATTATATATTAAATTTGATATTTTTATAAACTTTTTATCAAGAGGAATTGGTTATACTGATTACTTTAGAGGAGATTATATTAATCTTACAAAGAAAGAAAAAGATACATTTGTAACAACTAAAACTTTTTATAAACTACTAAAATATTTAAATGATGATAGATATATTGTTTTATTAAATGATAAATTAGTGTTTAACAGATATTTTAAAGAATATTTAAAACGTGATTATATTAGTTTATATGAGTGTTCATTAGATGATTTTGAAAATTTTGTAAAAGATAAAGATGTAGTATTTGCAAAACCTCCGATTGGTGAAGGTGGGCATGGTGTTTTAAAAGTTGTTGTAAAAGATTATCCCAATATCAAAAATTTATATGACGAATTAATATCAAAAAAGTTATATCTTGTAGAAGAAGCGATTGTTCAAAGTAATGATTTAAATGAAATTAATCCAAATGTTGTTAATTCTTTTAGAATTGTTACTTTGTATAAAGATGGTGAAGTCTATATTATTAATAATGCTCTTAGAATCAATCAAGACAAAACAAATGTAATTGGTTGTACAAATGATTTATATTGTAGTTTAGATGAATCAGGTATAATTAATAGTAATGTAATCGATGATTATGCGAATGTTTATGATAAACATCCATTAACAAAGAAGAAATTTAGTGATGTTAAAATAAAAGGTGTTAAAGAAGCATTTGAAATGTGCATGGAAGCTGCTAAAAAAATTCCTCAAATAAGATATATAGGTTGGGATGTAGCGTTTACTGAACATGGTCCATTAATAGTGGAAGGAAATGAATATCCAGGGTATGGATTACTTCAGTTTTATAAATTAAAAGGTAAAAAAACAGGGCATTTAAAAGATATTGCTGATATATTACAAGATGAAATGAATAATATTAAATTATAATTAATTCTTGACAAATAAATAAATATTATAGTATTATATTAATGCAAGTTTGATATTAATCATTTTGCTTCAATATTTATATATTGAAAAAAGCGGTAATCCCAACCATAAATCGGGGCTTAATAAAGCGGTGAATCCAGCCATAAATGGAACTTAATAAAGCGGTGTACCCAGCCATAAGTGGGACTTAAAAAAGTTGCTAGAAAAATTAAATTTTTTCTAGTTTTTTGTTTACAAATGTATGTTTGCTTGATATAATATTTTTTCATAAAGGAGAATATGCCATGGATAAAAAATTTAAAATAGTAAAATTAAACACAAATTATTGTAATTTTTTAAGACAATTTGATGAAAAAGTACCATTTAATTATGGTAAGAAAGAAACCAGACCATTTATTGGCGTATTATTTAATGTAAATAGCATTAGTTATTTTGCACCACTTTTGAGTCCAAAAGAAAAACATCTAGTGATGAAAAACAGTATAGATTTTTTAAAACTAGATAAGGGAAATTTAGGAGCAATTAATTTTAATAATATGATTCCTGTAACTGAAGATAATTATATTCTAATTGATTTAAGTAAAAAATATCGTGACAATGAAAAAAAAGTATAAAAAATTACTTATTGAACAATTAAATTGGTTAAACGATAACAATATAAAAGTTAGAACTAAAGCAATAAAATTATATACTTTATATAATGAAAATAGATTACCTTTAAACATTAAAAATAGATGTTGTAATTTTAAATTACTCGAAGAAAAGTGCATTAATTACAATAAAAATAAAATTAGTGTATAATATATCTTGAAGGTGTTATTATGAATGAATTTGATAGATTAAAATTATTAATTGGTGAAGATAATTTTGATAAAATATCTAATCTTAATATATTAGTTATAGGTCTTGGTGGAGTAGGTGGATATGTTGTTGAAAGTCTTGCAAGAAGTGGAGTAAATAATCTTACTTTAGTAGATTTTGATAAAATAGATATAACAAATATAAATAGACAAATAATTGCAACATATGATTCTATTGGTAATTTGAAAACAGAAGAATTTAAAAAGAGAATTTCTTTAATTAATAGAAACTGTAATGTCAAAATGGTATCATCTTTTATTGGTGAAAATAACATTGATTTACTTTTTACAGAAAAATATGATTATATTGTTGATTGTTGTGATAGTGTTAAGACAAAAGAATTAATAATAAAATATTGTAAAGAAAAAAATATTAAATCTATTACTTGTTGTGGAACAGGAAATAAACTAGATCCAACAAAATTAGAAATTACTGATCTTTCTAAAACTAATTATGATCCATTAGCAAAAATACTTAGAAAATACGTTAAAGAAAATAATATAAAAGGAAAAATAATCTGTTGTAGTAGTATGGAAAATCCTATTAAAACAGGTTCTACAACAATTGCTTCAAATGCATTTGTTCCACCAACTGCAGGATTATTAATTACAAGTTATATTATTAATGAAACGATAAAATAAATGTAAAACAGGTGTTAAAATACTTTAATTACCTGTTTTATTTTGCTATAATTAATACTAGGAGGAATAAAATATGAAAAGTGTTGAAATAAAAGATGTAAGAAAACTTGATGTTGTTGAACGTGATGATATAAATAGTCATGGAAATGATGTTGTTGTTAAAGTATTAAATGCAGGAATATGTGGTTCTGATATTCATAACTATGATGCTGGTGCTCCAGTTGGTCTTGTTATGGGACATGAATTTTGTGGTGAAGTAATTAATCCAGGAGATAGAACTGATTTAAAAGTAGGAGATAGAGTAACAGCATTACCTATTTCACCATGTGGAAATTGTGAAGCATGTAAAAGTGGTAATCCTCAGTATTGTAGTACTACTTGGAATAATGCAATTGGTCTTTCATTAACAAATCCAGGAGCATTTTCAGAAAAAACTTTTGCTAGAAGTGATATGGTAATTAAAGTACCAGATAGTGTATCAAGTATGGAAGCTGCAATGGTTGAACCTACTGCAGTATCACTTCATGGTGTTAATCTTGCAAATATAGAAAAGGGAGATAAAGTTTTAGTAATTGGTGCAGGTATTATTGGTATGGGAAGTGCACTTCTTGCAAAACTTTTTGGGGCAAGTTATGTTGCAGTATCTGAAACCAATTTAAAACGTGGTGAAAAGGCAGTATCTCTTGGTGTTGCTGATAAATATTATAATGCACTTGATCCTGAATTTTTAAATCAAGTAATAACAGAAACACAAGGTGGATTTGATAAAGTTATTGAATGTTGTGGAAATGGTCCTGCAGTAAGTAGTGCTATAATGAGTGTAAAACCGGGTGGAACCGTTGTACTTCTTGGTGTGTCAACACAACCTATTACAACACCACTTGTTATGGGAGTTATGAAAGAATTAACACTAAAAGGTGGCATAGCTTATACTAAGGAAGAATTTGTTTATACGTTAAAACTTATTGAAGATAAAAAAATAGATGTTTTGAAATTTGTTGATGATGTTGTATCACTTGATGAAGTACAAAAATCATTTGAAAGATTAACAAGTGGCAATGATGATGCTATAAAAATCTTAATTGATCCAACTAAATAATATTAAAAGCCGATAATTAATTGTTATCGGCTTTATTTTTTTTATATTTTTCTATTTTTTCATAAGTTTCTTTTAACATTATTTCATATTTTGACGATTCTTTTGGAATAAAATATTTGCTATCTTTAATACCATCTGGTAAATATTGTTGATTTACTATACTTCCTTTATAATTATGAGGGTATAAATAGCCAATATAAGGACTTTTAATACATTTAGGTATATTACCTAAGTTTTTTAGCTTTATATCGTTAGATGCTTTATCTATAGCTAAATATGAAGTGTTAGATTTAGGAGATAAACTCATTTCAATAACTATGTAAGAAAGAGGTATTGCTGCTTCAGGAAGACCAACCCTTAAAGATGCGTTAATAGCAGCATCAAGTTTTGGACCAATATTAGGATTAGCAAGACCTATATCTTCATAAGCAATAACAGATAGTCTTCTTACAATACTTTCTAAATCACCCATTTCTAGAAGTCTTGCTAAATAATGTAAACTTGCATTAACATCGCTTCCTCTTATTGATTTTTGAAGACCAGATAAAGAATCATAATAATTATCTTCATCTTTATCACTTTCAAAAACTGAATTAGGATTAATACTTTTAATAACATCAATAGTAACATTATGTTCTTTATTAAAATAATAAGAAATTTCTAATAAATTATAGGCAAATCTTAAATCAAATTTAGATATAGTTGCAATATATTCAAGTGTTTTTTTATCTATTTTAATACCTTTTAAATCTTCTGTTTTTATGGCTTTATTTAATGCTTTTAATATATCTTCTTTAGTAAGTGGTTCTAGTTTAAAAATAGTACATCTACTTCTAATGGCAGGATTTATTACATGATAAGGATTTGATGTTGTAAGACCTATTAAAGTAATTAATCCACTTTCAACACAAGGTAAAAGAAGATCTTGTTTATCTTTATTAAGTCTATGAATTTCATCAACTATTAAAACCATACCATCATACATTTTTGCTTCTTCAAAAACAGTTTCAAAATCTTTTTTATTATTAATTGTAGCATTTAAAAAACGATAATTAATCTTTAAATCATTTACTATAGCATTAGCAATTGATGTTTTGCCAATACCTGGATTTCCATATAATATCATTGAAAATAACTTACCACTTTTTACTAAATTAGTAAGTATTTTATTCGGACCAATTAAATGAGTTTGACCAACAACATCTTTAATGCTTTTCGGAGCCATTTTAAGTGCTAAAGGTTTTTCCATATAATACCTCCCAGTAAGTATATTTTATCATATATTGTCAAAATATTATAGAAAAATAATAAAATAAATAGTATAATTAAATTGTGATAATTATGAAAGAATTAGAACTTGAAATAGATGATTATATTGATTATGTTAAATATGAAAGAAAATTAAGTAATGAAACAGCAAAAAATTATAGATATGATTTAATTCATTTTATGAATTATCTTATAAAAAATCATATAACTAGATTTAAAGATGTTAATCAATATATAATTAATGACTATATTATTTTTATAAATAAAGAAAAAGATGCTAAAAGTGTTTCTAGAAATATAACATCAATTAATAATTTTTATAGATATCTATTAATAGCAAAAAAAATAAATGAAAATCCTTGTGAGTTTATTTCAAGACCAAAACTTCCCAAAAGATTACCAAATATTTTAACAGAAAAAGAAGTTGATGATTTACTTGATATAAAATTGAAAACAGTATTTGACTACCGAAATAAAGCTATGTTAGAATTATTATATAGTACTGGTCTTCGTATATCAGAAGCAGTAAATTTGACAACTAGAGATATTGATTTTATTAATTGTGTTGTAAGATGTATTGGTAAAGGAAGTAAAGAAAGAATTGTACCGATTAATGATTACTCACTTAATTACATAAAATTATATTATGAAAAAAGAGATGAATTATTAAAAAATAAGGTATCAGATTATTTATTTTTAAATAATCATGGAACTAAACTTACAAGACAAGGATTTAATAAAATTCTAAATGGTATTTTAAAAGAAAAAAATATCACTAAACAAATAACACCACATATGTTAAGACATTCTTTTGCAACTCATATGTTAAATGGTGGTGCAAATCTTAGAAGTATCCAAATGCTTTTAGGTCATAGTGATATTTCAACAACCATGATTTATACTCATGTTGCTAAAGAAAAAGTAAAAAATGATTACAAAGAATTTCATCCAAGAAGTTAAGGAGGATTTATATGAAATTTAAAAGAGTATTTTTAATAGTTTTAGATTCTTTAGGAGTAGGGGAAGCAATTGATGCTGCAAGTTATGGCGATAGTGGCGCTAATACTTTAAAGCATATTGATGAAGCATCTCACTTATTTATTCCAAATCTAAAAAAATTAGGTTTTATGGAAACTATTACAATGAAAGATGTAGAAAGTGATGCTTATTATACTTATGCTAAACCAATTAATCCTGGAAAAGATACTTTAACAGGACATTATGAAATTATGGGAGTAAGACTAGTTGTTCCATTTAAAACATTTAAAGATGGATTTCCTAAGGAATTAATAAATGAAATTGAAGTAAAAACAGGAAGAAAAGTAATTGGTAATGTTGCAGCAAGTGGTACAGAAATAATAAAAGAATTAGGAGAAAAACAAATTCAAACTGGATCATTAATTGTTTATACTTCAAGTGATTCTGTTTTACAAGTTGCAGCCCATGAAAAAATTATTCCACTTGATGTTTTATACAAATATTGTGAAATAATTAGAAACATAACTTTAAAAGATGAATGGTTAGTTGGTAGAATTATTGCAAGACCATTCGTAGGTAATAATTCACTTAATTTTAAAAGAACAGAAAATAGACATGATTTTGCAATTAATCCACCTGAACCATCAGTTTTAAATTTCTTAAACGATGCTGGATATAATGTTATATCAATAGGAAAAATATTTGATATTTATAATGGATCTGGTATAACTAAAAAAGTTGTTGCTACAAACAATAAAGAAGGAATTGATAAAATAATTGATATTATGAATAAAAACTTTACTGGACTATGTTTTGCTAATCTTAATGATTTTGATACTTTATATGGTCATAGAAGAAATGTTTCTGGTTATGCAAGTGCAATTGAAGAATTTGATGCAACTATCCCAGTTATATTAAACAATTTAAGAACTGATGATTTATTAATTATTACTGCAGATCACGGAAATGATCCAACCTTTAAAGGAACAGATCATACTAAAGAAAATACCCCAGTTATAGTTTATAGTAGATTATTTAAAGAACCTAAAAAACTTACTCCGCTTGAATCTTTTGCAGATATTGGAGCAACTATTGCAGATAATTTTGATGTAAGAAAACCAAATATGGGAAAAAGTTTCTTAGATAAATTAAAATAAAAGAGTAGAGAAGAGGAATAAGATGAAGAAATTATTGATATTAGTATGTTTACTTGTTTTAACTATAATAACTGGTTGTAGTAATGAAATTAAAACAGAATATTATTTAAATGAAACTGCAAAAATAGACGACATTGAAATAACTATGATAAAAACATCATATTCAAATAATATTTTAGAAGTTGAATTTAAAATAAAAAATGAAAGAGATAATACTATTTCAATTGCACCTGATACTTATTTTAAACTTTATGATATTAATCAAGTTCAAGTACCAAATAAATATGAAAATGACAATAATATGATAAAAAAAGGTGATACAATTAACATAACATTACAATATAATATTCAAGAAAAATCTATCTATGAAATATTATTTTATTCAGGAATAGTAGAAAATAATATTAAATTTACAATAACTGGATTAGATAAATAAAAAAAGGAACAAAATAATTGTTCCTTTTTTAATACGACAAGACATTAAAAGTTTTTATTTTTATTATTTAATTATTTATATGATTTAAGTTAGTTAGTTAGTTAATTAATTCTTTTTATTTACTAATATTTCACATCCTTTCTGTTCTTTCTTAAGAACAATATAAATATAACAAGCAAATATTAAATAAAGATTAAATATGGTAAATTATGTAAATTTTATAAAAAAAAATTTAAATATATTTTTTTAATTCAAACATTGATAAAATTTATATAGAAAATAGGTTAGGGTATATATAAGTAAAAAAAGGGCTAATTTAATATAAAACTTAGGTTAGCAAAATATTATTTTTCAAAATATAATGGTTTTTCAAAATACATTGATAGTGATCTTTTTATATCAAAGTATTTTGGATTATTAAATATTACATATATGTCTACATAGTATATTCTAAACAAAGGTTTCTATGCTAAATTTACTAATAATTGGCTAAGATGTTATTCAAAAAAAAGATAAAAAACAAAAGTTATTTACTTATAATTCTAATCATCATTTATTAATAAAAGTAGATAAATGCAATACTTTGTTTTAACTATGAAGTTGACATAATATCAATTCTAACGAAACTTAATTCGTTATTTGGGGTTTGGCTGTTGGTAGTCATTTTTATTTGCATTAATTTTTACTTAACGTCTAATTTCTTTTACTTCTAATAATTAATTATTGGAGGTTTTTTTATATGAAAGAAGATAGTAAGTTAAATGAGATAAAACAAGTTGTTGATTTAATCTCTGTTGTTCCATTAGATTTTAAGGATGATAACGGTAATTTAATTTGTGGATATAAATTTCATTATTATACTGATGTAGCTGATTCTGAAAAAGATAAAATTTATGGTAAAAAATATTCTAGTGTTTTTTTATCAAAGGATAGTTTGGACGATAAATTACTTTATAAAAATAAAATATATCCATGTCGTGCAACAATATATTTTGAACTTGTTGATTTAAATAAAAAACCCAAAGCAATAAAAGTTGTAGTATAATCAATTTCAGTTAGGGGGTGGAATTGTGAGGTTAAGACGTGCCAAATATTATTTTAGTGCTTATAGAGGTTTAGAAAGATTTGTTGATACAGATATATTTATGTCTAAATATACACATTTAGTACATAAAACTTATATGTGTACTTGGTATTCAAAAAATACTGGATTTTATGTTAAATTTTCTAATTGTTGGCCTAGATGTTATGATGAAAAAAATGGTAAACAAAAGAAATTTACATATAATTCAAATCATCATTTATTAGTTAATGTTGAAGTCTGTTATGTATTTGGTTAACATTTAAATAGGACGTTATTTATATTATAGGGGCTGTTAACTTTATATATAAATTAATTTTGATAGGAGGTTTATTTATGGAAGGTTCAAGTTCAGCTGTTATGACGTTAGCCCAATATTTAGAGACTCTTGGTACAATAATTACTCAAGTTTTCGAATGGGTAGTTGAGGCTTTAGGTGTTATTACATCTAATCCAATATTATTAGTTCCATTTGGAATAATTGCTGTATTTACTGTTATTAAGGTATTAAAACAAATATTCTAGTTTATTTATTTGTTGGGGGAGGTAGGTAATATCTACCTCTTTTATTTTAAGAAAGGAAATATTTATGAAAAAATTTTTTTATATTTTATTTTTTAGTTTATTTTTATTTATACCTGGTTTTGCAAGTGCTTTAGAGTTATCTGATGGTACTTTAGTTGATAGTACAAATGCTCATTTATTTATTGAAGAAAATGTTTCAAAATTTGTTTATTATGATTCTTTTAGATTTCCTAATGGTTTTAAATCTTATGTTATTTCTTCATGGGATGATAAAACATATTTAACTAAAATTGTTATTTATAATAGTTATAATTCTTATGATAGAGGTTCATATTATGAAATTTTTTTTAATGGTCCATTTTTAAATATTTATTATGATTCTAATAAAGATTGTTTTTTACAATATTGGAATTCTACTGAATGTTTTGATATGTCTTCATCATCAATTAATATATCTCCTATAAATGGTAATGATTATTATAGTTTAGATAAAATAACTTATGTTTCTGAAGATTTATATTTTAATGATATTTTATTAATGAAAAATAATTTTAATTCTATTCCTAAATTTTATTCTGTTTTATTTAATATTCCTAATGGTTCTACTTTAATTGTTAAAAATTCAAATAATGAAGTTGTTAATCCTTTATCTGATTATAATTATAATTTGGAATCTGGTTCTTATAGCTTTTCAGTAAGTAAATCTTTATATAAAACTTATAATGGTAGTTTTGATTTATCTGATAATATTACTATAGATGTTGAATTAGATCCTATTATGGATTTAGAAAATTATAGTAATATTTTTTCAAAATATAAAAATTATCTTTTATATCTTATACCTAATATTTTTAATTTAGAAAATCCTTTTTTCTTTATAGTTTTTGGTGTATTTATTTTATTTTCATTATTTTTATTTTTATTAAAATTTATGAAAGGTAGGTTTTAAAAATGAAAAAAATTTTATATATTTTATTTTTTAGTTTATTTTTATTTATACCTGGTATAGTTAATGCTGCTAGTGATAATATGATGATAGATTTTGATAGTCATGATAAATTTAATTATTTTTATGAGCAAAAAAATAGTACCCCTTTTTATCATTTTTTAGTTTCTCAAGGTTCTGATTTGCCTAAAACTTTAAATGATTATTATCAGAATGGTTATTCTTCTACTAATTTTAATTTAAGAATATTTTATCCTAGTGAATTGGATTTTACTAATTATAATTATACTATTCCTGAAAATACTTCTTATGTTATTGTTTCTGATAAATTTGTTGGTAATCCTAATTTAAATTATGATGGTAAGACTTTTACTTTTTGTCAAAAAGATACTTATAAATATTATTTTGGCTTAAATGATGATGCTATTTTTTATTTTTTTGATAGTAATTCAAATTATTTAGGTTTTTACGTTCCTGATTTTAAAATTAATTCTTCTGATAATTATGTTGGTAGAGATATTTTACTTGATTATAATTTTGATGTATCAAAATTATATTCTCCTGGTTTTACTTATTTTATTTCAAAATATTATTACTTTAATAATTCATCTCTTATATGGAATTATAATACTGATATTATTGTTTCTGATTTATTATTAGATGGTAAACAATATTTAATTGATGATAATGATAATTATAATTCTTTTATATCTGCTTTAAGAAAAATTTTCTCTTTTGGTGATATTAAATATTATGATGTATCTGATTCTAGTTTAAATTATTTTAGAGAAAATTTTGTTTATACTTATTCTAATAATTTACTTAGTTTATATCATATGTTGGTTATATTGGAATCTTCTGATATTCCTTTTGATGATGATTTTTTATCTGTTAAGTTATATACTCCATCATCAGGTAGCTATTATTTTGTTCCTAAAGTTAATGATAATAGTTTTGACTATAATTTATATTTTTATACTCCTTATGATAATATGGAATTAAATGTTTTAATTTATGATATTTCTACTGATAAACCTTTATTATTAGATGATTATATTTTTGTTAATCCTTTAAAAAATGTATATGGTAGAATTGGTTTTGATTCTTTATTATTGGGTGATGGTAATTCTCCTTTTAAGGTTAGTTCTAATTATATGTATTATATTTCTACTAATACTAACAAATATCCTATTTATATTTATTATAATAAAAATGTTTATGATGTTTTTAGAAGTGATTTTTCTTTTATTAATCCTAATACTGGTAATTCTATTGATTTTGATTCTTCAAGAGGTAAATTTGATTTTAATTATATTTCTGATACTTTAAATAGTAATGATAATAATTTATCTTTTGGTAATTTAGATTTATCGTCTTCAGGTATTTTTAACACTATTACTGATTTTGTTAAAAATTTTCTTCCTGCTATTACTTCAATTTTTACTTTAGTATTTTTGTGTTTTTCTTCTTTGCCTGTTGAAGTACAAAATTTATTTTATTTTTTGTTAGTTGCTGGAATTATAATTTTAATATTTAAATTAATAAAAGGTTAGGAGGTATTTTATGTTATATGAATTATCGCAATTAATTCTTGGTGATTTGCCTTTGGAATTTCATTTTTTATATGGTATGTTAGTTTTTGTTTTAGCTGTTGTATCTGTATTATTGCTTATTAGTCCTATTGTATTAATTATTAAATTAGTAGGTGGTAAATAATGAGTAGTGGAGAATCAATTATTGAAATATTTAAATTTTATATAGGTTGTTTACAGAAAATTTTTAGTGTTTTAGATAGTTTTGAATTTTTACCTGGGATAAGCTTTTTAGATTTTATGATTGCTCTTGTTATTATTTCTTTACTTGTTAAATTATTACATTTTGGTATTACTGATACTGAAGTTTTTAAAGATGATAAATTGGTTGGTTTTAATCGTAATTTAAAATTTAGTGTTGGTAATAAATATTCTAAAACTATATCTAGTCATAGAACTATTAAAGATAAATCTGTATCTAGTTATAAACAATTAAATCGTACTGGTGATTTTAGTAATAAAGGAATTAAAAAATAATAAGGAGGTTTATTTATGCCATTATATTTTGATTATGATACTATAACTCAATTATCTTATTTTTCGTTTATTGATTTTTCTTCTTTTTCTTCTTATGAACAATTAATGACTTTAATTGTATTTAATATATTATTTTATGTTTTTATTATATTTTTTTGTTCTGTAGTTTATAAAACTATATGTAGGATTGTTTCATTTATTTTCTAATTATTAATTATAGGTGGTGTTTTTATGATTAAAAAAATAAAATATTATTATTTTATATTAAAAAATTATTTTAAAATTTTATTAGATTTTAAGAATTTAAATAAGTATATATATCTTTCTAGCATTTTTCTTAATAGAGTAGAGCAATTATTAAATTCTAATTTAGATCAAGATACTATTTTAAAAAATATTGAGATTTCTTTTTCAGCTTATAAAATTGATTATGATGATGAAGATTTTAATATTGGTACTAATGTTGATAATAAATTTGAAAGGTAGGTTATTTTTATGTATGAATATCAAAGAGGGGTTTTTCATTTTATATCTAGTGGAGAATATTTAAAGCAATTAAAGATTCAAAGACATTATTTAGTAAGTTTTATTGATGATTATGCTGGTCCTTATTTGAAAAGTGTATGTATTGATTATTTGTATCATTTAGAAAATGAGATAAATAGAGTTGAAAAACTTGTTTTAGAACAAAAAAATAAATATAAACAAGAAAGGTTTGATTTATAATGATAGAATTTTTAGACGTTATATTGGTTATTTTAAGTATATTTTTATTGTATTTATTATGTAAAAGTTTTTTTAGGAGATAGTTTTATATGAAAGATATTTTTTTAGGTTTTTTATTAATGTTTACATCTTATAGTTGTATTCAATTTTGGTTATGGTTTAAATATTTAGAAGAAACTAAACAATTAGAATTAAAAGATTATATATTTGGAGATAAAAAATAATGTCTGTAATTGGTATACATGGAATTCCTGGTTGCGGTAAGACTGTTGCTGTATCTTCTATTTGCTTGAAACATTTTAATAAAACTAATAGTAAATTAAAACAATTTATTAGATATTTAAGGAAAAAAGATATATATATTAATAATGTTTATACTAATTATCCTGTATTGTTAAATAAAAAACATAATATTTATTCTAATGTTATATCTATAGATGATTTAGATAATAGATTTTCTTTTCTTCCTAATTCAATTATAGTATTAGATGAATTACAGGCATTTTATGATAGTTATCGTGATTTTAAAAAATTTCCATCTTCTATAAGTTCATTTTTTCAAATGCATAGACATTTTGGTATAAAAGATATTTATGTTGTTTCTCAACATCCTAGACGTATGATTACTTATATTCGTGATGTAATTAGTCAATATCATAGAATAAAATATTTTTTTAGATTTAGATTATTAAATATTGGTTTAATAGTTTATAAAAGATGTTATGAATTTGAAGATTTTACAACATCATTTACTAAAGATAAAGATTTAAAAAAAATGTTAGAGATAAAAACAAAGTTTTATATTTTTAATTTAAGAAAAGTTTTTAAATCTTTTAATTCAAGATATTTATATGTATTAAATAATAATAAGCCATTGCCTATTTATGGATGTTATACATCTTTAGATATTCCTGATGATATGATTAATTATTTAAATAATAAGTTGTTTTAGTTGCGTGCCCTCTCTAGCTCTGCTAGAGGGCCGCAACAAAGCTACCCCTTTCTAACAGCGGGTAGCGTTCCCATTTAGTGGGAAATATTATATTTTGGAGGTTATATGTTAGATAGTATTAAAATTCCTAAAGATAAGAAAATTGTTTTTAGTATTGATAGATTAACTATCGTATCAGATTTTAAATATAGAGATTTATTTTTTCAATTATCACAATATATTGAAAAAAATGAATTATATAATGAGTGTAAAAATTTATCGACTTTTTTTTCTAAGTCTTATGATGTACCTGGATTAGGTTTTCTTCAATTAGATTCTAAAACTATGAAATTTAGATTGGATTTCAATCCTAATAATATTACTTTATTAGGTAAAAAAGAATTTAATTATATTTTGTGTTATTTAAATGATATTCATTTTACTCGTTTAGATTTAGCTATTGATTTATTTAATTATAATATAAAAGATTATAATATTATTGATATTGGAAATAGAAAAAGTTCTTATTTTTATGATAGAACAGGTAAATTAGAGACAATTTATTCTGGTAGTATGAAAAGTGATAAATATATTCGTATATATAATAAAGCTGTAGAACAAAAAATGAAAAATGTTGATTGGTGGAGATTTGAAATTCAATTACGTGATGTCTGGATAGATAAATATTTTACTGAACTAACTGATTTTTATCGAGATATACTAGTTTTTCAATATAATTGTGTATCAAATTATTCTATCGAAGAAAATGCTATGATTGAATATCTTTTGCATGATATTTCACGTATTGAAAAACTAGGTAAGAATTCTCGTATAAAATATAGGCGAATTATAAGATCATTAGAGTGTTCTTCTTTGGATTTCTTCGATAATATAATAACATTGACTAGCGAAAAAGTAATTGATTATTTAAATTATATTTCGTCATATAAAATGTATCCTGATAGTTCATCGATAAATATTACTTCTATTTAATTTCTATGTTTTTAAAAAACCCTGTGTGCCGTTAGGCGCATAGGGGTTATATATCACTAATCACAAAAAACGTTAAGAAAAAAACAAGGAGGAACGGCAAAGTCGTAGTGTCCTTGTTTTTTTTAGTTTTGTGATATTTACATTAAATCGAGACAATTATTTCTAATGATTTTATAAATTCGCCTATATACAAATATCCAAACATCACGTAATATCTTAAAAGGGGTGTAGTGGGTGGCTGGGAGAGATGTGATTTTTAATTTTATTTATAAAATTTAAATATTTATTTCAATTATAATTAATTAAACTTTTTACATATTTTTACAATTTTTATTATTATTATTTTTTTTTTAATATTTTTAATGTTTTTTTTTCATTTTTTGTGTTATATTTTTAATAGAGTAGTAAGAAAGTAGGTTATTTTATGATATGGTTAATTTTAATTTTTTTATTCATTGCATTAATTTATTCTATAAAATTGTTGATTTTTGCTTTTAAAGAAGATATTAAGGCAAATGCTTGGGCTGATGCTGAAATTAAAGTTAGACAACAAGTAGACAATTTAAATGTAAATATTAAAGAAAATAATTCAAAAAATGCAGATTAATTGTTGCATTTTTTTTATTTTTATGTTATATTTTTTTTGAGAGGTAAAAGAAATTGTAAAAAAAGTGCAAAAACTCCAGGTTGACATAATATCAATTATACGAAGTTAGATATTGATAAAAAAATAAGTTTAATTTTATTAAAATATATATAATAAACAACTATTTATATAAATTTATTAATATAATACTATGTTTTCTATATTTACTTGCCATATTATTATATTAATGGATTTTATTATAAATTATTTATTATTATTAATTATACAATTAATTTATAATAAATATTATTATTTAACAAAATTAATAATTTTTAAACTCCTCTAGATTAAATCGAGAATTAAAAAGTAATATAATTATACGTCTTGATTTAAAATAGATAAGTTTAAAAATTATACTTCTACTCCTCTACTTATTAATTTATAAATATATAATAGGGGACTTAAATTTAATTTTTATATAATAAATAATTAATTATATTAAATCATATAAATCATAATTATTATATTTCTAATTTTAAAAACAATTGATTTAAAAATAAGTAACAAAATAAATATTTTATTTTATGATAAATTTTTATATAAAAAATAACTTTTATTATTTAAAAATAAATACATTTAAAAAATAGAGTAGTACTCTCCTACTCTATTTTTTTTAAAACTTTCTTGACATAATTTCAGCTATTTTTTCAAATACTTCTTTTGCATTTGATTCATTAATTGCAGTATATCCAAGTTCTTGAAGTGCTAATTGTCTAAATGAAATAAGTTCTTCAGTTCTACTTAACTTGTCTTCTTTTCTTGATTCAATATCCATTTCATATTTTTTATGTGATTCAGACACTTTACTACGTGATGCATTACCATTTGAATATAACATCATTGCTGAATATAAAATTCCTTCAAAGGTATATTGTTTATCTTCATCATATATATATTCATTTACAGGAACAAAAAGATTATATTTGTTAAAATATGCTAAAACATATTTTAATTCAGGAACTTGTTCCATTGTTTGAAGATAATAATATAAATATTTTATTGTACTATAAGCACTACCATCTTTATTGTCATCAGTAAGTTTATCTTTTAAAAGATTAAATAAATCTGATAAAAGTTCTTGTTCCTTTTTATTTAATCCCTTTAAATCAGTAAAGTTTGTTTCTTTTATATTATCTAATAATCCTTCATTTAATCTTGCATTTACTTTTTCAATAAATTTACTATCTAAAGTAATACTTTTTAATTCTTCATCTTTTTCTACTCCAAATAATTTAAATAATTTATTCTTTTTATCATTTGGTAATTCAGAAATATCATCAAATCCTAAATAGTTATATAGCATTTGTCTTGAAACACCTAGATATCTTGCTACTTTAACCTTTGATAAATTACATTCACTAATAATTCTATTTACATCCTTCATAAATAAAACCTCCGTACATTATAATTTTACCATTTTTGTAAACAATGTCAAGTATTGTTAATTAATGTTTTGAAATCATGCTAGTTTTTGGATCTTCAAATTCTTTTACTCTAAAATTATAAGCATCTATTGTTTCTTCTTCAAATGGTAATTTTGTATTATCCTTTAAAATCTTTTTTATATATTTCATAAAATGAGGATTAAATACTAAAAATGGTCCAACTAAATATGTTCCATAAAAATTGTTAAAACGATATCCTTCATATTCATCATCAGGATTATTACCAACACCTCTAAGCATCTTAATAAAGTTAGATTTAACGTCATATATAAAGGAAAACTGACTTTTATGTCCAACTATCTTAAAGCCATTAAATTCTCCTAAAAACAAGGAATTATGACGTTTTTTCATATTTCTTTTAGCATAGTAATCAAATATATCAAGACAAGTTATTTTTTCATTGTCATCTAAAATATATTTACCAAATATTTCAAAAGAATTTCCCGTTGCTATAATTATTTTATTATTATCAATCATTTCTTTTAATCTGTCTTTATAAGGCATAAGTTTTTCTATTATAATCTTTTGCATAGTTTCTGATGCTGATCCAAGGTAAATAAGAGAAATATCTTCATTAACAAATTTTGGTGTATCATTTAAACTTGTCTCATAAATAGTAGCTTTTTTGAAACACTTTTTAATATATACATTGTTATAAGTATCACCATATAAATTACATGCTTCTTTATATAATATTTCAATTTTCATGTTTTTCTTCTCCTTTTATCATATCACATATTTCATCTCTTATTTTATTTGCTCCAGTAATAAAGTAAACATCATGTAATATTATTATTTCATCAATACCTTTTGTAGTAACAAATTTTGGTGTATCAAGTTCTTTATCACAAATAAATATTTTTTCTTTAGAAACACCTGCAAGAAGAAGGCGTAATTTATAATCTTTGCTTCTTGCTCCCCCTACTACTATTCTCTTGATATTATCTTTATTTAAAAATTCAAAGTCTGAATCATATATCCAAGCAATAGCTTCACTTCCACCTTTATTATCAAATTGATCATCAAGCACTAATACTAATTCTAAATTTTTATCGATTGTACTTGCATAATCTAAGGCACGTGATGTTGCAATAGCATTCATTCCTTTAGATACCATCGTAGTTATTTCAATATTATTTACTTTTTTACTAGAATATCTTGATTTAGGTATTTCAAGTTTTTCTATTAAATTAACAAGTTTTTCTTTTTCATATCCAAGTTCAGATAATAAAGCAATAACAGACATTTCATTATATAAGTTAAAGATACTATCACTTATTAACTTATAGTTATCTTTAGAATTTTTATGATATTTCACAGTTAAACAATTATTCTTATTATCAATAATTCCAAGATAATCAATAGGTTTTGATTTAAAACTACAATTTGGACAATGTACTTTTCCAATATGATGATATCTTACAAAATCATATTCTAACTTACTAAAACATTTAGGACAAAGTGTAAAATCATTTATTAGATTAATGCTTTCTGTTTTATTTTCAAAGTCTTGTTTTTCTATACCATAATACACGCATTTATTAGTTTTTTCACCTAGTCTACTGCTAAATGGATCATCACCATTTAAAATTAAAATAGTATCCTTATTTAAGCCATTTTGCATTTTATTAAAAACATAATCTGAATTAGCGTTTCTATGCATAGAATCTCTAAATAAATTTGTTAAAACTAAATAATTAGGTTTAATTAAAGGTAAATAAATATCAGATGATACTTCATCTATTTCAACTATTGCAATTACATCTTTTGGTTTATTAAAGATATTAACACCCTCTATTAAACATCTAACATATCCAGAAAGAGTATTGGCACCCCAGTCATTATAAATAACTTTTTTGTTGTCGTGTTTTAAAGTATCTGCGATTAAATTAGTGGTAGTAGTTTTACCATTTGTTCCAGAAACACCAATAATCATCTTAGGTTTGTTTAATTTTTCTAGAAAGTTTGGACATAAACGACAGGCAATCATCCCAGGTTTATCATCTTTTTCTTTCTTAAATAATTTTAAAATAAATAAATAAAATTTTGCTCCCCAAAGCGCTATATAAAACATATTCTATTCTCCCTTCTTTAGATGTAATTTTATAAGAATTTTATCTACTACATCTTTACCAAATATTTCATATAATAATTTATTTTTATAACTTATAAAAGCAAATACCAAGCCCCCGATTAAAGCATATAACATCATAAGCAATATTCTTGTTACTACTAAATAGTTTGACCAATTTATAAATTTATTTAAAACAAGTAATGGTATTAGCATTATTAAACTTGTAATAGTTATCTTAAGGATTGATTTAAATAAATCACTATATTTAAATTTAAATTCTTTCTTTAATAAATATAAAGCAAGTCCTATTGATATTGAATAACTAAATATTGTAGAAAAGCTTGCTCCCCAAATTGGAAATAATCCAAGTCTATTAAATAAAAACATAAATGGCAAGTCAAATGCTAAGTTTAATATAATACCTAAAAAAGTATTAATATATATTATTTTATACTGATTTATAGCTATTAAAGCAGTATTAAGTATTGTAGAAAAATTAGCAAAAACAACTGCAAAAACAACTACTTTTAAAATTAAAGGACCATAAGTGCTTTCTCCATAAAATAATGTATATAATGGTTCACTTAAAATTGATACTCCAATTGCAAGAGGAAGACTTATAAATATTCCTGTTTTTAAGATATGAATAAATTTTTTATTTACTTCATTCATATCTTTTTTTACAAATGATTCTACCATATGTGGTATGGCATTTATTGATATTGCTGTTCCTACTGCTGTTATTATCATACAAATTTTAACACCCCAAGTTGAGATGATACTAGCTATTATTTCACTATCAACTACTGAAAAACCAAGCATATTTGCTCCTCTTAACATCAAGATTTGATCAACAGTATCATAAATACTTGAAGCAATAGATATTACTATTGATGGAATTGAATAAATTATAAATTTTTTTACTATTTCCTTATTGGAAACAAATACTTTATTTTCTTTTTCAGTATCAAATTTATCTTTATTTTTTCTTATTTTATTATTTAAATATAAAAGTGCTGCAATTCCTCCGAAGAATGATCCAATAAGAGCGCAACCAACACCAAAAGGAATTGATTTGTTAAAGACATTAATTGCTAAATATGATCCTCCTAGAACAATTATTATTCTTACAACTTGTTCTAGTATCTGACTATTAGTTGATTCTGTAATAAATTTATGTCCTTGTAAGTATCCTCTTGTAATACTTAAAAATGGTATAACAAGTAAAGAAATAGAAATAACTCTTATTACAAATGCTATATCACTGATACTATTTCCACCTTCTAAATTTCCAATAAATATCCTAGCAATAGAAGGTGCAAAGATAAATACTATTAGAAAAGATACAATACTTATTACTGTTATTATCTTTTTACTAATTTTAAATACTTTGCTTTTAGCATCGTACATTCTTTTTTCATTATATTCACTTACTAATTTTGATATTGCTATAGGAAAACCAGTAATAGAAATTGTTAAAAATAAATTATATATATTATAAGCATAACTATATAAAGCTCCACCTTGTTCTCCAATTATATCGTAAAAAGGTATTACATATAATGCTCCAAGTATTTTTACAAATATTATAGCAATTGATGCAATTATTGTTCCTTGTATAAATGTTTTTTTCTTCATAACACCACCATTATTTTAAATATTTCTCAAATCTTTCTAAAACTCCAATACCATTTGTCCTATGAGGAGGTAATTGATAAATATCATGACCTGGAAAATCATTACCTTCAACTATATCAAGTCCTTTATCAGTAATTGCTATATCCCATCCTACCATACCAACTTCAGGCACAACTAAAGCAAGTTTTTTAGCCAAAGAAATAACATCATCCCAATTAAGTATCTCAAATCCTTTTATTTTAGTTTTACTTACCGGATGAATTTCATATAAATTACCTTGTTTATCAAGCGCAGGATAGATAATTTTTCCTGTTTCAATTTCAATTGGAACAACCATACCACCCGAATTAAAGTTATCTACAAATTTTTTATTATTTCCTATTCTAAAGTAACTAGCTACAACATTTGGATTATTGTTATCATTAATAGTTACAATTCTAATAGTATTAATACTATACTTATTTAATTTATTTATAAAATCAGCTTGAGTTATAACTTCTTCCAAAACAATTAAATTTTTACTTAATAAATATTCATATGTTTTTTCAATATCTTTATCAATTTTTATTTTTTCTATTCCTTTACCACAACTACCATTTCTTGGTTTAGCGATAAATTCGTTATGTTTTTTGATAAATTTTTCAAAGTCTTTATAATTTTTATCATTTAAAATTAAGAAATCTCTTTTTACAAAGTCTTTAAATTTAACTAAAAATTCATCTTTATTTTCAAAAATATGAATGCAATCTTTATTATTATATTTTTTTATTAAGTAATTATTTTGGCCACGGGTAAGAATAGTTTTTCGTTGTTTATTATTTAAATTATACATTTCAAACAACCAATAATCCATATAACCAGCTTGATATTTGATACCACAAATTATCATATCAAAAAAAATATAAATTTTAGATTTATTAGTTTTTTTATTGATATCGTTAATTTTTTCTTTCATTTGTTTAAAATTAAGATTAAAAATTCTACCAACTAAATATTTAAGTTTTTTCATATATTTTATGTTCTCCTTAAAGTAAGTATACCATAATATCAAAAAAAATTATAGTAAATACCATAATTTTTTATCATCTTTTCTAACTTCTTTTATTACACCACTGCCAAAGCAATGACCATCTTCTTCATATAAACAACAAAGTTGCCCTGGAGTAACTGATTTTACATTATCATATCTAACAAGAATTTCTTCATCATTTAATCTTTCTAAGGTTACATCTTCATCGTTTGCTCGATATCTAAATTTTGCTTTACATTTTTTAGGTAAATTATCTATATTTATAGTTAAATCATCAATAATACATGAAGTTGAATACAAATATTTATTATCATCGCCTTCTGCTACGTATAAGATATTTTTATCTAAATTTTTTCCAACTACAAATAACCTATCTTTAGTGCCACCAATATTTAGTCCTCTTCTTTGACCTATTGTATAATACATAAGACCTACATGACGTCCTACTTTTTTATTATCATCAAGATTAATAATATCTCCAGGTTTATTAGGTAAGTAGTTTTCTAAAAAGTTCTTAAAGTTTCTTTCACCAATGAAGCAAATACCAGTTGAATCTTTTTTATGAGCTGTTATAAGATCGTATTTTTCTGCTATTTTTCTTACCTTATCTTTAGTAAGTTCTCCAACTGGAAATAAAACATTTTCTAATTGTTTTTTAGTAACACCTGCTAAAAAATAGGTTTGGTCTTTATTTAAATCAATTGCTTTATAAAGCTTGCCATCTATCATTCTAGCATAATGACCTGTTGCTATATAATCTGCTCCTAGTTTTTTTGCTTCTTTTACAAATAAATCAAACTTTATATATCTATTACACATTACATCAGGATTTGGAGTTCTACCCTTTTTTAATTCCTCTAAAAAGTATTTAAAAACATAATCATAATACTCTTTTACAAAATCAATTCTATGAAGCTCTATACCAAGTTTTTCACACACTTTTTTAGCATCATTATAGTCTTGTTCTTGTGTACAAATATCATTGTTTAAGGTAGGATTTCCTTTAATATCGTTATTTACCAAACTATCCCAATTTCTCATAAAAAGTCCTATTACTTCATAACCTTCTTCAAGTAAAAGTGCTGCTGCAACAGATGAATCAACACCACCTGATATTCCTACTACTACTTTTTTCAATTTAAACACCTCGTCTTTTTATGAAGACAATTATACACTATTTTAATAAAAATGTAAAAGCTTTTATCATAAAAGGATTTATAAATGTTTCTAAAAAACTACATAATATAGATAATATTAGACAAAAACATAGTATTTTTAAATATTTCTTAAATGATATATTTAAAGTTTGTTCTTCTTTTTTTATGATATTTTTAACAAGTTCATATCCAAATTTAATTCCAAAAAAAGTAAGAATAAACATAATAATTATATATAATAATTTACTAGGAAAAAGATATAAAAAACATCCAACGATACCTTTATATTTAAAAGAATAAATAATAGATGCTATAACAAATCCTATAGAAAAACCTTCAATAAAATATAGAAAAATAATTATAAATACTCCAATTACACTTATACCTAAAAGCCAAATAATAAAACAATTTAAGAAATTATTTTTTAAATTAGTAAGTAAAATATTTAAATAATCATAACTATCACTTATTGTAAAATATGAATTAACATTATTTATTATTTCTTCTTTTCCCGTATTATTTAAAAGATAAAAAAAGATAAATCCAAAGATAATACTAACTATAAATAAAGATATTAAAAATATAAAATAATTTTTTTTAGTAAATACATTAAATTTTAGTTTGTTTTTTGCTTTATTTTTTAAAATCATTCTCATCTTCATAACTTTTCACCTACTTAATTTTATAAAGATATAACCAATTTTATGTAATATTAATTTTGACAATATTCTATCTATTTGATATACTAATTCTATCGGAGGAATGTTATGAATAAAAAGTTATGTAAAGCTGTTACTATATTTTTAACTGCTATTATGGTATTTTCTATGATCGCAGGTATTGTAATATATTTTATTTAAAAATCAGTTAAATGATTTTTTTTTTATATTTTTAAATAAGTTATCCATAATATAATTAGGTGAATATTATGGATTTATTATTTTTATGCATAAAAATATTTTTGGTAAGAATAATTGATGTTTCTCTTGGTACATTTAGAACTATGCAAATGGTTAAAGGAAAAGCTTTTATTTCTGCTTTTATTGCTTTTTTTGAAATTTTAGTTTGGTTTTTAGTAGTAAAAGAAGCAATTAATACCGAATCAAATAGTATTTTTATTGCATTATCTTATGCTGGAGGTTATGCAACAGGAACATATTTGGGCATGTATATTTCTGATAAATATATTAAAGAATTATTGTCAATTCAAATTATTACTGATAAATATAAGGAATTAAATAAAGCTTTAAGAGATAATGATTTTGCAACTACATCTGTTGAAATAATAAGCAATGAATCATCTAAAAAAAGATATATGATGTTTCTATCACTTAATAGTTTTAGTTATCCTAAATTTAACAAAATATTAAAAGAAGTTGATCCTAAAGCATTTATGGTAATTAATGAAAGTAAATACACTAGAAATGGTTATTATATGAATCAAAATAAATAACAAACAGTTGAATTTGTTTGTTATTTTTCATATAATATAAGTGAAAGGTGTATTTTTATACATTTAGCGCCAGACCATTTTGGTTAACGAGGATAGTAATTATTGAAGTATTCGGCGGATATTACTACGGATTATTGTATATTCGATATTATTATTTAAAAAGTAGAAGTAATTCTATAACAAAAAATAATAAAAATACAAAAATATTTTTTTAAGGAGTTTTTTATGTGTGGAATTATTGGTTATGTAGGAAAAAACCAAAAATCGCTTGATGTTTTAATTACTGGTTTGGAATCTCTTGAATATAGAGGTTATGATTCTGCTGGAGTTGCTTTTATATGTGATGATAAATTAAATATCGTAAAAGAACAAGGTAGAATAAAAAATTTAAAAGAAAAAATTGATTTTAATATGCCAACTAATATTGGTATAGGTCATACTAGATGGGCAACGCATGGTCTACCTAAAAAGGTTAATGCTCATCCTCATAACGTTTTTAAAATAACTTTGGTACATAATGGTATTATTGAAAATTATGAGGAAATAAAAGAACAATTTAAGACTTATAAATTTAAAAGCGAAACAGATACTGAAGTTGCAGCTTGTTTATTAAACAATTTATACGAAAAAAATAATAATATGCTTGATGCTATAAAAGAATTTATTAAGGATACAAAAGGAGCTTATGCTTTAGGTATTATTAATACTGATTATAAAGATACATTATATGCAGTTAAGAAAAATAGTCCCTTAATAATTGGTGTTGGAGAAAGTGAAAACTTTATTGCATCTGATATTCACTCTATTTTAAAATATACCAATAAATATATTGTTTTAGAAGATGAAACTTTTGCAAAAATAACAAAAGATGAGATAAATATATTTGATAAAAATGGTAATAGTATTAATTATGTAATAAAAGAATTTAATGAAGATGAAAAAGTATGTTCTAAGGGTATATATGATCATTTTATGTTAAAAGAAATAAATGAACAACCAGAAGTTATTAAAAAAACAATTGAATCATGCTTAGTAAATAAAAAAATTGATTTTAGTAAATATTTAGAAAATAAAAATATTAAAAGAATTGTAATTATTGCCTGTGGATCTGCAGTTAATGCTGGATATGTTGGTAAGTATTTAATTGAAGAATATGCAAATATTCCAGTTGATGTTGAAATTGCTAGTGAATTTAGATATAAAAAAGTTTTTATAAATAAAGAATGTTTAGTTATTCCTATTTCTCAATCTGGTGAAACTGCAGATACTCTTGAAGCATTAAAAATTGCTAAAAGTTATAACTGTTACACTCTTGGTATAATAAATGTTGTAGAAAGTTCAATTGCAAGAATTTGTGATGATGTCATATATATAAAAGCAGGTCCTGAAATTGCAGTTGCAACAACTAAAGCGTACCTTGCTCAAGTTCTTGTTCTTACCCTACTTGCAATTTACTTTGGAAAGAAAAATAACTTAATTAACGAAAATTTAGAACAAGAATTAGAACAAGAATTAAATCTTTTACCAAATAAAATAGAAAGTTTACTTGAAAATAAGGACTATGAAAAAATTGCCAAAGAACTATATTTAAAACAAGATATCTTCTTTATTGGTAGAAATTATGATTATGCTTTATGTATGGAAGGATCATTAAAACTAAAAGAAATATCATATATTCATAGTGAAGCATATGCTGCTGGAGAATTAAAACATGGAACAATATCTCTTATTGATAATAACACACCAACAATTGCAATTATTACTAAAAAAAGTATTGCATCAAAAACAATAAGTAATGTAAAAGAGATAAAATCACGTGAAGGAAAAATTATTCTTGTAACTTCATCTGATACTTATAATATAAATGATAGCGATTACGATTATAAAATTGTAATTCCTAAAACACTAGAAATATTTAGACCAATTTTAGCTATTGTTCCTCTTCAACTTATATCTTATTATGTTGCTAAATTAAAAGGTTGTGATATTGATAAACCTAAAAATTTGGCTAAATCTGTTACTGTAGAGTAAAAGACAAGAAAAAATCTTGTCTTTTTTAATCTTCTATTTCTTTTAACATGGTTGTTATAAATATACCAAATCCTTTTGTAGCATCATCACTTATGACATGGGTTACGGCACCAACTATTTTATCATTTTGAATAATTGGAGAACCACTCATTCCTTGAACTATACCACCAGTTTTAGAGATTAACTCTTCATCAACTACTTTAAACAAAATATTTTTGGTTTCATTATTAGGATAAATTTTTAATATTTCAATTTCATACTCTTTAACTTCTGTTCCAGAGATAACTGTTCTAATAGTTGCTTTACCAAGCTTAACTTCAGATGAAGATGCAACATCAATCAAGTTATTTCTGTTTATTTGACCAGTATATTTACCAAATATTCCATTGATATCATTTTTTGTTATAGTACCAAATATTTCATTAGCATTATAAGTTGCATTTTTTTCACCAGGTTTATTTCTTTCTGATTTTTTTATACTAGTTATTTCAGACTCAAATATTTTTCCTGATTTAATCTCAAATTTTTGACCAGTATTTTTATCTATGATCTCATGTCCAAGTGCTCCATACATATTAGTTTTTGGATCAATAAAAGTAAGGGTACCAATACCAATTATTGAATCTTTTACATATAATCCTGTTTTATATACACCACTTGAATCTTTATAAAGCTTTAAGTCAGTTGTTTTTTTATTACCATTTCTAATATAAGTTATTTTTATTTTGTCATTTAAAACAGAAGAAGAAAAAGAAAGATCAGTTATATCATTTATAACGGTATCATCTATTCCTATTATTCTATCTCCTATTTTAAGACCTGCTAAAGCACCTGGAGAAGCATTTCCTACCTTATAGAATCCTACAACTAAGACACCATTACTATTTACTTCAATTCCCAGGTTTTGTCCTCCTAAAATAACTTTATTTGTATAAGCTAAACAAGTTTTTGGTATAATAAAAATAGAAATTATAAATAGAAAGATTAGTAGTTTGTTAAAAAATTTTTTAAAATTCATTTTATCAACTCCTTACAAACTACATTATTATTATTTCTTTTTTTAAATAAATTATTGTATTAAAAAATTACCAATTTTAAATTGATAATTTTAAATTTGATTTTTAATGAATTCTTCATAATGTGATACAACTTCTTCTGGTTTTCCATCTTCTAATATTTTTCCTTCATGTAACCAAATAACTCGATCACACAATTCTTCTAAAGTTTTAGAACTATGAGATACAATTACCACTGTTCTATTTTCATCACTAATTAATTCTTTCATTTTATTATAGCTTTTTTCTTTAAAAGCAACATCACCAACTGATAATACTTCATCAATTAACATAATATCAGTTTCAAGTATAGCAGTAATAGAAAAAGCAAGCTTAGAATACATTCCAGAAGAATATGATGAAACTGGTTTATATATAAAATTACCTAGTTCTGAAAATTCAATAATTTCATCTAATTTTTCTTCTATTTGTTCTTTTGAAAAGCCAAGTAACATTCCTGATAAAAATATATTATCGTATCCAGTTAATTTTTTTTGAAATCCTACTCCAATTGAAAGTAGTGAAACACTATTATTATATAAATTAATTGTTCCTTTATCAGCAGAAAATATACCTGCTATAGCACGAAGAAGTGTTGATTTACCACTACCATTTTTACCACAAATTCCTACTATCTCACCTTTCTTAATATCAAATGATACACCTTTTACTGCTGTATATAATGTTGTTTTTTCTCTAGAAAATAAAGTCTTTCTGATTGAAAATTTCTTTATATCACGATAACTTATAAATAAATCTTTAATACTTATTGCTATTTCTTCTTTTTTCATTATTTGATCACCTTTACATAACTATTTTCATATTTATTTATTGTCTTTATTCCAATAACAGATAGAATAATTCCTATTATAAGCCAAACAAATAAAATACTATAATTAATTGGTTTAGCATATAAAAGTGCATTTCTACTTCCTTCGATAAAGTATGCAATTGGATTACACCATAAAAGCATGTTATTATATGGCGCTGGAATTCTTTTTGATACTAAGTAAAATATTCCAGATAAATAAAATACTAATTTTAATCCAACACTAACAAGATTTGATAAATCATCTACAAATACTCCAAAGTGAAGTAATATTGATGAAATACCAAAAGTAAGTATTACAAGAACAACTAAAATTGGAATAAAATTAAATATATATAAAGATATATCAACTTTGTATAAAAATAACATAACAACAACAAGTAATAGTGAAATAAGCATCTTAAAGAAACTTACAAATATTTTTTCTATTAATAAAATATATTTTGGTATATATACTTTACTAACTATTTCTTTATTATTTACAACAAGTCTAGGACTTGCAGATACTACTCTATTAAAGAAATCCCATAAACTAAGTCCAATAAAAACAAAGGCCGCAAAATATGGCTCACCTGATTTAAATACAACAACAGATACAAAAGCATAAATAAGCATGAAAAATAATGGATTTAAAAGCCACCATAACCATCCTAAATATGAATTAGCTACTTCACTATTAAGTTCTGCTTTTGCAGCATATATCATATAATTAAAATATTTTTTAACTGAATTTATAAATTTTGTCATAAAACACCTCTTATTAATACTTAAAATGACTTATTTCATTAATTTAGTAATCTCATTGTAAACCCTTTCACTATTCTTATTGTCACGATAATAGAAGAAATTCTTCATTCTTTCACTATATTTTTTTTCTACTTTAAAATTATTTTTTATTAGTTTTAAAATTTCTTTTTTTGTCTCATCGTAATTAGAACAATTTGGTCCAAATCCATGTTCATCATAATCAAAGTATCCCTTATTGTAGTAATGAACATCATAAATATGATCATAATCAAAATTTGCATAAACTACTGGTTTATTTAAATAAGCAAAATCACAAGCTGCAGAAGAATAATCAGTAACTACCATTTTAGATGATAATGTTTCATATTGTGAATTAGAATCTGTAATATATTCTACATAATCATTTCCTACAAAATCTTGTTTTTGATTTCTAAAACTTGGATGAATACAAAATCTTATTTTTAAATTGTTTTCTTCTAAACAATCCAATAATTCTTTATCATTAAGTAGTTTATCATAAAATTTGAAGTATTCACTATCTTTAAATTTAGGATTGTAAGGCCTTTGCTGTGTTCCCGGTATTGCATTTCCCACTAAAGTACTACGCCAGCTAGGCATAAACAATATTTTATTTTCTTCTTTAACGTCTAAATTCATTAAATTATCATAACGTGGTATTCCTGTTTTAATTAATTCATTCTTTTCAAAATAATAATTTCCATTTATTATACTATCATATTCCATTGGACTTGTTACAACATTTAATGCAAAGTTTTTATTAATTCTATTTAACCATTTTGAAGAATCATGAAGTAATATTCCGTGTGTTAAATAAACATATTTAAACTTATATAAATCTGCATAATACTTTCTTGCATTTCCAAATGCATTACTTACATATTCATCCGCATGAGATGATATTATAACTTTAGAATGAAGGAAAAGAATTCTATATTTCATTGTATGATAACTAACTACATTACCATATTCTTTGATTTTATTATAATCTTCACTACTTTTATCTACTACAAAATATGATTTATTCTTTTTATCTTTATTATGCTTATTAAAATACTTAAATAATATTTCGCCACTATCTCCTGCCATAAATTCTCTATCACAAAATAAATAAATATTATGATTAATAAATGGTTTTGTTAACCAATAAAGACTTCTTAATATAAATACATTTATTCTTTTATATTTTAGTAGTATTGACATTAAATACCTAATTTCCAAAGTTAAAACCTTAAATATTGACGGATTATTTTCAATATGAATTTCATTTAAATCATCATTTAATTCAAATAAACATTTATTCTCGTAATAATAATTAATTATATTATTTAATCTAGAGAATTTAACAAAAGTATTTTTTAACTTATACTTTTTACCGCTAATTTCAATATAAAATTCCAGTTTATCACCATTTTTATAATTAATGTATTCACGATAATTTATTGATGTGATTTTAACATTAAAATCATCATTCATTGTTGTTTTATATATTTTTTTTATACTATACTCTTTACTATTAATTTTATAACTCAGTTTAAAATCATTTATAAAATTAACAGAACCAAAAACAAATAATTTATCATTACAAACTTCAAATTGGATTAATTGATTTTCTAAATTAGAAACTTCATCAATAATTGTAGAATTAATATATATATATTTATCATCAAATCTAATTTTATTAAAAATGCTATCACCATATTTTATATAAAGTGCCAATATTTTATTATTAATATTAAAATTTCTTTGATTTATAATAACATCATCATCTATTTCATTTAATAATATTTTTATATCATTTATATAATCTTCTTTATCTTTAATAGTAAGGCTTGTACCTATTCCCTGTTTTATTCTATATGTTAATTGATACATAATAGAATATTGAAAATATTTGGGTATTTTAGAAAATTTATTTTTAAATAATTTAAAAGGTTCTATAAAAGCATATTTAACACTTGTATAATAAGATGGATCAGTAATGCTTTTTTGAGTTGCACTACTTTGTTCTTTTCTTTTTCTATAAAAATAGAAAGAATCTTTTACCAAATAAATTTTGTTATTATCCACTAATATTTCATTTATGAATTTTGTATCTTCAGCATACTTTAAATTTGTATCAAATAAAACATCACCTATAACGCTTCTTCTAATTAAAAAATTACAGACATGTGATTCAATACAATCATTGTCTTCAAATATATCAATTATTTCTTTATTATAATCAAATTTATAAGATAAAATATGATAATCATTATTACCTTCGAAATTTTTTATACGAAAGCAAATTAAATTAATATCAGGATTCTTTTCAAAAATTTCTATTCCATTTTTAAAAGCATTTTTATCCCATTTATCATCTGAATCTAAAAAATTTATATATTCTCCTGTTGCATATTTTAATCCATTATTACGTGCTGCTGAAACACCTGCATTTTTTTGTTTTATATATATAATATTATCAGAATATTTTTCTTGATATTTTTTACATATTGCTTCACTGTTGTCTGGAGATTCGTCATCTACTAAAATTAATTGAATATTTTTTTGAAAATCAATGGTTTGATTCAATACACTTTTTATACATTCATCTAAATATCTTTCTACATTATATACAGGAACAATAACTGATATTTTATATTTATTTTTCATTTTTTCACCTCTACAAATTATATTTAACTATCTTTAACAATTTTATCATACCTAATATTAGGATGTCAACGAACATACTTTTCGTTATAATGAAGATATTTATTAATTACTAATTATCTTTACAATGAAGTCACTGATATCTTTTGTATAACTAGTTTTCGGATTAGAAATATTGTTATTACTAAATTTTTTAATTCTGTTTAAATCATAATTATTGTTTTCAATGTTTTTTATTATATCCTTTGGTTTTGTTGAAATTTTTCCTGGCAAATCTTGTTCTACGTCAATGTAAAAACTTCTATCATTTTTATAAGTAGATATATCATAACAGTAAAAAAATAATGGTTTATTTAAATATGCTGCCTCATAAGTAATTGCAGAATAATCTGTAACAACATAATTTGACACTAATAACATATCAGTAGTTGTAAATTTTTTATCAATTATAACTCTATCATCATTTAAATCAACATTAAGCAAAGGATGAAGTTTAATAATTAAATTATATTTGTTAAAATTAATTTCATTTATCAGTTTTTTAATTTCATTTAAAGAAATATATTTATCATTTGAAGAATTATTTTTTATTCTAAATGTAGGTGCATAAACAATATTTTTCTTTTGTTTTAAAATAGGATATTCTTCATAAATTTGTTTTTGTTTTTCTTTTATATAAAACTTATCATTTAATAAATCAAGCCTAGGAAGCGGAAATGATAAAATATTTTTTTTATCATAACCAAATGCCTCAGCAAAATTTGATGAACAACTTGGGCTACTTGTAAAAATATAATCATAATTATTATGCATTTTAAATAGTTTTATTATTTTATTATCTGAACCTTCCCTTTTATCTTTTATACTAAATCCAAATTTTTTAAACGAACCTAGGGCATGCCAAAGTTGCACCACTTTTAAATTCTTTTTATGTTTTAAAACACTTACAACTATACAGTATGAATCAAGTATTACTACTTTTGAAGTTGCTAGATGATACATTTGCTTAATCATATGAAAACAATATAGTATTTTCATAAAGATACCTGATTCTATTTTCTTAGTAAGAATAACTATTTTATATTTTTTATATCTATTTTTCAAATCATCACTAAGTAATTTAAAATCAATATTAATATTATTACTTTGTCTAGAAATAAAAACTATTTTATCCTGTGTTGGCAATAATTTTAATATAAAATATATAAAGTTTAAAACAAAAATAAAAATTTTGATAATAAGTGATTTCACCTTATACACCTACCTTTTTATAATTAGTTCTTCAACTACTCTTTTGGTAGATTTCCCATCACATGAAGAACAAAAATATGATTTAAATTTTTTTAGTTTATCTTGATTTTTTGATGGATTTTTAATACTTTTTATTAAATCATCGGTGTTTTTTACAACATCTCCATAGGTATAATGACTAAACTCATAAAAAAAGTCTCTTGAATTTGCATAATGATCTAAATCAGGCGTAAAAAAAACCACATCATTATTTAATAATGAATTTTCAAATATTACAGATGAATAGTCCGTAACTAAGATATCTGTAATAAAAAGATAATCATTAATTTCTCTTTCCTTTGTTATATTTATAAAAAAATCATCATCATTTGGAACTTCTGATACATTTTTAATGAAAGGGTGTAATTTAATAAAAAACACATAATCCTTTTGCAACTCTTTTTTTATTTTTTTAAAATCAATTAATGAAAAATCATAATGAGCATCACTTACTCCACTGCCACGAAATGTTGGTGCAAATAAAATTACCTTTTTACCTTTTATTATAGAATGCTTTTTTAATAATGTTGTTGTTATTTCCTTTTTATATGTTTCATTAAAGAAAATATCAGTTCTTGGAATTCCTAAACTATGTACTTTATTTATATCAATTCCAAATGCCTTAGCATAATCTTTTCTAATATTTTCAGAGCTAACAATTGTAGCAGTATAGTTTTTGTGAGATAAACTATTATTTTCAATACTTTCATCTTTATCTTTTCTACTATATCCAACATTTTTAAATGCACCCATTGCATGCCAAACTTGAATGAGTTCAGTACCTTTTCTTAATTTAATTGGATAAATAATTGGATAAAAATCATCTACTAAAATGTATTTTGATTGGGCCATCAATTTACATAAATTATTTTTTTCTTTCCATGTTCTTTTTGACTTAATGCTCTTTTTAAAAACATAATTTATCTTATAATCATAATTTTTTAATTCATTATATATATACATAAAATTACCAGACATATCAACTCTTGAATCGGATAAGAACAAAACCATCTTATCATTTTTTTTACATGTCACTTTATAAAAACTATATAACATTATATAATCTAATTTTGTAATTCTTTGCACAAAAGGTTTTAAATGCAAAATTAATTTTTTTGGGAAAAATTTTAAAACTATTTTTTTAATCATAATACAATTTACTCCTTATTAACTAAGATTAGTTTAACATATTTGTTGTTTTAATGCAATTTAAAAGAGAGACTATCTATATCTCCCATTTCATAATAGTTTTAAAATCATTATTTAAATCTTTTTCAAAAGCATTATGTATATCACTTACTTGTTTAACATCTACTTTTTCAGATATTATTGTTTTTAAATACTTTCGGACATCCTCAGAACTTTCAATAAAGTTAACTGCTGCTGAAAAATCTTCATAGCCGCTTCTACTATTTCCTAATATTGATAATCCCTTTTCTAGAACCATTCTAGTGTTTATTGCAACATTTTCTTCACTTACTCCTAAAAGCGCAATAGAACCTTCAGGATTTATTAAATCGATTATTTGATTAATTGCAAGTTCTGCGCCTTTTCCTCCAACACATTCAAATGCATGATCAACTTTTAAATTTTCAGGAATACTGTCAATTAAATAAGCCTCATCTGCAAATGAAAAATAACTCAATTTATGAATTTGTGTTCCAAATACAATTACTTTCGCATTTGGGAATGTCTTTTTTAATACTAATGACATTATAAAGCCAAGACTACCACATCCCCAAACTCCTAAAACCTGTTTTTTTAAATGACTATATTTTGTAAAATGTTCTAAAGAATTCATTGCAACACTTATAAGTTCACATAAAACTGCAACATCATCTTCAATTGAATCATCATAAGGAATAATTCTATCATTTCTCATTTTAACAATGCTTTGCATAAATCCATCATATCCACTTGCCCTAAAATGACTTGATCTTAAATAGTTTTCTTTTATAATATCGTCTTTTTCAACAGGTGTATTTGGAATTAAAACGACTTTTGTTCCTTTTTCAAATATTCCATTTGCATCATATATAACTTCACCAACTGCTTCATGAATCAATGCCATTGGCAATTTTTTCTTAAGAGTTTCCAACCCGCGATTTCCAGTATAATACCTTTGATCTGCTGCACAAATAGATAAATATTTAGGTCTTACTATTACATGCTCATTATCAAGAGATTCATCAATAAAATCAGTTCTAATTTGTTTAGGAGAAATTAATCTATATGATTGATTAATCATCTTTTCCTCTCACTGCAATAATTGCTTCACATAATTTTAAATCATACAAACTAGTAACTTTTACGTTATAAACTTCTCCTTCAACTAATTTAACCTTTTTCCCCTTTAAGACAAATGCCTTACATGCATCAGTTAAAATATTCCTTTCTACCTCACTTAATTCTGTTAAAATATCAAGTAACGTTTTTAATTTAAAACTTTGAGGTGTTTGACCTTGATACATTTTTTTTCTATCAGGAATATTATCTATAAAACCATTATCCTTCCCTTCCACTATTGTGTCAGTTGCTGGAACTACAGTATCAGCAGCACCATAAGTTCTTGCGGCTTCAATATTATCATCAATTATTCTTTGTGTTACAAATGGTCTAACCGCATCATGTGTAATTACAATATCATCATTATTAATACCAAATTCTTTTTCGATAAATTTACATCCATTTATTATAGTTTCTTGTCTTGTTGTGCCCCCTTCAACTATATAAATATCCGATGTATCTTCTAAATATTTTTCTAATGTGTCTTTTGCATAACTCATCCATTCTTTAGGGCAACACAATAAAATTTTGTTAACATTTAAATTTAACATAAATTGTTCAATTGTATGAATAAAAATTGGCTTAGTTCCAAGCATCATAAATTGTTTAGGCATATCAGTATTGCCCATTCTTGTTCCTTTACCGCCTGCTAATATTTCTACATAAACCATAATCTATTTCTCCTTTACTTTGTTAGTTTAATTATAACTCTATTTTTTAAAATTAGCAATTATTGTTCCTCAATTGGTTCAAAATCTTCTAAAACACCATCTTTATTTAATACTTTATTTACTGTTTTAGTTGCTTCTTCTAAAGTTTTATTGCAAGAATCAGCTAATTTCATTGCTTCATTAAATTTGTTTATTGCGTCATCTAGTTTTATATCTCCACTTTCTAAATCTTTTACTATTTTTTCTAAATTAGTTATTTTTTCTTCAAAACTTAAGTTATTATTTTCCATATTACATTTCCTCCATACTTATTACTTTTGATGTTATAACACCATCATTTAATGTTGTTTTTATTAAATCATTTTCATTTATATCTTTGATACTTGAAAGTGATTTATCATCTTTTTTAGTTATTGTATATCCTCTTTTTATTGTTAAAATTGGATTTAATGGTTCTAATTTATTTAGGATATTTAGGTATCTATTTGTCTTTTTATCTATAATATTTTTAATTAGAACATCTTTTTTATTATTTAAATTATCTAAAACATTTTTACTATTTGTTATTTTAGAACTAGTTACATAGATTAATTTTTCAATTAGATTATCAATCTTTTGAGCTTTTACTTCATATATACTTTGCGGATTTTTTAAGATATATGAAGATTTTAAAGAATCAAGTTTTTCACGTTTTTTATTAATTAGATTAATTATACTTTTATTTCTTCTTATATTAAGTTGATTAATATATGTTATTAGTTCAATTGTATTAGGTACAGCAAGTTCTGCTGCTGCAGTTGGCGTTGGGGCACGAAGGTCTGCTACAAAATCACTTATAGTAAAATCTATTTCATGACCTACGGCACTTATTATTGGTATCCTGCTTTTAAATACTGCTTCTGCAACTATTTCTTCATTAAATGCCCATAAATCTTCAATAGAACCTCCACCACGTCCTAAAATAATTAAATCTAAATCAAATTTATTTGCTAGTTCAAGATTTTTTACGATATCGTTTTTAGCATCAACTCCTTGAACTAAACAAGGAAATATATCAAGCTCAACATTTCTATATCTACGATTAATTGTTGTTATTATATCTCTTATTGCAGCACCTGTTGTTGCAGTTATAATTCCAATTCTTTTAGGAAACTTTGGAATAGGCTTTTTATATTTTTCATCAAAATATCCTTTTTCAGATAATTTTTTCTTTAATTTTTCAAATTCTATTGCAAGATTTCCTACACCATCTTCAAGCATTTCCTCAACATAGATTTGATAATTACCATTAGCCTCATAAACACCAATTCTACCCACTACTAAAACTTTACTACCATCAACTGGATTAAACTTTATTTTAGATGCGTTATTTCTAAACATAACTGCCATAATTCTTGATGTTTCATCTTTTATTGTGAAATATAGATGACCAGTTGTATGATTTTTAAAGTTTGATATTTCTCCTTTTAAATAAACAAGGTTAAGATTTTCATCATTATCAAATTTATACTTTATATATTTATTTATTTGAGTAACTGTTAAATATTCATTATTCATATAATCTACCTCTTATTAATTGTATCATAAAATGTTTAAAATACCTAGAATTTTACATAAAAAAACGACAATTTATTAATCATCGTTATTCCTCAACTTCATTTTTGTAAATACTATCAAGTGTTGCATTAATCATTTTAACTACATCATCATCACTATATTTTTTTGCTAAAATAATTGCTTCATTTATACAAACAATATTTGGAGTATCAGTATACATAAGTTCATAAACACCAAGTAATAAAATTGCTTTATCTACTTTACTTAATCTATTAATATCCCAATTTTTTAAATATTTATTAGCAAGAGTTTCTAGTTCTTTTTCATTTTCTATTACACCATTAACACAAACTTTAACAAATTCATTTTCTGTTTCTAAGTTTTCTTTGATAATAGAATCTATATTACAATCTTCATTAATATTTCTATAAATATATATTTGGTATAAAACTTTTACAATTATATCTCTTAATTCACTACGATTTTTCATAAAATTCCAACTCCCAACTCATTATACTAAAAAAATATATTTTTGTAAATAAAAAAACCAGAAGAATAAAACGATAAACCTGTATAATTACAGGTGGGTATCATATTGTTATCTTTAGGATTCTTATCAATGATAAGCATTCAACACCAATAACTATTTTGATTCCCGTATCGTGTGTTTGTAGGGTTTATACAAAAATTATTCTCTGGTAATTATATTGTATCAAATATTTTTAATTTTTTCTATAGTTTTACTAAAATTTTACACTCTAAATTTTATAATTTTATAACTTTTTTCAAATACTCATCTAAATTAAATTTAATAATAACAAACCATACAACAGCATTTATTGTAATCGCACTTATAACGTCATATATAACATGTTGTTTTACTAAAAGTGTTGATATTATTATAAGAGTACCTGATGTTAATCCTAAAACTTTAAGCCAAACTGGTACTTTTTTATTTTTTATAAGAGGCATCATATAACCACTTGCAAGTAGTACATGTAAACTTGGAATACAAGCATTTGTACTTCCTAAACTATAGATAAGTTTTACTAATCTATCAGTAAAAGAATTTGTAAGTAAATCTAGATTATGTCTTTCCATAACTGTTGGAAAAGCAATATATATTATTAATGTTATAGTTAAACTGATAAAAATCATTGTAATATATTTATAAAAATTATCCTCATCATATAAAGATATTAAATAAGGTATTAAAAAGATAAATATATACCAAGATATATAAAAATATATAAAGAAAGATACATAAGGTATTTTAAGATCTAAACTAGTTCCTACTAAAGTTGCACGTTCTGGAAACATTCTTCCAAATCTATAAACAAAAGTATTATATATAACTGACAAAACCACTAGTAACATATTTTTTAAATTATTCTTCTTCATAAATATCCTCATAATTATCTAAAAAACTAGTATAACCATCTTTATTTTTATAACCAAGAACTGAATCTAAATAAACATTATTGCTACTATTTAAGATGTTTATATCGACATTATCGTAAACTCTTCTAAGTTCTTTAATTAAGTTTTTTACTTCAAGTCTTTTACCTAGATTTTTTTTAGTTACACTACAAGCACAATCAATAAATTCTAAATTATTATACCTTTTCCAAGATAATATATCATCTTCTTTAACATAGTATAAAGGTCTTATAAGTTCCATACCTTTAAAGTTTTTACTTTTTAATTTAGGTAGCATTGTTTTATAACAACCACTATATAAAAGATTAAGTAAAATTGTTTCTATGACATCATCAAAATGATGACCTAAAGCTATTTTATTACAACCCATTTCTTTAGCTGTAGCATACAAATTTCCTCTTCTTTTTCTAGCACATAAATAACATGGTGAAGAAGAATCTTTTATCTCATCAAAAATATGTGATTCAAATATTTCAGCATCAATATTTAAATATTCTAAATTCTTTTTTATTTTATCTAAATGTTTTTTACTATATCCTGGATCCATAACTAAAAATTTTAAATCAAAGTGATATTTAGAATGTATTTTTAATTCTTGAAGACATTTAGCAAGTAAAAATGAATCTTTTCCTCCACTTATACAGCAACAAATAGAATCTCCTTCTTTAATTAGTTCAAAATCCTTTACTGCCCTTATAAACTTACGATAAATCTTACTCCTAAATTTTTTAATAATACTTCTTTCAATTTCTTCTAAATCATTCATAAATTTTGCCTTATGGATTAAGTCTATTTGGTCCTCTAAAGATAAACATAGCTTCTTTTACTGGAATTTCTAATAATACTAAAGTAAGTCTATCTACTCCAAGACCAAATCCACCATGTGGAGGACAACCATATTTAAAGAAATCTAAATAGAACTTAATATCTTCTTTTAAGCCTTTTTCTTCTGCTTGACGTTTTAAAATTTCATATCTATGTTCTCTTTGAGCCCCAGTTGTTATTTCTGTACCTTTCCAAATTAAATCATAACCATTTAAAAGTCCATTATCATCTCTCATGTGATAAAATGCACGTTTTTCAGCAGGATAACCAGTAATAAAGATAAATTCACTATTATATTTATCCATTGCATAACGAGATGCTAATTTCTCACCTTCACTTGATAAATCGTATAAATCTTCTCCTTCTGCTTTATAGCCATAAAGACTTTCTAATTCTTTATACAAATCATTTAACTTAACTCTTGGAAAAGGACGATTTGGAACAACAACATCGACATTAAACAATTCTTTTATCTTATCCCCATATTTTTCTTTAATAAAAGCTAAACCATTTGTTATCATTTCTTCTTCTAAATCCATGACATCAGAAAAAGAATTAATATAACTAAATTCAACATCGAAACTAGTAAATTCTGTAGCGTGTCTATTAGTATTAGAATTTTCTGCTCTAAAAACAGGACCTACTTCAAATATCTTTTCAAAACCACTTGCCATAGCCATTTGTTTATAAAACTGAGGACTTTGAGCAAGATAAGCTTTTCTATCAAAATATTTTACTTCAAATACTTCAGATCCACTTTCACTTGCTGCTCCAATTAATTTTGGAGTATGAATTTCCATAAAATCTTTATCATATAAAGTATCTCTTAAATTTCTTATCAAATCAGATTGAATTCTAAAAATATAATTATTTCTTTCATTTCTTAAATCAAGCATTCTATTATCAAGTCTTGTATCAATTAAAGTATTAGCTAAGTCTTTATAATTAATTGGTAATTCTTCTAAACTTTTACTTGTTACTTCAATATCACTTGGAATAAGTTCCATACCATTTAATTTAACTTTAGGATTTTGTTTTAAAACGCCTTTTATTTTAACTGTACTATCTAATGTTAAATTACTAGCAATTTCTACTAACTTGCTATTATTTTCATCTTCTTTTTCAATAGTTACTTGAAGTTTACCATATTTATCTTTTAAAACAATAAATATAACATATTGAAGAACTCTTAGATTTTCAATAAAACCAGACACTTCAATTTCTTTATCAAAATAATTTTCTAATTCACTAAATTTTATTTTTTCCATAATATAACTTCCTATTCTAAAATATTCTTACTTTTTACAATGACAATCATCACCACAACAACCATCACCACCACAATTACATTCGTCATCACAATCGCAATTTTCCCCACAACCACAATTACAATCGTAATCATCACAGCAATCATCATCTTCAGATAATTTTTCCATTAAATAATCAATTATAAGTTTAACATTAACTTCTTCATTTGTTTTAGATTTCATATTTTTAACAGTATAATAACCTTCTTTTAACTCTTCTTCTCCAATTACTATAGCAAACTTAGTATTTAGTTTTTCAGCTTGTTTAAAATTATTCTTAACATTTCTATTCATGTTATCAACGTCAGCTTTAAATCCCATAAGACGAAGTGCATGACATAATGTTAAAGCTTCGCATTTTTCATTGTCAGATACTGGAATAACATAACAATCTAAAGAATCATCTAAGTTAAATCCTAAATCATTAGAAGATAAAACTTCAAGGAGTCTTTCAGTACCCATTCCAAAACCAACAGCAGGAGTTTTTGGCCCTCCTAAATTCTCAATTAGATTATTGTATCTTCCGCCACCACATAAAACACTATTTTTATTTACAGCATCAACACATTCTATTTCAAACACAGTATGTGTGTAATAATCAAGTCCCCTAACAGTTTTAGGATCAACAACATAATCTATTTCTAAAGCATCTAAATACTTTAATACTTTATCAAAATATTCTTTTGCTTCTTCACTTAAATAATCAATTGTCTTAGGAACATTTTTAAGTATTTCATTATCTTTATCAACTTTACAATCTAAAATACGTAAAGGATTTTTTTCAAATCTTTCTTTGCAATCACTACATAATTCATCAATATGAGGAGCCAAATAATTAATTAAAGCATCTCTATATGATGTACGTGATGCACTATCTCCAAGACTATTGATATGAACTTTTACATTAAGTCCTAAACTTGTAAATAAAGTGTATGGAATACTTATAATTTCAGCATCGATAATTGGATCAAAACTACCATAAACTTCACAACCAAATTGATAATGTTCTCTAAATCTTCCTGCTTGTGGTCTTTCATAACGATACATAGGACCATAATAAAAGAATTTTTTTGGCATATTTTCTGCATATAATTTATTTTCAATAAAACATCTAGCAGCACCCGCTGTTCCTTCAGGTCTTAAAGTTAAATTTCTATCTCCTCTATCTTTAAAATCATATGTTTCTTTTGTTACTATATCAGTTGTTTCCCCAACACCTCTATGGAATAAATCGCTTGATTCAAAAAGTGGTGTTCTAATCATTTCATAGTTATAACTTTCCATTAAATTTTGAATTAAACTCTGTAAGAATAATACATCTTTACTATCTTTTCCATATAAATCATAAGTTCCTTTTGGTTTTATAATTGTGTTCATAAATTCCTCCTTACTTTTATAATTATATAATACTTTAATTTTTAATATTTGACAAGTTATCTTCCTTAATTCTAAGAAGTTTTTCATCATATGGAAGTAATAGTTTTTCCATATCTTTTTCATAATCATAAGAAAAATCTTCAATTAAAGCTCTATCTTTTATAAGTTCATCATAATAATAAATTGATGTTATAAGTACTTTTTTATCTTTATTAATGTATGGATTATAATTAATCGTATTATATTTTCTTCTTAATAACTTAAAATTATGAAGAAGATTATTTTCATTATATCCACCTAAATCATAAGTAGCAAGAGAGATAAATTCTGCTACAGTAAATCTATAATAATTACCATATATTTCACTAAATTCAAAAGTATTTAAACTATCAAAACTAGTATATGAATAATAAATACGATATATAATATTATTAAATTCACCAATTATTTTTTCTCCATAAAAATATTCTTCACTATCTCTATCTATAACAAATTTTTCAATTATCTTCATATACATCAACTCCAGAGTACTTATTGTACTAAAAATGAAGTATTATGTCAATTATTATCAAAGATAAATTAACTAAAAGTTGTTTGAATTTTTGATTATAAAAAACAAGAAAAGTGAAAAAATAATATAATTATTTTTTCCTTAAGAATTCCAATG
>CAMEXD010000006.1 GCA_945947035.1 uncultured Mycoplasma sp. | reverse complement strand
AAAAGTGCTTCAAATTTTAAAAATTACCCCTTTTTTCATAAAATTTAAGAAATTTACGACAAATATCGATATTTTAAGACAAAATTTGACACATTTTTTTACTTTTTCTTAAAAAAAGTAAAAAAAACTAATAGAATTAATAGTTATATAAAAAAATTTTATTTATATTATTTTTACCTCTTTTATAAAAACAAATAAAATCAACAGATAACAAAAAAACTTTATCAATTAAGATAAAGCTTTTAAATCATAATTATTTTTCATAAACACTAACTTGTGTTTTATTATTTTTTCTTTCGTATTTAATAACTCCAGAAGTTTTTGCAAATAAAGTATCATCGCTACCTTTACCAACATTTACACCTGGATATATTTTTGTACCTCTTTGACGATATATAATTGATCCTGCAGTTGCAAATTCACCATCAGCAACTTTTGCTCCAAGTCTTCTTCCAGCAGAATCTCTTCCGTTTGTTGAAGATCCTCCACCTTTTTTATGGGCAAATAATTGGATATTTAATCTCATAATATTTCCTCCTATAAAATTTTAATATTTTTTGGGTAATCATATTCAAGTTCCTTTAATAAATTAATCATATTATTTATTAAATTACTTGTTATTTTATCATTTTTTTTAATTTCTATACTTAAAGTATCATTATTATAACTATGTTCTATTGCATTTTCATCAAACATCAAAATTGCATTAATTGTTGTTATAACAATACTACTAGCAGCAGAACACACTATATCTTTCCCAAAATCATCATATTTAGCATGTCCTTTAATTGTTATTTTTTTTAAAGTATTATTTTCTTGTTCTAGATTTACTTTAATCATAACAATTACCTAGTAATTTTAGTAATTTCAACTTTAGTATATGGTTGACGATGACCTTGTCTTTTTCTACTACTTTTTTGTTTACAAACATATTTAAAAATACGAATTTTCTTATTTTTACCTTGTTTTAAAACTTTTCCTACAACTTTAGCATTAGAAAGTGTTGGATTTCCAACTTCTCCATCAATCATTAACACTTTGTCGAAAACAACTTCGCTATCAACTTCTGCATCTAGTTTTTCAACGTAGATAACATCGTTTTCTGAAACATAATATTGTTTTCCACCAGTTTCAATTATTGCTTTCATAACATTCCTCCTTTTTTAAAACTTAAGACTCACTTTTAAGGTGTAAGAATAATCTTAACTTATAACCTTTTCAATGTGGTTTAAAGCTAGAGGCTTCAAACATATAAGATTTTAGCATAAATATCTTATTTAGTCAAATATTTTTCATTTAAAAAAAGTTAATTAAATAACTTTTTTACCTTATTATATATGTCTTCTACTGTGATTTTATAATATTTTTCTTTTGTTTCACTACTATCATTATAATAATATTTATTAATTCCACATATTTCTTTATCATTAAAACCTAGATTGTACCAAGAATTATTACTAGAAAAATCTATAACTGCAGTGGGAAGATCTTGTAAAATCTTTTGTCTGTATTTTATATCAGTTAATAAGAATCTCTCTTTTGATGGCATTGATAAAACATTAACAAAAATTCCAATACTTTTTAATTTTTTATAAACATCTAATGCAATAGGTATTTCACTTCCTGTTACAATTATATTTCCTCTTGGTTTTTTTTCTTTTTTTAATATATAACAACCATTATCAACTTCTTTTATTTTAGTTTTGTTTATTTCTTTAAATTCACTAGGTATTATAATTACACTTGTATCATTATGATTAATAAAGCTTAAATAAGAACCTATAAATTCTTTTTCATCACAGGGTGTATAAACAACTAATTTAGGAATTGTTTTAAGAATAGAAATATTCATAAATAATTTATTAAATTCTTCATCTTGATAAGATTTATTTTCTATTAAATAAAGAATTTTTCTATCATTAATACAGGCATTTTTAATATTTTCTAGTAAATAATCAACATCATTAATACTTGTTATTACTACAACATCATCATTATCAGATAGTGAATAAGAGATATCTCCTACTAAAGATTTAAAAGAACTAAAATTATAATACTTTTTATTTTTACAAATAATACTATCTAAATAATTATTACTTTTACATGAAACAATAAAACTTTTATTTAGTTTATCTTTAATAAATTCTTTTTCATCACTATATTCATTATTTGTATTATCTTCAATATTAAACTTATCTTGATATTTATCATATTTTTTATGCCAATCACTTATGATTTTACTATTTTTTATTGTAAGACTATCGATATAATTTTTATTTTCATTATAAATAGTAAATGGAATATCTCTAATTCCAAGTTTTTCTTTCATTTGTTTTATTATTTCTTTATCAAGTTTTATTACTTCCTGTTCTTTATTAGTATTTAAAAATATAATCGAAGGTTTTAATGACTTTTTACATTTTTCTATAGTAACATCTAATAACTCTAAATCATCAAAAGAAACATCATTTACGTTATATCCATATAATTTAAATAATTCTTTTGTTTTTTTTGCTTCATGATCTTCAATACAAAATATAATTAATTTATTTAATTTGTTTAAACCAATATAAGAAATTGCTTCATAATCTTTATTACTTAAACTATCTATATTACATAAAAAATAGGTATAATATGATATAAGACTATTCTTTTTATTAATTAAATATTTTTCATTTAAATATTTTTCTTTAAGACAACAACCTACTGCATAAGATAAATTATGTTTTTCATATTCTAATTTTTTTTGTTTTAAATCCTCTAATGAAATAAAGTTACACATAAATAAAATACTATTAATTAAAGGATTTATATCTAAATTAGTAATAAATTTATCTTTATTAATCCATGATTTATCATTTATATCATGATTTAAATATTTTGTATATAATACATATAAAAAATAAGAACAACTATAATTATAATAAGAAAAATCTTTATTTAAATTATAAGAAATATCTAAAGAAAGTGACTTTATGTTATCTATAGTATTATAATCTGCTATAGTATAAGTTGCTTTTTTATCTAAAATTTTAATCATAAAAGCCTCCGTTTTTATAAAAAAAGACAAAAATATATAATTTTTTGCCCCTTTTTATTTATTGTTTTTTTGTTTTTGTTCTACAAAAACCTTTTTTACTTTGTTTTTCATTATAGTAATCAATGACTTTTTCTAAAGGAATTATACTATCTTGTTCTTCATCTAAGTTTTTAAGTATTCTAATAGAATAAGTATCATTTAAATCATCGCTAGATATTCTATATATTTTATTTCTATAAGTTATAATATGGTAATACTCTTCACTTGATTCATCAAAAAATGGTATATCTAGTAATACATGTTTATCGTAATCATTTACTATTTTATAAAGTGTTTTTATATTATCATAATTATTTAAGTAACTTAGTTCTTCATTTGATAATTCTTTTTTATTTGAAAAGTCATCTAACAAATTAATGTAATAAGTAATATCTTTATTTAACATAAAAATTCTCCTAACTTTTTTAGTCAAAAAAAATGGTGATTCCTTAGGGATTCGAACCCTAGACCCACAGATTAAGAGTCTGTTGCTCTACCAGCTGAGCTAAGGAACCACAACACGTTTTTAATTATAGCACATAATAAAAAAAATGTGAATACATTTTTTAAATTTTCCTACGATATAAAGATACAGTAGATATCTTTTTCCTGTCGTCTTCTATCTCTTCAAAAGCTTCTTTTAATATGATATATGATTTACTATGATTTGAATTATTAGAGTTATCACCACTATTTAATATTTCATGATTCATTTTATCAATAAGATTTGAATCAAGTAAAATTAAAGCTGATTTTAAAGTTAGCTTAGATATTAAAGCTTTCATATTTTCAACATAAGAATCTAAATCTTTATCTGATAAAGATGCGATTACACTTGATTGACTAAGAATAAATAAAGATAAATATTCCATTTTATAAGTATTTAAAAATCTTTCATCAAATTCTAGGTAATCTGCCATTAATTTATGAGATAAATAAACGTTATTTGAAATATCAAAATTATCATCTAAACACTTTTTTTCAAGTTTATTATCTAAAAATATTCTTATATATTTTGTACTTCTTATTAAATCATTTCTATATTCTATATATTTTGAATCGTTAATGTAATCATTTGAAAGTAATAGTGTTATGCTTTCTAAATCATCTGATATAGATGATGTTAGATAAACCATTGGATCTTTATTATATTTATCAAGCATAATAATTAATCTATTAATAATTCTTGTATTGACAAAATCATTCATATTTTCAGTTTCTTTAATACTATTAATGTAATCTATAAGATTTCTAAGTCTATCTCTTCCCAAAATTTCCATATTATAAATGCTATCTTCTAAGGAAACTAATTGTTTTAATTTTTCAACGTTTTTTCTATATTCAATATTATCTATGTTATTACCATCTACTTCTAAATTAGCAAGTTCTTCATAAATATAAAATATTTCTTTACCAATATTAGTAACTTTATTAATAAAATTTTTATCTTCACTAGTTAATTCATATTTCATAATTATCCCTCTTTTTTGTGTTTTATTATATTATTAAAATATTTATTTGTAAAGAAAAAATCTATCAAAATAGATAGATCTTATTTTATCTTTATCGACCTCCTCCGCCTCCTCCGCCGAAGGAACCGCCACCTCCGCCACCAACAGAGAATCCTCCTCCACCTGATGAGTAACTTTGGGCAGCACTTCTTGCAGATGATGCGGATGCTACTGCATGATGTGAAATTGAATTTAAAATGATGATGTCAGATAAATCAAAATTATAATTTTCTGTGTATTCATATATTTCTTTTGGATAAAGATTTTTAAATTGTTCAGCAACTTTATCTGCTATACCAAAGATCTGTGCAAACATTAAGTATTCTTTCCATAACATAACTTCAATTGCTTGTTTTTCTTTAATCCTAGAAAATTCAGTTAAATATTTTTTTAATCCTGCCAAATTAATAGCTTCAGGTTTTAATGAATCTTTTATTATATATTTACTACCTTTTTTATATACAAATCCTTCGCTTTCGTATAAACCTCTGCCATAACTTTCACAAGATTTAAACCAATTAAATAATTTGTTATAATTATTTTGACTCCATCTTTCTAATTCTTTATTTTCAAGAACATAATCTTTACTTGCTTTAACTAAAATATCATACATTTCTTTTTCAATTACATTATCAAACTCTAAGTTAGGTTGTAAAATAATACATTGTTCTTCTTTACTACCAAATAGACTTTTATTTTCACGTTTTTCAATTTTAATTTTACCTTCAAATAACCATTTAAGTAGTAGACTTCCTAAAAAATCAGTTTCATTTTTATTTATACTATAGGCTTGAGATAAAAAATATGCTCTAAAGATATCTTTTTTACAAGGTATATCTCTATAATTATGAATATTTTTATAATCTATTTTTTTACCTAATGATTCAAAACTATACCTACTAAAACCATTAGTAGCCTTTGCTACAATAAATATTAATAAAAATGGAAAAAATATTGTAAAAAATATTGGAAGAATAATATCAAAAATACTATTGTTATCATAGTTATAAGAAAACGTTCCTTCTTCAGCCATATTTAATACTTCGTCAAAATTATTAAACTTATCATAAGTATTAGAACTTGTTATATTAAAAGTAGAAAGTGGAAATTTAATAAGCACAACTGCATAATCACCACTTGATAAATTGGTATTTTCTTCGTTTGACATATAAACTTTTCCTTCTTTTACATAAGCATATCCTTTATAACCAAATCCCCATACATCGAGTGTATCAGGAAAGTAATAAAAACCATCTAAAACAAGTGAAAAGTTTTTAGGCACATTACTCATACCTTCATTTATTACTTGCCAATAAACGACATCAGAATCTTCTGTTTTAAATACAAAATTTGACACATCATACGTTATTTTAAAAGTATGATGCCCCATACTACCTTTACCCCAACATAGTTCAATACCTGAACTTGTATAATTTATACCATTTTTATATGCTTTATAGCTTAAACTTTCATCAACATCCCAATCATCAATAAAAGTAAATAAAATACCATTTTCATAGACTTTAAAATTTGATATTTCCATATTACCTAAATTATATTCTGCTTTATAAAACTCAGTCCCCATATTGGCAAATACATCCCATACCTCTTCAATATGAGCATTACCTGAATTATCTAAAGTAATAGAAACATCAATTCTATTTATAACATCATCTTTGGCACAAACTAAACCTATATTTATAAAAAACGTAAACAATAAAAATAAAATATATTTGAGTTTTTTCATATATCCCTCTTTCTAAAAAAACTTACACAAATGTAAGTTTTAAAATTTAACTTGTGGTGCTTTTTTATCTTCTTCAACTACTTCAAAGAAAATTCCTTTTTCAAACTTAGAAATTTTAGCAACTATGTTAGAAGGTATCATTTCAACTTTATTATTATAAGTTAAAACTGCATCATTATAAAATTGTCTTGCATAAGAAATCTTATCTTCAGTTTCTTTTAAATCATTTTGTAAACTAATAAAGTTTTGATTAGCTTTTAAATCAGGATAACTTTCAGATAAAGCAAATAACTTTGATAAAGCTTGAGTAATTTCTCCAGATGCTTTCATAGCTTCTTCTGGTGTTGTAGCACTTACATAAGTGTTTCTTGCTTTAATTACTTCTTCTAAAGTTTCACTTTCATGTTTAGCATAACCTTTTACAGTTTCAACTAAATTAGGTATAAGATCACTTCTTCTTTTTAGTTGAACATCAATTTGACTCCATTCATTATCCTTCTTATTTCTCAAACTAACTAGATTATTATATGTTGAAAAATACCAAATAACAACAAGTACAACTAAAACTGCAATTATAATTCCTATTATCATAAACTTCCTCCTTATAAAATAAGTATACAAAAAATAAAGAAAAATTACAATATAATAAATAAAAATTATAAAAATTTACATAATATATTTAGGTGATAAAATTGGAAATAGATATAAGAAAAAATATAATAAATAATTTAAAAAATGAAGATGTAAAAGGTATTATAAGTATTATAGATGAATCAATAACTAGTAAAGATGAACTAGTACTTCCAGGACTTGGTGTTATATTAGAACTTATATGGAATGATTTAGATAATAATGATAAAGAAAAACTAGCTAATATTGTAATAAAAAAGGTCAATTAAATTTTTAAGGTTGTATTATAAATAGTGTTGGCGGAAATTTTGCTAACGCTATTTTTGTTTACTAAAAATGACATAAGTTTGATACAATGTAATTGCTTACAAAACATTGAAAGGAGCAAACTTATGTCTATAAATAATTATATATTAAATTTATTAAATATTAAAGATGAAAATATTCATATTATTACAGAATGTAACGAAAAAACAATAAAAGGAAAGAATTATAAAATAATTGAAGGTGTTTTAACCTATAATCCTAAATATTGTCCTTACTGTGGTATTATAAATCAATCTACTAATGACATTATTAAATGGGGATTTAGAAAAAATTAATTTTTCTCTTCTTCGTTATAGTGGGGGGTTAGTTCTTTAACTAATTGTTAAAATTAACAATTAGTTAATTATTAGAGAGGACCTGGAACTGCCTCCGCTGTAGCTAGCGCCGCTGCTGATGAAGCGATTATAGTAGAAAACACCCGCACTTGAACCGTTGCCGAAGGAACCGCCACGTAAGAACCAAGGGTAACCGGCACTTACGAAGTTCGCGGCATCACTAAACCAATTTTGTGTTTCCGTAAGGGCATGTTGTAAGTTAGCATTGGTATAATTTGTACTTGTTGTATAACTATTATAATATCTACTTTCTGGATATGCTACTCCATCATAGGTACTACTACAACCACTTCCTAAGCATCCACTAAATCCTGAATTAGATGTTGAACCACGTCCTGACCAGTTTTGTGTACCATCTGTATATACGCCCATTATATATTCATATGATCCTCCACTCATATCATATACACCATAAATGTTTCCTGTTGTTGATGCATCTTTTCCTAAATCAGTTTCGTATGTACCATTTGTTACTGAACTACTACTTCCTGCAGGTGCTCCATATCCTGTTATAAAACTGCTATTATTATTTATTCCTACTTCAGTACAAAAAGTTGATGATGTACATCTGCCATATATACTTTGAGTTAAATATGCTACTGCACCCCATTCATTGTTTTTCATCATATGCGTATCTAATGTTGTATCTATGCCAGTATCAAAACCAAAACTATTGCCACTTTGTTTCATACTTAAATTTGCATAAAAGAAATTACTTACATTATTATATCTTAATGATACTACATTTGGTTTTATTATTATTCCATTTGCATTACTACAAGTATCACTTGTACATCCTAAATTATTTGCTGTTTCACTACTTGATAATGTATTGTGACTTGTTTCAAACTTGCCTACCCAAAATCCATTTAAGCTTTGTGTTCCAAAAGTAAATGCATCATGAGCTGTTGTTTTGTTATCTACAAATGTTATATTAAATGCTCCAGGATTGTCTATTGTTCCTCCATTATAATTTGCTGTATCACCAGTTGCGCTAAATCTTGGTATCCACACCCACATTGTATTTATATCATCCATAGAAATTGGTGTTCCTGCAGTTGCTTTTACATAAGTATCTCTATTTGTATCACTTACTGTTACTGCATTAGCCCACATTTTACTATCATAATCATACCATTTATTTTCTACTTCCTTATTTGCTTCATCTGCTTTTTTCCATACTTCATTTGTTTCATCATAATATACTGGTATCATTCCTGTTGCTAGAACTGGTTTATTTGCTCCACTTGTATCTAAAGATGCTGTTTGCTTTCCAGTTAATTCAAGTTTTCCATAATAAATAACATTTCTTTCTACTCCATTTAATATTGCATTATATTCATTTGGTATATTTTCATCTAACCATATTTTTAATGAAAAATCTATGGTTTCATTTGAATTCATTGTTCCTTTCATAAGTAATTCATCGTTATCTAATGTTAATATTTTATAATCTTCTGTTCCTTTTTTTATTCCTACTTTTATATATTCATTTGGTATACATATATCTGGTGTTATTGTTTCACTTCCTATAGTTACAGATGAAGTTGTTGAACATTTATTTTTTAGATATATTGCATAATTCATTTTTAATGTTCCAGAATTTTTTAAAACAAATGTATAACTATTACTTCCAGAAACACCTGCTTCATCACTTATTGGTAATGCACCATTTAATGTTATTCCTTCGCTTTCTGTTGGAAGACTAAGAACTAGTGTTCCTGCAGTTATCGTATTTTTAGTACCTTCTTTTTGACTCATTAAATAAGCTGCGCTTGTTCCTGTTACTATTAATAAAATTCCTAAGATAGTTACTGCAAGTGATATTATTTTTTTCTTTTTTTCTTTATCACCGAAATCTAATTTATTAAATTTTTTAAAGAAATTCATAGGTTTTACACTCCCTTTATATTATTTTTTGATACACTAAAAAAAAGTACGTTTATTCTTACATATATAAGTCTAACATACTTTTTAATAAAATTCCATAAATTTTTAAAAAATTTATTATATTTCTACAATTGTTTCTCCATCATTGTAAATATTTATTTTAAATGCTTTAACATTTTTATTTTCTTTTAAAATATTTTGAACACAAGTTTTTAAAACGCCTGATCCTTTACCATGAACAATAGCTATTAAATGATTATTTAATTTTTTATTTTCTAAAATAAAATAATCTATTTTTACTTTAGCTTCATATCTATTCATACCATGTAAATCAATACTTGGTAAGTTTTTAAATAAATAATAATTATCTATCATAGTACTTCCTCCATATATAATTTTATCATAAATTAAAATAAAACTCTATTAAACTATTTTATTTTTTATCTAAAAAAAGTCATATTTCTTGAAATAAAAATATGACTTTATAAATATTTAGTAACTTTTAAAATAATTGTTCTTTATTAATTAATACGTTGTTTAATTGTTGCAGTTAATGATTGTCCTGCTGCAGTAGTGAAAGTTACTTTAATATCTGCTGAAGCTGTTGATGTTGAACTATTAGAAGTATAATTAGCAGCTAAAGTACCTTTAAATGTTGTTGCTGTTGAACTAGTTTTTCCTATATATGTACATGTTCTACTAGCATAATCAACAGCATCAACGCATCTTGCATTCCAACTAACACTTTGATTAGCAGTAATACTAAATTCTTGTTCTGCAGCATGATAGAAATTTTTTGATGATGCTAATCCAACAAAACTATTATTATTTTCAGAACCTGTAAAATGTGCATATAAATCTTTTTCAAGAGTCACTTTTACACTTGCACTTTTACCACTTGGAAGTTTACCAGTTACTGTAACGGTTTCTCCTGCTTCACAAATTTGGATATCTGCTCCTACTATTTCTGATTCAGTTTTTGCTGTTATAACACCTGTTGAACTATTAATTTTAGCACAAGCTGTACTACTTAAAGAATAAGTAACTTTACTATTACTTGAATTTTGAACATTTGCTTTTACTTTAGCAACAGTTTTTGTTCCTCTTCGATGTATAAATTTATTATCAACTGATAAACTAATTGTTTCTTCTTTCTTTACTTCTATTTTTTCCCATTTTGCATAAAGTGTTATGTCTTCGCTTAATAATGCTTTATTATATACTGGTGTTCCGTCTTTTGTTTCCCAAGTAACAAACTTATATCCAGAATAAGTAGGATTACTTGGTAAATTAAGTTCTGTTCCTTTAGTAATAGTTATACTATTAACTTTTGAACCACCTCTTGAATCAAAAGTAATTGTAATTTTTTCTACAGGTTTTTCATAAACAGCTTTTAATTTAGTATCCTTCTTTATTTTTGTTGTAAAATCAAATTTTTCATCATCTAGGACATCTTCATTATCTTTTACATCAATTACTTCATACCAAGCAATAAATAAATCTCCTAGATCTTCTTTTGTTTTGATGTCTTTTTCATTTAGTACATTATTATATTTAACTTGTACTACTTCATTTTCAGTACCATTGTTTAAATCAAAGGTAACATCAAATTTACGGTTAAAAAACCACAATAAGAATAGAATAATTGCAAATAGTATAACACCAACTACTATTAGAATAATTTTTTTCTTATTTTTTTCTTTTGAAGTATCAACTTCTTTGTTTTCGTCTTTTTTAGACATAATATCTCCTCCCGATAATATTATATATTATTTTTATAATCTATAATAGATGAAAAAAGTCATAGTTTTATTAAAAGAAATATGACAAAAGTCATAGTTTCCTTAATTAAAAAATAACTTTAATTTAAAAAATATGATATAATATAACTATAATTTGAGGTGATTTTATGCCTATAAAGAAAAAAATTATGATTATTGAAGATCAAGCTCTTCTTAATAATATGATGCAAAAAATGCTATCTAATTTTTATGACATAGTCTGTACTTGTACTAGCGCTAAAGATATGATGACTTTATACGAAAAATATACTCCAGATTTAATTCTTACAGATGTTGTTACCAAAGATGGTGCTAATGGTATAGATTATGGCAAAGAAGTAAAAGAAAAATATGGCAAAAAAGTTAAAATTTTAGCTATTACTGGAATACCAGAAATAACATTTTTGGATAATGCCAAAAAATATAATTTGGACGGATTAATTTATAAAGATATTGATAGTTATTCCCTTCTTACAAGTATTAATCAAATACTTAATGGATATACTTTATTTCCAGATAATTATATTTATAATGATGAAAATGAAAAATTAAAAAATCTTTCAGCTAAAGAAATTAAAATAATAAAATTATTATGTGAAGCCATGGATAGAGAGGATATCGCAAAAGAGTTAAACATTACTTCTGGAACACTAAAAAACTATATTACTAATATTCTTAATAAAATGGGATTTGACAGTATATCTAAACTTACTATATTTTGTGTAAGTAATGGATATATTATTCCAAATATTAAAAAATAAGAAAATCAGTTTAGTGATTTTCTTTTTTATACAACAATTTTTAAAACAAAATCATTTTCAGTAGAAACATTTAAACTTCCATTTATTAAAGTTAGTTTCCTTCTCATTCCTTTTATACCTTCATTCTCATAAATAATATGATTTGGCTTTTTACCATCATTTGTTATAATCATATTAGTTCTATCAAAGTACTTTTTTATTATTACTTTAATATTTTTACTATCTGCATGAATAACAGCATTAGTAATTGATTCTCTTATTATTTCAAAAAATATATTAGCAACTTTTTCATCTTGTGGAAGTCCACCTTTTATAATTATGTTTATACCAATTACTTGATACATCTTAACTAAATTTTTCAACTTCCAAGTACTAGATAATTTAGAATTAAAATCCTCATAAATACTATCTAATAAGAATAATATACTTTTAATATCTTTAGTGTCATTTTCTAAGTATTTTGAAAACAAAGCAAGACGATGACCTATTATATCATGATATTCATTTTTTATTTTTAATAAACTTTTAGCTTTTTCTATTTTTTCTATATTATTTATTGTATCTAATATTTTTTCGTTATTTTCTTTTATTTTTTTATTTTGTAATTTTTCTTGTTCTTGTAATTTATATAGCTTAGTTACATCAATCAATGAAACTTCTTTATTATTAAATATTTTTAATAAAAATACCCTATTATTACACTTTAATAAATAATCATCATCAATATTTTCAGTACATTTTTTTATTAAGCTATTTATATAATCTTTTTGAATGTTTAATTCTTTTAAAATATCACTCATCACGTTATTCATTAATATTATGTTATCATCATCCAAAAACATTATTGCTGTATCAGACATATCAATTCCATTTTTTACTGATAATATTGATATATAATCATTTTTAAATAACTTTTCATATATAAATGAAACAAAAATATAAAAGGATAATATAAGAGCAAAATAAAACGTTAATTTTAAAATATTTTCTGTTAAATTAAAATAGTCTAATATTATCATCAAAATTAAAATTACTATTTCTATTATTTTTTTTATATAAGATATATCTTTTCTTAGATAATAAATAGATGTTCTAAAAGCTTGTAATATAGTTGCTACAATCGTTAATATTAGTAGTAATCTCATAAGTTATCACTATCCTTTATAGTAAATTCTAGTTCAGTGTCTGTATCATAAACATTTTCTTTTATTTTAATACTAGAATCTAATTTTAAATTATCTTTTATTTTTTCACTTGTACCAACAATTGCTTTTAATTTAACTATATTATTATTACTAAATACAAAAATCATTATAGTTTTACTTTTAGAATTTTCCATAAGTTCATAGACGATATCATATAAGTAAGACATAATACTACCTTTAATAGTCATTTTATTTTTTACAACTACTAAACCTTCTATATTTAAACTTGGCATACTAGTTATTAGTTCATTTAGTAGTATTTTTATACTTTCTTCATTGTATACTTCATTATTCATTTCAGAAATAATAAGCATGCTTTTCTTTTTGCTATATACTATAATTCTTTTTACTTTTTCTAAATCTTCTTTTTTAACATCATTCTTCATTACAATATTTTTAGCTTCTAATCTTTTTTCATTTAATTTTTTTTCAACTCTACTAATTGTTTCTTTTCTTATTTTTATTTCATATAATTCCTTTTTTGTTTTTTCTTCTAATTTCATGCTTTCTTGTTGTTTTAATAATTTCTTTTTTTGGCTTTTTATTTCATCCTCTAATTTATAAATATTGGTTAAATCTTTTTTTAGTATTACATAATTATCTTTATTTTTCTTAACATTATAAACTACATGTTTCATTTTATAAGTATTTTTTACTTGATTTTTTTTAATATCATCTAAAATAAAACTTGGAATTGTTTTAAATGAACAAGTAGTATATTTTGTTTTTCCATCTAGTGATACAATTACCATATCCAAATTTGAATTGGAAAACTTTTGAATATATTTTTTATTATTTGGTATTAATTCTAAATAAAAAGCAAGTTCAATTCCTAAACAGATCAAAACACTATTAACAATTGACATGTTCATTCGCCTAATATATGGAACATCCATAATATTAAGATAATTATAAATTAAACCAAGTAATAAAACTATTAAAGGCAAAAATGCTTTTAAATCTTTCGTAATTTTTAATCTATTTATTGCTAAACTTATCATGCCACCACCAAATAAATAAAATATCCAAATAAAAATTAAGTAATAACCAATATAATGATTATAATTATTATGAAAATTTATTCCATGATTAAATTTAAAAACAAATTGGTGAAAATCATTAGTTAAAACTAATATTAATAATATTGAAGAAACTATATATATCAGTATTTTTCTTTTTTCATTCATTTTATTTGATAACGAATTAGAACAAATATAAAAAAGACTTGGAATAAATATAAGTGGTAAATAATATAAATACCAACATATTCTTTCTATCTTGATATCAATTGTAACTCCTTTTATAATTCTAATTAGCATCCAAAAAATAATTAAGATGCCAATAATTAAAATATATCTTCTTGTTTTACTATCGTATAACTTATAATATACTCTAACTGTCCAAAAAGTAAAAATAATTGCAAACAATAATGGAACAAATTTATTTGCCACGGTTATTAAGTCACCTCTTTTTAATAAGATTTAAATTTTTTAAGACTTGTTAATATTATAATATATTTTTTATTTTTATTAAAGACAACAGAGGTAATTTTCTTATTTGTTAAATGTTTTATAAATATATCTTGTATAATATAAACATGTAGAAATAATATATCATAAAACAAAAAAACTCCATCATATGATGAAGTTATTCTACATTTTCAACCAGGATCATTTATTAGTCGCACCACCTGGAAGCGAAAAACATTGTCGCCTGGAATCATTTATTATTCGCACCATCCAGAAGCGAAAAACATTTTCACCACTTTTTAAGTAGCTATATAAATATATTATATTTTTATGAAAATATCAAATAGTTATAAATTTATATTATATTAAGTTTATTAAAATAATATTATCCAATTATTTCAGTTTTAATTGTAGCTTGTACCATCGTAATGTTTGAAGGGCATTTTTTTAATATAATATTATTAAACTTTAATTATCATTAAGTAAATATCATTTATACTTTTTATTAAATTAAATTTTTAATTAAAAAAATAGGGCTCTATCCGAAAATAAACCCCTTACAAAAATGATTTAACATTTTTTCCTTGCATAGATAATATATCATAAATATTTTTCTATGTCAAACTATTAGTCCAAATTTTCTTTATAATTTTTTTCGATAATTTTATCAAAATAATTATATATGGATTTCAATAGTTCATTATTATTATAGTACTTTCCATTTAAAATTATTCTTCCATAAAATAATTTTGTAATATCATGTTTAACATTATTTTTTACCCCATCACTACTTACTATAATATTAAATATATATAAAGTATAGGTAATTTGTCTTATTCTTGAATTAGAAAGTTTTGTATTTCTATTTTCTTTTCCTATTACACAATCTTTTAAATAATTAATAACTAATGTATCAACCCTATGTGTATTATCCTTTTTATCTAATTCAGATAAAACACAAGAATTATGTGCTACTGCATTTCTAAGTTTATTTACTTCTCTTAAAATAAATATATATTTATTATCGTCTAATTTATAATAACTTGTAAAAAAGTCAAAGAAATTAATTAATTCCCCAAATGTTATAATTTCTAAAAATTCCCAAATGGGTATATTTTCTATTTTGCTATCCTTGTCTAGATCATATTTAGAAAATATTTTCTGATAATATTCATTTGTAACTTTTTTTCTAATACTGTCATGAACTCTTTTAGGACGCTCTTTGTCATTAAAATCTTTTTCTAAATATAGATTAACTATTTTGTAACCATCTTCATCAATTATATCTTCTATAGTATTTAATATTCTTATTTTTAAATAATGTTCTATATTAATTATCATTTTAAATAATACTAATCTGGTCCTATAATCTATAATGGATAAATCTTTTAAATATGCAAAATCTAAATCTATATACTTTCCTTGTTGTTCACCACATTGATATTTAATAAAATTATTTTTATAAGATGTTACATTATAATAATTATTGTTTTCTCTCAAATATATTTCAGCATCTTTCTCTGAACATTTTTTAAATTTAATATTTTTACTTTTCATATATAGAACCATATCAGATATTAACATCATTGGTCTTAGCATTAAATTTTTATTGTCCATAATTAACCTCCAATCCAAGACTTTTTTGGCTAATTATATATTATCATAAAAATTAAATATATGGTTATTTTAATTTAATTTTATACCATTTTTCAAGTACTAAATCTTTGCCACAAAAAGCGCTATTTTTATCAAAAAAAGACCAAAATTTTTAAAATTTCAGTCTAATTTTAGCAAATTTACCTATTTTTATAGATTGTTTTAATTTATTAATATTTTCTTAAAACCTTTATTTATAAGACTTAAGCAGGTATGATAATGCGAACTATTTGTTATCCTTTTCACTCGCTTTAATTGCAGCTTGTGCAACAGCAAGTCTTGCAATAGGAACACGATATGGACTACATGAAACATAATCTACTCCAACTTTAGCAAAGAATTCAATGCTTTTTGGATCTCCTGCATGTTCACCACAAACACCTATTTTTATATCTTTATTTACTTCTTTGGCATCTTTTATAGCATTTTTAATTAAAGTTCCAACTCCTTCTTCATCAACTCTAACAAATGGATCAAATTCAAAAATTTGTTTTTGATAGTAAGAAGGTAAAAACTTTTCGGCATCATCTCTTGAAAAACCGTAAGTCATCTGAGTTAAATCATTAGTTCCAAATGAATAGAATTCTACATCACTTGCTATATCTTTTGAAATAATTGCTGCTCTTGGTATTTCAATCATTGTACCAATTTTATAAGAGATATTTGTTTTTTCTTCTTTGATGATTTTATCTGCAGTTTCTTTTATAACAGTTTTAACATACTGTAATTCTTTTTTATTACATACTAAAGGTATCATTATTTCTGGTTCTACAGCAATATTTTCTTTTGCTGCTTTAATTGCTGCTTCTATTATAGCTTTAGTTTGCATAACAACAATTTCTGGATAAGTAACACCAAGCCTTATACCTCTATGTCCCATCATTGGATTAAATTCTTTTAGACTATTTATTCTATTATTTATATCTTCATAACTTATATTTAAAGCTTTTGCTAACTCAATTTTTTCTTCTTCTTTTTTTGGTAAAAATTCATGAAGTGGTGGATCAAGAAGTCTTATATTAACGCTTAATTCATTCATTACTTTAAATAAATTATAAAAATCTTCTATTTGATAAGGAAGAATTTTATTTAATGCATCACATCTTTCTTCTTTGTTTTTTGAAAGTATCATTTTTCTAAAGTTAAAAATACGTTCATTTTCAAAGAACATGTGCTCTGTTCTACATAAACCAATTCCTAATGCTCCAAAACTAAGGGCAGTTTTGCTATCTTTTAGTGTTTCAGAATTGGCTCTTACTTCCATACTTTTATATTTATCTGTTAAATCTAAAAGCTTTTTAAAGTCATCTTCAATTATGGGATCTTCTACTTCTATTTTTCCTAAATAAACATAACCAGTTGTTCCATCAAGTGAAATATAATCGTCTTCATGTAAAATAATACCAGAATCTGTCTCTAAAATTTTGTTTTCATAATCAATTTTTAAAGAACTACAACCACAAACACAACAAGTTCCCATACCACGAGCAACAACTGCAGCATGTGATGTTGTTCCTCCCCTAAGGGTTAAAATACCACTTGCAATGTTTATTCCTTCGATATCTTCAGGAGAAGTTTCATCTCTTACTAAAATAAGATTTTTTTCATTATTACTTGCAAGATCTTTTATATGTTTTGCATCAAAACAAATTTTTCCATAAGCAGATCCAGGTGAAGCTGGAAGCCCTTCAGCTATTTTTTTAGCATTTTTTAAAAGTTCTTTATTAAAAGTTTTATGAAGCAATTGATCAAGTGTTTTAGCATCAACCATTAAAAGTGCTTCTTTTTCATCTATCATATTCTCTTTTAATAAATCCATAGCAATTTTAACTGCAGCTGTTCCTGTTCTTTTACCATTTCTAGTTTGTAAGATATAAAGTTTATTATCTTCAATTGTAAATTCCATATCTTGCATATCATGATAATGTTTTTCTAGAGTATCTGCAATTTTAGTAAATTCATTATAGCAATCTGGAAATTCTTGTTTTAAATTAATAATTGATTTAGGTGTACGAATACCTGCTACGACATCTTCTCCTTGAGCATTAACAAGGTATTCTCCGTATAATACTTTTTCTCCTGTTGCAGGATTTCTTGTAAAAGCAACACCTGTTGCACTATTATTGTTTTTATTTCCAAATACCATTTCTTGAACATTTACTGCAGTTCCCCAACTTGATGGAATGTCATTTAGTCTTCTATAAGTTATTGCTCTTTCATTATTCCAACTTTTAAATACTGCTTTTATGGCAGATATTAATTGTTCTTTTGGATCAGTTGGAAAGCTAGTTTTTGCTAATCTTTGATATTCTTCTTTGTATCTAGTTATTACTTCTTTTAAATCTTCTTCAGTTAAATCAGTATCGTATTTAACGTTTTTTTCTTGTTTTAGTTTATCAAATAAACCTTCGAAAGACTCTTTAGGAAAACCCATAACTACATCAGCATACATTTGAATAAATCTTCTATAGCTGTCATAAGAAAATCTTTTATTAGGAAAAAAGTCACATACTTCATCATTCATTCCTAAATTTAAAACAGTATCCATCATTCCAGGCATACTACTTCTTGCTCCACTTCTAACTGATAAAAGAAGTGGGTTTTTAGAATCACCTAAAGTTTTACCTGTTGTTTTTTCTAATTCTTCAAGCTTTTCATAGATTTCATTTATTATTTCATCACTAATTGCACCATTATTATTATAATAATCTATACATGCATCAGTTGAAACAATAAATCCTTTGGGAACAGGTAAACCTAAATTAGTCATTTCACAAAGATTTGCTCCTTTTCCTCCAAGAGTATTTCTCATATCTTTATTACCTTCATTAAAACTATAAACGTATTTCATAAAAATTCCTCCCTTAAAATATTTTTTTTCTTACCATTTTTTGTTCTTTTGCTTTATTGTAATAATCTATATAACAATTACTGCAAACAGGAATATAGGTAACATTTAAAAAGCCATCAATTATAACTTCATCACCATCAAATGTTGGAATACCATCAACAAGTCTTAAATTAGCATTAGCTTTTTTACCACACCTACATAAGGTAGTAATTTCTTCAATCTTATCAGCAAGTTCAAAAAGTCTAATAGCACCAGGAAACCCCTCTAATCTAAAGTCGGTTCTAAGCCCATAGCAAAATACATCAATATCTAAATTTTTTGTTATAAGCCATAGATCATCAATTTGCTCTTTACTTAAAAACTGTGCTTCATCTACTAAAATAACTGTAGGATAATTTTGTTTTATTACATCACTTAAAAGTTCATTCTGTTTTAATAAATAATCAACATGTCTTGATACTCCTACTCTTGATACAATAAAATCATTTCCTTTTTTATCACAAAAAGGTTTTACAATTAATACCTTATAACCATTTTCTTCATAGTTATGAGCAGTTCTTAAGATTTCCATGGTTTTGCCTGAGTTCATCGCTCCATATTTAAAATATAACTTCATAATTATTACCTCATGTATTATTTTATCAAAAATACTAGAAAGATACTAGAAAAATATCCTATTTTATTGTAAAATTTATCTTGAGGTGAAAATTATATGAATAAATTATTAAAAAAATATTATGATAACATTAAAGATAACTATAATGTTACTAAAAACACTATTTTACTTGATGGTGTTATACTTATTGTAACAACACTTCTTACTCTTATTTTTGAAAGAAGTAAACCTGGTACTTTAACAGTTCTATATCTTTTACCAATATCATTAATTATTTTATCTATTAGTTGTTTATATTACGCTAGTAAAACTAAAGATTCTGAACTAAAATATTATATTATGCCAGTAATCGAATCATTATTTTATTTAATTATTACATTTAGTGTCATATTAAATAATGGTGGTAAATATGATTTTGTAACTATTTTAGGCATTATTACAGTTATAAAAGAAGTATTTAATTTTTTAAGGTATGAGGATCACTCTTTATTACAATTTATCAATTATGCAGTAATTTGTGTTATTATGCTTGCTTGTATTTTATGGAGCAGTTATGTATTAGATAATTTATATTTATTCTTTATCTTATTATATTTAGTACTTGGTATTAAAAATATTATAGTTGTTTTACTTTTAAAAAATAATAAAAAAAATTTATAATAGATACTTTTAATATAAAGTGTCTTTTTTTTATAATATTTTTAGTAAGTTACTAATGTAGAATATGTATCTAAATTTTATAAAAAAATGCTTATTATGAATGTAGCAAATAAAAAAATACCAATAAAAAAAGGAAAAACAGACAAAGGAAAACAATAATACCCCATTACAATTAGTATTATTGAAAAAGTAAAAAATAGTAAATTTAATTTTTTTCCATACTCTTTGTTTTTCATAGTGATTTATTCTAGCATAAAATTAGAAAAATTTAAAAAAATTTCCTTATTTTGTTGTTTTTATGGCTTTAAAAAAAGAAAGTAGTTATAAAACTACTTAAGATGTTTAATCATATTTTTTATCTATGAAAATATAATTTAATTTGTTGTTCAATATCTAAACGCAATTTTTCTATAGTACCATCAGTATGAACTTTTTCCATATCATCTCTAACACTTTTTGGAAATATATTTTTCATATCATCTAAATAATAGCTTCCATCTCTTGGTGTTCTAGAATCAGTTACAACGTATTCGTCATCTATTTTTTCTATAACAAATTTATATGGGATAGAAGAACTACTATCCTTTTTTATTATGTTATTTTCCAAATAATATTTTTCTATAAATACCCAAGCATATACATTAAAGTATGTAAGTTCTTCTTTTTCTTCGCATAAGTATATATTCATACTAGCAAATGCTTTTTCATTATCATGGTGTTTAGGTTCATTATCTTCTTTTTCAACTACATAATCTTTTATAGCATATTCTATTTTTTCAAATTTAATATCAATTGGTGGTGAATATTTAAATCCCCAAGTACTAAATAATACAGGTTGATTATTTCTCATTTTACTAATATCAATACAAAATAAAGTAATGATTATTGCAAATAATAATATAATTAAAACTATAATAAACTTAAATATTTTTGTAGTATTTTTTATTTTTTTATCACTATAATTGATTGTTTTAATAATGTTTTCTTCTAAGTTTTCTTGATAATTTTCCTTATTTAATCTTTCTCCACTTAATAACTCATTAATTGTAATTCCTAATTCATCACAAAGTGGTTTTATTAACGATAAATCTGGCATTCCCCTACCATTTTCCCATTTTGAAATAGCACGATCTGTTATTCCTATTTTTTCTGCAAGTTGTTCTTGAGTTAATTTTTTTTCTTTGCGAAGTACCGCTATAAATTTTCCTATTTTTTCTTGATCCATACAATTACTCCTTTCAAGAATAATTATAATATAAAACTAATAAAACTACACCAAACGAACCGTAGAATTATCTAAATTATATTGCATAATTAATTTATACAAATAAAAAACTAGGTTCTTGCGCCTAGTATAAATCACATTGGTAGCGGGAAAGGGACTCGAACCCCTGACATACCGGGTATGAACCGATTGTTCTAGCCAACTGAACTATCCCGCCAGAAAAAAATAAGCAAATTAAATATATCAAATTTACTTACTTTTTGCAAGTGTTTTTTGTTAAATTTTAGTAACTTTCTTTATTTTTATTAATTACTAAATAAGATCCTACTAAAATTAAAGCTCCAACTGTTACAATTAATGCAGTATGTTCTATACCTGTATCTGGATTTTCAACCTCTGATGTTGTATTATTTTTGTAATAATCTTTACTAACTGCTTTATAAGCATAATAATCATAAGTAACTGCAGAAGCATTTTGAGTTTTTACCCAAACAATATAATATTTATTTTTTACAACATTATCAGTAGGAATTACATTTTCGCTTAATGTAACCCAATTATTTTCATCATAATTGTCTATTAAAGTTTTAAGACTTTCTGATTTAACTGCTTCATCAATACTTGTTTTAACAATTTTGATATCGTTATTAAGATTTTCTGATTCTGTTGTTCCAGACTCATATTTACTAAATTCATTTTCTTTTTCAGCCAAAAGAACAAGTTTTGTAAGTATATTGTCATTAATATATTTAACAATTTCTGTATTATTACTTACATCAACTATTTGATAGTATTTAGTAACTCCTGAATCATTTTTAAAATTAATATAATTGGTATCATCTACAAATAAGTTATAAGGCATTTCAATTTCGTTACTTGGATCCACCACAACTTCTGTTGCATTTACTCCGCTCATAAAACAAACTGAAAAAATAAAACTTAAAAATAGCATTCCTATTTTTTTCATACATATCACTTCCCTATAATAAGAATACAACATAAATTTAAATTTGTAAAACAAATTAAGTACTTATTTTCTTAAATTTTTACTTTTTGTAAAGTAATTGTCACTTTAGTACCAATGTCTTTTTTGGAATCATATTCTATTTTACCACTGTGTAATTTTATAATTTCTTTTGACAATCCAACTCCTAACCCAGTACCATGCGATTTTGTTGTAAAAAAGGTTTCACCACATTTTTCTAATGTTTCTTTATCCATTCCACAACCATTATCATTTATTGTAATAATAATATTATTTAAAGTCTCTTTTTCTCTTATTTCTATTATTCCCTTTTCATGATTAATAGCTTCAGCACTATTTTTTATTACATTTACAAAAACCTGTTTTAATCTGTTATAATCACCATTTATATAAATTTCATCGTCTTTTATGTTGAGTTTTAATTGAATATTTTTTTTCATTAATAATGACTTTATGCTACTTGTGGTATCTTCTAATAACATATTAATATCCATAATATCTAGATTTACTTTAATTTTTGTATAATCAGAAAAATCATCAACAATTGATAAAGATCGTTCAATTTCCTCTTTAATTACACTATTATATTTTTTAACTTTTTCTTCATCCTTATAATCCATCATATCTAGATAACCTTTACATACCGCAAGAGGATTTTTTATTTCATGGGTTATTCTAAACAATGAACTTCCAATCCTTTTAGATTGTTCCAATTCTTTTAACACCTGATTTAAAGAAAGAATTTCCTCTCCTTTTTTAAGTAGTGTAACAACAAGAGATGTAATAGAATAAAATAATAAAAGTATTAAAAAAACTCTAACAACTATAACATAATTACTTAAATCGGATGGTAAAATATAAAATGCTTCAAAAGATAATATTAATCCTTTTATAAAAAGAAATAGAAATAAAAAACTATCGTATAACTTTTTCTTATAGTAAATATAATAATATATAATAAAATAAATAACATATTCTATAAATAATAAAAATATTGGAAAATCATATATGTAATTTGTATATACTATTAATAAAATCGATAAAATTAATGACGATATATTTCTTTTTTTTAAATACGATAATATAAGGGGTATATTTAAAAAAAGCAAATAAATTGAATCTTCAAAATACATCTTATATCTATATAAAAGATAAAATGCTGATAAATTTATAAAATCAAAGAAAAGTTCATTTTTTGACTTTTCAATATTATTACTATACGCAACGTATAAAAGATATATAAAAATTGGGAACAAAATTAAAACTACATCAACAAATAGATTTTCATAAAACGACATTTTTTGCATCACCCTATTTTATTTTATAATTAAGTTTTGTCGAATTATGTTGAAATTTGTAAAAAAAAAGATATAAAATTTTCATTTCATATCTTGAATATACTTTTTTAATTGACCAGATTGTGGTCCTAAAATAATTTTTAATTGATTATCAACTTCTACAATTCCTTTAGCACCTAGTTCCATAATTGATTCTTTATCTACTAAATTTATATTTTTTAAAGTTACAATAAATCTAGATAGATTAGTCTCAGTATCAATAATATTATCTTTTCCACCCAAAAAATCAACAAGTTTATTAAAATCCAATTTTACATCTTTTTTGTTTACTTTAATAATTGCTAATAATATTATTAAGAAAATAATAAATAATATAATATATTCAAATTTCATATAATCACCATATACATTATATCTTAAATTTATAAAAAATAAAAGTTTTTTAAGAAAAAAATAAATTATGGGTAAAAACAATGTTATAAATGGACTTAATTGAATATCCTATATTAGAATAAATAAAGGAGTGAATTAAAGATGAATGAAAATAATACAAATACTTGCTGCATAGCAAATACATTATGTATAATTGCCGAGTTACAGAATAATGCTGAAAAATTTGACTGTGGTTCAAATACTTGTGATAGAAGATTTTTAGGAAACATTGCAAATTCTAGTTTTTGCTTTAACACAAGACCTGTTTCATTTTATACTTGTAACGGAACATTAGTAACACTTCCATTTACTAGAGACGATACAACTGGTGAATCAAGTGTATTTAGAGTTGAAAAAGTAGATGGATGCTGCGCAACTTGTAGAATTTTAGCAAGTAATCCTGATACTGCTTCAGATCTTCCATTTGTTGATACTAATAATTTCTTTACAATTAATACAGATTGTATTTGTATATTAAGATGTCTAGACGATACATTTGTTTCATGTATTTAAAAAAATTCAGTAATTTTACTGAATTTTTTTATTCTTCATAAATACCAGAAATATCAGATATTGATATTATTTTTCCACTTTCAATTAATATATTATTTCCCATACGATCGATTATTTTACTATTATAATAATTATCTTTTGTCTTTATTACATAGTTTTTATTAAATTTTTTGCCAATTAAAACTTCTTGTTTAATGTTTCTTTTTGGCTTTATTTTAGAAACAATTAATCTATTTTTTTGTTCATCTTTCAAGGCAGAATAAAACACTTTATCATTGTTATTTATCTGTTTATTTATTCCTGGTTTAAAAATATTAGGTATTTTTTTCATTAAATCATCCTCTTTTCTATATATCTTATGATAATTATAAATAAAATAGTAAAAGAAAACGCATAATAATAATATGAAAACTAAAATAAAAATAAATAAAACTAATTTTTTAACTATTATAATGTTTTTTATCATAAGTATTGTAACAATTTATAGTACTTTAGATTATGTTTCAGTTTCTGATAATATACTTTTAAAACAAATCGTTTTTTATATTGTTGGATTTCTAATAATTGGAATTATGTTTTTTATAAAAACAGATTTATTAATTAAGTATAGCTTTTATTTTTATATCTTTAATATTTTTCTTCTTATATATGTATTACTATTTGGTTCTTATATTAATGGATCAAGAGCTTGGATTAAATTACCAATATTTGGAAGTCTTCAGCCTAGCGAATTTATGAAAATTGGATTAATTTTGTTTTTAGCAAAGACCATTAGTGAAAGCATTAAAAATAATGAAAGTGATTTTAAAATAATTATAAAATGTATAATAATTTTTTTAGTTCCAACAATTCTTACTTTTTTAGAGCCTGATACTGGTGCAGTTTTAATGTATTTTATAATTACTATTGTTATGATGTTTGTATCCGGAATAAAAAAAAGATGGTTTATTTTACTTTTTATAATTTTGTTTTTGGTTTTTTTTGGCATTTTATATTTATTTTATTTTGAAAAAGATTTGTTTATTAAATTTTTAGGTTCGAATTTTTTCTATAGACTTGACAGAATATTTGATTGGAGCAATTCTTCAGGAATGCAACTAGAAAATTCTATTATAAGCATAGCATCAGCAGGTATAATTGGTCATGGTTTTAATAATATTCCAATTTATTTTCCTGAACTACATACAGATTTTATATTTTCTTCTTTTGTATCTTGTTATGGATTAATTGGTGCAATAATTCTATTTGTATTATTTTTAATTATTGATAATGAAATATTAAATGTTGGCAAAAAAAATAGTCTTATTTATAAACTTATTACAAGTGGTGTTTTTTCAGTACTTTTATATCAGCAAGTTCAAAATACCGCAATGACAATAGGATTATTACCAATTACCGGAATAACATTACCATTTATTTCCTATGGCGGAAGTAGTTTAATCTCATATATGATTTTAATTGGAATAATAATAAATATAGATAAACAAAAAAAACTATTTTGACATAGTTTTATTGTTATAATTGTAAAATTCTTCACTGCGAAACTTATGAAAGTAGGATATATTTTCAATTATTTCTTTGTATTGTTCTTCTGTAAGTGGAAATTGTTTTAAAAAGCATATTATTTGTTCGCATGTAAATCCATTAGACAATCTTCTCATACAAATAGATATTAGTTTTATTTTAATAAAATCCAAGTCTGTTTTGGAATTATTAGAAAAATAATTTAACCACTCATTTTTTAATTCATCTTTAGTTTCATCAAATCCCATTTTTTTATATTTTATTTTATCTTCTTTTTTCATAATGTTCTCCTTATAAATATATTATAACATGTATATGATATATTTTAATTATCATAATATTTAATTTCTTTTTTATCAGCATCATAAGAAAGTAATCTGTCAAATAACATATCTATTTTGTCTTTTTGAATTTTAAATTCAATTCCTTTATTTTTTTGTTTTCCATAATTCTTTGAAAAAGATACTCTACATTCTAAATTCAAAGTAACAATTCCTTTTTTTATTAATTCAATAAAAACATCAAATCCTTTAAATTTAAAAAAGCTGATAACATAATATCTGAAATGATTAGATCCATCAATTTCAGTTTTACTTGCATATATTATTGCTAAATTTGACAATTTAACTGCCAAATGATTTTTTAAGCTGTCATAATCAATATATGGTGTATCAAGAAGAGTTTTTGTTTTATCATAAATATTTATATATATTCTTTTCTCTTCTGAAGAACATATTAATTTAAAATAATATTTTTCATTTACCAGAACATCCTTATCATATAAGAGATTTACTTTTAAAAACTTTTTATCTGGAATTAAATGGTAATTTTTACCATATTTTTCCAAAATAAAATTAGTCTCAAAGACGTTTGGTCCATCGAAAGCTTTAGCAAATAGCCCAAGTGGATAGTTACTATATCTTTGAGTACATTTTATTTCAATATCTCTATAATCTGGAAAAATATCACCATCAGCATTTTTACCCAGCAATTTTTCAAAGGTTAATCCTACACTATTCATGTTATTGGTTATACCTTTTACCCATTTTAAATTAGATATTTCAGAAAATTTTGCAAGTAATTTAAGCATATTTTTGGACATAATCTCACCCCTTAAGTTCGTTATTATAAAACTACTATTTGTCAAATTATGTCGAATTATGGATGAGGTATAACTTTTTTAGATAAAACCGATCGGTTGTAGGTTCGAAAAGCACAAAAAAAGAATCATATAGACTCTCAATTAATTTAATGGTGCAGGTAAAGGGACTTGAACCCCCATGGATTTCTCCGCTAGATCCTAAGTCTAGTGCGTCTGCCAATTCCGCCATACCTGCACATTATTTTAAAAGTGGTGGACCCTGTAGGACTCGAACCTACAACCGATCGGTTATGAGCCGATAGCTCTAACCAATTGAGCTAAGGGTCCATCGCCATTTAATAATACCACAAATCGGGTTAAAAAATCAATATGTTTTTTTAAATTTTTATAAAAAAAACCAAAAAACTAATCTTTTTGGTTTAAAGCATTTAATAAATTAATTTTAAACATGTCCTTTTCTTTATTTGTTTTAGAAATCATAACCCCTTTATATGTTCCAAGTTCACTTCTATGTCCCTCTTCTAATATACTATCAGGAGTAATATTAGTTAATAAAACAACATTACTATCGCGATAAACAGTATAATGCAATACAACATCACCATGAACTTTTGAAAATAAAGTATCTGTAGGTAACTTTAACTCATAACATTCAGTATTATCCTTTTTTGAAGTAGAAACTAATTTTCCTAAAAAATTTCCTTCTCTAATTGCAGGATAATATTCAAAAGTCAATTTTTTATAAGCTAACATATTATACTTTCTTACAGATCTTTCTTTTTTCTTAAATTCATTTTCATTAACATATTCAACATGAAAGTTTAATCTCTTATTTTCCATATTACCTACCCCCCTATAATTCTTTTGGTAATCTTTTAATAAGTGTCTAAATTATAACACTTTTTGCGTAAAATGTCAAATTTTTGTTTAATTATTAAATAATTTTCTTATAATTGTGCCAATTAACCTACCATTATCTAATAATATTTTAAATAAATATGCAATTATTGGAGTACAAACTATCAGAGTAGTTACCATTATTATTTTGTTCTGAAATAAAATTTTTATTCTATCTCGCATATATTAGATCCACTAATCCTTCTTATTGACGTACCTAAACTTTTTCCTATTTCCATAACAATTTCAAAAGCCCTAACAAATGAATTTAATATGCCTGATGTCAGATCTATTCCGCCAATAACTTTTTTTAATTCTTTTTTATTTAACTCTCTCATTTTAGTTACATTCTAATGGACGAACTATTCCATCTATTACTCCTATTCCAAATATAATGCCTAAAATTATACCCGCAATACCCCACGCTGATATTCCACCAATAATTTTTTTTAGTTCTTTATTACTTAATTCCTTCATTTTATTCCTCCCTCATTTTTATCAATTTATGATTTTTTATTTTGTAATGTTTATTAAATAATTGAATATTATCTTTTCTATGGGAAATAAAAATTATAGTTACATCAAAACTTTTTTTAATATTTTCCAAGATAATTTTTTCAGTTTTTGAATCAATCTCATTAAAACTTTCATCAAATATTATTACTTTACTATCTGTTAATAGTGCTCTTGCAATTAATAATTTGTTTTTTTCGCCACCACTTAAATTATTTCCTAAACTATCTATAACATAATTACTATCAATATGTTTTCTTTTCATAAATTCTTCTATTTTGCATACTTCTAATACTTTAGCAATTTTATCTTTTGATGAATTAACTATACTTAAATTATTGTATATCGTGTCATTAAATAATTTTTCATTATTTGAAACATAAACAATATTTTTTTTAATATCATTTTCATTTATATATGATAAATCTATATTATCTAAAGTTATCTTTCCAGTATAACCACAAATACATTTTAAAAGTAATTTTACTAATGTTGTTTTGCCTACTCCACTTTTGCCTTCAATAAAGACATAGTCATTTTTTACTATCTTAAACGATATTTTATCAAATAAAATTCTATTTTCAACATTATAAGAGACGTTATTATATTCAATAGTATTATAATGAGTATTTTCATTGGATTTTTTTTCTTCTTGTTCTTCAAATACATCAAGCACCTTAGTTATTGAGGATAAATAAGTTTTATACATAATAATTACCTCACAAATGTTATTTATGAAATTTATGAATAATTGGTAAATATTGGTAAATACTATTAAATTTAGCAAAGTAAAATCATCAAACTTTATAATAAATGTCAATGCAATCACAAAAATTAAAAATATTTCCTCTAATAATGTATTAATAAATGAATATTTGTTATTACTTTTATTAAACATTTGCTTTTCATAAAGACATTTCTGTTCCTTTTGTTTCACATTTTTTGATATTTTTTCTTCAATTCCCAGATTTTTAATTGAATTAATATTTTCTAAATAATTAATTAAATAAGTATTGCTAGAAATTTTATTTGACTTTATTTTTAAATAATTATCATTAAACTTATTTTGAAAAAGAAAGGCAATTGTTATCTTTAATACTGCAACTAAAATTATAATAATTAAATAATAAACATTAAACCAAATCAAAAATAGTATAATTAGTAAAACAAAAACCAAATCAACAAAAAATATTATAAAAATTTTTGTTACAATACTTTTAAAATTTTCTAAATCATTTATTATATTAAGTAAATATCCCGTTGTCCTCATTTGATAGTAATTGTATGGAAGATTAAAAATATGAGTAATTAAATTTTCTGTTATATCATTATCTATTCTTTCATTCAATTTTATTATTAGTTTATTTTTAAAATAGAAAGTTAAATTTTTTATTATAGATAAAAGTAAAAACAATAACGATATTTTTACCAAATATTTTTCATATTGAATCAAGAATTTTAAATAAAAACTAAATAAAAGTGATAGAAATATAGTAATTAATGAAAAAAGGACACATTTAGTTATTAATTTTATATTTTTTTTAAATAATTCAATTATAGTTTTCCTAAATCTATTATCAAAATTTTTTTTGAACTTTTTTGTCTCAAATATAATAAATATACTAGTAGAAATTTTTTCAAATTCTTCATAGCTTAAATTTTTCAGTCCTTCTGCTGGATCAAAAATTGTTATTTTTTTGCTTTTTCTATTATTTTTAATAATCACTATGTAATGAAAATAACTTTTGTCTTTAATAATATGTGCAATACATGGCAGATATTTTTGTGTAATATGAGAAAGATCTGTTTTTACACCTTTTGCAAAAAGTCCATTTTTCTGACTTATTTTAATTATCTCATAAGCATTAAGTCCTTGATTAATATGAGAATTTTCTACATTAATTTTTTTTCCAAATTGAAGAAAAATAGTTTTAAGTGCAGCAACACCACAGTCAAACATGTCATTTTGGAATACATATTTTTCACTCATAAATTTTATCCTCCAATATATTTATTAAGCAAAAAATAAAAAAGACCTAAGTTTTTTAAGTCTTTTTTTGTTTTTTTACTTTTAAAATAATCTTAGGATATCATTAAATGTAATATAAATCATAAGAATCATTAGTAAAATAAATCCTATTGAATGAATCATATTTTCCACTTTAGGATTAATAGGAGAACCCTTAATTTTTTCAATAATAAGGAACAAAATTCTACCTCCATCAAAAGCAGGTAAAGGAATTAAATTTATTATAGCAACATTAACACTTAGTAATGCAACTAAATATAAAAGCGAATTCAATCCTTGAGCTTTATATTGATCTACAATTGAATATATTCCAACTGGGCCACTTAGTTTATTAATTGATAATCCTCCAGTAAATAGTGATTTTAATACAACTAACATCTGTTTAATAATTGCTGCTTCCTGTTTGAAAGCAAAATCAATTGATTTAAAAAATCCCTTTTCTGGTTGTTTAGAAAGTACTATTCCAATAACGTAACTATCTTGACCATCTATTGTTTGTTTAAGTGGTTCAATCTCATATGAGATTTTTTCACCAGTTTGTTTTTCTACCTCAAATACAAGATTATTTTCTAAATCAGCAAGAGTCATATATAAAGAAATATCATCAATATATTTTACTTTATGGCCATTTATTGATAACACCTTATCGCCTTTTTCAATTCCCACTATAGCAGCAGGATAGTTTTCATTAACATCAGTTATTATTGGATCAAGATTTGGAGCACCAAAAACAAAACCAATTAGTAATAGAATAAAAAAAGCAAATATAAAATTGTTACCAACTCCCATGAACATAATAAGAAATCTTTGCCAGAATGTTTTGTCCTGCATATTTTTTCCTTTATGTTTTTCTCTATCATATTCCACTTCTTCCCCAGCCATGGATACAAATCCACCTAATGGTACTGCCCTAATTGCATATTGAGTACCATCCTTAGCAATTTTTTTAAATAAAACTGGACCAAATCCCAAAGCAAATTCGTAAACATGAACACCTGATAATTTAGCAAATATAAAATGTCCTAATTCGTGAACAAAAATAGTCACTCCAAGTATCAATATAAATAATAATAAAGTAATAATCATAAATTTCCTCCTTATAAAATATTAATAAATATTACATATAATATTACAACAAATATAAAACTATCAAGACGATCTAATATACCACCATGACCAGGGATAATATTTGAAAAGTCTTTTACTTTATAATGACGTTTTATACTTGAAAAAAATAAATCTCCAAATTGTCCAATAATGCTAAACAATAATGTAAATATTAAAACCAATAAAACATTAGCAGTTGAATTTATAACAATTAGATAATACATAGTTGCTATTAGTGTACCGAAGATACTTCCTCCAATAGAACCTTCAATAGTTTTATTTGGAGAAATTCTTTCACACAATTTATTTTTTCCAATTAACTTTCCACTAATTAAAGCAAAAGTATCAGTAAATATTGTTATCAAAAGCAAATATATAAAATTATTAAAGCTTGTTTGTCTAATAATTATAAATGAATTAAAAACAATTCCTAAAAATACCATACTTCCTATTAAAAATAATGCATCATCTATATTATATTTTTCATTGTCATTAATAAAAATAATTGGCAATAGTATAAGGCAAAAAGCTGAAACAATATAAATATAATTAATATGATAATTAATAGAATTTGTGTTACTAAAATATATAATTATTGCGAGTATTATATAAGAAAAAATCTTTATAGATAAAGGAAATTTCTTTTTTGTTTCCCTTGTTTTTAATAATTCATACAAAGAACACAAACCTAGAAACACAGCAAAAAGTTTAAATGGTATACCACCAAGAAATAAAATTGGAATGGTAATAATTAACATAACAAGAGCACTAATTATCCTAGTTTTCAAATAGTATCACATCCTAACAAAGTCAATTATATCATTTATTAAAAAAAAATGATAGTAATTTATCATTATTTTTATATTTTGAATATTTTTATATTTTTGAAATTTTTGTATATTTTTTTGAAGGAATATAGTTATTATAAAAAATATAAAGGTCATACACAAAAGGAGCTTCATTTTAAAACTCCTTTTCTCGATAGTAAAAGAATTATTGTTCTTCATTTTCTTTTAAGCAATGTTCAATCATACTAATCACAACATTGTTAAAAGAAGTATCGTTTTCTCTTGCTATTCTCTCAATTTTCTTAACTAGCTCTTCTTTAATATATAATGATTTATATAAAGAAGATTCTTTTTCTCTAGTTTTCTTAACAACAAAACTCATTAAAAAATCACTCCTCATATTCATTTTAATATGTTGTATAAATATAAGATATATGAGAATTTTCTAACTTATAATTTTTATTGAAATGGATTAATATTTTATTGCATATTTAGTATGATATTTCATCGTAGCAAATCTAATTATTCCATAATAAAACCCTTTTAATAAGGGCAAACTTCAAAACTGGTGGCTCCAGCGGGAATTGAACCAGCGACACACGGATTTTCAGTCCGTTGCTCTACCAACTGAGCTATGAAGCCAAAATGGCGGTTCCGATGGGGCTCGAACCCACGATCTCCTGCGTGACAGGCAGGCGTGATAACCACTACACCACGGAACCATTGGTTGCGGGGACAGGATTTGAACCTATGACCTTTGGGTTATGAGCCCAACGAGCTACCGAACTGCTCTACCCCGCGATATAAAAAGTTTGGCGGAGGAAAAGGGATTCGAACCCCTGCGCCGTCGCCGACCTCCTGGTTTTCAAGACCAGTCCCTTCAACCAGACTTGGGTATTCCTCCGTGTAGATAAAAAAATGGTGCCTAAGGCCAGACTTGAACTGGCACGTGAGATTAATCACGCAGGATTTTAAGTCCTGTGCGTCTACCTATTCCGCCACTCAGGCAAAAAATGGTGTCCCGCTGGAGATTCGAACTCCAGACCCTTTGATTAAAAGTCAAATGCTCTACCGACTGAGCTAACGGAACATAGCTGGTTGCCTCGGCTAGACTCGAACTAGCGAATGCCACAGTCAAAGTGTGGTGCCTTACCGCTTGGCTACGAGGCAATTTATGCTAAAACGAGTGGTGGAGGGACATGGATTTGAACCATGGAACCCGAAAGAACAGATTTACAGTCTGCCGCGTTTGACCACTTCGCTATCCCTCCAAAAAAAAGATGGTGCCGAAAACAGGAATTGAACCCGTAACCTACTGATTACAAGTCAGTTGCTCTACCAATTGAGCTATTTCGGCATCATGGTGGGCGACGAGAGACTCGAACTCCCGACCCTCTGCTTGTAAGGCAGATGCTCTAACCAACTGAGCTAATCGCCCAAATAAACATTTATCGGACAATTACAAATATAATATATTATCGTACTTTTGTCAATATAAAATAAGAAAAAAATTAAAATTTTTAAAAAAATTATCTTTTTTCTTGATTTTTTTTCATATAAATCCATTTATCCAGATTATCTTTTAAAATACCAAAGCCACTTCCAACCTCTTCTATTGGATTAACTTTTTCTTTTTTTATTTTATAATTTAAATCCTTGATACTAAGTTTTACATGACAAGTATTATTATCAATTTCTATCACTCTTGCTTTTATAGTATCTCCAACATTTACATAATCATTTATATTTTTAACATAATTTTTTGATATTTCAGATATATGTATAAGTCCCTTATAATATTCATCCAAACTAACAAAGGCACCATATTTTTCAATACCAGTAATACTACCAGTCACTATACTTCCTTTTTTATAATCAGTCATAAATACCACCTAAAGTCAATTATACACTTTTTTTTAAATATAGACAAATTTTAATTTTGAAGTTATAATAATTTTGGTGATATTTGTTATGGAAGAAGAAGTAAAAAATGTTATAAATGAGCTAAGACCTTTTTTAATGAATGATGGTGGCAACATCAATTTTGTAAAACTAGAAGACAACATAGTTTACATAAGTTTACAAGGTGCATGTCTTTATTGTAGCATGCAAGACATTACAATAAAGGATGGTATTGAAAGAATAATGAAAGAAAGAATTCCAGAAATTAAAGAAGTTCGCGTTATAAATGAAATTATTTAGTTTTTTCAATTTCAATCCATTCAATTGTTGGAATATTATATGTTTCAAAATATTTAAAGACTAACTTCATTAAAAAAAGATAGTTTTTTTTATTTTCAATTATTTTTTCAATTTTTGATTCTGGTGCATTTTCATAAATTATTTCCTCATATAAGTCAAAGTAATTTGAAGGAAATAAAACTCGTGAAATAAACCTTATTATAATGTTTTCATTAATAGGTATTGCTTTTAAAAAATATTCAATATTTTCTTCAGTGAATTTTTCTTCATAAACAAAAGATTTTATATATTCAGCAACATCCCTTTCTTTGTAATCTATAACAAGATTTAAAGGATTTAAAAATGAAAGTAAATCAGTTTTTGAAGTTAGTCTTTTATGACAAACACACTTAGAAAAATTATCATAAATAACATTGTTATTATAGTAACTAATTGCATTTTCCCAAATTCCAATATAAAAATTAATTGATTTTTTTATAATACTATATTTTTTTTCAAGTTGAAAAAATTGATATTCAATATAATCTATTTTATTAGACCAAAACGTTGTCCAATATGATTTATCTATTGCCTTATATTTTTTATTATTATTTGTTGGAATATAATTAAAATTTATAACATCATTATAATTAATAAGCCTATTTTTTATTTTTGGCATTATCATTAAAATATAATAAATTCCTTCATAACTAAATAAAATATTATTTTCTTTTGTTGTTATTATTTTATAAAGTGGAATATTGTTATTTATCATTTCTTCTGTCAAATAATACAATTCATTTACATCATCTATATTTCTTGAATATCTTGCAACGATAAAGTCACTATTTTGATACGAAAAATAATAATTTTCATTTATTTTATTTAAATTATTATTTGAAATCTCAATATTATAATAAAATAATAACGCATTTTTCATAGTATCCCTCAATAAATTTTACGCAATATATTATTTATATATGAAAAAAAGAGCTTTATGCAGCTCTTCCACCTTTTTTAAAATCGAAAGTTTCAACTTCTTCTTCCATATCTCTAAATTTACTAAATACACCTGTATTTTGAACGCTAACTGGGGTTTTAGCAGGTTCTTCCTGTAACAATTCAGCAGGTATTGTAGCAAGTATTTCAGCTTTTCTTGCTGCTGCTGTTCTTTTTTCTGCTTCTTCTTTAGCTTTTCTTGCTGCTGCTTCTTGTTCTCTTTTTATTTCAGCTTCTTTTGTTGCTTTATCATGTGCATCTAATTGACAAGCTTGTTTATAAGCTTCTAAAACCTTATTTGCATAATCTCTTTTTTCTCTGTCAATAGAAAGTCTTCTTGTCTTTAAAGAATCAAGTTCTGCTTGGTCTTGTTTTAATTTTTCTTCGGCACTTACTTGTTCTCTATCGTTTTGTTCTTCCAATCTTTCATACTTTTCAGCTTCATTAATTCCTGCTTCTAAAACTTTGTGAGCATAAGTTCCATTTTGAGTTCTTTTAAACTCTTCTCTTAATTTCTCGACAGGATCTAATTTACTATAAAGTTTATCATATTGTACCCTAGAATCATTTTTATAGGCATTATCAACACCGATATTATTTGTCTGATAAACTTCTCTTACAGGTTCAACAACTTCAGTTTCAAATGAATATCTATGTCCCACTTCTTTTGCTTCCATTTCTTCTTTAACCTCTTTAATTTCTTCTGCTTTAGGTTCTATATACGTATCATTAATCTCTGGTTGTTGCACAGAAACTTCTTCAACTACAGATGGGAATTTTACTGCAATTGATCTTAAAAAATCTGATTGTGCAGTTTTTATTTGTTCAACTTTTGTTTTTATTTTTTTGACAATACTCTTACCATCATCTTCTATAATTCTATCACTATTGAATAAATTTACTTCTGTAACACTAATAGTTCTACCATCAGTTCCAAATGGAACTTCGTAATTATCTAGTTTCATATAATTGCCTCCTATTACATTTCCTTTTTTATAAGAGTTCTTAAAACAGCTTTAATTCTGTCCCATTCTTCATCTGAAGAAACTCCCAAAAATTTATAACCATTGTTATCTTTTTTAACTTCTGTGACATAAATTGTCATATTTCCTGTTTCATCCACTTCATTTTTTGTATATACAAGATATTGTTTTTTTGTATCGTCGAATTCAAATGAAATTACTTCTTCAACTTGTTCACTACTTCCATCAGGTTTATTTATTGTTAAGATTCTTTTTTCATCCATAAATAACTTAGCCTCCTATATTCTATACAATACAATAATATCATAATAAAATAAAAAAAACAACAATTTTAGTGTTTTTTATATTTTTTTTAGCAAAAACCATTTACAACCATAAGCACAATAATCTTTTATATAACTATCTAAATATTTTATATCATTTATTTTTGACGCATTTTTATTATTACTTTTATAAAATCCTTTATATCTAACCTTTCCATAAGAAAAATCGCCAAATATATAATCAAAGCTTGTAAAATAGTCAGTAATTTTATCCTCTATTAAAGACATATTAAAAGAATTAAACGGATCTTTTTCCAACTCATATTTAATGCCATTTAGTATAATTTCCATCAGATATCACTCATAATCAATTTTATAGAAATATTAATTGATTCCTTTCTATTTATTTTTTTATTATGCATATAATAAAAATTACATTGTGAAGTCATTCCAAATAAAAAGCACTATTTATAAGGAATAATTCTTCTCAAGAAAATTATATAATTTAATTATAGATTATTCAAGTGGAATTTGATAAAGATTTGATTTTTTTGATATTAATCCACTATAATATTCTGGTATTTTTCCAGTTATTATCTTGTAAGATATAGGAATATCATTAGTCACAATTATATCTTTAGAAGAAATAGGAAGCAATACTTTTGCCCTTACTTCAATATTTATACTAATCTCTATCAAACTATTATTTATACCATAATCGCTTAATTTAGTATTAACATTTGTTAAAACAGAACTTATTAATTTTAGTTTAATCGGAATATTAGGACCAAGATTATTTAAAAATGGATTATTAAATATAATTCCAAAAGGTATATATAATATTTCTTTTTCTTCTATTTTTTCTAAATTATTTTGAATATTTAGTGTTATTTCATCAAGCAATTCATTAACTGCAGCCAAATTATAATCAATCATCTCGATTTCATTTTCGCTACTTCTTGTTATATAATATAAATTATCAAAAGATATCTTATCAAAATCTTCACTTGAAGACGATGAATTTATTATTGAAGAAATCATTTTTGTTGCTTCAATTTGGGCATAATTTAGAAAAAAATCTGATATATAAGATATTGGTTTTCTTACAATAATAAAAAAAGTTATACTAATTAAAAGAATAATAAATATTACCCTTTTTAATCTACTTAAATAACTTTTTTTGTTTTTTAATTTCATACGTGTCATACTAAATACTATTAAATAATAAAGATAAAAATGTTAAATTACATTAAAATATTTTAATAACAAATAAGCGCCAACTCCTAAAATTGAAATTACGACAATAATAACTATAGTTGTTATAACTTTATTGCTCTTAGGAACACTAAATAATTCAGTATCAATGGTTGTATCTATAATTGTTTTTTGTAGTTCTTTTTCTTCTTTTTCTAATTTAGGTTTAATTACGGAAACATTTTCTGTTTCTTTGTCAAATATTTCTTTTTGTAAATCATCTTCTTTTAAATCAGCAAATAATTCTTCATTGTTATCTATTTGTTCTTTTTTTGGATAAACTTCATCTACTATTTTTCTAAGTTCTTCTTCTTTTAAATTATTACTTTCTAGTTTTTTAATATTTTCTAAATCAAGTTTAGTTAAAATATTATATTCGGTATTAAGTAGTCTTTTTTTTGTTTCTTCTTCATGTAATTCTTCTTTAGCTTTTTTTAGTATTTCATCAATGTCATATATTCTTTCTTCTTTTTCTTTAACTAAAACTGATGATTTTTCTTCTTTAGAAATCGGTAATATTCCTTCTAAATCATGGTATCTTTTATAATCCTCTCTTGTTTTAATTGTTCTATTAGAATCGCTTGGTATTTCAAATACATTAGATGAATTCAAATCAACATAACCAACATCAATTCTATCTATTTCCTCATATAAATTTTTGTTTTTTAAGGTTCTAGAAGTTGGTATATTGTTATTTTCATATTTGTCCATTCTACTATTCATAAATAAATCACCTATTTTCTACTTAAGTATATCATATTTTTCAAAAAAACAATAGTAATTATTTTTTTTATCTGTTATAATTTTATAAGGAGGAAGTTATGAAAGCAAAAGTAGTAGAAAATTTATGTATTGGGTGTGGAGCTTGCGCTTCTTTAGTGCCTGATATGTTTGAACTTCAAGATGATGGTGTTGCTTGTTGTAAAAAAAACTTAGTTGATGAAAATTTAGAAGATGATGTAAAAACAGCTGCTGATAATTGTCCAACTGGTGCTATAAATCTTGAAGAAGAATAAAAAAAGGAATTAATTTTCCTTTTTTTTGTTAGCTAAACTATATAAAATTTTTACTTCTTTAGGGGTTAGTTTTCTATATTCACCTGACTTTAATCCATCAAGTGTAAGAAAGGCATACTTTTCTCTTTTTAATTTTAAAACATCATAACCTAAGCTATTAAACATCTTTTTTACTTGATGATTTTTTCCTTCATGAATTGTTATTTCAACTTTAGATGTATTACTTTTTTTATCAAATGATTTTATTTTTACTTTGCAAGGACTAGTTTTAAATCCATCAATATAAACACCTTTTTCCATTTTTTTTAAATCAAGTACTTTAAAAAGTCCTGTAACTTTGGCTAGATATGTTTTGTCTATTTTATTTGAAGGATGAGTTAAAATATTTGATAGATTACCATCATTAGTAAGTATTAAAAGACCTGTTGTATCATAATCAAGTCTTCCAACTGGATAAATTCTTTCTTTGGTATCAATTAAATCTACAACAGTTTTTCTGTTTTTTTCATCTTTTGTTGATGAAATTACGCCACGTGGTTTATTTAAAAGGTAATAACAAAAACATTTATTATCTTGATTTATAACTTCACCATTTATTGTGATTATATCATTATTTGATACTTTATATCCTAATTCATCAACTTTTTTTCCGTTAACAAATACTTTTCCTTCTTTTATAAATTCTTCTGCTTTTCTTCTTGAAGTATATCCAGAACTTGCAATTATTTTTTGAATTCGTTCCATAATCAATCACCTTTTTATAAATTATAATTGATTATTCAAAAAAAGGCAATATTGATTTAAAAAACTCTATTATTTTATTAAAAAAATCACTTTGATCTTTTTTTAAAATATAAATAGTATTAGAATCAATTATTTCATCGTCAAAGCTTACAATTACTTTGCCTAAAATGTTGTCTTTTTTATCTTCTAAATTGACTTTGATATCAAGTCTATTATACTCATCTTCAGTTAAAGTATAATAAAAATCATGATCAAGATAAGTATTAGTATTTTTATCTACATAAAAATTATCTTTATCTAATATTTTATATTTTTTGTAATTACTAAATACATAATCATATTTTTGTTCATGAAAATCATAAAGATAAGAATTTTTATCAATGGTTGCAATACATAAATTAATATCATTGTAAGAGGCACTTGATACTAGTATTCTACCAGCATCTGGAGTATACCCTGTTTTTCCACCAGTTGCATATTCATAATTAAATAAAAGTTCATTTCTGTTTTTCCAAGAGTAAGCTTTTAATGATGAAGTTGTATTATAGTATTTTGTACCTACGATTGTTTTAAATATAGGATACTTATAAGCATAAGAATATAAAAGACATAAATCATATGCTGTTGAATAGTTTTTTGTTTCATCATCAAGTCCATTTGGATTTTCATAGATTGTATTTTTCATCCCTATTTCTTTGGCTTTTTCGTTCATATCACTGACAAATTTTTCTTCACTTCCTGAGACAAATTTAGCAATAGAAACTGATGCATCATTGCCACTTCTAAGCATAAGTCCATATACTAAATCTAAAAGAAGCATTTCTTCATTTTTTTCAATGTAAATGTTTGAACCATACATACTTAAAACTTCATCGCCTATTTTTACAATTTCTTCTAATCTATTAGATTCTATAGCAAGAAGTGCTGTCATTATTTTTGTGGTTGATGCAATCAATGCTTTTTCATCACTATTATTTTTATATAAAACTCTATTACTATCCATATCCATAACAATACTAGATGCAAAAACCTGGTTAGAAAAAACAAAAAAAGCAATTACAAAAACTATAATTTTTTTCATATAAATTCACCACTAATAAATTTTATTTTAAAAAAAAGAAATAATTCTAAATTTAATTATTTCCTTTTAATAAGCATATAATCCATGAATCTTTTGTCTAGTATCTTCGCTTATATCTTGTAAAACCCAAGTTTTATCTACTTTTTTCAAATAAAAATCAATAGTATATTTTACTTTTTCATTATAGGTTTTTAATTTATTTAGTCTATAATCAATATATTTTGATTCTACTATATTACCATTTTCATCTTTGAATTCATCAGGTGCAGTTTGATAATAAATATCGCTTTCTTTGTTCATTTTATAATAATCATAAACCTCAATTTCAACAGTAACAGTTGCAGAATCACCATTTACTACTTCGTCTTTTACTTCATATGTTAAATTTTGATATTGACGTTTTAAGACATCTTTGTAATTGTTTTTTTGTTCTGCACTCATCATTGTATCAAGATTAATAGTTTCGTCTAATTGAGTTAATACATCATTGTTTAAAGTTTTATAATTATTAAGATAATTTTCTACCTTTTTAGTAGGAGTATTATCCATAGTACAACCAGAAAGTAAAACAATTGATATTACTAAACATAAGCTTAATAAAAACTTTTTCATATAAAAATTCCTCCCATTTATATAATGGAAAGAATTATTTTTTTTATACATTTTTTAAATTTTATTATTTTTTTGATACATAATATACATTGCTATTGCTAAACCTAATATTAAGGAACCAATTGTTATTCCTACTATTAACGTGATGTTTTTTTTATTTTCTTGTTTTTGTTCTTCATTTTGTTTTATTTCATCTATTGTTGTATCAAGACTAAGTTTTATATTATTAGAGTTATTTTTATTTATATTCCAAGTATAAGTATTACCATTAACACTATCTGCATTATGTTCTAAAACTTTATATCCTGTTGTGACATTAATATTTATGCCATTAATTATATTGTATTTTTGAAAACAATTAAAATTGTTGGCAGAAATTGTTAAGATATTGTTATTATATGTGATATTTTGATTATCATAACAAAATGAAAGAGCGTAATCAAAATCATAATTATTCAGATTATAATTAATACTTGCATTTAAAGGATTTGATTTTTTGTTTCCTATTATTGTAAAATACCCTAAAAACTCAGAATCATTTTCAACATCAAGAACCATATCTGATAAAGCATCTACTACATATTTTCCATTTGTTTCACTATTTGTCATATTAATTAATGCTTCTTGTTTTATCATATTATCTTCTATTTTTACATTAAAATTAGCATTACATCCTGTTAATAATAAGATAGATACAATAATAAATATATACATTTTTTTATGCATCAGCAATCATCGCCCTCTTCAATTATATTAATATAACCCATAAAACCTTTTTTACTAGCCAATTCATCTTTTGTATAAGTATAATTTCCACAAGTTTTTGATGTGTATCCATTACATTCATACACATAAACATTATTACCTTCAACTTTAGTTACTGCCATAATATGACCATAAGAATTACCATTAGCGTCTTTTGATTTGCTATAAGAAGTTACCCAAACTGATCCCGCTGATGGTTCACTGCTTGTTTTAAATCCATTTGTTCCAAGAGAAGCGTTATTATTCCAATAATCTATTGCATTTCCTTTAATACTTTGAAATTTATTCCAAGTATCACTATCAGCACCCATTAAAAAGCTTTCATAATAGTTATAAACACCTGCAGCACATTGTTTTTCTTTTCCATAATAAGTTGGTTTTGCTTCATATCCACATATACTTCCAACATAAGTTCCTAATCCTTCGGTATATATATAATCGCCTTCATCATTTTTAATTCCAATAGTTCCTTTAAATCTATTTTCTTCTGGTGTTATTTCTTTTTCTTCATCGCAATATTTAAAAATTTCATCTTCTTTATCATCAATAATAATTGGTTTTTCACATTCCCATTTTTCAATTTTATCCATCGGTGTTGCAAATTCACCACTACTTAAAACAGGATCACAACCAATTGATGAATCATCTATATTAAAATATCTATTTGGACTTTCTGCGACATAACCTTCATCTGGAGTATCATAATTTTTATTGGCTTGTGTTTCATAATGAACATGAAAATCACAAGAAGCACTTCTATATCCAGTATCGCTAACATATCCAATAACATCACCTTTTTTTACAGCAGTCCCAACTTTTAATTTGTTAATTAAAGATTCAAAATCTTTTTCACTTTTGCCACATGACCAAATATAGTTATATGTAATTGAACCATCATCATTTTGTATTTCTTGGCATTTATTATCACATCCAGTATACTCTCCTGCTTCACAAGATTCTTTTAATTCTCTTTCTTCTTCCAAACTACAAAGATGGGCATAATAAGTACGATATTTTTTATCATCTTTTTCTTTTGGATCATCTATTTTTATATATATTCCATATTCTCCATCTTTTCCACCTTCAATTTCATAATTGGTTTCAGCAATATTTCCATCATGAGTTGCAAGTATTTGTGCTCCTTTAGAGCCATATGATATATCTATTCCTTTATGAGCATCAGCAGATTTATTCCAAATTCTCCAAGTATAAAATGATGTTACTTCTCCTGGATTAGAACTAGTTGTTGGTGAATACATATTGCAATACCAACCACCATATTTTCTACCACTAAAAATACTACTTGTCGATACTGCAAAAAAAATCAGTAGAAAAAGAACTATAATGATAATGCCGCCTATTATTGCAACATAAGGATGTCTTATAATAAATAAAATAAATTTAGCAAAATTTCCTCCCGCACTTTTCAAACTAGCAACAACAGGACTATCTTCGTCTGTTGGTGCATCTTCTCCTTGCATGTCACGTGCTTTATTTTTTGCACCTTGTCCCATTTTATTTAAAGCGCCAAGACCTAAATTTTTTCCAATATTTCCAGGTTTAAGTTTATCTTTTAAAGAATTATCAGATGAATCGCTTGAAGTATTATTGTTATTATTATTATTATTTTTGTTTGATGAACTATCGCCATTTTTACTTTTATTATCGTTTGACTTTTTATCATCCTTTTCTTTTTCTTTTGAATCTTCGTTTGAAACAGGTTTTTTATTTTGGCTTTGATTTTTCATATTTTGTTTCAAACTATTTTCATCATTTTTATCATTATTATCTTTATTTCCAGACGTTAATCCACTATTGTTTTGCGGAGGCAAACTATTAGTTCCTCTAGGAACATTTGAAGATGTTGAAGCAGGTTGAGGAATATTATTAGAACCACTTACATTATTTGATGGACTTCCAGTTGTTGTTGTATTAACATCATTTGTATCATTAACATTTACATTATTTTTATCATAATTAGTTTTTCCTGTACCAAATCCTGGAAAACTGTAAGATGAGTTTTGCTCTTCATATCCGTTACTTTCTTCTTCAAAATCATTTTCATCCATATTTTTTACCTCCTTAAGTTTCATACAACACTATAATATCATAATTTTTGTCAAAAAAAAAGACAAAAAATTTTGCCTATCATCTAACATCAAATATACAAACATTTTAAACATTAATTCATATTTTTTTCATATATTTTTACTATGAAAATTAATTTTAAAGAAAAGTTTATTAAATCAACCATTATTTTAGTTGTCGGAGGACTTCTTACTAAAGTTTTAGGGATGGTAATTAGAATTATTACAACTAGAACTGTTGGAGTTGTTGGAACAGGTCTTTACATGCTCATTAATCCTACCTTTAATTTGTTTATAACAATAGCAAGTTTATCTCTACCAACCGCTATATCAAAACTTGTTGCTGAAGATGTAAGAAATAATAAAAAAATAGTTCTTGGAATAATTCCAATTGCTTTAATATTTGATTTTTTACTAATAATTGTAATTTTTATTTCAGCCAATTTTATTGCGGGTAATCTCTTACAAAATGAAAACTTATTCTACCCTATTTTATCAATTGCTATTACTCTTCCTTTTATTACAACTTCAAGTATTCTAAGAGGATACTTTTTTGGCAAACAAAAAATGTTTCCCCATGTTTTATCAAATATTGTAGAGCAAATTGTAAGAATTATTTTAATTGCTCTAATAACTCCTTATTTGTTAGAAAAAAGCTTGATTTTTGCTGTTTCTTTTCTTGTTTTAACTAATGTTGTAAGTGAACTTACTTCAATTTTAGTATTCTTATTCTTTATTCCTAAAAACTTAACTATTAAAAAAGAATACATAAAACCAGATCCTACATATATAAAAGATATTTTTGCAATAAGTATTCCCACAACTTTAAGTAGATTAATATCAAGTATTAGTTTGTTTTTGGAACCAATCATTTTAACATTTGTCTTTTTAAAATTAGGATATGACAATAATTATATAACCTATGAATATGGAATAATAACAGGATACGTTTTTCCAATTATTATGATGCCAAACTTTTTAACTGGTGCAATATCTAGCGCTCTTTTGCCAGAAATTACCAGAAATTATACCAAAAAAAATATTAAAGAGGTTAAAAGAAGAATTAAACAATCACTTTTATACTCTGTTTTAATTGGTTTACCATTTTGTATATTTCTATTTTTATTTCCCGAGTTTTCTCTTAATTTGATTTATAAAACAACTATAGGAGCAAACTATCTAAGACTTGCTTCAATCTTGTTTTTCATTTCCTATATTTTAGGACCGTTAAGTAGTATCTTACAAACAATTAATAAATCCAAAACAATTTTCACATCAAACTTGATTGGTTCAATTATAAAAATTGGTTTACTATTTTTCTTATCATATCTTGATATTGGTATGTATCCTATTATAATTTCTTATTTTATAAGCTTTTTATATATAACAATCCATCAATATAAAGTTATGAAAAAAGTATTATAAATTATATTTTTTCAAAATAGTTCTTAATCTTTTAATTCTAATGTCTTTTATTGCTTCAATTAAATTGTTATCATTATTTAAAAGTATTTTTTTACCATCATAATTTACTTTTATTGTTTCAAAAAAGTAATTACAACTATAATTAAATAAAATAATAATAAAAGATAAAATAATATTAATAAAAATAGATATATTATTTGTCAAAGATAACACTATTACAACAATATTTAAAATAATACTTAAAAAATCAGTTGTTGTAAATTGATTTAAATACTTATTATGATTTATTTTTAAATAAAAAACGATTAAAACAAGATTTAACAAAAGTTTTATAATAATCATAAACATCACCTAAATATATAGTGAAATAAATAATAAATTATTATGCAAAAACATATATTTAATTAGGTGAAGAATTTATGGAGAGTTTAAAAAAATATCTTATAGCACTTGGTTTTACTTTAGGAGCCATTGTTATTTTTACTTTAATTATTTCTATTCTTAATTATTTTGAGTTATTAAGTGATTCAGTAATAAATATCTTAAAACTGGTAATTACTGCAATATCTCCTTTAATCGGAGGATTCTACATTGGTAAAAATGCACCAAGAAAAGGATATCAAAGTGGTATCAAATTTGGACTTATTTTTGCTTTATTATGTTTTATTTTAGCACTTATATTTAGAATGCTTTCATGGCAATTTATGCTATTTGCTATTTTAATTATTGTATTTAGTATGTTAGGTTCAATGTTTGGTATAAATAGAAAAGCTGCATAATTTTGCAGCTTTTACTTATTATTTAATATTTTATTGTATAATTCTTCATTTATATCATCTATATTTCTTATTTCATTATCTTTTACACAAACAACATAGGAAAAATTGTAACGATCAGATAATTCAAGATAAGCATTTTCAGCATTTTTTAAATGGTTTGCATCTTTTTCATGACCATCAAGATATGTTCTATTTTGTTTTAAGATACTAGCATATAAATATGGCATATGTAAAAAGATAACTAAGTCTGGTTTTATTAAACCTAGCATATTAAATTCAAGTTCATATAAAAAATCATACATAGCAAATCTTTCTTCTTTTGTTTCTATTTTTCCACCTTGGTGAGCCATATTACTATAGACATAGCGATCTAAAATTACATATTCGTTCTCATCTAATAATTTTTTTAAATAGTCCAAATTATAAAGACGATCTGCCGCAAAGTAAAGACTTGCAACTTTCGCAGGAACTTTACTTGCACCTTCCACAAAATAAGAATCACCTATTTTTTTTTTGCCAAGATAAGGACCTCCTACTATTTTACCAGTTGGACTATCATAATAAGGAAAAGTAAAATAAGTTGCTTTAATACCTCGTTTGTTTAATTTTTCTACTAATAATTTGCTTTGTGTTTCTTTTCCTGAACAATCAGTTCCTTCGATTAAGATAAGTTTTCCCATAACTACTTCCTCCTATATAAAACGTGGTTATAATTTAAACCATTATCTTCATGACTACATAGTAAATCTTTAGTAAATAATTCCTTATTAAATTCTGGAAAATATACTGTTGCATCTTTGTCTTCATCATCTATTTCTGTTAAATATATTTCATCAACATAATCGATAAATAACTTATAAATCATGCCACCACCTATTACAAATATTTCTTCATTGCTATTACAATAGGCATTTAAAAAATCATTAAAATCATGAAATACTACAACTTCATTAGGAAAAGTTTTATCACTTTTTGATAAAACAATATGCTTTCTATTTGGAAGAAGTTTTGGAAGTGATAAAAAAGTATTTTCTCCCATAACTACAGTATGGCCAATAGTTATATCTCTAAAAAACTTTAAATCTTCTTTTAAGTGCCAAATTAAATCATTATTTTTTCCAAGTTCATTATTTTTTCCTACTGCTGCGATCATCTTTAATTTCATCATAACACTTCCCCTACTGTGATATTTTAAATTCTATTTTACCATGATGTTTATAACCAGTTATTTTAATATCTTTTAATTCTTTTGAATTATCAAATTTATAAAAGTCTTTAATTTCAGGATTTATCCATAATTTAGGAGCAGGTAAATCTTCTAAAGTATCAAATCTTTTTATTTGTTCTTTAATACCATCGACTTGATTAACATAAATATGTGGATCTTTAATTGACCAATAAATCTTACCTGGTTTTAGATTAGTACAATGTGCAATTAACGATAATAATACTGCATATTGCGTTACATTAAATGGAAGTCCAAGTGGAACATCACAACTTCTTTGATGTACAAATAGATTTATTTTATCTCCTGTTACATCCCATTCTGTTGACCAAACGCAAGATGGTAAAACTGCAGTATCTAAATATTTATCTTGCCAAAGAGAAATTACTAATCTTCTATCTCTTGGATTATTTTTAATTGTATCAAGTATTTTATCTGTTAGGTTATAATGATTAACAATATAACCATAAGCAGTTCCAATAGTATGAGCATACTCTTTACCAAAAAATTTTTTAACTAAAGTTTTTTCTAATACCCCATCTTTATTGGGCAACATTTGAGTTGCATTCCAATAGCCATCACAATCTATTTCCCATTCATCCCAAATGTGATTTTCTCTTTCTTTTAACCATCTAACATCATTAGATTTAGCTTGATATATCCACATCATCTCAGTAATAGCATTCTTAAAAAACAACTGCTTTGTCGTTAAAATTGGAAACTCCTCTTGCAAATCAAATTCTAAAAAATATCCTGGTATTTTGATACTATTAGTACCAGTACGATTTGGAACTTCAACTCCTTCGGTTAAAATTTTTTTACATAATTTAATATATTCACTATCCCACTTTGACATAAAAACTACTCCTTAACTATAATAAGTTTATAATAATTTTAAGAAATTGTAAAGGCGAACAAACAAAAGTTTACATATAAAAAAGTTTAGAACAAACTAAACTTTTTTTACTCTAAAATAGCTTTAATTCTTCTTACTCCAGAAGATGATGATTCTTCTTTTATAATTTTAAAATGTCCTAGTTCACCAGTATTTTTTACATGAGGTCCACCACATAATTCCATAGATACATCACCTATTTTATAAACAGTAACAACATCTGGATATTTTTCAATAAACATACATTCAGCACCACTTTTTATAGCATCTTCTTTGTCCATTGTCAAAATTTCAACATCTATTTTTTCACTAATATATTTATTTACCAAATCTTCAGTTTCTTTTATTTCTTCTGGAGTCATTTTAGCATTCCAAGAAAAATCAAATCTCATACGTTCTTCAGTTATATTACTTCCTTTTTGATGAACAGAATCTCCCAAAACTTTTTTTAAAGCTGCATTTAAAAGGTGTGTTGCAGTATGATATTCTATTTCTTTTTTGCTATTTCCTGATAAACCACCTTTAAATTTACCAGCGGAAGCTGTTCTTGATAATTCTTGATGTTTCTTAAATAATTCATTAAAACCATCTATATCAACTTTTAAGCCTTTTTCACTTGCAAGCTCTTCAGTTAATTCAATTGGAAAACCATATGTATCGTACAAATGAAAAGCAGTTTCTTTATCAATATTTTGATTATCTAAAGTGCATTTATTAAATACTTTTAAGCCCTTTTCTAATGTTTTATTAAACTTATTTTTTTCTTCTTTTAAAACATTTAATACAACATCTTTATTATCACTTAATTCTTTATAATATTTTTGATACTTTTCTATAATTAGAAGAGCAAGTCTTTCTTCAAAATTACTATTTATATCGATACCTAATTTTTTAGCATGTCTTATCATACGTCTTATAAGTCTTCTTAAAATATAACCTTGATCAGTGTTAGATGGTTTAATTGATGAATAATCTGCACTTATAAATACTGCAGTTCTTATATGATCTGCAATAATTCTCATACTTTTTTCATTACCAGAATAAGGAAGATTTGAAATATCGCATATTAAATCAATTACATCTTTAAAAACACTTGATAAATAGTTGTCGTTAACGCCCTCTAAAATAGCAGTAGTACGTTCTAATCCCATTCCAGTATCAACGTTTTTCTTAGGTAATTCACTAAAAGTACCATCAGCATTATGATAATATTCCATAAAAACATTATTCCAGATTTCAACCCATCTATCATCATTTGGATCAAAATCAACTGGTATTTCATCATCACTTCTAAAATAAAATATTTCAGTATCTGGTCCACATGGTCCAGTAAGTTCCATATTAGGCCACCAATTATCTTCTTCAGATAAAAATTTAATTCTAGAATCTTTTATACCAAGACTTTTCCAAATATTATAAGATGTTTCATCTTTTGGTACTAAAGTATTACCTCTAAATAAGGTTACAGCTAAACGTTCTTGGGGAATATTTAAAACTTTAGTTAAAAATTCATAACTTAATGGTATAGCTTCTTCTTTAAAGTAATCTCCCAAACTCCAATTGCCTAACATTTCAAAAAAGGTATGGTGAGTTGTATCACCAACTTCATCCAAGTCATTTGTTCTAACACATTTTTGATAATCACAAAGTCTTGTACCATAAGGATGTACTTCACCTAGCAAATAAGGTACAAGAGGTTGCATTCCTGCGGTATTAAATAAAACTGATGGATCATTCTCAGGTACAACTGGAGCACTTGGAATTTGTTTGTGTCCTTTACTTACAAAATAATTTATGTATAACTCTCTAAGATTCATAGTTTTCACTTCCTATTATGTTTTTCATTTTAGATACAACTTCATCAATTGTCATATTTGTTGTATCAATATATACAGCATCTTTAGCAATAGTTAAAGAACCTTCTTTTTTATGCATATCATTGTAATCTCTTTTTTCTATATTTTCAAGTATTTCTTCATAACTGATATCCATATTTTTTTCTTTTTGTTCTTTATATCTTCTTTTTGCTCTTTCTTCTATCTTTGCATCTAAATAAAACTTATAATTAGCATTAGGAAGTACTACTGTTGTTATATCTCTTCCTTCCATAATAACATCTTTACCTTCGCATAATTTTCTTTGCATTTCAACAAGAATTCTTCTAACTTCAACAATAGATGATATTGGAGATACTATATCATTAACCTCTTTACTTCTTATTTTTAAAGTAACATCTATATCATCTAGATAAACTTTATCATTTACAAATTCTATTTTTATATTTTTAGTAAGTTCTATTATTTTTTCTTCATCTGTTATATTATTTTCTATTGCTTTTAAAGCAACACAACGATACATTGCTCCTGTATCTATCATTGTTAAATTACATTCTTTTGCTAATATTTTTGCTATACTTGTTTTTCCTGCTCCTGCTGGGCCATCTATTGCTACTACAATATTTTTCATAAGTACTCCTTTAAATAATTATTTTTGCTTTATTTTATCCATTATTTCATATTTTTCATCAATATGATTGATAATTATTTTAAGTCCAGCGATTATTGGTGTTGCAAAAATCATTCCAATAATACCAAAGAAATAACCAAATACTAAAAGACCAATCATAATCGTTACTGGATGTAATTTCATTGTTTTTCCCATAATTAATGGTTGTAAAATTACAGAATCAATTTGTTGTACTGCAAAAGCAATAACACCAGACAATATTCCAACCATAGGACTTACAGTAAAACCAACTATAACACAGATTGCTCCACCAATCCATGGACCAATATATGGAATAATATTAGTAATACCACAGATAAGTCCAAATAAAAGTGGTGATGGAAGTCCAACAAGACCATAGCCAATCGCAGATATTATCATTATTGCTAATGAAATAAGTAAAGTTCCTTGAATAAACTTTTTAAAGGCATCATTAAGTTTAGATGCTAAAGTTATAATATCTCTATGATATTTTTTAGGAATAATATCTAATAAATGTTTAATAGAATCAAAATCAACTAATAAGTAAAATCCTACTAAAAGACCAATGAAAAAGGTACCAATACTTGAAACAAAATTACTTGCAAAATTAAACATGTTAGTAGGAAGTGTTGTTGTAAGATTTGTTCCTAAAGTTTCTAGTGACTTATATATATTAGTTTCTATATTAGATAAATCAATACCACCAGTTGATAATTTGTCAATTACACCACTTATAAAATTTTTTACTTCCAATAAAAGTGATGGTATCATTGATACAAAATCATTTATTTGAGTATATAACATAGGTATAATAAGTCTAAACAATATGTATAAAATAATAGTAAAACCACAAAATACAACAATTGTACCTATTATTCTTTTAACATTTTTCTTTTGTAAATATGTTACCATAGGATCTAATATCCAAGCAATTAAAAGTCCAATAAAAAATGGTGCGATTACTCCTAAAATTTTAAGAATAAATGAAAAAATATTTAATTCTCTAAAAATTAGTATAACTCCAATTATAATTAATACTATCATTGTAACAAAAAATACTTTTAATATTTCTTTTGATAAACTAATTACTTCATTTAAATTTTTATAATTTATTTTGTCTTTATCGTTTTTCATAATATCCCTCCATCCAAATTATACCATTAAATTAATTAAAAAAAAATAATTATTTATTATTTACAACAAAAAAACACCTGATGTATATCAAGTGTATCTAAATTAATGACTATGATTATTAGTTGGGCAATTGCAAGATTTCTTTTTACTAGCCATATTCATAACTGCGTCTTTAATTTCTTGTCTTATATTTTTTGGCATTGCAAAATATGCACTAGTTAAACCTACAACCATACCGCCAATCATAGTATAAGCCATTTTTTTCATTTCTTTCATAATAAATCCTCCATCATTATTATGGAATGTTTTTATTATTTAATACAATCTTTTAAAAATTCTTTTAAATTTGTTTTTCTTGTACTTTCTCTATCATTATAAATAGCTCTTTTTAAAGCATCTATTTCTCCTACTAAAATAAGTTTTTTCTTAGCTCTTGTTGTTGCAGTATAAATAAGTTTTTTATATAACATATTACTATATTTATTTAATACAGGAATTATAACAGTATCAAATTCACTTCCTTGCGATTTATGAATACTTATGGTATATCCTAAACTAAAATTATTAAATGTCGTGGGAGTAAACTTTACAATATTAGAATCAAAATCTATTAATACTTCTTTAGGAGTTGTATTTTTTATTCTTAATATTTTACCAATATCACCATTAAAGACATTATCATCAACCATATTGACAAGTTCTATTACTTTATCATTTTCTCTATATAAAACACCATCAATTACTATTTCATTTTTATTAAAACTTTTAGGATTAAGTATTTCTTGCATAAAATAATTTAGATCATCAATACCATTTTCTTGTTTATAAATAGGTGCTAAAGTAATAAAATCATTAAATGACATATCTTTATATTTTAAAATATACTCTTTTAGATAATCTTTTAATTTATCACTAGATGATTCTTTAAAGATAAGATCATCTGATGTATTAAATAGATCCAATGAAAAATTGCCATTATTAATATTATAAGCAAGAAGATTTATATTACTCGTTTCTTCTTGACGATATAATTTATTTAATTTTATGATATTTACCAAATCACTTTCAACAATATCTTTTAAAATTTGACCAGGTCCTACACTTGGTAATTGATTATAATCTCCAATTAAAATAATTTTAGTGTTTTCTTTTAAACCTAAAAGTAAGTTATATAAAAGATAAGTATCAATCATGCTAGATTCATCTATAATGACAAATCTAACATTACTTTTGTTATATTCATTAACATTAAAAGTATTATCTTCTTTGTTCCACTTTAAAAACCTATGAATTGTTGATGTTTTTAAAAGAGTTTGTTCTGCAATTCTTTTTGCTGCACGACCAGTTGGTGCTAAAAGAGCAAGATTTTCCATTAAAGCATTAATATCAAAACCATTTAAATCTTGATAAAGTTTGCATATTGCTTTAATTATTGTTGTTTTTCCTGTTCCTGGTCCTCCAGTTATCACTAAAAAATTATTAGATAATGCTTCTTTTATGGCATGTTTTTGATCATCGTTATAAGAAATATCATAATATTCCTCTAATTTTTTTATATCTTTATCATTTACAAAACCAAGACTCATATTATTTGCAAGATTAAATATTCTTTTAGCAATATAATTTTCTGCCTCATACATTTTATAATAAAAATATTTATCTTCTACTTTTATTATTTCCTCTTTTATAATTAAATTGTTTATTCCTTCATATATTTTTTCTCCATCAAAAATAAACAAAGCACGTTTAGTATAACCTACTATTTCATTTATTGAAAAATAAGTATTACCTAAAGTGTATGATACTTCTTCTAAAACATATTTAATACCTTGTTCTACTCTTCTAATATCAACATCAGTAATATTAAAGTTGCTTCTTAAACTATCTATTTTTTTAAAAGATAATTCAGGGATATCATCTACTAAAGTATAGATATTTTCATTTACAACATCAAGAGATTTTTCTTTGTATTTACTATTAATAAGAAGAGAATCTTTAGTAGAAAAACCACATTTATTTAATTCAACAATTGTTTTATAACTTTGTTCATATTTGTTTAAATTAACTTCGATTGTTTCTTTTTGTTTCTTAGTTATTTTAGGAACTAAATATAAGTTATCTGGATTATTTAAAATTACTTCCAAACAATTTGATCCTAAAACTTTAACTATCTGTTCTGCCTTTTTCACTCCTATTCCTGGGAATAAATTACTTGATAAAAAATCAATGACATTATCTTTATCATTTGGTAAAGTAATTTCATAAGAAGATGTAGAAAACTGCTCTCCATATCTTTCATGTTCAACAAAATTACCATTTAAAATATATATATCACTTTCATTTAAATCATCAAAATAACCAGTAAAAGTTATTGTTTTACCTTTATAACTTTCTAAATCAGAACTAGTATCTTTAATCTTAAAAAGACCTACAGTGTATCCTTTATCTGATTTAAATATATATTTTTTAAAATTACCTTTTATAAAAGCCATAATATCACCTGCATATTTTATTTTAACACATAAAAGGAAATATTTTAAAAAAAAGATATTACAAATTGTAATATTTAATTTTTTCACACAAACTAAATTGTTTTATTTTCAATTTTTTTATTCTTAACAAAGAAATATTCTTGTTCTTTAAAATTGCAGACAAAAAAGTTAGGATTGTAATTTTTTAAATCTTCTAAAAATGTACATTCATCGCTATTAGTTTCAATTCTAATATTAGAACTTTTTACTTTTAAAATACTTATTTCATTTAAAAATAAGTTATTTATAATATGTTCATTGTTAGAATATGAATACATAATTTTATCTTTGTATTTATCATATAGATATTCATTTATTTTTTTCTTATCAAAAAAATTACTCATTTGTTCAAATAAATTATAACCATACATCTTATCTATTTCTTTCATATAGTAGATACGATTAAAAATATAAAACAAATCACTTGCTTTATTTTCATATAATTTTACAAATTCACGTTTGATATCAAACACATAATATTCTTTCATATAATCACCATAGTTAGTATAACGAATCATTATGGAAAATTTTGTAGAAAAAAGAAAACATGTAATTTATTTTACACGTTTTCTAGTCATTTTATTTTTTTCTTCATAAATTAATAGATAATTATTAATAGTTTCAAAGTATTTTTCATCAGGTGGTGTTTTGCTCTCATTTAATTTTTTAAATTCTCTTGTAATTTTTTTAGATAAGATATAATTATTTCTTACTATTTTATGAAAAATAAAGTGAGCTTTAGCAGTTAGTAATGCCCCATTGTCAAGAGTTGTCTTGCCACCTTTTTCTTTAAAAACTATATGGTGATATTGAAGAGGATTATCTTTGGTTATAGAAAATCCCAAAAAATCAACATCGGTTATTTCAAATATTTTGATAAGTTCTATTATTAATTTTCTTTCTTCAGTCATAATTAGAATTCTATTTTTTCATTTATATAATTTTTTACTTCATCTAATTTTATTACAATTTGTTCCATTGTATCACGATCTCTTAAAGTTACTGTATTATTATTTATTGTTTCATCATCTATTGTAATAGCAAATGGTGTTCCAAGAGCATCACTTCTTCTGTAACGCTTTCCAATACTTCCAGATTCATCATACCAACAAGAAAAATATTTTGATAAATTCTTATATACTTCTTTTGCTTTTTCGCTATGAAGTTTTTTAATTAATGGAAGAACGCTAACTTTATAAGGGGCAAGATAAGGATGAATTTTAAATACTTCACGAGTATCACCATTTTCTAAAGTTTCACGTTTTATGCCATTACATAAGAATGTTAAAACCATTCTTTCAACGCCAACTGATGGTTCAACAACATAAGGTATATATTTTTCATTAGTTTCTGGATCTAAATATTCCATATTGCAACCTGAATATTCTTGATGTTTTGATAAATCATAGTTAGTACGAGATGCAATACCCCAAAGTTCTCCAAAACCAAATGGAAATTTATATTCAATATCAGTTGTAGCATTACTATAAAAAGATAACTCTTCTTTTGAATGATCTCTAAGTCTTAAATCTTCTTTATTTATTCCTAAAGAAACTAAGAAATTATAACAGAAATCTTTATAATATTTAAACCAATCAAGTTCAGTACCTGGTTTACAGAAAAATTCTAGTTCCATTTGTTCAAATTCTCTAACTCTAAAGATAAAGTTACCTGGAGTTATTTCATTTCTAAAACTTTTACCAACTTGACCAATTCCAAATGGAAGTTTTAATCTCATGCTTCTTAGAACATTAAGATAATCAACAAAAATCCCTTGAGCTGTTTCTGGTCTTAGATAAACAACACTTTTACTATCTTCAGTTATACCTTGGAATGTTTTAAACATTAGATTAAATTGTCTAATATCAGTAAAGTTTTTCTTGCCACATTTTGGACAAACAATGTTATTTTCATCTATTGTCTTGATTAGTTCATCATTTTTCATACCACCTGCTTCAATGCCAAGTTTTTCTTCGATAAGTTTATCCGCTCTAAAACGTGATTTACATTCTTTACAATCAATTAGTGGATCAGAAAATGTTTTGATGTGTCCTGATGCTTCCCAAGTTTTTGGATTCATAAGGATTGCAGCATCAAGAGGTACATTATTAATATCTTCTTGAACAAACTTTTTCATCCATGCATTTTTGATATTATTTTTAAGTTGCATTCCTACTGGTCCAAAATCCCAGGTATTTGCAAGTCCCCCATATATTTCACTTCCTTGATAAATAAAACCATAATTCTTACAATAATTTACTAATTCTTCCATACTCATTTTCATAAAATCTCTCTCCTTTTTTTTATATATTTAAAAGTGATTCTTCCTAAAAACAATATATAAAGACGAATTAAATCCGCGGTCCCACTTTATTTATTCTTTTTAAAAAGAATCACTTTCATACCATATTGCTAGAAGATTCCAACCTTCATCATCGCATTTAAATAATTTTATAATGATATTCTATTACAAATAATTAAAAATGTAAATACCAATTAACCCAAAAAGTTAATAGCAACGTTATCTTTATACTTGTAATAATCCTCCTTACTCTCTAAATTTGTCACCCTTGCTGATACTATAAATGTAAATACCAACATAACAACATAAAATAATAAAACAATTTTTAAATTTTTCATAATCCTTATCTCTCCCTTCTACAATTATACTTTAACGCAAATGTTTGTTTGCGGTCAATAAAATATAAACAAATGTTTGACATTTTACACTTTGTGTGTTAATATTGATTTGTAAGGAGATGTTGTATGGAAAAATTAACAGAAAGACAAAATGCTGTTCTTGAAGAAATAAAGAAATTTATTGCTAAAAAAGGATATGCTCCAACAGTTAGAGAACTATGTCAAAAAGTAAATCTTAATAGTACTGCAACTGTTCAAATGCATTTAACTAAATTACAAGAAAAAGGATACATTAGAAAAGATTCTGAAAAAAATAGAACTATTGAGCTTTTAGTACCTAATGAATATAGTGATAAAAATGATGGTATAGTATCTGTTCCACTTCTTGGTAAGATAACCGCAGGAAGTCCTATTGAAGCCATTGAAATGCCTGATGAATACTTTCCTCTACCAGTTGATCTTGTTAGTTCAAAAAAAGAAGTATTCACTTTAAAAGTAAGTGGTGAATCTATGATTAATGTTGGTATTTATGACAAGGATATTATTATTGTAGAAAGATGTAATACTGCTAGAAATGGTGAAATAGTTGTTGCCATGACTGATGAAAATGAAGTAACAGTAAAAACTTATTATAAAGAAAATGGTTATTTTAGATTACAACCAGAAAATGATTATATGGAACCATTAATATTTAAAAATATTACTATTTTAGGTAAAGTTGTTGGATTATATCGTAAATTCTAAAGGTTTTAAAAAAATGAACTTAATTTAAGTTCATTTTTTAATGCTTACTATATTTACAACCACAATAGTTTTGACGATATAAGTTATACTTTTTTGAATATTCAATTGATTTTTTATAACCATCTTTCTTTTTAAAATTAGATTCTAAATAATTAATATGGTACTTATCTTGTAAAGATTTACCTATTTCATTTAAAACATCACTATTTTTATAAGGACTAACTGATAAAGTTGTTGTAAAGTAATCAAAATTATTCTTCTTTGCAAGTTTAGCGCATTTTTTCATTCTAAGTTCATAACAGATATGGCACCTTTTTTGTCCTTCTTTATCTTTTCTTCTTTTAAATGCTTTAAAAAAGTAAACTAAAGGAACGTAATTGCACTTCATAATTTTAATTTCATCATTAAACATTTCTTTTATTAATCTTTTTTGTTCATCATATCTTTTATAATATTCTTTTCTAGGATAAATATTGGGATTATAATAAAGTAAAGTAATATCAAAATCTTCTTTTAAATAAGAAAGAACATAACTGCTACAAGGACCACAACAAGAGTGAAGCAAAAGTTTTGGTTTATTCATAAAATTTGTTTAAATACTCCACTACTTCATATAATTTAATACCATGAGATGCTTTTACTAAAACTGTATCATTTTTTTGTAGTAATTTTGTTATGTTAGTTAAAAGATTTTCATAGGTGTCAAAATGAACAATGTTATCTTTATTAAATCCTTGTTTTATAGCTTCATCTATTATATATTTTGAAGAAGGACCTACTGCAATTAAAAAGTCAATTTTTTTAGGTAGATATGCTCCAATATTTTTGTGAATTTCTTCATTATAAGATCCTGTTTCAAGAATATCTCCTAAAATAGCAACTCTTCTTGTTTTAAAATTATTTAAAACATCAACTGCACTTTTAACGGAATCTAAACTAGCGTTATAACTATCATCAATTATAGTTAGATATTTTTTTTCTATAATAGTTTGTCTTCCTTTAGTTAGTGTAAAATTTCTTAATCCTTCCTTTATTTTAGGAAGTCCAATATTAAGGTTTATGGCAACAAGTATCGCAGCCATAGCATTATAAATATTATGTTTGGCAATAGTTGGAATTCTAAAATACTCTTCGTTATAATTAATGATACAAGTAAAATCAATATAGTCTTTTCCTATTACATAATTAGTACAATAAATATCATTTGATTTAGAAAAACCATAAGTATAAACTCTATATTCAGGATTTTTAGGTTTAACTTTTTTTAAATAAGGATCATCGCCATTAACTATCAAAATATTGTTTTTATTAAAATTAGAAGTTATTTCCATTTTTGCTTTAAAAATTTCTTCTTGATTTTCAAAGTTTTCAATATGAGATAATCCAATATTAGAAATGACCGCAATATAAGGATTTACCATATCAGTTAAATATTTAATTTCGCCTTTATGATTCATACCCATTTCAATAACTGCAACTTTATAACTTTTATCTAGGTTAAATAAAGTTTTAGGAATACCAATATTATTATTCAAATTGCCTTCATTTTTAAGTGTTTTGTATTGTTTACTTATAACAGAATAAATAATATCTCTAGTTGATGTTTTACCAACACTTCCTGTTACTCCAACGCATACTACTTTAAACATTTCTTTATAAGCGGAAGCAAGATTTCCTAAAGCAATTGTTGTATCATCTACCTTTATTAAATTAACATCAGTTTTATCAAAGGTATGATTCTTATCTATTAAAAAGTTTTTACAGCCATTATTATAAGCATCTTCCATAAAATTATGGCCATCATGATTTTCTCCAATTATAGGAATAAATAAAGAACTACTAGTAACATCTTTACTATTGGTTGAAATATTATCTATATTATAATTTTTAGTAGAATTAATAAATTCACCATTTAAAAAATCTCTAATTTCTTTAATTCTAATTTTTTCCATAAGTATCCTCCATTATTTTATTTACAACTTTTATATCACCTTCATAAGGAATTTTTTGTCCCTTAATTAGTTGATAGTCTTCAGATCCTTTACCAAGGATTAAAATAACATCATCTTTTGTTGCTTCTTTCATACAAGTATCTATCGCACAAGTTCTATCTGTTATTATTTCATATGGTGTATCACAATTTACATATGATATAACTTCATTACAAATATCTTCTACTTCTTCATGCCCTGGATGATCCATAGTCAAATAAACTTTGCTAAACTTGTCAAAAAGACTAGCAAGTTCACTTCTTCTATTTTTTGCTTTATCACCAGGAAGACCCATCACTAATTTAAAATTTTTATTTTTATATTCTGTTCTTAATGAATTAATTAAAGTTTCTATTGATAATTTATTATGAGCATAATCCACTATAATAGGACAGATAAAGTCTTTAACATATTCCATTCTACCAGGTACTAAAGTATTATATAAACCATTATAAATATCATCATAACTTATTTTCATTTCACTACATATTGCTATAGCACAACTTGCATTAATACAATTAAAATCCCCTTTTATTTTAATTTTATAAGGTTTATCATTAACCTTAAAAGAAAGTTCATCATTATTAGATTCAATTTGTTTTATGACATAATTACATGAAGCATCAAAACCAAATGTAATAATATTTTTATCAGGTAAACTATTTTTTATTCTATCAAAATAATCTGTTTCTTTATAAACAAAAACCTTATCACATTTTTTCAAAAAATTAATTTTACAATTTAGGTAATCATCAAAATTTTCATGTTCAGTTTTAGAAATATGATCAATACCAATATTTAAAAATGCTCCATAGGAAAAAGTTTGTCCATATATACGATCTAATTTTTCTGCTTGACTTGATACTTCCATAACAACACTACTTAAACCATTTTCTTCAATTTCCTTAAAATACTTATTTAAATCTAATGATTCAGGTGTTGTATTTACAGATTCTTTAACTTCTTTTCCAGTATAATAAGAAATAGTAGAAATATAAGCTGTTTTTGTTTTAAAATGCTTTTCTAGAATATTTTTTATAAAATAAACAGTTGTTGTTTTTCCTTTGGTACCAGTTATACCTATTTTTGTTAAAGGTTTATCTAATTTATAAAACTCTTTAGCAATTAAAGCCATACTTTTTCTAACATCTGATACAATAATATAATCCATATCTATATCATATTTTTTTTCACTGACATAAATTGTCGCCCCATTTTTTTTGGCATCAATTAAATAATCTTCTTTAAACGTAAAACCTTTACATATAAATAATGTATTATCTTTTACCTCTTTTGAATTATAAGTAATATATGATATAGTATCATTTTTTACATTTTTTTCTTTAATTAAATTATCTTTATTTAAGATATCAATAATATTATCTATTTTCATAAAATTTTCCTCCTTATTTCTTATTTCTAGGATGACAATTTAAATATATATTTTTTAATTCATCATTAGTTATATGAGTATATACTTGAGTTGCTTTAAGACTTTCATGTCCTAAAAGCTCTTGAACACTTAAGATATCACAACCTTCATTTAAAAGATGAGTTGCAAAAGTATGCCTTATGGTATGTGGTGTTATATTAGATTTTATGCTTGTTTTAGTTATTATATCTTTAATAATAAGTTCAATAGAACGAGTTGTCATATTAAAACCTTTACTATTTATTAATAAATAATCACTAGTTTTATCTTTTAAAAGAATGTTTCTTGAATTATTTAAGTATTCTTCTAAATAAAAACTTGCATAGCTACCATAATATACAATTCTTTCTTTATTACCTTTTCCAAGTACTTTGATAGACATATCACTAAAGTTAATATCATTAAGTTTTATATTTACAAGTTCACTAACACGTACTCCAGTTGCATATAAAAGTTCTAAAATACATCTATTTCTTTTATCTAATGGTGTTTTATCAGAAATTGCATTAAACATCTCTTCTAATTCATTATAATATAAAAACTTAGGTAACAACTTATCTTTTTTAGGCAAAGTTGCCAAACTAAATGGATTTGATTTTATTATTTTATTAAAAGCTAAATATTTATAAAAACTTCTTAAAGCACTGATATGTCTTGCTATAGTATTCTTACTATATTTTTTTGTTTCTAAATAATTATAAAATCCTTTTATATCAGAATAGATAATATCTTTAAAATCTATTTGTTCTTTTTCTAAATAGTTTTCAAAAAAATTCAAGTCTTCCTTATAATTTTCAATCGTAAGATGTGAATAGTTTTTTTGAGAATCTAGAAAATCTAAAAAATTTTTACAAACAATATCAAATTCATTCATAAACAATAACTCCTATAGATATTGTACCATTTTAATTCTTATTTTTAAAGAAAAAATAAAGGTTTTATAATTGTACCTTTATTTTCTATTTCCTTTACTATCATAGAGTGAAAAAAATATATTAGATGCTTTTTTAGATATTCTATAATTAACATCTGTTCTATAAGTTCCTGTTTCCATATCTAAAACATCAGGTGATGATACTGCAATACTCATAACAGGATCATCATATGGAGCATAACCAACAAAATTATTACTCATTGTAGGATGATCATAAATACCACTTCCATCATCTACAAAACTTTCACTTGTTCCTGTTTTTCCAGCACCTTTTAAAGCACTTCCCATATAATCAACACAAGTTCCACCAGTAATACACAACCTAAATCCTTTTTGTACTCTTTTTAAGTATTTTTCTTCAGTTTCAACTTTATTTAAAACAATAGTAGGAGATTCATATATTACTTCATTTGTATTACTATCAATAACACTTTTTAAAAATCTTGGTTTTACTCTTGAGCCATCATTGGCAATTGTTGATATATATTGTGACAATTGAAGGGTTGTATAAGTATCATATTGGCCAATTGCATAGTTTATTAAAAGATCAGATGCAATAGATTTTCCTTTTACTCCTGTTTCTTCAATTGGATAATCAATTCCTGTTTTAACTCCCAAACCAAATTGATAAAATGTCTTCCTGTAAGTATCAAAAGCACTTAAATCAAGATCTAACATTGAATTATATTTATAACTTTGCCCTCCGACCATCATGGCAATTTTAAATTGATAGATATTGCTAGACCACTTTAAAGCATCAAGATCATTTATATAACCAAGACTTTTCCAAGAACATTTCTCAGGCATATTTAAAAATTTAATGCAACTGTCAAGCATAGTAGTACCAATATCTATAACACCCGTATTATATCCAACAATGATACTTGCACCTTTTACTACAGATCCTGGCGTTATAGTTGATACAATTGGGCCAATACTATAATCATAAGTTACATATTTTCCTTTTTCTTTAAAGGTTTGAACTCCTGCCATAGAATATATTTCACCTGTTTTAGGATTTTGAATAACTACAAAACTTCTATTATAAAACTTAGTATGAGGTTCACTTTTTGCTTTTACAACTTCTTCTTTCATCATATCTTCAATTTGAATCTGCAAATCAATATCTATTGATAAAACAATATCATTACCAGCTTTAGCATCACTTATTTTTTCTAATGAACCATCTTCCATTATTTGATACTTTGCTTTTTCTCCTCTTAAATATTTATCGTAATATTCTTCTAAACCAGATATTCCTACTCTATCATCCAATTCATACCCTTGGCTTAAATAATAACTTGCTTTTTCTTTTGGTATTCCTGTTTCACTATCTGAAACACTACCTAAAATACTTCTTATAGTATTTTCATAAGGATAAGTTCTTTCCCAATCAAGTTTAGTATTAAACCCTTTAAATTCTTCAATTCTTTCTGAAATATAGGCATATTCTTCATATGTTGCATCTATTTTTATAGTTTTCATGTCAGTAGAATATCCTTTATTCATAAGATAATAAATATAAGCACTTTTTTTATCATCAAGATTAAAAACACTTAAATCTTCTTTAGTTATTCTTTCTATTTTTAACTCATACACTTCATTTTCAGTTAATTTTCTGTTTTTTAAATCTTCATATTCTTCAGAAGTAATTTTTTTATTTGCTTCTTCTTCATAGACAATAATATAAAATTCTTTTAAATTCCTAGTAAGTAAATTATCATAAGGAAGATCTAAAATATCTTTTAATTTATAACACATTTCTATTTCTTCTTTAGTTGTAATATTTTTGTCTTTTAAATAATATATTTTTCTAACTTCTTTATTATCTACTAAAACCTTACCATTACGATCAAGTATTCTGCCACGTGGAGCATCTTCTTGTTCCACAATAATTTTAGTTTTATTATTTAAAATCATCGTATAATAATCTTTATAAAAAACATTAAGATAAAATATTCTTCCCAAGATAATGCCAAAAAAGATAAAAGATATTACTTTTAAAAAGTTTATTCTTTTATCGCTTACATCAGTTGAACGCATTTTATTTAATTTTTTTCTTTTAATTCTTTTCATATTATTATTGTGATACAAAATCAAAAAAACTTGCATATAATAAAATATAAAGGTGAAGATTATGTATGAAAAAATGCTTGAAAAATATATTAATAAACTAACTAAAGAAGATATTTTAAAGTTTAGTTATAAACAAAATATAAAATTAACTAATGAAGAACTTGATATTATATATTTTTATATTAAAAAATATTGGAGATATATTGCAAAAAATGATCCTGCATCTATATTTATGGAATTAAAAGAAAAGCTTAGTCCTAATGTATATAATAAAATAATTGAGTTATATAATAAATATAAAGGATATAAAAAATATTTATAAAAAACTTCGATTAAACTTAATCGAAGTTTTTATTATTACCATTATTTTTTTAAATTATATTAAAAAAATTATATATCACACTTACATCTATTTTTGATAAATAAAGTATCAAAAAAGCTGCAATTAAAAATGGTCCAAATGGTATTATTTTATCTTTATTTTTTATCGTAAAATATAGCGAAATTGGAAAAGCAAGAAGTGTTGCTAAAACTATTCCTAAAAAAGATAAAGTAAGAGGAAGTGTAAGACCTAAAACAAACAATAATTTTATGTCTCCTCCTCCTAAAGCTTCTTGTTTAAACATAAAACTTCCAATTATTCCCACTAAATACATAAATAAAAACATTATAATTCCAGAAATCAAATATCCTAAAGATCCAATAAAACCATATTTAAGAATATTTACTATTAAAATAAGTATTCCTATAACAATTGTTACTTGATCAGGAATGATATAGTAATTTAAATCACTTACAATAACTATTGCAAAATAACTTACAAGTAGAAGTGAAATAATAAGATCATAACTAAAACCAAATGAATAATAACAAACTGCAAATAATACCCCTGTAAAAAACTCAACTGCAGGATAAAATATTGATATTTTTTTACCACAATATCTACATTTACCTTTTAAAAATAGATATGACAAAATTGGTATTAAATCTTTCCATTTTAATCTTTCTTTACAATTGGGACAATAACTATTTTTCGGATTAATTAAAGATCCATCATTAGATAATCTAAACCCTACTACATTATAAAAGCTACCTAAAACAGTTCCTAAAATAAAGAAAAGAATTATATTCACAAATTCCATACTAACCTCACGCAATTTGTGAATATAAGCTAAGCATTGGAATAAGGACTGATAAAACAACGATGCCAACGATTATTGCTAAAAGAATAATCATAAATGGTTCAATTAGGGTATTAATTCTTTTAACATAATTAGAGTGTAAATCATCATAATATTTTGCTACATAATCCATCATTACTGCAAGTCTTCCTGTATTTTCACCAGTTACAAGCATTTCATAAGCAACAACTGGAAAAGCCCATTTTCCTTTAAATGAATCACTTATTTTTGCGCCTTTTGAAAGGTAAGATAGTGAGTCTTGAATAATTTCAGTATAAACCTCATTAGTTGTTACTTGACTAAGTATTTTCATAGAATCAGTTATAAATACATTATGATTTAAAAGTGATGCAAATGTTTTAGTAAACATTGCTACTTCTTTATAAATAATCATTTTACCAAATATAGGTAATTTCATATAAAAAGTTTGCATTGCTTTTTTAAATGATTTAACGTTTTTATATAAAATCGCATAAACAATTAAGATAAGAGCAAGAACACCTACAATATAAAAACCATTGCTTCTTATAAAGTTACTAACATTAATTACAATCCTTGTCATCGTAGGAATTTTAGCATTATTATCTTCAAAGATTCCAACAAATGTTGGAATAACATAAGTTAAAATAAAAGTAATTACTGCTATGGCAAAAATAAAGATGATTGTTGGATATGTCATAGCACTTATCGCAGCTTTTCTTGTTCTATCAGTTGTTGTATAATATTCGGTCATATCATCTAGAATTTCAGGCAAATCTCCAGTCATTTCTGCTGTTTTTACCATATTAATTAAAAATGATGGAAATACATTTCCTTGTGCCTCTAATGCACTTGAAAAACTTTCTCCTTTTACAAGCTCATAAGTTATATTTGAAAAGATTCTTCTTTTTTCAGGCTTAACTGATTGTTTTTCAAGAATTCTAATTGAATCTATTAAAGGTATACCTGATTTTAAATAAGTAGATAACTGAGTAAGAATAAAAGCAAGTTCACTATAACTTAATTTTCCACTACCCAAAACGATATCTTTACTAGGTTCAACTCTAACTGTTTGGTAACCTTCATTATCTAAATAAGCTTTTACTTCACTAATATTATGAGCATCAATATATCCTTTTACTTTTTCACCTTGACTATTAATAATTTGATATTTAAATCTTTGCTTTTTAGCATCTGTTTCAGGAACTTTTAAAGGTTTATCAACTCCAGTATCTACTTTATTTTCACCTTTAGTTTCTTGATAATTATTAGAAACTGAAGCATTATTTCCAATTTCATCAATTTCTTGTAATGTTGCAGTATCAAGATTTGTTCCAATTACATTAGATCCTAGAAAATTATTCATTTGATTAACAGTATTAACATTATCTTCTTCTGTAATATCTGGACTATTATTAAATTTGACATTAAAATTATCATTTAATTCATTATTTAGTTCGTTATTATTTTCATTATTCATAAGTACTCATCTCCTATTGTCTATAAATATTTTAACAAATTAAAATAAATAAATCAATAAAAATACGATATGAATTACGATAGTTATGATTATTAATAAAAAAACGTGTAAATTAATTTAATAAATTTAACACGTTTGTATTTTTATTTTTTTCTTACAACAACATCTTGATTTTCTTTTTCTATTTCTTCCATAATTAAAGCATCACTTATGTAAGAATCATATAGTTTATTAAGCAAATCAATAATTCCTTTTTTCTTAGCTTGATCAAATCTATCAAAAGCTGAATCAGACATTCCTAAAATAATATCTCTTTCTGCAGCAAGTTCATCTTTACTCTTTAAAATTATATGTCTATCATGATCTATTTTAAATGGATCAAATGACATAACATGAGTTTGATCTAAAATACTTACTATATCTATAATTTTTTCTCTATTTTCATCTATTATAGCTTTTTCAAATTTATAATTGCTTGATTTTATTGCATCTAAATAAAATCCAATTTCTCTATTTAATGATTCATGTTCTTCAGGATCTTCTGTATTTTGTAATTTATCATAGACTTCAAGATAATCATCATAATAATTATTTGCATAATTTTTAAATGTCACTATTTTTTGAACTCTATTTCTTTGTTCTTCTTCAGTTTCTATGTTTTCTTTATATGGTAAAGTTGATTTTTCGATTTCCTCCCAAGCCTTATTTCCAAAAAACTTTAATTGTGCTCTTAAACTTTGTAAAGTATCTAATTGAAACTGATATTCTTCTTTAGAATAATTATTTTTATTTCTTTCAATTGCCTCTTTCCATTCAAAAAAATAAGCATAAACTCCTTTTAATTCTGCATAAAATTTTTCTTTATTATTCATAAAATCTCCTCTTTTAGAATAAAAAAACACAAAATATCTCTACTACATAAAATGTAACAAATAATTATTGTGTCCTCTTTATTCTTTAAAATAATTTGTAAGTTATCCTTACAAGTTAATTGTAAATCTTTTTTATATATATTTCAATAGTTTTTATATTAAAAATTAATGATTTTCTAAATAATTACTTGATTTTTATTTAACTATAATATAAAATAATAAATCTTAACAGGAAAAATATTGCAATTATAATTATTTACATTTATAAATAATTTTGATATAATTTTCTTGTAAATGGATATAATGCTAATATAGATATTATATCTATATTGGTCTATCAATTTGTTTTGATTGATCAAACCCGTGTTGGCGCCAAGCGCCGCTTAAAAAGGTAACCAATAAAGGTTACCTTTTTAATATTATTAAAATCTTTTCTTATTTAATTCTTTTAAAACTTTTCTAATCTCATCAATAGTAAAAAAATACTTTTCACCTTTAGTTAATAACATTTTATTTTTATATTTATAATCAAATTTATCTATATAAGTTAACATATCAGATACTTGAAATAATCGTTTTTCTTTATGATCAAAATCAATGCGATGTTCAAAACCAACAAATCTTAAAAATATTGAATCTAGAATTATTCCTAATGTTTCTTGACCATTATCATAATACATAACTATCTTATCAAATTTTTTAAAATAATTTTCATGTTCTTTAATCATTTTATTTATTTCTGCTGATAATTTTTGCTTTAAAATTCTGCTACTATCAGTATATCTTTTATCAATAATTATCGTATGATACTCAACAGGTATTTTTCTTGAAAATTGATAAATTGCATTAAAAATACTTTTTCTAACATCAATAGAAAATCTACTATAGTCTCCTCTTTTCATTATTAAATCTGCAATATGAATCATATTTGTATAACCAATTTTGATTAATCTATTGTTTAATTTGATAAGTTCAGTCGTAATATCATTATTTTGTTCATGAAAAGTAAATGAAATACCATATAATTTTGAAGCATCCTTGCCAAATCCAAATTCTCCAGTTTCATCTACAAATATATTAAGTCTTCTCATGATGTTCACCTCATACTTGTCAAGTATACACTATTTATTTACTAATTGGCATATTTTTTAAAAATAATTTTTTATCAAATTTTGTCATATATTTTATAAGGATGTGATATTTATGTTTTTTAATTTATTAGAAATTTTAAAAACTTGCCTTTTTTTTACTACTTCTTATTCAAATAATGTGTTTCCAAATCCCTTATCAAAAGAAGAAGAAGAAAAATGTATTAAATTATTGTTAGAAAAAAAAGATAAGGATGCTAGAAATAAATTAATTGAACACAATTTAAGATTGGTTGCTCATATTGTTAAAAAATTTGAAACAAAAAATGGAGATAATGATGATTTAATTAGTATTGGAACAATTGGTTTAATTAAAGGAATTGATAGTTATAGTTTAAAACATGGCACTAAAATAACTACTTATTGTGCTAGATGTATTGAAAATGAGATTTTGATGTATTTTAGAAGCAATAAGAAAAACAATTCAAATGTTAGTTTAGATGATCCAATAGGGTTTGATAAAGATGGTAATGATATTACGATCTTAGACGTTTTAAAAACACCTGCAATTGATTATGCAGATGAAATTGAAAAAAATGATAATTTAAAATTGCTTGAACAATATTTTAATATTTTAAATCCACGTGAAAAAGAAATAATTATAAGAAGATATGGCCTTAATAATACCGATGAATTAACTCAAAAAGAAATAGCAAAAGAACTTAATATTTCAAGAAGTTATGTATCAAGAATAGAAAAAAGGGCCATTACAAAAATACTTAGAGAATTTTTAAAGAATAACAAAAAATAATTTCAGTCATTTTAATTTCTACTCCATTTTTTTCTTTTGTCTAGAGTTTTGTTTTTTATATATTTATAAAATTGAGTCTAATTCTTTTTTTGTTAAATTAGTATATTTCATAATATTATTTAAAGGAACATTATCTAATAACATTTTTTTTGCTATTTCTAATCTTTGATTTTTTTCTCCTCTTTTTTCTCCCCTTTTTTC
>CAMEXD010000005.1 GCA_945947035.1 uncultured Mycoplasma sp. | reverse complement strand
CAATTAATAAGAAAAAATTAAATGCATGTTGCACTTAACTTTTCATTTCACCTTTCCTTATTTTACCGGGACTTTTAAAATGAAAATGGCTTTTTTCAAAAAACGGGACGTTATCTCTGAATCTAACGATACCTCCATTTTTTAGAACTAACATCTTAAATTACTACAAATTTTTAACTTCGTTCTATTTTTTTATAATTTAATTTTATCATTATAATAAGATAAAATCAACTAAGTAATTAAAAAAATGTAAAGTTTTCCTTATTTTGTACTATTTATTTCCTTATTTTATTATATTTTGATTGTCTAGTAAAATTGGAAATTTTTTCCAATTATGTTAAATTAAAAAATTAAAATAATATACAGTTATTTCCATTTTTTTCCAATTTTTAAAGTAAAACTTATAAATTGAAAAAAATTTCCAATTTATAAATATTGTATATTTTTTTTAATAATTTTTCTAATTTTAATTATTTTTTAAAAAACTTTAATTAAAAAAATAATTTAATATTTAAAATTAATTATTAAATTATTCGTTAACCATTTAATTCTATTAATGTATAATTTGACTTTTTATCATTTTTAATTTATTGTTTAAAGATACTTTATATTAATTTATCAATTAATGGTTCAATCATGTCAGATATTTTATTTAAAATTAAATCAATATTTAATGATTGAACAAAGCCTTCACAAGAAAAACCTTTTTGATAAATTCTATTTCCTTTAGCAAATAAATTTTTCATTTTTTCAACACCATTTGATCCATTTATATTTTTTAGATCATTAATATTTAAATATTTACATATTCCAGATAAATCCAACAAAAATATATCTTCTATGCATCTTTGTGCTTTAATATGATATACATTATTTGCTCCAAGTGTTTTTAGTTTTTTTTCCACTTTTTTCCAATTAACTGGTGGCTTAGCGTTATATTCAAAAACATCTGTATCATAGCACAAATAAACCGATATTTCATAGTCTTTGTATTTTGTTTTTATATCATATTCAAATTTTTTTAACAATTTTTTATCAAATTTAGATATTCCTTTTAAACATTGTTTTACAATTTTATCAACACGAAATTTTTCCAAATTATAGTTTGTTTTTATTTTATTTAAAAGTAAATCATAAAATTCAAGTTCAGTTTCTCCTTCCATATACATAACAATGCACTTTTTTTTACTTCTCATGATTTACTCCACATATCTTTTCATTATTTCTAAGTCTTCATCATTTCCACTCATAAGATCAAATAAATAATCCCCAACTAACATTTCCATATTATCCGCATCATTTAATAACCTATTAATTGATTTTTCCTTTATTTTTGAAAATATTGCCAATCCATCATTATTAGGTAACCCAAGATAAATGTTTTTAGGATTAATATAATTTATCAAATATGGTGAATGACTAGTAATTATTATTTTTGTATTTTTAGAAAAACCTTTAAGCGCCATTAAATATCTTTGAAATATTTTTGGATTCAAAGAATTTTCTGGTTCCTCTATTCCAACTAAAGAATAGTTATTGATATCTGCTAAAACTAAGGTAGTAAAAATTAATAAAACTCTTCTAACACCATCTGACATACTTGCAAAATCAATAGTTTTTGAAATATTTTTATCTAAAGCAACTAAAAAATATACATTATTAGGAACTATATAATTACTGGTTTTAATATTTTTATTTATTTCATCAACATCAACATTATATTCAATTATTTTTATGTCCTGAATAAAAGGAAAAATATCTCTTAATGTATTAACAATTAATTCAAATTTTTCTGGAAACTCTGATTTAATCTTATACAAAATTCTAGGAACATTAGTATCATCACCTAAATTATAATCAGAAAAACCTTTACGTATTCTTGTTTTTATATTATATGCCGTACTAGTATTAAAATGTTTATCAACATAAACTGATATATTATTTATTTGTTTAACTAAAGTCAAATAATAAAGATCGTCGTAAGCCATAATTTTATTAAGTACGAGTTCATTGTCTTCTATATTTATCTTTTTATTGCAAGAACCAGTTAAGGAAGATTTATAAAAAGCATCCTTTTTATCTCTGCTAATATAAGTAGCAAATTTTTGCGAATTATTTTCTTTTATTTTTAAATATTCTTTTAATATTTTTGGATTATCTTTTTCATTTTTCTTCCATTTAAAAGAATAACCATAAATAATTTGTGTTATTTTATTTTTTTCACTAAAAGAAAATTCGATTTCAAAAGAAAAATCTTTAAATAAAATTTTTGTATTAAATGGTTTATATGTTTCATAATCCATCATTCTTTCTTTGTCGTATGATAGAGCGTGTATAAAATCAACACCAAAAATAATACCACTTAAATAATTTGATTTTCCATAGCTATTTACAGATAACAAACTTGTAATATCACTAATTTCAGCATTAACACTATTTATATTTCTAAATCCTTCAATTTTTATTCTATCAATTTTTATCATTTTATTCACCCCTTGAAAACATACACAAAAAGTTTTCACAATCATTATATATCACCTCAAAAAAATAATCAACGTTTTTTTTAATATTATTCATATTATTTGCAAATTATAGCTAATTATTCAAAAAATACTTAAATTATTTTTAAATATTTTTTAAAAATTCTAATTTTATATATTATAAAAAAATAATGAAAGATTTTTTCATTATTTTTTATAAGTTATTAACAAAATTTGTTAATAATTAGTTTTAATTTTATTTTTATAATCAATTAAAATATTTTTTATTTCTTCTTCATCTTTTATTTTAAATATTTTATCTTTAATTTCTTTTGATCCTTCAATACCTTTTAAATACCAAGCAATATGACTTCTAATTTCAAGTACTGCTTGATTTTTATTCTGTGTTTCAAGTAATAAATCAAAATGTTTTAAACACATATCTATTTTTTCTAAAGGAGTTGGTTTTTCTAATATAGTACCATCTTCTAAATAGGCATTTATTTCTTTAAATATCCAAGGATTACCAAGGCATCCTCTTCCTATCATAACAAGATCACATCCTGTTTCATCTATCATTTTTTTAGCATCAAAACAATTTTTTATATCACCATTACCAATTACTGGAATTTTTACTGCTTCTTTTACTTGTTTTATAATATTCCAATCAGCATTTCCTGAATATCCTTGTGATCTTGTTCTTGGATGAATTGTTATTGCACTTGCTCCTGCTTCTTCTACTATTTTGGCAATTTCTACTGCATTAATGCTATTGCTATCCCAACCACTTCTTATTTTAACAGTAACAGGACAACTAACACTTTTTACAACACTTGATACTATTTCTTTTATTTTTTTTGGATTTTTTAAAAGAGCACTTCCTGCTTGAGATCTTATAGCTATTTTTGGAACAGGACAACCCATATTTATATCAATAATATCCGGTTTCATTACTTTTTCAATATATTTTGCAGCTTCAACGAAAGATTTTTCATCACTACCAAATATTTGTTGTGCTATTGGTCTTTCATAATCTGTCATATATAACATATCTATTGTTTTAGCATTATTATAATAAATTGCTTTATCGCTTACCATTTCTGCATAAATTAATGAGCAACCCATATTTTTACATATTGTTCTATAAGCACTATTTGATATTCCTGCCATAGGTGCCATAACAGTTTTTCCATTTATTTTTACATTTCCAATTTTTACGCTCACTTTAATACCTCCATTTATAAAACCCTTGATAAATTTCTATTTTTATGTTATTATGTATACATCAAGGATTTCTTGTATATATTAAATAGGGAACATTCAGTTTTGCTATATTGAATGTCTACCCTTGAAATTTTGGGATTGACACTTATTTAACAATTAGTGTCATTTTTTTATAACTGCTATTATAATGATAATGAGCAATAAAATGATGCAAATGAGTTTAAGGAACTTTATAATAAAAGTTTTTGTTTTCATTCATCACCTCCAATCTTGTAAAAAGATAGAGGTAGACACTTCAATAACTGATATTCCCTATGTATAATTATACTATTAATTAACAAAAATTCAAGTAAAATATTTTTAATGTGATTTTATAATAAAAAACCATTTCTTATTTATTAGAAATAGTTTTTTATTATTTTTTAATTTCAATTATCTTATTTTTTTCTTTTCCAAATCTTTTGTCATTTCAAAATATTTTCCTATATTATCATACTTTACACTAGTTACTATAAATTCTTCATTATCATATATTTTTATAGCAGCATCATTATCTTCTCTAACTGATAAATTTATACTTCTAAAATTATTATCATAACCATATTTTATAGCAGAAGAAACAAGAATAGTTCCTATACCATGATTTCTATATTCGCTTAATACTATTAAATTATTTAAATGAATAGAAGAATCATCTATATTTAAAGTAATTGCTCCTTTTACTATAGAATTATCTATATACGCTAAAACAACCTTTTTACCATTTGCAATATCAGATCCTAAACTATCTCTTAATATTTTATATATATCAAACTTGTATATGTTTTTTAATTTATATATTTCATCTTTTTTTATTTCTTCTATCATAGTAACCTCAAATAATTTATTTAAACATCTCCATTATAGCACATTTATAAATTTCTTTTGCTATATTTCTACCATTTGGAACTAATTTAATATATTTATTTATCATAACACCACTGTTAATTTCTAAAACTTTAAAAGTATTTTCTGTTTTTATTATATCAATACTACAAAAATTAACATCTAATTTGTTAATAATATTATTTACTATTTTTAATAATATTTCCTTTTAATCTTGTTTAACATCTGTTACTATTGCTCCTTTAGATAAATTAAACTTAAAACTATAGTTATAAATTTCACCTTTTTTAGGAACGTAGTTTTTTACTTTCTTATTTTTAAAGTAATTATAATTAAAATCTAATAATAAATCTTTTAATGAAGTTTTTCCATCTCCAATAACTACTGGAGGTTTTTTACCATATATTAACATAATTTTTTTATTTAAAACTATTATGCGATATTCACAATCTACTTTTACATATGGTGATACACTAAGAGATATGTGTTTTTTAAATAATTTATTAGAAATAGCAATAAACTTATTAAAACTATTAATGTGATATACTCCATTACCACAACTACCATTATTAATTTTTAAAACAATGTTTTTATTATACTTTGAAAATAAATCATAATAATATTTTTTTGTATTTAAATTTTTAGCATATTTTATTTTACTACCATTTTTGTAAATAATATTATGTTCTATTACTGGTATATCATTATTTTTTAACATATCATAAGTAGCATATTTATCATCTAAAACAAGACCAATTGCATGATTATTTAAATCAAATTTATGACCCCAGATAAATTTTGTTTTGTTATCTTTTTGTAACATAATAAGATAGTTATTTGAAATCAACTTATATGATATACCTTTTTCATCACATATTTCTTTTATAATATCTTGATACATAAAAATCCTCCCTTCAAATAAAAAGTATGACTAAATCATACTTTTATTCATTATCTTTTTCAAAAGATTTCAAAGCTTCTAAAAGTTCTTCTTGACTCATTTTGGTATATCCTTTTATACCTTTTTCTTTAGCAGCAGATTTTAAGCTATCAAAATCCATGACATCATAATCTTCATCAGGTAATTTTTTATGTTCTAATAAGTAATCGATTTGTTCTTTAGTAAGAGTTTCTCTATCTACTAAAGTATCTGCGATTAATTTAACTGAATCCATATTTTCTTTTATAATTGATTCTGTTTTTTTGTAACAATTATCAATTATTTTTCTAATTTCTTGATCTATTTCAAAAGCAACTTGATCAGAAGAATTTCTTGATTTATTATAATCTCTTCCTAAGAAGACACTTGAGTTATTTTGTTCTAACTGAATTGGTCCTAGATCACTCATACCATATTCAGTAACCATAGCTCTTGCAATTTTAGTTGCTCTTTCAATATCGTTTGATGCTCCAGTTGTTATTTCATTAAATACAAGTTGTTCTGTTACTCTTCCTGCAAGAAGGGTTGAAATTGTTTCAAGAAGTTCACTTTTTGTAGTATGCATTTTTTCTTCTTCTTCTTGAATATTTGTATAACCCCCAGCCATACCACGAGGTATGATTGTTACTTTTTGAACTATACTTGATTTTTCAAGTTTTAATCCTGCGACAACATGACCTGCTTCATGATAAGCTGTAATTTTTTTATCTTCAATACTTGGTTTTCTACTTACTTTAGCAGGACCCATTAATACTCTATCATGAGCTTCATCTATTTCTGCCATTGTTATTTCATCTTTATTTCTTCTTACTGCAAGAAGTGCAGCTTCATTTAAAAGATTCTCTAAGTCTGCTCCAGAAAAACCTGAAGTTCTTTTTGCTAAATAATCTAAAGTAACATTTTTAGCAAGTACTTTATTTTTAGCATGAACTTTTAATATAGCTTCTCTTTCTTTTGTATCAGGAAGTGAAACTGTAACTTGCCTATCAAATCTTCCTGGTCTTAAAAGTGCTGGATCTAACACATCTGGTCTATTAGTTGCTGCGATAATTATTATTCCTTCATTAGCACCAAATCCATCCATTTCAGTAAGTAATTGGTTTAATGTCTGTTCTCTTTCATCATGTCCTCCACCAAGTCCTGTTCCACGTTGACGACCAACTGCATCTATTTCATCTATGAATATTAAACATGGTGCAGCTTGTTTAGCTTGTTTAAACATATCACGAACTCTACTTGCTCCAACTCCTACGAATAATTCAACAAAGTCAGATCCACTTATAAAGTAGAAAGGAACATTAGCTTCTCCTGCAACTGCTTTAGCAAGAAGTGTTTTACCGGTTCCTGGAGGACCTACTAAAAGTACTCCTTTAGGAATTCTTGCTCCAAGTTTTTGGAACTTTTTAGGGTTTCTTAAGAAATCTATAATTTCTTTTACTTCTTCTTTTTCTTCAACTAAACCTGCAACATCATTAAATGTTTTTTTATCACGATCAGAATTAAGTCTTGCTTTACTCTTTCCAAAATCAAATGATTTGCCATTAGTATTTAGTTGTTTATTTAAAAAATAAAATGCTCCAACTCCTAAAATAATTATAGGAAGAGTATTTATAATAGCCATAAACATATTACTATTATCTTGTTTAACATTTATTTTAAATTTTTGTGTTTCACTTTTTTCTAAAATGCTTGAGATAACAGAATCAGAAAGTGGTGCAACAAGTTTAAATGTTTCATTCTTTTTATATCCATCAAGTTTTCCAGTCAACTCATAAACTGATGAATTAGCTCTTGGTGTTATTTTTAATTCTGTTATATTTCCTTCATTTAAATAATTAATAAATTGGTCATACGAAAATTCATGTTTTACTACATTTAAGAGGTTTGCTAAGATAAAAATACCTATTAAAAATAGAAATAATGATCCATATGATATATAATTTTTACTATTATTTTTATTTTTCATCAAAATTCCTCCTTGTTTTTTAATAATACCTTAATAGTATATCACAATTTTCATTTTTCTCAACATCAAATTGTGATTTTTTTAATCCTGGAATCCAAACTATTCTATCTTTTGAATCAACAACAATTGGCCAAAGATCTCTATCCTTAATTGGAATTTTACTATTGATAAAGATATCTTTTACTTTTTTTGGTTTATCCATACCCTTTACAACCATTTTATCTCCACTTTTTCTAGTTCTAACATGAAGTGGTAATACAATATCATTCTTATTTAATCTACAATAGTAATTAGAGTTTGATGTTTGTTCTTCTACTTTTTCAATAGTTTTTCCATTTGGTAAATTAGCAAAATCACCAAGTTCTATTTCATAACTATCAATCTCACCAGTTTCAAGTCCAAAAATAATTGTATTATAACTTTTTACCACTTTAACATTATTAGGAAGATAAATATATGAAGATGCCCTTTTTGAATCAATTAATTTTTTAATTAATGAAACATGGACATCAGTTATAAGCATTAAATCATCTTGATAATATTCTTTTAAGATTCGATAAATTATTTTATTTTTTAATAAATCTTTTAGAGAATTAAATTTTTCTATATCCAATTTATTATCATTATATACTTTATCAAAATTATTTTTAACTTCTTCTTCAATATAATTATCATACATAAGAAGTTCATTACTAAATTTTAAAAACTTTTCATGAACATTTTTTTCTTCGCTTTTTAAAAAAGGCAAAACATATTTACGATATCTATTTCTAGTATATTTTGTTTTAAAGTTTGATTTATCTATTACATAAGAAATATTGTTTTTTTTGTCATATTCTTCTATTTCAGCTTTGGTATGTGTTATAAGTGGTCTTATTAATTTATAATTACCATAATCTATTTCTTTAGCAAATCCTGCATAACCATTTAGGGTTGATCCTCTTACTATTCTCATTAAAATAGTTTCTACTAAATCATCACCATGATGAGCTGTTGTTAAGTAATTTGCATTATATTTTTTTATTAAACTATTAAAGAAATGATATCTAATTGTTCTTGCTTCATTATGAAAATTATCATCACCATATTTTTCAATAAGCATATATTCAAAAACAACATCATTATTTTTACAATAGTTTTCTACAAATATTTTTTCTTTAAATGATGCTTTTCTAACATTATGATTAACATGGGCACAGATTATTTTTATATTTTTTTCACATCTTACTTTAATAAGTAAATCTAAAAGTGCCATAGAATCTGGTCCACCAGAACAACCAAGTACTATAACATCATCATTTTTAAGTAATTTTTTTAAATATAAATAAACATCATTCATAAAATTTCTCCTTGATACAATATATTAATTTAAAATTATAATAAAATCAATATAATATGCAAAAAAATAATAACAAAAGTTATTATTTTATTTTAATAATATACTCATCACTTTCTGAATAAAACAATTTTTCTCTTGCATATTTTGCAACATATGATGGATCTTTTAATTTATTAAGTTCAACTTTTAAACTTTCTTCTTCTTCTTTTAAAACAACTAAACTTTCACTTAAATCTTTTTTTTCTTGTTTTTTTTCATATATTTCAGTCCAGGTATTAAATAATGAATAAATAATAGCTACGTTTACAGCAAGACAAAGCATACCAAAAACAATCATACGTCTTATTGATTTTTTTGATTTTTTTCTTGCCACACACTTCACCTACCTATTCATTATTATTTTAGCAAAAGTAAAGTGTTTTTTCAACAAATGTGACAAAATATCTCTAAAGTTTACATCTTATTTTTTTAAATATTTTATTTCCAAAGAAAAAAGAAGATAGAAAAATTGCTAAAAAATAAATATGTATAACTCCATGGTTTATAAGTGTATTTGTAAGAGCAAAAATAAAAAACACAATTAGCATAAATATTATATTACTTATAAAAACAATATATTTATTACTATAAAATAAGTAAGTATAAAACAAATTAAAGCATATTGCATAAAAAATTCCATAAAAAATATAAAATAATATTGATATAATTTGAACATCTAATTTCATTTGAATAATTTATTAAATACACTATTTTCCTTATTTAATTTTTTTAATTCTTCGATATAGCTTAGACTAATAAATGAACCTTTTATAGATATAATTCCATCTTTAGTATCTAATTTTACTATTTCTAAATTAGTGCCTTTAATAACAAGATATCCCATAGTAGTTTCAATTAAAAATTCTTCTTCATCAAATCTATCAATTTTTATAACTCCTGTTATATACATACTTTTTCTTTCATTAATGCTAATACCATGATTTTGACTAATACCATTTAAACTACTTATATTTTTATCCATAATAACCTCCAATAAAGTATATGAAAAGAATTTTTAATATATAACAAAAAAAATCCCAAAAGGGATTTAATTAACTATATTATTCAGCAGTTTTATATGCTTCTAAGATAGCTTCTTCAAACTTTGTACGTGTTTCAGGATTAATTGGATGAGCTATATCGCGATATCCTCCAGTTGCAGTTTTTCTACTTGGCATAGCTATAAATAAACCATTGTCTCCTTCAATGATACGGATATCATGAACTGCAAATGCGTCGTCTATTAAAACTGATGCAATTCCTTTCATACGAGATCCTTCTTTTTCAATTTTACGTACATTTACTGATGTTATTTTCATCTTCTGTTCCTCCTTTTTCAAAAAGCAATTAAGAGCAAACTGCTTCTTACTTATAATTTTAAGTAAATCTATTATAAATGTCAATATTTTTAAAAAAATTATACATAAAAAATGTATATAAATCGTTAAACAAATAACTCTAAACTTCCAATTAAAACATCAGAATAAGAAAATGATCTTAGAACATCTTGATTATCTACTTTAACTAAAAAAACGCATTTATAAGTCTTAACTATTTCACCACTAAATTCTTCAACCATATTTCTATTACCATTAAATTTAAAGTTTATTTTTTTATTTAAATTATCTTCAATAAAAGATCTTGTTTTTTCTATTTTCATCATCTTGGATACCCTATATACATAGTACCACTGGTAATAATTCCGCCAACACCATCTGTACCATATTTAGTCTTTTCTAATATTTTTAACAAATCTATATCCTTACTTTTACTAGATAAACTAACACTTGTTGCAATTATTGCAGGATCTAAGGCATGAATATTTATTCTTTTTGGACTAGAAGCAAAATTAGATCCTGCTTTAATAAGTTCCTCATAATTAGATTGACAAGCACCTGCGATTATAATTAATTTACCATGATCTTTTTCATAACTTCTTGCAGCTTTTACTGCATTAATAAAATTTGTACTATTTTTATAATTTGAATTATCATTATAGTTTTCTGTCTTGTTGTAGAATGCATCATGTCCTGTTATTACTAAAATATCAGGGTTTATTTTTTCTAAATAATTAACAATTTTTCCCGCCACATCTACTTCTTTTTCTACAACGCCATATGATAAAACATTCATTTCTTTATAAAATTTCATACACCTGTCTAAATAGTCTTTATCTGCATCAATATGAAGTATTTTACCAGGCAAATAAAAATATTCATCTCTATTTAGATTTATAAATTCTTCCATATTATTAATTAGTGTTCTATCATCTTTTGTTATATCAGCTTCATCTTTTTTTACGGGATTTAAATCACTTATATCACTATCTGCAATTAAACGAATATTAACGCCCTTTAAAATCGCAATATTTTGTTTAATATCTATAATTTTAAAGATTGTATCATTATTGTGTGATGTTCTTGTAACTAAATCTCCAACATCAAAAAGCATATAATCACCTCTAAGTAATCATATGCTACATTTATTATTTATATTAATATTTTTATAAATTATTAGCTATCTCAACAAATATTTCTAAAGGAATTTGTTCTGCTCTAACAGATAAATCTAAATCATATTTATTTAAAATTTCTAATACTTTTTCTAAATTATAACCTTCTAAGTTGTTTTTTAATGTCTTTCTTTTATGAGTAAAGCTATCTTTTACAAGTTTAAAGAATAATTCTTCGTTATTTGCCTTACAAGGATTTTCTTTCTTTTTAAAAGAGACAACGACACTATCAACATTTGGAACAGGTTCAAAGTTTTTTCTAGATACAAAAAACTCTTTTTTTAAATCATAATAGTAATTTAAAAACACAGTTATTGATCCATAATCTTTTGAACCAACTTTTGCAACAAATCTATCTCCTACTTCTTTTTGTACTAAAAATACCATCTCATCAATATCTAGATTACTATTTATTAATTTTTCAATAATTGGAGTTGTTATATAATAAGGTAAATTACCAAATATATATAATTTATCATAATTATATGTTAATATATCTTTTTCTAAATCTCTTTTCATAAAATCATCACATACTATTATGCAATTATTAGTATTTTTAAGATTATTATATAAGTATGGTATAACTTCTTTATCTATCTCATATCCTAAAACTCTTGGATATAATTTGCATAATTGTTTAGTAAGTCTTCCATCTCCACATCCTATTTCGATTACTAAAGAATTTTCTTTATCATCGATAACTTGTGCAATTTTTCTTGTAATACTTAATTGTGTCAAAAAATTTTGACCTAATCTTTTTTTAAATTTAAATCCCATTTTTACATCTACACCCTTCTTTTACTTCTATAAAAATATATTATACCAAAAAAAGAATCATATTGCTATAATTCTTCCGTATTATTACCAATTGGTTCCTTATTTGGCAAAAAAGTGGTACTTTCTGTTTCTTTTGCTTCTTTTTTTTCTAAAACCTCTTTATCTTTGAACAATGATTTTAATAATAAAAATACATTTGCTCCACTCAAAGAATATAATAATACTTTAATAGTAGATAAATTATCTGCCAGATAATTTGGATTATAATTAATTTGATATTTTTGATAAAGAAGCATATTAGTATCAAATTTTGCTCTTAATCCAATTATAATTATAACTGTAAATGCTAAAAAACTTGTAAAATTAAATAACAAATTTTCGCTTATCTTTGCCTTTTTATTAAACATATTTACAACAGTTAAAATAATAACTAATATAAATGGTATAAATATATTTATTGAATCTAACAAACTTTTCTCTAATCTTTTGTAAGTAAATAATATTCCTAGTAAAATTAAGGTAAAAGAGGCAAACATTAAAATAAAGCTTAAAACGTTTAAAAATTTAGATAATATTTTTTTCATAGATTACCTCCCAAATTCCTCTAAAAACCAATTTGACATTTTTTCTGTTTCAGTTAGCAATTTATTATAGTTATTATTAATTAAATTGTAATAGCTTAAACTTTCATTATAAATAGATACTTTGGAATTTTCTGTTGAATAATAATAACTTCCGTTTGATAGCAATTGATTTCTTAAATAATCTCCATAAAATACGATATCATTTTTAGCACTTTCTACTTCTTCAGATAAATCATAATTTAAATTTGATTTATATTCTTTAATTCCATTAGTAATAGTATAATCTAATTCAAATAAGCATTTATATTGAAGAACATTAGTTATTTCATTGTTAAAAGTATATAAATCGATTAAACCTATTTTATTTGTATTCATGTTAAAATATTTACTATTTTCTAATGATTCTAAACAATCATTTAATTTTATTTTAGTTTGACTATAGATAAAATAATCAGATTGAGAAACTTTATTTTCAGATAAATTATTTATCTTTTGTTTTAAAATCATAATTTTTGTTTTATTGTTTATGTATTCTTCTGATGTCATATATTCATTATTAATTTTATATCTTATTTCTTGATAATGATAAAGATTAATTAGAATTAAAAACCCAGATAAAAATATACAAATTACACATAAACTATCCGCAAATAAAGATAAAAATTCTTTTATTACCCCTTTTATTTCTTGCATTAATCAGTCACCTCTATTTTATATTTAAAACCATCATTTGTTACTTTATTACTCCACAATTTTAATTCATAAGAATCTTTTGTATTTGATAATGTTTTTTCCGTTATTATAATATTTTCTTTCAAATCTGATACGACACCTGATGATATTTTATTGTTATTTTTATAAAGAGAATAATTTAATGATGAAAGATTAATTCTATTTATTCCAACATTTGTAACATCAATTAGTTTTATTTTATAATTAAGTTCATGTTTATTATTATTTTGTACTGTAAATTTATAAGAACTTGCTTTATCTTCAGAGTTAATATTTAAAAATGATTCAATAGTTTCTCCAAAGTCAACTTTAGAGTGAATAACAGCAATATCTCCATCTTTAACTGTTTTTATATTAATAAAAGTTTTTTCTTTAAAAAAGGCATAATAAAGTGAAAAAATTAGTAATCCTAACGATAAGAAAAATAGGATTAAAACTACTATATTAACTTTATGAACAACTCTAATTTGGGGATCTTCTCTTTCTTCTAATTCACTATCTAGTACTTCTTCATCAAATCTATCATTTAAATTAAAAACTGTATCATTTTTTTTATAAGACTTCGACATCTTTATCTTCCTCCTTAACCTCTATTTTATTATCAACATTATCTAATACTTCAACTTCATTATTATTAATTCCCATAGCATCATATACTGTATCAATCTTTTCTTGTAAATCTTTTGATACATATTCCGAATTAATTGCTTTGTTTAAATCATCTCTTTTTTCTTTAGTTTTATCATGACTTAATAAATCTTTTCCCTTTTTAATTTTAAAGGTCTTTTCAAATATTTTGACTACATCATAAATGATAATTGCTAAACAAGGTAAAACTACTACTACTAACCAACCAAATTTGCTAACCATAAATTGTTGAATATAACCAGCCTTAGGTATTTTTAAAACTACTTTACCAATTACATTAGAACTTGATACTGGACTTGTATCAGCAGTATTATTGGCATCACCTTTAGTATAATAATAATAATTTCCATTAATTACTTCTTTTTTTGTTATACGATGGGTAATAGTTACTCCTTTAGTCATGTTACCTTCTGAGATAAAAGTAATAATATCTCCTTCATTATATAGATCGTTTTTGTCTTTATAAGTTATTACGATATCTCCTGCTTGAATTTTTGGAACCATACTAGTTGTTAAAATAGTATAAAAGTTTATTGGTATATCACCTAATTTATCTTGTTTTTTATATACAGTTACTACCATAACATAAACTATTAATAAAACTATAATAGCAAGAAGTACATAAAAAACTATGTTAGATATCACCCTAGCAATTTTTTTTAATGCATTCATAAATAACAATCCCTTTCAAATTCTAATAAGCATCTACATTTACATAACAACTAAATGTTTCTTCTATATCTTTTAATTCATATTTGTCTGATAACCACATTTTAAATGTATAAGTTTTGTTAGATTCAGAATTTATGGTTTTTTTATATAAAAGTTTTGAGCCTTCTCTAATACTACTATCTGACAATTCTGAAAAATTATTCACACTTTTACCATTAATTAAAATTTCTTTGCCTTCTTCTAAAAGATATATTCTGACATATTTTGGATCGAGTGTCATTTTATTAGGAGTAAGAGATATTTCATATGTTATTTTTTTATTTGTTGTACTTTTTGATGTAACTGCTACTCTAAAGATGAAATATTCATTATCTTTTTTCATTGCTTTTCCAACATAATCAGATGTTGGTATAGCATCAGTTATTTCTATGTTTCTACTACCTTCTTCAAATGAAAATAAAACATTACCATCTTGAATATAATTATCAACTGGTAAACTATGATATCCTATTCTTGAAAATACAAGAGCAGGAAAAAATGAACATAGTAAAACTAAAATTAATAAGAAAAGCCAAATTAAAATATGTTCCTTTTTTCTTATCAATAATTCATCTGCTACTTTATCTGCAATTTTAAGTTCTTTTTTATCAAATTCTTTATCAATTTTATTCATAGTATCCCTACCTTACCATATAAATATATATTACCATATATTTGAATAAAATAAAAGTAGTAAACAAAAAAAACATTACTATTTTTCATAGTAATGTTAAATTTTTTACTAAGCAGCTTGTGTAGCGTATGCTTTAATTTTAAATGAATAATTTTCTGAAGTTGTTTGATTAGAATGTGTATTACCAGCACTTGTATCAGTTGTAGGTAAATCATAGTTTTCATCAACCCACATCTTCATTTCATAAGTAACGATACCACTTGCAGTAAATGTTCCTTTATCTAATAAATAACTAGTAACTGTTGTATTAGCTAAAGTTCCAGCATTTGCAGCAAATGAACTAACAAGTACACCAGTATTTGCTGATCCTTTTAAATAAGATGCAGTTCCTGTTCCAACTTTTTTACTTAAATTAACTTTTACTTCGCTATCTTCTAAAGTTGAAGCTTGTTTATCCATACCAACTTCATAATTAATAGTTGTTGAACCACTTAAAGTTGCAGAAACATAGAATCTTAATAATTCAGAACTTTCTGTTCCTTTAGCATCAGTCATTGGATATTGATTTGTTAAAGTAATAGTTTGTTTATCAACAGTTACTCCATCAATTTCTGAACCTTGATTTGGATCAATAGTAACTGAAATGCTACCAGTAGTGATTACGTTTTCTTTAGTACCAGTACCTGTAAATGTATACATTGCATATGAAACACCAACAACTACTAAAACTAGAACTAATACTCCGATAACTGAAAGTACTAGTGTTTTTTTATTACTGTCCATAATATTCCTCCTCTTAATATTTTTTATTTGTTTTGTTTAAATTTTTAAAATAAAATTATTTACCAATTGGTTTTACAGCTGAATCAACGTTAACTAAAATTTTATAACTTTCACCTTGAGTAACTGTTGCAGCAGCATCAACCCAAATTCTTAAGTTATATTTTACTGTAGCATTAGAAGCATTGCCATCAACAAAATTAACTGTTTCAGTGTGAATAACATCAGATCCTGATCTTAATCCAGCATTTTTTCCAACTACTGTACTCATTAATTTTGGTTCAAATACAGCAGTTTCAGTTCCAAGTTCACCTTTTGTAAGGTAAACTTTAACAGCAGAATCAGCTAAAGTAGATGAAACATCTTTTGTAACGCTAATTTGATAAGGTACTGATACAGTTCCTGTTGCTCCAGCAGCTACAGTAAATGAAAATACTTTTCCATCTTCAACCCATACTTTTGCAGTATCATCAGCAACTGGTAATGCATTTTCTAATAGAATACCATTTGTTGGTTCTGTATAACTCATAGTAATTGTACCTGTACTGATTGTATTAGCATCATTTGAAGTACTTGAGAAAGTATAAGCAGCAAATGAAATTCCTACTACAGCAACAAGTAAAATTGCAACTCCTAAAACTGATAAGAACACCTTTCTTGAATTGTTTTCTTCACCCATCATTATTTTCAATCCTCCTTTACAATAAAAATAATACTATATTTTAAATTTTAAAGCAATAGTTTTTTGTGAAATTTTACTATTTTTTTATTTTTTTTACTTTTATATTAAAAATATCTAATGTGTTATTTAATACTATTTGTTGCACTTCATTTTCACTTAAATTTTTAATATTTCCGATGAAATCTGCAATTACTTTTATATTTTTTGGTTCATTTTTACATCCTCTTTCTGGAGATAAATATGGACTATCAGTTTCAAGTACAATATTTTTTATATCAATACTATTTACAACTTCTTTTAAATTGCTATTTTTAAAGGTTACAACTCCACCAATTCCTAATTTAAAACCAATTTTTATATAATCATTAGCAGTTTCTAAACTACCAGAAAAGCAGTGAATTACTCCAAATGATTTTTTTTCTTTTAAAATATTATAAGTGTCAAGTGTTGCATCTCTTGAATGAATAACAACAGGCAAATTATATTTATTTGCAATATCTAGTTGCTTTTTAAATAAAAGAATTTGCTTTTCTTTATTTTCTTTACCATAGTGATAATCAAGACCTATTTCGCCTATTCCTACAACTTTTTCTCTATTTTCTATAATTTGTTTTTCTAGTAATTCTAAATCTTCTTCAGTTATTATATCAGCATATTCTGGATGAAAACCTAGTGTAATATATATTTCTTCATATTTTTTTGATAATTCTATATCACACAGATTAGTTTCTTTATTTGTTCCACCAGTAATAAAATAATTAACATTAACAGATTTTGCTTCTTTTATAACTTCATCAACATCATAATCTTCATTTGATAAATGTAAATGTGTATCAATATACATAAAAATACCTCCTTATAATAAAAAAACAAAGTCTTAATTAAGACTCAAATTTTTAAAAAAACAATAATTAGTAAAACACTATAAATTAAGTCAATTAAGTTTAATATATTGCTAAATACAATAACTGGAATTATTAACACTATAAAAAATACAATAAATATAGATACTACAGGTTTTCTTTTTGTAATCATAAAACTCTCCTTTTATCTATAAAACTGCAATATTATTATAAATTTGTTTTATTTATAAGAGCAAAGAAAAAGTAATGTATTTTAACTATTTTACATTACTTTTTACATTTTTAATCAATTCTATTAAATAAAATTTCTTTTTGACCTAATTTATGATTGTTTTCTAAACAGCCAAATTTTGTAGTATCATATGTTGTTTTATCAGTATTTAATTGTTTAAAGATATTATCTGCTGTTTCTGGCATAAAGCATTTTAAAAATATACTACAAATTCTTATTGATTCTAAAATATTATATAAAACTGTTTTTAATTCTTCATATTTTTCTTCTTTAGCAAGTATCCATGGCATTTCTATATCTATATATTTATTACATTTTCTTAAAATATCAAAGATATTATCTAATGCATTACTTACATCTAAATTTTCCATATTTTCTTCTACTTTTTGTTTTAAATTATTAACATCATCAATTAGTTTTTTACCTTTTTCATCATTTTTATTTGGATTTGTTATTATTCCATCAAAATACTTTTCTGACATTGAAATTGTTCTATTTAAAAGATTACCAAGGGTATTTGCAAGATCTGTATTAGTTCTTTGTTTTAATGCTTCTTCTGAAAAATTACCATCACTTCCAAGAGGTACTTCTCTTAAAGCAAAATATCTTACTGCATCAACACCATAGGTATTTATGTATTCTCTTGGATCTTTATAGTTTCCTAAAGATTTAGAAATTTTATCACCATTTATTTTTAACCAACCATGTCCGAATACTCTTTTTGGAAGTGGTAAGTCAAGTGCCATAAGAAGTGCAGGCCAAATAATGGTATGAAATCTTACTATTTCTTTTCCAACTAAATGAAGATCTGCAGGCCAATATTTTTTGAAATTAGAATCGTCATCACTTAAATAGCCTAAAGCAGTTATATAATTAGTTAAAGCATCAATCCAAACATATATAACATGTTTTGGATCAAAATCAACTGGTATTCCCCAAGAAAATGTTGTTCTTGATACGCATAAATCTTCCAATCCTTTATTTAAAAAGTTATTAACCATTTCATTTTTTCTAGATTCAGGAAGAATAAAGTCTTTTTGTTCTTCAAAAAGTTTTTTAATTTTTTCTTCGTATTTACTTAAACGGAAAAAATAACTTTGTTCTTTTACTAAAGAAACTTCTCTACCACAATCAGGACATTTACCATCTACAAGTTGCGATTTAGTCCAGTATGATTCACAAGGAGTACAATACATTCCTTCATATTCTCCAAGATATATATCACCTTGTTCATAAAGTTTAGTAAATATTTTTTTAACAGTAGCAACATGATAATCATCTGTTGTTCTAATAAATTTATCATAACTAATGTTTAAATTTTTCCATAAATCTTTAGCGTTTTCTACTATTTCATCAACATATTCTTTTGGTGTAACACCCTTTTCTTTAGCTTTATTTTCTATTTTTAAACCATGTTCATCTGAACCTGTTAAGAAAAAAACATCATAACCTTGCAATCTTTTAAATCTTGCTATTGAATCTGCAATTATTGTTGTATAACAATGTCCAATGTGAAAATTAGCACTTGGATAATAAATTGGTGTTGTTATATAATATTTTTTATTATTCATGATCTACCTCCTTAGTAGTACTTCCTATACCACCACATCTTACTTTTTTTATTTCTTCTTCATTATCTACTGTTAAATATTTTATGAAAATACCTTGACATATTTTATCAAATTTTTTAACTTCATAAGGTTTATCGCCTTCATTTTTTAGACAAATCCACATATGTCCTTCGTTATCTGGGTTATTGTAATAATCTTTATCAATAACTCCAACTTGATTACACATTCTTATATTATACTTAAATCCCATACTACTTCTTACGATAAGAAATAATACTTCATCACTTTCCATATTAACTTTTACTCCTGTTGGAATTTTTTTTGTTTCACCTGGATTTAAAATAAAATCTATTAAAGATGAGAAATCATATCCTGCGCTACACTTTGTACTTCTTTTTGGTAACTGGTATTCTTCATATAACTTTATATCGTCTTTTACATCTTTTTTAAATCTTTCAAAACTAATTTTTTCAAAATATCTCATAATATTCCTCCTTAAATAAAAAATATTCTTCCTCTATAAGGACGAATATTTTCGTGGTACCACCTTAATTTATAAGTTAATACTTATCTTAAAGCCATTAACGCTGGCATACGTATTTATTTACCTATCAATAAATCTGTTTAGAAACCATGTTCAGATTTTTTTATTACTTATTTCCACCAAATATAAGCTCTCTATAAATAAAATAAATCCTACTCTTTTCATCACAACATTTCATCAATGTAGTAAATTATAACATATTTTTTTTACCTCTTCAATACAACTGGCAAAATATTTCATATTTTATCTAATTCTTGGCTTATTTTTTAAATCTTTAACAATTAAATAAAAAGGTATTTTTTGATTTTTTAATGTTTCATCACTATGTATAATATCCCATGGTCCATCTTTTTTTGTTGTAATAGATATAATATCATATACGGGAATAGTTAAATATTTATCAATAAGATTATTTAATATTAAAATAGTTTCAATATCATCTTTTTTTGTTTCTTTTAATACAAAATCATATTTTTCACATATTTTAATACCAGCATACGAAGAAAATTCATAATAAACTTCTGGTACTGCTGGTCCAAATTTAAAAGCTTTAAAATGTTCTTTAAATAATAATTTATTATAATTTTTATAATAATCTATCCAAATTAAATATAACATTTGATTAAGTATCAAATTAGTTATTGGCAAATCTTTTCTATAACAATAATCAACAATATATTTTGCTAAATCAAGTGCTTGGTACATAATATTCTCCTTTTTAGAATATTATAACATTTTTTATTCTTCAATGTATTTTCCTAAAAATTTTGCAGCAATAGATATGGTTTTAACATCAAAATCATCTAAATTTCTTGTAGTAGAAAGCATAATAACGGCACCTATTGCATCACCATTTACAATAATTGGCGCTATTATATAACTTGCCTCTTCTATTGTATTAAAAACTAATGTTATTTCTTTAAAATCCTTTTCTACAACCATATTTCTTTTTTGAATAATATCATCAATATTAGGAGAGATGTTTTTATTAACATACTTCTTCTTTAAATCTCCTGCTATGGCTACAATATTATTTCTATCTACTATAATAATATTTTCTTTAATATATGAATTAATGCTATCAACATAATTTTTATAAAAATCTCCTAAATTGTTTAATTCAGAATACTTCTTTAAAATTATATTATCGCTATCCAAGCATATTTCTAAAGATTCTCCATCTTTAATACGAAGACTTTTTCTTATTTCCTTTGGTATAACAATTCGTCCTAGATCGTCAATTCTCCTTACAACTCCTGTAGTTTTCATTATATCATTCCTTTCATCTATCTTTATTTTTCCTATTTTAAATTTATTTATACAACATATTAACAATATTATTATAATATTTTTATGGTATATTTTTTGCTGGTAAAATATGGAAATTATTGGAAATTTAGATTTAACTATAAAATAACAAAAAAAATGTAGTTTTTTTCTACATTTTATCTAGTAATTCATTTAAATAAATTAGAGGATGCTTATCTAAATCCTTTTTTGATAACCTAATGATAAACAATTCATTTTTATATTCAAAACTAAGTTTATTTGAAACATTTATTGATTTCATAAAGAAATCTTGATAATCTATAGAGCTACTTTTTTCTTTATTAAAAATTAACTCTATATAATTATTATTATCGTTTACTTTTAAAATACCTCGTTTTTTTATTAATTTTTCAAACAATTCTTCATTCATATAATTAATTAAATCTTCATCAACTTTTCCAAATCTATCGATTAATTCTTGTTTAACATTTTCTAAATCTTCTTTGGTTTTTATTGTATTAATTAATTTATGAATTTCTATTTTTAACTCTTCGTCATTAATATATGTATCTTTAATATGATTACTAACAGTTATAATATCTTTTGAAGGTTCTTCTTCTATTTCTTCTTCAATACCTTTTAATTTATTTATTTCCTGTTCTAAAAGTTTCATATATAAGTCAATTCCAACGGCATCAATAAAACCTGCTTGTTCTGCTCCTAAAATGTCTCCTGCACCTCTTATTGATAAATCTCTTGATGCTATTTTAAAACCACTTCCAAGTTCAGTAAACTCTTTTATTACTTTTAATCTTTTAATTGCTATGTCATTTAATTGTTTATTTTTATTATATAAAAGATATGCATAAGAAGTTCTATCACTTCTTCCTACTCTTCCTCTTATTTGATAAAGTTGAGAAAGACCAAATCTATCAGCATCATATATAATTAAACTATTAGCGTTTGGAATATCAATTCCTGTTTCAATAATAGTTGTACAAATTAAAACATTGTATTTACATTCGATAAAATCATTCATTCTATCTTCAAGTTCTTGTTTTGGCATTTGACCATGAGCATAAATTATTTTAGCATCAGGAACTAAAGACCTTATTTCGCTAATTTTAGTTTCAATATCTTCAACTTTATTATATAAAATAAATACTTGACCCTCCCTTGATATTTCTCTATAAATTATATCTCTAATCATTTTTTTATCTTCATGTATTACATAAGTTTGAACAGATCTTCTATTTTTCGGAGGTGTTTCTATTAGTGATAAACTTTTTAAACCTAATATTGCCATTTGAAGTGTTCTTGGAATTGGTGTTGCAGTAAGAGTTAAAACATCGATATTAGATTTCATTTCTTTTATTTTTTCCTTGTGAGCAACTCCAAAACGTTGTTCTTCATCTACTACTAAAAGTCCTAAATCTTTTGGTATAACATCACTACTTAAAATTCTATGTGTTCCAAATAAAATATCAATTTTTCCTTCACTAAAATCTTTTAATATTTTGTTTTTTTCTTTTGTAGATGTAAAGCGATTTAAAAGAGCAATTTCAACTGGAAAAGATGAAAATCTATCAATTGCACTTTCATATTGTTGTTTTGATAAAAGTGTTGTAGGACATAAATACATTACTTGTTTGGAATCTTGAACTGCTTTAAACATAGACCTAAAAGCTACTTCAGTTTTTCCATAACCCACATCACCACATAAAATATGATCCATTGGAGTTATACTTTCCATTTCTTTTTTAATGTTTTCTGTTGCTGTTATTTGATCTTTTGTCATTTCATATTTAAATTCATTTTCAAATATTATCTGAAATTCATTATCTTTAGAAAAAGCAAAACCTTTTTTTAAATTCCTTTCGGCTTGAACCTTTAAAAGTCTTTCTGCTTCGTATTTTATTTTTTTCTTAACTTGTTCTTTTGTTTTTAACCATGCTGTACTATTTAAAGCATTTATTTTTGGAGTATAACCTTCTTTACCTGAATATTTACTTAAATATTCTATTTTTGATGCCGGAACATATAATTTATCACCTTTAGCATATAAAACTTCAATGTAATCATTTAACATACCATTTTTAGAAATTGTTTTAATTCCATTATAAACACCAATTCCATAGAAATTATGAACAACATAATCACCAATTTCTAATTTTTTTAAATCTTTTATTTTAGAACTATTATAGTTATATCTTTTTACTTTTTTGATATTTTTTCTATTAAATAGTTCATAATCTGTTAAAAATATATAGTCATCTTTTATAAAACCCGATAACATTTTTTTGTTAATTATATTTACTTTATTATCTATAATATTATTTTCATCTGTTAGCACAAAAGAAACTTCTAACATTTCATTAAATTTATTGTTAATTTTTTCACTACAAATTATAATTGTTTTGTTATTTTTTAATGAATCTTTTAGATATTTATTTATTTTTTCTATATTTTGATTAAATAAATCTGGAGTTTTAACATTAAAATCTATTTTTTTATTTATTTCTAAATCAGAAAAAGTATCATCTAATTCAAGATAACACAAAAAATCATTTACTTTAATTTCATCTAAATCACAAATATATTTTTTATTTTTATCTGGTGCATAATTAAAGATATCATCAACAATTCTATTATAAGCAACTTTTATTTGTTCGTAATCTTTAAAAACAACAATAGGATTATCAAAATAAGATAAAATATTATTATTATCGCTTTCTTCAGTAAAAGGATATATTTTTATATTAGTTAGTTTAGATATTGTTCTTTGGCTAGAGACATCAAAAGTTTTTATTTGTTCTATATTATCACCAAAAAATTCAATTCTAACTGGATAATCGCTATTTATAGGAAATATATCAAGTACAAATCCTCTTACGGCAAAATCTCCCGGATTTGATATTATAACTTCCCTATTATAACCAAGATCTGCTAATTTAGATATTAACAATTGTTGGTTAATATCTTGGTTTTCTGTTAAAGTTATAACATTATTTATGAATTTATTTTTATTTGGTAAACACTTTAAATAACCATTAGTATCGGTTATTACTATTCTCTTTGGATTATTTGTTAATTCTTTTAAAATATTTAATCTTTCTAATTTTGTTTCTGGTGATATTGCATATGCTTCATTTGTTATTACATCATCAACTTGAAATAATAAGGCATCGTTGTAATCTATTAAATGATTATATAATCTATTTGCTTCATATAAATTAGGATATACAACTAAAATACCACGATTTTCACATTTAAATAGTTTATTTAAATATAACGCAAAAAAAGAGGTATTTAGTTTTAATAACCCCGTAGATTTATAGTCTTTAGTGTCTATTATTTTATCAAATATATTCATGATAATCCCTTCTTATCATTATATTTACTCATTATTTTGTTAAAATCTACACTTATAAATTCTTCAAGAATCTTTGATGTTTTTGGAAGAATTTGATTTAAAATTTCAAGTTCACTATTATTAAAATGACCTAAAACATAATCTTTTGTATCTATGTTTTTATTATTTGATATTCCTATTTTTAATCTCTTGTAATTATCTGTTTTTAAATTTAATTCAATATTTTTTAAACCATTATGCCCTCCACTTGAACCTTTTTCTTTTAGTTTTATTTTTCCAAGTGGCATATCTAAATCATCATTTATTATTAAAATATCTTCAAGATTAATTTTAAAATAATCTACATATTTTTTAACAACTTCTCCTGATAAATTCATATAAGATAAAGGTTTTAATAAAATAACCATTTCATTATTATATACAAATTTTGTAAAAAGTCCATTAAATTTTTTTGTTTCTATTTTTTGTTTTTGTTCTTTTGCAAAATTATCAATAACCATATAGCCAATATTATGTCTTGTATTATCATATATTGAACCTGGATTACCTAATCCTACGATTAATTTCATGCAAATCACTTCCTTACTTTATTATTTCAACAACTGTTCCATCTTCTTTTTCAACTTTATATTTTCTTGCAAACAAATCAACATCAATTACTTTACCAGTTACATCTTTTGAATCAATTTTATCTCCAACACTTGGAAGCCCTTTTTTATATTCATCATATAAATCATTTTCATAAGATAAGCAACACATTAATCTTCCACAACAACCATTAATTTTTTGAGGATTAAGCGCTAAATCTTGATTTTTTGCCATATTTATTGATACAGCGTTTAATTCTTTTAAAAACATAGAACAACAAAGTGGTCTTCCACATTGTCCAAATCCTCCGATTTCACGTGCTTTATCTCTTACTCCAATTTGTCTTAATTCAATTCTTGTTTTATAAATAGCAGCTAGTTTTTTAGCAAGAAGTCTAAAATCTATTCTTTCATCTGCCAAAAAGTTAAATAACAATTGATTTCTATCAAAAGTAAAACTAGCATTAAGTATTTTCATATCAAGATTTAATTCTTCAATAAAACGATTAGCATCAATAATAGCTTTTTTACTATCATTTAGATTTTTTTGATGAATCATTTTATCTTTCTTATCAGCCTTTTTTATTACATTTTTAACTGGACTAGAAAGTCTTTCTTCTTCAACTTCAATATATTCAGTTACTACATAACCATATTGTTGTCCTCTTTCTGTTTCTACGATTACTTTATCATTTATTTTTAATTCAAATTCATTAGGCAAAAAATAATAAATTTTCTTTGAATCTTCAAAATTTATACCAACAACTTTAATCATTTATACCTCCACAAAAAGTGATAATAAAATTATCTAAAAATAATTCTTTATTAACATTGAGATTACATGTTTTTAAAAATCTATTAATAATCTCAATTTTCTTTATTATATCACTAGTTTCATTATTTAAAGCTATTTTTTTTATTTGATCTTCAAATTCTTTTAAATTAACTAAATCTCTATTATATTTATAATTTAAAACTTCCATATATAAGTATAACCCAATAGTTAATAAAATTTCTATTTTTTCTTTAAAATAGGTTAAATCATTATATACAATTGTTTCTTCTTTATCAGTTTCAAGTGATATATAAAAAGAAACAACATTAGTGTTAATATCTTTAATAAATGTTTCTAAATCAGAATTATTTAAATATTTTTTATAAATATTTTCATTTATTTCTTCTTTAATATTTTTTAAAGATAAGATTTGACATCTTGAAATAATAGTATCTATGCAGTTATAAATATTATTTGTTATTAATATCGCAATTATATTATCTTCTGGTTCTTCCAAAAATTTTAAAATAGTATTAGCAGAACTTTTATTTAATAAATTAGCATCTTTTATGATATAGATAAGATATTTACCATATAGATTTTTAACTTTAAATTCTTCTTGTAATTCCATTAATTGTTCTTTTTTAATATTTTTACCATCAGCTTCAATAATTTTTAAATCTGGATAATTACCTTTTTCTATATTTTGACAAATTTGACAATCACCACAACTATCTTTTTTTAAATTGTTTTTTGGACACAAAAAAGTTTTTGATAATGCTAATGCTATATCAAAACCATATGATAATCCATTTGTCTCAATTAAATAGGCATGTGTTAATTTATCATTTTTTATTATTTTTTCTACATATTTATAAAATTGTGGTTGTATTTCTTCATATTCTTCTAACACAAAATTTTTCCTCCTAAAAAGCTACTAATTTAAATATTATAAGTGCTATTAAACCAGGAATTCCTAAAAAACCAACTATCAAAATATTAAATAAATTTATTGGTACCATAATGTTAAATGGTACTGAAACTAAATTATATATATATAGTATGAAAGGTGCCAATATGATATTTTTAAAAATATTAATTAGTTTTTTCAATTTCAATCACCACTATAATTATATGAACTAAATTATATTATTGTCTATTTCCATTCTATTTTTAAGAGCTGATTCAAGTGTTAAAGCATCAACATAATCCATTTCTGCTCCAATTGGAATTCCACTTGCTATTCTAGTTATTTTAACATCTTTATTTTCTAATATTTTTTTAATATAAAGTGATGTTGTATCAGCTTCTATACTAGATTTTATTGCTAATATGATTTCTTTTATTTCATCTTTTTCTATTCTTTCTATTAATTCTTTTATTGATATATCATCTGGACCAATATCATCAAGAGGAGAAATTAATCCTCCAAGAACATGATAATATCCATGATAATTACCTATTTTTTCAAATAAAAATACATCTTTTGAGTCTTCTACAACAATTAAAGTATCTTTCTTTCTTGTTTTATCTTGACATACTAAACAATATTCTTGATCTGTTAATGTACCACATTTTTTACATGGTTTAATCATTTTATGTAAATTTAACATACTTTCACTAAACATGTTTATATCTTCTTCTTCAAAATTTAAAACAGCAAAAGATAGTCTTTCGGCAGTTTTTTCACCAATACCAGGCAATTTTTTAAAACTTTCAATTAAATCATTTAATACTTTAGGATACATAATTACATCAAACCTTGCATCATATTAGCATACTTTCCTAATTTTTCTTCTTTAAATTTGTCAATTTGTTTAAATGCATCATTTAAAGCAAGTAAAATCATGTCAGATAATAATGAAACATCTTCAAAAACTTCTTTATCTTCCTCTATTTTTACTTCTTTAACTTCCTTTGTACCCATAACCTTTACAGTTACAATACCATTTGTTCCAGTAAACTCTGTTTCATTAATTAATTTTTGGGCATTTGTTATTTCTTTTTGCATTGCTTGAGCTTGTCTCATTAGTGCTTGCATATTCATAATTTATCTCTCCTTTTTTTATTTTATTTCTATAATATCATTTCCAAACAAATCTTCTGCTTCTTGAACTATTTCACTTTTTTCCTTACTTATTAATTTGTTTTCTTCATTATTATAATCAATATTTTCTTCTTCTTGCAACTCATATTTTTTTCCAGATTTTAAATTTTCAATATATTCTTCTTTTAATTTTATCCACTCATCCTCTAGTATAAAAGCAATTTTATAATGATGATTCATTACCTTTTCCAATAATTCTTCTATTTTTTCAATATTTACTAAAGCATTTTTTAAAAGTGAACTATAGAGTAATGACACGATAATATAATCATTACCTGCAACTTTTAAGTTTCCATCTATTAAATAAGAACAAACAGAAGCATATTTTTTATCAATTGAATAATTATTTATTAGATTCCAATTAATTTTCATGGTTTCCAATATGTTTTTATCAGCAGTAGCAAAAGTGTTATTAATTCTTATTTTTCTATTTTTTTCTATTTGCTCAGTTAATTTTGTTATTTTTTCTTTTATTTCTTTTGCTTCTTCAAATTTTATCTTACCATCTTCAACATATATTGATTTTTCTTTTATTAAATTAATTGGCTTTGCTATTTCTTCTTCTTTATTTAAATCAGAAACAGTATTGTTTTTTTCTATATTGTTAACATTGGTTGTTTCTTTTTTTGTTTTTTCTATATTATCTTCTTTATTTTTTAATGAATCCATTATTTTTAATAATCCAACTTCTAATATTATTTTAGGAAAACTACTATTTTTCATATTATTAATAGTTTCGTTTATTATATCAATTGATTGGTATATTTCATTTTTTGTTAATATCTCATTTTCTCCAGAAACTATTTTTATTAATAAGTCCTTAAAATAAGACATTAATTCTTCAGAAAATATAATTAAATTTTTGCCTTTTTTGTTTAACTCATCAATTCTATCAAATAATTCTTTTATTTTATTTTCTTTAATATCTAAAACTATCTTTTCTAAATCTTCTTTTTTAGTTAATCCTCTGATTTCGTAAAAATCATCTTCTGTTATTTCATCACTAGAACATATTAGTTTATCTAACATGTTAATTGCATCACGTAAGCCTCCATCTGAATATTCTGCAATTAATTCTAATACGCTTATAGGTACATTAATTTTTTCTTTTTCAACTATTTCTTTTAATTTTTTTACAATATTAAATTCTTCAATACGTTCAAAACTAAAACATTGACATCTTGAAACTATTGTTTCTGGTACTTTATAAAATTCAGTAGTCGCCAAAATAAATATTACGTGTTTTGGTGGTTCTTCTAAAGTCTTTAAAAGTGCATTAAAGGCACCAATAGATAACATATGAACTTCATCTATTATATAAACTTTATATTTAGAAATAGCTGGCATAAGATCAACTTTTTCCTTTATTTCTCTAATTTCATCAACACCATTGTTTGATGCAGCATCTATTTCTATTATGTCTGGATTATTTTTATTATTAAATGAAACACAGCTTTCACATTCATTACAAGGATTAAGTCCAGATCTATTTTCACAGTTAATAAGCTTTGCAATTAATTTTGCAGTTGTTGTTTTACCCGTTCCTCTTGGTCCTGAAAACAGATATGCATGAGAAACCATATCATTATTTATTGAATTTTCTAATACTTTTATTATTTTATTTTGACCAACAACCTCTTCAAAAGTTTGTGGTCTATATTTACGATATAAAGCAAGATAACTCATTTTATCCCCCCTTCAAAAATCAACATATAAATATTATATCATTAAAAGAATTAAAATAAAATAAGATTTATATTTAAATTATATTTTTTTTAGCAAAAATTATTTCCCGGGAAATAATTGGCAATTTTCTCCACTTTTTTGTATTGTCAATACATTTTTTAGAACATATTAACATTTGGTTAATTAAATTTTGATTTATAAATATCAATAATTTAGAATTTATAATATGTATAATGTCTAAAATATCATTATTGTTAACATAATAAAATATTTAAGAATATAAACAAATAATTTTAAAATAAAATATTATTATTTTATATTGATATTAACTATTAAATAAAATCAATTTTTTCAAACCAATACTTTAAATATTAAAATATTTCCCTAGCAAAAATTATTTCCCGGGAAATAATTGGCGATTTTCTCCACTTTTTTGTATTGTCAATACATTTTTTAGAATCTGTTAACATTTAGCTAATTAATTTTAAAATTATAAAGCTTCATTTTATAACAATATTTTAGTAAATAAGATAGTTTATAATACATCAATAACAATTAATATTTGTAATATTAATTAATAACCATTTTGTATATATACATTAATTATTGTTATTAATATTTTTTAATATTTATTATATATTTTCCCAGCAAAAATTATTTCCCGGGAAATAATTGGCAATTTTCTCCACTTTTTTGTATTGTCAATACATTTTTTAGAATTTATTAGCAATTGGTTAATTGCTTTTTTAAAATTAACTATAGTTAATATAGCAAAAATCAATGTTAATTTTATTGAATAAATAATAGGCAGTTTAATTTTGATCTAAAGCTGTAATTATTATTTTAATGTTTATATAGTATTGTACATTTTTATTAACAATAATAATATAAAAAAGCATTAATTAAAATATAATCAATTTATAATAAAAATTATTTCCCGGGAAATAATTGGCGATTTTGTCCACTTTTTTGTATTGACAACACATTTTTTAGAACTTGTTAGCATTTAGTTAATTGTTTTTAAATTATAAATATTAATAAATTAGAATTTATAATACCTATAACATCTAAAATAACATTATTGTTAACATAGCAAAAAATTTAAAAATATAAACAAATAATTTTAAAATAACATATTATTATTTTATATTGATATGTTAATATTAACTATTAAAATTTTATTTTTTTAAAATCATTATTTTATATATTAAAGCATTTTAATATAGCAAAAATTATTTCCCGGGAAATAATTGGCGATTATCTCCACCTTTTTGTATTGATAGCACACTTTTCGGAACTTGTTAACTATTGTGTAATTTTCAATGTTCCACGTGGAACATTGTCACTTTCTAATATTAGCAAAAAAATCTTTTAATATTTTATCATAATTATTTTTTAATTTTAATTTTTCATAAGATATATCATAATTATTTTTATAGTAATTTGATTCTAATAAATAATATACTTTTTTTATTCTAGATTCAATTATTGCACCTTCACACATTTTGCATGGTTTTAAGGTTGTATATAATACACAATCATCTAATCTCCAAGTCTTTAATTTTTTACAAGCTTTTTTTATTGCAATAATTTCTGCATGATCTAGTGAAATATTACTAGTTTCTTTTTTATTATAAGCAATTGATATAATTTTATTATTTTTTACAATTAATGCACTTATAGGAATATTACCTGTTTTTATTGCTTTTTTGCATTTTAATAATAATTTTTCAACGTATTTTTCTTCCATAATTACCTCAAAAAAAAGTGCACACACAAAGGGGTTATTAAGGCTGCTATCTTCCGATTCTGACCTGGTTCTAACATTTGTGTTGCACAATATAAATTCTATATTATTATTAATTATTTGTCAAATAAAATATATTTATTTCAATGTTCCACGTGGAACATTATACTTTAATAACATTAAATTGATTTTTATATATATAAATCTAATAAATTACATTAATATAGCTTAATAAATAATAGTTTAATGTCAATGTTCCACGTGGAACATTGACACATAATTATAATTGTCTTATATATTAAATTAAAATAATAACATAATGTTCCACGTGGAACATTATGTTTGATTGACTTTTCATTATATATTATTTATTAAATAAAAAAATAAAGGTCAATTGATTTGTTTTTAATACATCAATTGACCAGATACAATGTTCCACGTGGAACATTGTATTTAATTACTCATTTTCAGAATTAATATCTTCAACTAATTCTTCTTCTTGTTCTTTTGCAGTTAATGTAACTGTTGTAACAGTTTGATTTTCCTTTAATGATATAAGTCTTACGCCTTGAGTATTTCTTTTTAATGTTGAAATTTTATCAACATCTAATCTTATTACAATACCATTATTTGTTGTTATAATTGCATCTTCATCTCCATCAGTTGATTTAAATGCAATAATATAACCATTTTTATCAGTAATATTTAATCCCTTAACTCCTTTGCTACCTCTGTGAGTTAAACGATATTCATCTACATTAGTTTTCTTTCCATAACCTTTTTCTGTTACAATTAATATCTTTTGATCATTATTAACAATTTCTGCACCAATTACCTTTTCATCTTCTTTTAGTTCAATTCCTTTTACTCCTGAAGCTATTCTTCCCATTAAACGAACTTCATTTTCATTAAATCTAACCATTCTTCCAGTATTTGATGCCATAATTACTTCATTATTACCATTTGTTTTTCTTACACTAATTAACTCATCATCATCTTTTAATGAAATTGCTAATTTTCCAGTTTTTCTAATAAGTTCAAACTCTTCAGTAGCAGTTCTTTTTACTAAACCTTTCTTTGTAAAAAATATTAAACTAAATGGTTTATCTTCATCAGTTTCAGAATAAGAAACAATAGAATTAATTACTTCATTTTTTTCTAATGATAATAGATTAATTATTGGTATTCCCTTAGATTGTCTACTAAACTCTGGTATTTCATATCCTTTTATACGATATACTTTGCCATAATTACTAAAGAATAATAGATAATCATGTGAATCACAAGTTACTAATTGTTCAACATAATCTTCTTCATTAGTAGTCATTCCCTTAATACCAACACCACCTCTATTTTGTGATTTATAAGTATTTACTAATAATCTTTTAATATAACCTTTACTTGTTAATGAAATCATTATTTTTTCATTTGGAATTAATGATTCATCTTCAATATAGTCAATTGCAGTCATATCAATATTAGTACGACGTTCATCACCATATTTATCCTTTATTTCTAATAATTCCTTCTTAATAATTCCAAGTACCTTAGAATCACTAGCTAAAATTTCAGTTAATTCTTCGATTAATTTTAATAATTCTTGTAATTCACTTTCAATTTTATCTCTTTCCAATCCAGTTAAACGACGTAATTTCATTTCTAATATAGCATCAGATTGAACATCACTTAAACCAAATTTACTCATTAAACTAGCTTTTGCTTCTTCATCAGATTTAGAACCACGAATTAATTTAATTACTTCGTCAATATGATCTAAAGCTATTTTTAATCCTTCTAAAATATGAACTCTCGCTTGTGCTTTATTTAAATCAAATTTAGTTCTTCTAATAATAATTTCTCTTTGAAAATCAATATATTTTGAAATTATATCCTTTAATCCTAAAGTTTTTGGAACACCTTGATCTAACATTAAGAATATAATTCCATAAGTTGTTTGAAATGCAGTATGTTTATATAATTTATTTAAAACAACTTGAGGATTAGCATCTTTTTTTAAACTAATGGTTATTTTAATGCCATCTTTTAAATCAGAATGATAATCAGTTATACCATCAATTGTTTTATTATGGACAAGCTCAGCAACTTTATTTTTTAATTCCATAGTATTAATACCATAAGGAACTTCATTTATTACAATATAATGTTTTCCATTTTTTTCCTCTATTGTTGCTTTACTTCTTATTGTTATACTACCTCTTCCTGTTTCATAGGCCTTTTTAATACCACTATTACCTAAAATTGTTGCTCCTGTTGGAAAATCTGGACCTTTAATAAATTTCATAAGTCCATTTACATCGATATCAGGATTATCAATATAGGCAACACAACCATCAATTACTTCTCCTAAATTGTGTGGTGGAATATTTGTTGCCATACCAACGGCAATTCCCATTGTTCCATTAACTAAAATGTTTGGAAATCTTGATGGTAATACTTTTGGTTCTTGTTCAGATTCATCAAAATTTGGTTCAAAATCAACAGTATCTTTGTTAATATTTCTTAAAAGTTCAAGTGAAATTTTAGAAAGTCTTGATTCAGTATAACGCATTGCTGCAGCTCCATATCCTTCAATATTACCAAAGTTACCATGACCATCAACTAACATATAACGATATGAAAAATCTTGAGCCATTCTAACCATTGCTTCATAGATAGAACTATCACCATGAGGATGATATTTACCCATAACATCTCCGACTATTCTAGCACTTTTTTTATGTGGTTTATCAGGAGTATAACCAGATTCATACATAGAATATAAAATTCTTCTGTGAACTGGTTTTAATCCATCTCTTAAATCAGGAAGTGCACGAGCAACAATAACACTCATTGAATAATCTAAGAAAGAGTCTTTTACTTCTTTTACTATATTATTTTTTTCTAAATTATCCATATATACCTCCTACACATCTAGATTGCAAACATATGTTGCATTCTTTTCTATAAATTCCCTTCTAGGTTCGACATCTTCACCCATAAGTTTATTAAATATTTCGTCAGCTTCAATTGCATCTTCAACAGTTATTTGTCTTAATGTTCTTTTTTCAATATCCATAGTTGTCTCATTAAGCTCTTCAGCATCCATTTCTCCTAAACCTTTCATACGCATAATATCGTATTTTGTATTTGGAGAAAGTGTTTTTAGATATTCATCTCTTTCATTCTCATCAAGAACATATTTAATAGTTTTACCATGTTTTATAACATATAAAGGTGGTTGAGCAGCATAAACATGTCCTGCTTCAACAATAGGTCTAAAGAATCTATAAAATAATGTTAACAATAAAACTCTAATATGAGAACCATCAACATCGGCATCGGTCATGATTATTATCTTGTCATATCTAAGTTTTGATAAGTCAAAATCTTCACCTATTCCTGTACCAAATGCAGTAATAATTGTTCTTATTTCTTCATTTGCTAAGGCTCTATCAAGTCTTGCCTTTTCAACATTTAAAATCTTACCTCTTAAAGGAAGAATTGCTTGAGTCATAGAATTTCTTCCCTTTATAGCACTACCACCTGCTGAATCCCCTTCGACTAAGAATATTTCACATTCTTTTGGATCCTTACTTTTACAATCAGATAACTTTCCATAGAAATTAGTAACATCTAAATCACCTTTTCTTCTAGTCATTTCACGAGCTCTTTTAGCAGCAACTCTTGCATGACCTGCGGTTATTGCTTTTTCAATAATAATCTTAGCCTCATTAGGATTTTCCATTAAAAATCTTTCTAATCCTTCACCAAAAATCTTACTTGCTATTGCTCTTACTTCAATATTTCCAAGTTTTGTTTTTGTTTGACCTTCAAACTGAGGATTAGGATGTTTACAAGATACAATCATTGTTAATCCTTCTTTAACATCATCTGCAAGTAAACTATCGTCTTTTTCCTTTAAAAATCCATTAGCAGTAGCATATTTATTTAAAATTCTTGTAAGTGCAAGTCTTACTCCATCTTCATGAGTACCCCCCTCAGGTGTTGTTATATTGTTAACAAATGAATAAATGCATGAATTATATGAAGAATTATATTGCATAGCAACTTCAATTAAAATATTATTATCAACACCAGATACATCAACTATTGTCTCATGAATTGGTTCTTTATTTTCATTGATCATTTTGACATATTCTCTGATGCCACCTTCATACATAAATTCTTCTTTTTTATTATCTTCTCTTTCATCTATTAAAATAAGTCTTAATCCTTTATTTAAAAATGCAAGTTCTCTTATTCTTTTTTTCAATGTTTCATAATCAAAAATAGTTGTTTCTTCAAATATTTCTGGATCTGGTTTAAATCTTACTGTTGTTCCTGTTTTATTAGGATCACAACTATCAATTATCTTTAATTGTTCTTCTGGATATCCTCCATTTTTAAATCTTTGGAAATAAACATTGCCATTTTTATAAACTTTAACTTCTAACCATAAAGATAAAGCATTAACAACACTTGCTCCAACACCATGAAGTCCTCCGGATACCTTATATCCACCACCACCAAATTTACCTCCAGCATGAAGTACTGTATAAACAGTTTCAACTGTTGATTTACCTGTTTTTGGATGAATATCAACTGGTATTCCTCTACCATTATCTTTAACTGTTATAATGTTATTTTTTTCAATAACAACTTCAATAGTATTACAATATCCTGCTAAAGCTTCATCTATTGCATTATCAACAATTTCCCATACTAAATGATGTAATCCTCTACTTCCAGTTGTACCTATATACATACCAGGTCTTTTTCTTACAGCTTCTAAGCCTTCAAGTACTTGAATTGCTGATGAATCATATACTTGTTCTTTTTCTTCCATAACTACTCTCCTATCTTTGTATTTTTCCATTTTTTATTTTAAAAACATTAGCTTTATCAAGAATTTTATCACTAATATTTTTAATATCTGTTGTTGTTATAATAAATTGAATATTTGATTTAATAAATTTAATTAAATTATTTCTTTTTTCAATATCTAATTCACTAAAAATATCATCAAGTAACACAACCGGATAACTATGATTAATTTCTTTAAAAAGGTTAATTTCCGCTAATTTAAATGAAAGTATAGCAATTCTTTGCTGTCCTTGTGAACCATATAATTTTAAATTTAAATCATCTAAATAAAAAGATAAATCATCTCTATGGGGACCAAAAAGAGTCATTTTTTTATTTAATTCATTATAAAAATTATCATTATATAGTTTTTTTATTTCATCTTTAGTTTTTTCCTTAATACTTTTTTCATAAATAACCTTTAAACCATCACTCTTCATTATTTTTTTATAGATATTTCCAATTGATGCATTAATATTTTCAAGATATTTTTCTCTATAATCCATAATAACTAGTGCTCTTTCAATAAGTTTATCAGTTATAATATCAAGATAAGTCCTGTCAATATTTTTTAAATCTTTTTTCAAATATTCATTTCTTATTTTTAAAAGTTTATTATACTCATTTAAAACTCTCATATAATTAGAAAATAATTGACATAATTCAATATTTAAAAGGTTTCTTCTGATATTCGGAGATTTTTTAATAATATCCAAATCTTCTGGTGTAAACATAATAACGTTTAAATTGGAAATATAATTGGATATTTTTTTCTCTTCAATATTATTTACTTTTAATCTTTTATCATTTTTTGTTAAGATAATATCTAATTTTTTATTAATATTTCCTTTTCTTACAATTCCTGATATTTTAGATATTTCATATTCTTTTCTAATTAAATTATCTTCTTCTAAACTTTTAGATGCTTTTGTAAGTGCTAAAACATAAATGCTTTCTAAAATACTAGTTTTTCCTTGAGCATTATTACCTATAAAAATATTAATATTTTTATTTAGATCTAACTCCAGGTTTTCTATATTTCTAAAGTTTTTTATACTAATTTTAGTAAGTATCATGTTTTTTTAATAAATAAATGCTCCATTTTGCTTCAACTCCCCTAAACTAGTACTCCACTACTTACATACTAATTATACCACAAAATAAGTCGAAAAAAGCAATAAACTTTAATTTATTGTTCGTTTTTTAATATTTTTCTATTCGTAGATATTGTTTTTAAAAGATTAGATCTTACAATTTGTTTTGAAATCGATAAATAGGGAACATTTACTTCTATTTTTTTATTATTTTTAAAATAAATAATAGTTTTATTATTATTTGGCTCACATTTTAAAATATTATTTAATGATACCCATATATTATTTTTTAAGTCTGGTGACATAGTTGGAAAAAAGATAATATTTGCTGATTCTTCAATAATTATTGGGACTTTATAAACAGAACCAATCATATTTTTGGTTCCTTCTACTCTACCTTTAAAACTACTGCCAAAATAATGACAACTCGTATCTAAAACTTCAGTTATTGGTTTTTTAATTACATAATTATTTGTTTGTTCTAGTATTTTTGTTTTACTTTTACCAATGGGTAAAAGTGCTAAAGTTTCACTATTAATTTCATAATTCATAAAAAATTCCCCCTAAAAAAAATATACTATGAATAAATCATAATATATTTTGTTGTCGAAACTTGTCTAATTATCATTATTTTTGCCAAAAATTCTAATTAAATCTAAGAATATGTTAATAAAATCTAAATAAACTTGAAAAGCACCATATATTGCACCTTTTTCTTCATCTAATATATAACTAGACATAGGAATAACTCTATTAACATCATATGCTACATATAAAACAAATACTAAAACTCCTACTATTGATATAATTAAATCAAGAGTTGTATTACCTAAGAAAATATTAATTAAACTAGCAACTATTATTCCAATTAAAACTACAAATAAATATATTCCCCAACTAGATAAATCTCTTTTTGTAAAGTATCCATATAAAGCAAATATAGCAAAAGTAATTGATGTTAATAATAATACAAGTAATATTGAGTTAAGTGAATAAGCTAAAAAGATTACAGATAGCGTAAAACCAGTTAATATTGAATAAAGAAAATAACAAAAATATGCTAAATACTTATTCATTTTCTTAATAAGTAAGCTAAATATGATTACAACAGCAAGTTCTAAGATAACTAAAGTAAAAAGATATCCTCCACTCATTACTTTTAAAACTAAACTTGGATTAAGTGATAGAAAGTATCCTGTTAAAAATGAAACAAATACTCCTAAAAATAATAATCCAAAAACTCTTGTATAAATATTATTTTTCATAAATCTTCCTTTCTTTTAATTATATTAACAAGTATAATACTTATTTTATTTTTTTTCAAATAAAAAAATAAGAACCAAGTTCCTATTTTAAAGAATTTTCTTTTGTTTTATTATGTTCAATAACTTTCCATTTTAAATCTTTAGTTAGTAAAGCTTCTATAGCACAAGGAATATAAGCAAGTAATAAAAGTGGATGTAAAAATATTGTTTTAAGTTTTATACTCCAAGTTAAATTAAATCTTTCTTCTTCTTTGTATAAAAGCCAAACTGTAAATAAAATTAAAATAAGGTATAAAAATATAAATAAAATCAGTACTCTAACTATTATCATTAATGGATTTGTTCCTGAAACCATCTTTATTATTTGATCAATAACTATTAAAACACTACCAATAATTATAAATATTAAATCCCAAACTCCTATTAAAGTATTATAAATAGATCCATAATTAGGATTATTAAATCTAAGATATTTTAACAAATTCTTTAAATATTTTTTTCTTGCTTCAAAATATCCTTTTATCCATCTAACTCTTTGGGTTTTATATTGTTTATAACTAGTAGGTTGTTCATCATAATAAATAGCATCTGTATTATAATAAGTAGTTAAATTGTTAACAACTCCATATAAAGAAAGTTCATAATCTTCAGTTAAAGTATGAAATGGATATGTTTTCCACTTTTTAATCCAATTTCCTCTTATATAAAATCCTGTACCAGATACTGTTGAATTAACACTTTTTTCTGTTTTATTTTGATTTCCTATGGTATTTATTATCGTAAAAATTAAACTAGAACAAGCAGCAACAGCATTTTCATTACCATTTTTACTATTTCTATAACCAATACCAATATCATAACCTTCATCATAAGTTTTTTTCATTTCTTTTAGATAATTCTTATCTAAAATGTTATCAGCATCAAATATAAAATATGCTCCATAATCTTTATTATTTTTTAAAATATCATCTATTGCTTCCATTAAAGCATAACCTTTTCTTTGTTTATCAAGTTCTTTTCTAATTACAACACTAACTCCATATTTTTCTGCTATTTTTATCGTAGGATCTTCTTTTTTTTCTACAATTACATAGACATCACTCATATTTATTTTTTGGGTTTGATTTTTAATACTTATAAATAAATCTTCAATTACTTTAGATTCATCACGTGCTGGTATTAAAATACAAAAATTATGATTTTGTTTTCTATATTTTTTAGGAAAATTACGATTATTTTTTTGAGCAATTATCTTAGAAAAAAATAGCAATAAACCTATTGCTAAAAAAAAGATTGAAATCTTTAACATCATTTTTTTACCTCTGGAATTACCATATTAGGAAAAGCTTTTTTTAATCTTTCATCTGTATATACTTTATCATAAAATTCACCAACAAATGTTAATGGAGGATAATTATTTCTTCTTAAGTGTTGTCTTATTAAGGCTGTCCAAGAAATAAGCATATCAAATGTTAATAAAACAACAAATATATTTAACACTATTTTACCTATTTTATATGGTATTTTCTCAATTAAACTACTTATAGGAGGATAAATGTATTTTACAAATATTAAACAAAATAATCCCCAAAGTAACATAATTGGAATAGTAGTTCTACCATTTATATCTAAAAAATAATTTGAATAATCCCAGGAAATTGTACCTACAAAAGTTTCTTGTAAAAAACCTACAATATATTCACAAGCTCCACCTAAAAATGAACCATAAAATAGTACTTGATACCATTTATAATCTTTTTCTGCTAAGAAAAAGGTCATTATAACTGCTCCAATTCCATATATAGGACTAAAAGGACCATATATAACACCTCTTCTTACTTCCCAAAAAATAGATCCATCTTGCAAGAAATGTCTTACTAAATTTAAAATCATTTCATAATAATTACCAAATAGACAACCTATTATAAAAATCATAAATAATTTATCAAAACATATTCCTTTTGCAAAAATCTTATTATCAACTTTTTTTTCTTTCATATATACTTCATTCCCTTCTACTTTGCTTTGTAATAAAAATAATTATAATAATTAAAGTAAAAAGTAATGTTATATATAATCTTCAAAAAATACTACAAAGCATGGTATATATACTTATAAATATATATACCTTTATAACAAAATATATTCTATCAAAAAAAATTATATTTTTCTATAGATTTTAACAATTTTGTTAATAAGTTCTAATTGGTAAAATAAGTCCTATTAATTCTTCATTTTCTTCTTCTTTTAATAGAATTGGTTTTACTTCACCAACAAAGCTTAATACAACATTATTTGTAGTAATAGTTCTTAAAGCTTCCATCATATATCTACTTGAAAATGAAATTTTGAATTTTTCATCACAATCAATACTCATTTTTTCTTCTACTTTACCTATTTCTAAAGACATAGATGTAATTTTTAACATTTTATTGTTAATTTCTAAAGTAATGACATTATTATCTCTATCATTATTTAAAATACTTGCTCTATCTACCATATTATAAAAATCTCTTTTGTTAATTGTTAAATCAAATAAAGTTTCAGATGGAATTAAATTAGTAGTATTTGGATAAGTTCCATTAATTAATCTTGATTGAAATAATATATTAGAAAATTTACAAATTATTTTATTATTAAAGATATGTAATTCGATATTCTCATCAACAGTTTCTGTTAATAACTTATATAATTCATTTAAGTTTTTACTTGGAATAATTATATTAATATCATTTTCTAAACTTTTTTCTAATTTTACTCTTTTTAGAGCTAAACGATATGAATCTGTTGCACTACATTCTAAAATATCTCCAGTTGTTTTTAAATTAAGTCCTGTTAATACAACTCTTGCTTCATCAGTACTTGAGGCATAATTTGTTTGATTTATAATTTCTTTAAACTTATTAACATTTATTGTTATAAAGTCTGTTGTAAGTTCTAAATCAATTGGAGGATATTCACTAACTGATATACCATTTAAATTGAATTCACTATTTTCTGTATAGATTAATACTTTAGAATCATCTAGTTTTTCAATATTAACAAAACTATCATCTAGTTTTCTTACTATATCTAATATGTATTTACCTTTAATAACAATACTTCCTGTTTCAAATATTTCAAGATCATCTGATTTTTCAATAAATGTTTTAATTGTAATATCATTATCTGATGCAGTAAGTTCTAGTTTTTCCTTTGTTAAATTAAATTTTATTCCTGATAATATTGGAATAATGTTTTTTGATGATAATGCTTTAGATACATCATTTAGAGTATCTAACAAAATACTTTTTTTAATTTTAAATTTCATAAAAATTCCTTCTTTCTTTTTTATTATTTATATTTTTATTATTATAGCTGTTAATATTGTTAATAACTTCTAAAACAGTTGAAATATAAGCATTTTATTAAAACTTCATTGTTAATTGTTATTAACAATTTTAACAAATTATCTTAATTCTTTTTCAATTGCAGTAATTGCTTCTTGTAATTCTTTATTATTTTTTAACTCTCTTTCAATTTTATTACAAGAGTGCATTACAGTAGCATGATTTTTTCCACCAAATTCAATACCAATACGTTCAAATGGTTCATCTGTTAATTTTCTACATAAATACATTGCAACTTGTCTTGGTATTGCTATATTTGGAGGCCTTTTTTTAGATTTTATATCCTCAAAAGCTATTTTATAGAAGTTAGCAACACTTTTTTGAATTCTTCTTATATTGTTTTGATCAGTAACAGGTTTTTTAGTGAAGTCCTTTAGTGCTTCCATAGCAAATTCAACGTTTGGCTTAGTTTCACCCATAATACAAGAATAAGCAACAAGTCTTGTTAAAGAACCTTCAAGTTGTCTTATATCATTACCTACATTACTAGCAATATAAATAATTATATCATCATCTAAATCGATTTTTTCACCTTTTAATTTTTTCTTTAAAATTGCAACCTTCAAATCAAAATCAGGTGGAGATATATCTACTTGTAATCCCCAACAAAATCTTGTTCTAAGTCTATCTTCTAAAGCTTTTAAATCTTCTGGAGATCTATCACTTGATACAATAATTTGTTTACTATTGTTGTGAAGATTGTTAAAAGTGTGGAAAAACTCTTGTTGGGAGGCAGTTGCTCCACCAAGAAACTGAATATCATCGATTATTAGAACATCAATATTACGATATTTTTCTTTAAAAATTTCCATATAATCAAAATTATCACTATTATTTTTTCTAGATAAACCCATAAAGTCTTCTAAAAATTGATCACAAGTTACATATAAAACCTTTTTATGTTGTTTTTCTTCAATATAATTACCTATCGCATGCATAAGATGCGTTTTACCAAGTCCACTATTACCATATATAAATAAAGGATTATACATAGTACCAGGATTTTCAGCAACTGCTAATGCTGCAGCTTGAGCAAATTTATTTGATTCACCAACAACAAAGTTAGAAAAAGTATAACTCTTATTTAAATTAGATTTAAAATTAATATGTGATTCATTTTCATAATTATTTTCAATCTTTTCCTCTTTAATCTCTAATTCTTCTTTAATAATAGAATCTAAATTATCCTTTAAAATAAAACTAACTTCTTTAACGGAGTTATTAACAAATTTGTTAATATTTTCTAAAATTAAATCTTTATAATTTTTTTCAATATGTTCTTTATATAATATATAAGGAACAACAAGTCTTAATTTTTCGTCTTTAATATCTAAAAATTCAATCGGAGAAAACCAGGTATTAAATGGTAATGGATCAAGAATATTCTTGATATTATCTAATGTTTTTAACCAAATAGTTTTATCATTCATTAAATACCACTTCCCCCGCTAATATTTTTTTTCAAAACCTAAATTAATTGTAATACAAATTGTTAAAAAATTAAATAGCAAATTTTTATTAACAAGCTTATTAACAAAGTTATTAACCACTTTTTTCTTTTGTTTATATATTGTAAATTAGTTTTTAACAAATTTCAACAAAAAAGTTATTAATATTTTTAACAACTGTTACTTTTGTTAATATTAAAATTGTTAATTTTGTTAAAAAGTTTTGAAAACCATTATAAAATAAGGATAAAACTAAGTAAGTTATTAACAATATATTGTTAATTTGTTTGTTAATATTAAAAATAAAAGTTTTAATTATGTTAATAAATTGGATAAAAAAAAATAAATTAACAAAAAAAGTTGACAACTACCCTATTAATTCATTATAATAATAACGAATTAGTTTGGAGGTGCAAGATGAAAAAAGGAACTTTTCAACCAAATAATCGTAGAAAGAATAAAAAACATGGATTCTTTTCACGTATGAAATCAGGCATTGTTAATAGAAGAAGATCTAAAGGTAGAAAACAATTATCAAAATAGTATCCGCTTTTTTTAAAAGTGGATTTTTGATATTTTGGAGGTATTTATGAAAAAACAAAATATAGTAAAAGAAAGTAGAGATTTTTCACGTATTATAAGTAAAAGAAATGGTGTTGTTAACAATTCTTTTATCATAAATACTGAATTAAATAATGATAACATAGTAAAATTTGGTATTACTTTTAAACATAACCTATGTAATGCAGTTAATAGAAATAAATTAAAAAGACAAGTAAAATCAATTTTAGATAATAACAAAAATATATATGAAAAAAATAAAAATTATATTATAATAATTAGAGAGGGTGCTCTTTCATTAAATTATTTAGAAAAAGAAAAAGAACTTGTATCCTTATTTAATAAATTAAAGGAGAAAAAAAATGAAGAAAATAAGTAAATATTTAATAATATTATTTTTAGTACTTACCTTATCAGGATGTACTAAAGTACTAAAAGACGAAGATAAAAAGGCAGTAGTTAATCCTACAACTGGTCAAAGTGTAACTGAAAATGTTTTATGTCGTCCAACTGATCCAGAAACAATTAAGTTATATGAAAAATATGGTAAGGATTTAAATGATTTACCAGAATGTAGCAAAATGAAAATAACTGGAGAATATGAAAGTATTTGGAATAGTTTATTTGTTAGACCACTAGCATGGGTAATAATTAAAGTTGGAGAACTTGTTAAATCAAGTGGACTTGCAATTATTTTAATTACTTTAGCAATAAGACTTATTTTATATCCAGTTACCCAAAAAACAGCAATGCAATCTGAAAATATTAAAAAAGCTCAACCAGAAATTGATAGAATAGAAAAAAAATATAAGGATAAAACAGATCAAGAATCTATGGCAAAAAAAGGTCAAGAAATGATGTTTATATATAAAAAATATAATATAAATCCATTATCTGGATGCTTCTTTGCATTAATTCAAATACCATTACTATTTGCATTTTTAGAAGCTATAAATAGAGTTCCTGCAATATTTGAAGAAACATTCTTAGGTTTTGAAATGGGACTTACTCCACTTGTAGCAATGAAAAATGGTAACTTTATTTATCTTATTCTAGTAGTTTTAATTATCTTAACAACATATTTTTCATTTAAAATGAACAAAACAACATCAACAACTCCTGAAATGCAAAAACAAAATAATATGATGATGTGGTTTATGGTTATCTTTATTGGATTTATGTCATTTCAATTATCATCAGCTATTGCAATATACTGGATTATATCATCAGCATTTACAATTTTCCAAAATATAATTACAGATAAAGTATTAAGTAGGAAGACAAATTAATAAAAAAGAGGCGTAGTTATGAAGAAAGAAGTTTTTAGTGGTAAAACAATAGAAGAAGCAAAAGAAAATGCTTTAAGCAAATTAAATCTCCTTGAAGATGAAGTAATATTTAAAGAATTAAAAGAATCAAAAACACTTTTTAATAAAAAATGTGAAGTAGAAGTGATCAAAAAAGAAGATATAACATTTCTTGCTAAAGAATTTATTACTAATATAGTAGGACTAATTGGACTTAATCCTAAAATTGAATATAAAGTTCGTGATGGTGTTTTATATTTTAATGTAATAGTAGAAAAAGCTCCAGTTTTAATTGGTAGAAATGGAAAAACTATTGAATGTTTACAAATGATTTCAAATACTTATTTAACAAATGAATTAGGTTTTCCTTATCGTGTTTATATAGATGTATGTGATTATAAAAAACAAAAAGAAATTAAATATATTCATCTTGCAAAACAAATTGCAAAAGATGTTGCAAGAACTGGTTGCGAAATTAAATTAGATCCAATGAATTCATATGAAAGAAGAATAATTCATAACGCACTTGCAAATAAAAAAGAAGTAAGAACAGAGTCTTTTGGAGAAGAACCAAATAGATATGTAGTAATAAAGCCAAGAGATTAATTGGCTTTTTTATATAAAGGGAGGTATAAATATGGATGATACAATTGCTGCTATAGCAACATCGCTTTCTCCATCTGCTATATCAATTATAAGAGTAAGTGGTGTATCTGCTATAGAAATTGTTGATAAAATATTTTCTGGTAATTTAAAAAAGAAAGAAAGTCATACTATAAGTTATGGTTATATAAAAGAAAACAATGAAATAATAGATGAAGTTTTAGTAACTATTATGAAAGCACCTAAAAGTTTTACAACTGAAGATGTTGTTGAAATAAATTGTCATGGTGGCGTTGCAACTACTAAAAAAGTTTTAGAATTAATACTAAAAAATGGTGCAAGAATAGCTGAACCAGGAGAATTTACAAAACGAGCTTTTTTAAATGGAAGAATTGATTTAACAAAAGCAGAAGCAGTCCAAGATTTGATTAATGTTAAAAGTGAAAATGCTAGGAAAATAGCAATGAATAATTTAACAGGTAAAACAAATAATACCATTAAAGAACTAAGACAAAAACTACGTGAAATAATATCAAATATTGAAGTAAATATCGATTATCCAGAATATTTAGATATTGAAGAAATGACTAAAGAAAAAATAGAATCTAATATAGATTATATTGAAAAAACATTAGAAAAAATAATTAATAATAGTAATAACTCTAAAATAATAAAAAATGGTATTAATGTTGCTATAGTAGGACGTCCTAATGTTGGTAAAAGCAGTATTTTAAATAGATTATTACAAGAAGAAAAAGCAATAGTAACAAATGTTGCTGGAACAACTCGTGATATAGTGGAAGGATCATGTACTATTGATGGAATATTACTTAATTTTATTGATACCGCAGGAATAAGAAAGACAAAAGATATAGTTGAACAAATTGGTGTTAATAAGTCACTTGATACTATAGAAAAATCTGATTTAGTTATTGTTGTATTAAATAATAATGAAAAATTACAACAAGAAGATATCGATTTATTAGAAAAAACAAAAGATAAAAAAAGAATTGTTGTTGTAAATAAAGATGATTTAAATTCTAAAATAGATATCGATTTAGATGTTATTTATACTAATACTTTAACAGATGAAGGAATTGATTCTTTAATAAATAAAATAAAAGAATTATTTAATTTAGATATGCTTGATGTGAATGATTTTAGTTATGTATCAAGTATGGAACAAATAAAAAAATTAGAAGAAGCAAAAACTAGTTTAGAATCAATAAAAATAGCTTTAAAAGATGATTTACCTATTGATATGATAGAAATAGATATTAAAAATATCTGGACTATTTTAGGTGAAATAATTGGTGAAACTTATACAGAAGAATTACTTGATAACTTATTTAAAGATTTCTGTGTTGGTAAATAAGGAGGTATTTTAAATGAAGTATTGTCCAAATTGTGGAAAAGAATTAAATGAAAATGCTGATGTTTGTTTAAATTGTGGTAAGTTATTAACAAATAATAAGAGGATTAATAAGCAAAAAAAAGGTTTTTCAATTGCTAGTATGGTACTTGGAATAATATCAGTTTTATGGACTATATCTATGCTTTTATCTTTAGAACAAGGTATTGAAACTTTAAAAGTAGAATTATACTATAATGAAGAATTTATCTTTTTTATCTTCTACTTTATTGGTTATACTATGTTTTCATTAACACCTGCTATACTTGCATTAATTTTTGGAATAAAAAATAATAAAGAAAACAAAAATGGTATGGCAATATCTGGTATTATTATGTCAGTTATATCTCTTATTAGTTGTTTATTTGTATTTGTAAGTTTTTTACTTACTACTTTAAGTTAATTATTATATAATATATTTAAAAAATAAAAAATTATGAATCAACAAAATCATAATTTTTTTCTTGAAAAAATACTTATATAGTTATATAATACGATAAGAAAAAAAGAAGGGATTTATATGAAATATGAAGTAATAGTTGTAGGTGGTGGTCATGCTGGATGTGAAGCATGTCTTGCAACATCTAGAATGGGACATAAAACACTTTTAATAACAGGTAATATAAAAAATATTGCAGATGCACCATGTAATCCATCAATCGGAGGTCCTGCTAAAGGAGTTATTGTTCGTGAAATAGATGCATTAGGTGGAGAAATGGCTAAAAATACAGATAAAAGTCATTTACAAATAAAAAAACTTAATACTAGAAAAGGTCCAGCTGTTCAAGCATTACGTGCTCAAATAGATAAAGTAATTTATCCTAAAAATATGTTAGAAACTTTACAAAAACAAGAAAATTTAACTATTTTAGAGGGTATGGTTGAAGGTCTTTTAGTAGAAAATAACAAAGTTTGTGGAATAAAATTAGAAAATGATGAAGAAATATTATCAGATGTAGTTATTTTAACAACAGGGACTTATCTTAAAGGAAGTATTTTAAGAGGAAGTAAAAAACATTCTGGTGGTCCTCATGGAGAAAGACCATCACTTTATTTAAGTGATAATTTAAAAGAATTAGGATTTACAATTCAAAGATTAAAAACAGGAACACCTCCAAGAATATTAAAAGAATCAATTGATTATAGTAAAGCATTGCCTCAACCTGGAGATAATGAAATAATAACTTTTTCTTTTTCAAATAAAGCATATTATAATATAGAAGATCAAGAAGATTGTTATTTAATATATACTACCCCTACTACTCATGAAATAATTAAAAATAATCTAGAAAAATCAAGTATGTATGGTGGTTATGTCGAAGGTATTGGACCAAGATATTGTCCATCTATTGAAGATAAAATTGTTCGTTTTGCAGATAAAGAACGTCATCAATTATTTTTAGAACCTGAAAGTAGATACTATGATGATATTTATTTACAAGGTTTTTCAACAAGTATGCCAGAAGATATTCAAGAAGTAATGGTACATTCTTTACCAGGATTAGAAAATGCTAAAATCCTAAAATATGCCTATGCAATAGAATATGATGCAATTGACCCTTTACAAATAAAAAGAAGTCTAGAAACAAAAATTGTTGAAAACTTATTTACCGCAGGACAAATAAATGGTACAAGTGGTTATGAAGAAGCTGCAGGACAAGGATTAATCGCAGGAATTAATGCAGCATTAAAACTAGAAAATAAAGAACCATTAATTTTAAAAAGAAACGAAGCATATATTGGTGTTTTAATAGATGATTTAGTAACAAAAGGAACTAAAGAACCATATCGTATGTTAACTTCACGTGCTGAATATAGATTACTTTTAAGAAATGATAATGCAGATTTAAGATTATCTGAATATGGAAGAAATATTGGATTATTAAGTGATGAAGATTACAATAGATTTAAAGAAAAAACATCAAAAATAGAAAAATTAACTGAAGAATTAAAAAATACTTATATAACTCCTAAAAAAGAAATAAATGATCTTTTAGAAAGCTTAAATTCTACGACAATAAAAGATAGAATATCCCTTTATGATTTATTAAAAAGACCAGAAATAAACTATTCTGATATTGAAAAATTTGTTATAGAAAAATATTCTAATGAAGTTATAGAACAAGTTTTAATAACTATTAAATATGAAGGATATATAAAAAAAGAAGAAAAACTTGCTAAAAAAATGCTAGAGTATGAAAATGTAAAAATACCAGCTGATTTTGATTTTTCAAAAGTTCATAATTTAGCAAGTGAAGCAAGACAAAAATTAGAAAAAGTTCACCCTACTTCAATTGGTCAAGCAATGCGTATAAGTGGTGTTAATCCTGCTGATATATCAATTTTAATGATAGAATTAAAACATGATAAAAGAGGAATCCATGAATAAAGAAGAATTTATAAAAGAATTAGAAAAAATTAATATAAATATAACTTCTGATATGTTAAAAAAACTAGATATTTATTATAATTTACTAGTTTCATATAATAAAAATGTTAATTTAACTACAATAACTGGAGAAAAAGATTTTTATTTAAAACACTTTTATGATTCGCTTACTTTAATTAAGGCAATTGATTTAACAAAACCCTTAAAAGTTTGTGATGTAGGAACAGGCGCAGGTTTTCCAGGTATTGTTTTAAAAATAGTATTCCCTACTCTTTCAATTACTTTAGTAGATTCACTTGAAAAACGTGTTAAATTTTTAAATGAAGTTATAAATACTTTAGAATTAAAAGATATTTGTGCAGTACATAAAAGAATTGAAGAATTAGAAGGTATTGAAGTTTTTGATGTAGTAGTATCAAGAGCAGTAGCTAAAATTAGTACTATTCTAGAATTATCATGTAGACTTCCTAAAGTAAATTCATATGTAATTCTTATGAAAGCAAATGTATCTGAAGAATTAAAGATATCAACAAATGCTATAGATAAATTATCATTTAAATTAGAAAATGTAATTAATTTTAAATTACCAATTGAAGAATCAGAAAGAAATTTAGTAGTATTAAAAAAGATAAATCATACAAAAAGTATTTATCCAAGATCTTATTCTAAAATAAAAGTGAAGAGTTTATAAAAAATAGTGAAGTTGTCAATAAAAAGTAGACAATTAAAAAGTATTATTGAAACCCTAGTTGAGTTCTATATTCAATTGGGGTTTTATAATTTAGTGCATAACTAGGTCTTAAATAATTATGGTCATATATTATTGCATTTATATAATCTTCAACAGTTTCATAATCATCTTGATTAAAATCAATATACATTTCTTTCTTTAACCAACCATTTTTAGATTCAATTATTGGATTGTCTGTTGGAGTTCCTATTCTCGACATGGACCTAGTTATGTTATAATCTTTATGTGCATTATTAAATGCCACTGAGGAATATATTGCGCCTTGATCTGAGTGAAAAATAGTTTCTTGGCTTTTATATCCTCTTTTTATTTTACTTTTTAACATATCCTCTAAAGCTAATCTATGGTTAGTTATACTAACTCCATGATAGAAAGGTTTAACATCTGAACCTATTATTGAATCATCAAATGCATCAACATAATATGTCCAATCATATCTTTGCTTTTTAAACCAAATCATTGTTGTATCCGATGTTATTTTTTCTAATGGTCTCGTAGTATTCCAATTATTATTAATAAGATTTGGATATTTAATAGATTCTTCTCCAGGCTTCTTATAAATTGAATAGTGTCTTGCTTTACTTCTTATTTTTAATATTTTGCAAACTTTATGAACTAAATTATCAGATACAACCCAACCGGTTTCTTTACGAATAAGGTAATTTATTCTATGATAACCATAACTTGGTTTTCTTTTATGAATATCCCTAATTAATGGTTCTAAATCTCTACGGTTTATTTCATATTTATTTAATATTTCCTTATTTTTTAACCATTTATAATAGTCACTTCTTGATATATTCATTACTTCACATAATGATTTAACTGAATATTCTTTACTTAATATTTCTACGATTTCAAATTCTTTTTGTTTTATTTCTTGAATACTACAATTGAACCATCTCCTTTCACTAGGTATCCTTTTTTTAATCGTTCATTCTCAATTCTTAATTTCATGTTTTCATATTGAAGTTTTTCCATTTCAGATAAATTCTTTTTACCTGAATATTTACTTAATGGATTACCAGGTTTCTTTTTGTTCTTTAAACCTTCTATTCCTTTATTTCTATATGAAGAAACCCAATTAAACATTTGCACTCTAGAAATACCAAATTTTTTTGCACATTTGTCCATACCAATTTCATTTTCTATATGATATAAGACTATCTTTTCTTTTTCCTCTGGTGACCAGTATTTATTTGTACCGCCTTTTGGTCTACCACTTGGCATATAATCATCTCCTTTATTTTATTATAACAAAAAATGTAGACATTTTTTTATGTCTACATTTATCTTACAACTTCATAAAAAATTCTTTACTTTTTATTTTTATTTTATTAAGATTAAATTATAGGGTGGTAATTGTATGACAAATTATAATGATTTAAAGACGAGTATTTTTGACTTTTTTGATAGTAATAGAAATAAAAAGTATAAAATTGATGAACTTATAAAAATATTTGATTTAGAGAAAAAAGAGGAAATTTTATTTAGAGAAGCATTATTAAAACTACAACAAGAAGAAAAAATAATATTAAAAAATTGTTATTATATGATTTTTCCAAATGATAATAATTTAAAAGTTGGTAGATTAAATTGTGATTCCAATAATTTGTTTTATCTTCAAAATGATTATAAAAAAATATATGTATTAAATAATAATTTAGATGGTTCAATTATAAAAGATGATGTTTTATATGAAGTAAAAGGACCATATAATGGAAAAGAATATGCAGTAATAAAAGATGTTATTAAAAGAAATAATGATAATATAATTGCAGATTGTGTTATTGAAAATGGAAAAATAAAATTAGTACCAGTAACAAAAGGTTTTAATTATAATATTGTTTTAAAATCAAGTGATTTAAAAAATTTAGTATCTGGTGAAAGAGTTTTAATACACTTAACTTCTTATAATGATAATAATTATTATGGTAATATAATAGATTATATTGGACATAAAGATGATCCTAACTTATTTGTAAAAACAATTGCTATGGATTTATCTATAAGAACTAATTTTAGTGAAGATGTAATAAATGAAGTTAAAAAAATACCACAAGAAGTAAAAAAAGAAGAATTAGAAGGAAGAGTTGACTATAGAGATAAACTTATTTTTACTATAGATGGTATTGATACTAAAGATATAGATGATGCGATAAGTCTTGAAATAAATGAAAAAGGCAATTTTGTTTTAGGAGTTCATATTGCAGATGTATCACATTATGTTAAAGAAAATAGTATCATCTATAATGATGCTAAAAGTCGTGGTAATAGCTACTACCCTGCTAATTATGTAATACCAATGCTTCATCATTTATTATCAAATGGAATATGTTCATTAAATGAAGGTGTTGATAGACTTGCTATGTCTTGTATTATGGAAATAGATAAAAGTGGTAATGTTATTTCTTATAAAATAGATGAAAGTGTTATTAAATCTTGTAAGAAAATGAATTATGATGATGTTAATAAAATATTAAATGGCGAAGAAGTAGCAGGTTATGAAAAATATTATGATACTTTAAAACTTATGGAAAAACTTCATTATATTTTAGATAATAAGAAGAAAAAACGTGGTTATGTAAACTTTAATAGTAATGAAATAGCAACAAGTATTGAACAAGATGAAATAAAAATATCAGAAATAAAAAGGGATAAAGCTGAAAAATTAATCGAAGACTTTATGCTTCTTGCCAATAATACTGTAGCAAGTTATGTATATAATATGTCTCTTCCATTTATTTATAGATGTCATGACAAACCAGACAAAGAAAAATTAAAAGAAACAATTACTGAATTACAAAATATGGGATATGATATAAAAGTACATAAAGCACTTGATGATAATTATTGTTTACAAGATATTTTAAAACAACTTGAAAAATATGAAGAGTACCCTATTCTATCTGAAAAAATCTTACAAAGTATTAAAAGAGCTATTTATACTCCAAATAACATAGGACATTTTTGTTTAGCGCTTAAAAATTATACTCACTTCACCTCTCCTATTAGAAGATTTACTGATTTAGAGATTCATACCCTACTTAAAAAATATATTAAAGGAATATATCCAGAAAATTTGGATGATTTAACTGATGAACTAAAAGAAATAGCAAAACATTGCAATGAAACAACAAAACTAAGCGATGAATTAGAGAGAATAGTAAACAAAAAATTAGTAGCATTATACATGCAAAATCATGTTAATGAAGTATTTAATGCATTAATCTGCTCTATTACAAAAACTAATTTAACAGTAAAAGTTGATAACTGTATCTATGGGAAAATAGGTATATCTGATTTAGATGAAAAATATAAATTTGATCCTAAGACAAATTGTTTATATAGTAAAAATAAAACTTTAAAACCTGGTGATAAAATAAATGTTATCTTTAAAGGAGTTGAAAATGATAAGATTAAATTTGAATTCCCTACTTCATCATTAGTTCGTATTAGAAAATAAAATGAAAATTATATAGACAAAAATAATAAAAATGTGTTATTATTATACATATAATATGACACATTTTTTTGTGTAAGAAAGAGGTAATATATGCGAAAAGATTTTTTTAAAAAAAAATACAAAAGTATACTAATAGGTATATTTGTAGTTGCTTTAATGGCAATGGTTGTAGGAATAAGTTATGCTGCTTATGTCTTTACTGGGACAGGAACCAAAGAAAACGTAATAACAACAGGACAGATTGTTGTTAATTTTAACGAAACAAATAATATAAGATTAACAAATAGGTATGCAGAAACAGATGAACAAGGGCTAGCAAATCCAGATTCTAATAGTACCTTAGAATTTAGTGTATCAAGTGATATTATAGGCCAAGCAACAGTAAATTATGCTATAGGTTTAGTAGAAATAAATGAAGGTGCAACACTAAAAGAAGATTATATAAAAATATATATGACTAAAAATGGTACTGTAGCAAATGGATTCACAGAAAATAAAGGAAATCTTATATCAAGTTATAAAAATAAAAGTATAGAAGGTTATTTAGATAGTCATGTTATAACTCAAGATAGTTTAACAGGCGTTCAAACAAATAACTATGTAGTAAAAGCATGGATAGATGAAAACTATGACTTGCCAATAACAGATAGTTCAAATGGAACAAGTCATAGTAATCAAACAACAAGTGAAACATTTTCATTTAAAATAAAAGTAGTAGCAACAGATAGTAATTTAGTTGTAAAAGAACCAAATACAAATGGGGCTAATGCTCCAGAGCTTGCAACAAATATGATTCCAGTATATTATGATGAAACAAATGAAGTATGGAAAAAAGCAGATAGTTCAAATAGTAATTCAAGTTATAAGTGGTATGATTATAATAGTAAAATGTGGGCTAATGCAGTAACAGTAAGTGAAACAAATAGAGATACTTATTTAAATGCATCTTTAGGAACAGAAATAAGTATGGATGATATAAATACAATGTGGGTATGGATACCAAGATTTAGTGCAACAGGTGATACAGCAAATTATAATGGAGGAACTAAAAGTGCTCCTGGAGCATTTGATATAACCTTTGTCGATAATAAAACAAGTGCTCATGATGCATTCACATTTGGAACACAAAACTTAAATGGATTTTGGGTAGGCAAGTTTGAAACAAGTCATAATACATTATCAAGTAGTATAACAGAAAATAATTTAGGATGTACAAGTGATACCTGTAGTAATGCAAATGGAATAATAATAAAACCAAATGTAAAATCATTAAGCAATAATGATGTAAGTAATTTCTTTTATGCAAGTTTAAGTATGAGTCAAACAGGAAATAGTTTTGGGTTTGATAAAACAAAAGACACAACACTTGATACCCATATGATGAAAAATAATGAATGGGGAGCAGTAGCATATCTAACTCAAAGTATCTATGGAAGATGTACAAGTAGTACAAGTTGTACTGAAGTTGGAATAAATAATAGTAGCAGTTATATAACAGGATATGGTGCTCCTGCAGGAAGTAGTAAATCAGTAACAAATGGGACATATAATACAGACTTAGGAAAAGATGCATCAACAACAGGAAATATCTATGGCGTATATGATATGAGTGGTGGAGCATATGAATATGTAATGGGCGTATATACAGATGGGACACAAAACTGGTCTGGATATAGTTCAACAGATAATTCAGGATTTAGTGGATGCTTGGGAAGAGATTGTAGTAGTACGTATGATGGAGTAGCATATCCAGATTCTAAATATTATAATAGTTATACAACAAGTACAAATTATACCAATTCAAACTTACAACATGCACTTACGGAAACAAAAAACTGGTATAGTGATAGTGCTAACTTCGTTAATTCTAGCTATCCTTGGTTCTTACGCGGAGGTTACTATAGCCAATCTACTAGTGCAGGGGTTTTCTACTTTAACTCCACAATCGGTAACGCTATCAGGAGCTATAGCGTTCGTCTTGTAATTACAAATGAATAGACTTTCGTCTATTCATTTGTAAAGAACTAAAAAACCCAAAAGATTTATGATATAAATAAAGTAAAATAAAAAGAATAAAAAGTAAGAAGATACTTCAAAAATTAAATTTTTAATAAATTTAATTTTTGAAGTTTTTTTTGTAAAGTACTTGACAACAGAGCCAAAAAATTTATGGTTAATAAATTTTTTGCATATTTTTAGGTGTATATTCAAAAAATAATTAAAGCTGGTATAAAGATAAACAAACGAAAATTAACAGTAAAAGATTTAGAAAAAAATGGGGTTATTTTGGAAATAAAAATAATCTTCGGCAATTTTTTATAAAAATTGTCGAAGTAACAGATTTTTTGGTAGTAAGGTATAGGTCTATTATGAAGTTGAAAGAATATTCTAGAATTCTTAATCTAAAATATAAACATTGTGTAGTACTAGTTAAATTTGGTAATTTTTATAGATGTTTTGATAATTTAGGTGCAATAAAAAAACTTTTAAATAATAGTATAAATTATAAAAAAAACATTGTAAAAATTTTTTTTTTATTTTATAATATAATATAGGTTAATGTACTAAGAGTAAAAAGAATTGAAAGAGGGTATTTTTTATGAACTTAGAAAAGGAAGTATTTGAACTATCATTAGCGGATGTTCTACCAAATAGATTTCAACCACGTGAAAAGTTTGATGATATTGATTTACAAGAGTTATCAACATCAATTAAAGAACATGGTGTTATTCAACCTATTATTGTTAGAAAAGTAGGAGATAAATACGAAATTGTTGCAGGCGAAAGAAGATTTCGTGCTTCACAACTTGCAGGTAAAACAACTATTCCAGCGATTGTTAGAAATATAGATGATAAAGAAGCTGCTAAAGTTGCACTTTTAGAAAATTTACAGAGAAAGAATTTAACTTCTATTGAAGAAGCAAGAACCTATCAAACAATTTTAAAATTAGATAATTTAACTCAAGAAGAACTTGCTAAAACATTAGGTAAATCACAATCTGCCATTGCTAATAAACTTAGACTTTTAAATCTTATTCCTGAAGTACAAGATGCGCTTTTACATGAAAAAATATCAGAAAGACATGCTAGAAGTTTACTTAATATGGAAGATCCTGTAAAACAAAAAGAATTATTGGAAAAAATTATTCTTCAAAGAATGACTGTAAAGCAACTTGATGATGAGATTGCTATGTTAACTGGCAAAGTAAATACTAATACATATCCAGAAGAAGAAGTTCCAACAAAAAATGTTGAAGTGCCAAATGTAAATGAAGTAAAAGAAATAGTAGTAGAACCAAAAGTTGTTGCACCTGTTAATCAGGAACCAGAAAAAAAACCAATAAATAAAAATATTTTTGCTGATTTAAGAAAAGATGATATTGAACAAGTTGAACAAAAACAAAATGAAGATTTAGATTTACCAAAAGATCCTTATAAGGATATTTTAGAAAACACATATATTCCAACATCTAATGAATTAAAACATGTTGAAGAAAGTGTTGCACCTGTTCCTAAATATGAAGGTCCAAAATATGAATTTACAAGTAATAATAGTGATCAAAATGCTTATACTGCATTTAATAAGATAGAATCTTTATTAAATAATAGTGAAAAAGTAGAACAACCTATTCCTGAAGTAGTAACTGAAACACCTAGTGTAAATACTATTAATAATAACGATATTTACGATATGAGATTTGCTATTAATAATTTTAGACAAGCTATTCAAAATACTGAAAAATTTGGATTTAATATAGAAACTGAAGAATTTGACTTTGATAACGTTTACCAAATTGTAATAAAAATTGATAAAAATAAGAAAAATGTGGGATAATTTCCTGCGTTTTTTTAATTTTAAAAAAAACTTAAAAATATACTTTAAAAATACTCCATTTTTTGATAAACTATATATAGTCTAAAAAAGAAGTAGGAGTATGCAAAATGGGAAAAGTTATATCATTGATTAATCAAAAAGGTGGAGTAGGCAAAACAACAACAAGTATTAATCTTGCTGCTTCACTAGCTATATTAAATAAAAAAGTATTATTAGTAGATTTAGATCCACAATGTAATGCTACAACAGGAATTGGTATCAATAAAGGTGATATTGATAAAAGTATTTATAATGTTTTAAATAATACTAGTGAAATTGAAGATGTTATTATTAAAACAAAATATAAAAATTTATATGTTTTACCCGCTAATATTAATTTAGCAGGTATTGATATAGAAATAAGAGACAACAGTAGAAATGATTCTAGTTATCTTCAAGCTGAACAATTAAAAATTCATATTGATAAGATAAAAGATGACTATGATTTTATTATTATTGATTGTCCACCTGCACTTGGAATTATTACAACAAATGCTTTAACTTCAAGTGATTCTGTTATTATTCCAGTACAATGTGAGTTTTTTGCTCTTGAAGGTATTACACAACTTTTAAAAGCAATTATGTATACAAGAGAAAATCTTAATCCAAATCTTTCAATTGAAGGAGTACTTCTTACAATGTTTGATGCAAGAACTAACATGAGTATTGAAGTAGTTGAGGATATAAGAAAATACTTTAAAGATAAAGTATACAATACTATAATACCAAGATTAATAAGACTAACAGAAGCTCCATCTCATGGTAAACCAATAATTGTTTACGATCCAAAAAGTAGAGGTTCTGAAGCTTATTTAAATTTAGCCAAAGAGGTGATAGAAAAAAATGCAAGAACAGAGTAAAAGAAAAGCTCTAGGAAGAGGGCTTGAAGAATTATTTAATATTGAAGATGTAAGTTATAGCAACTTAGAAGAAAAAATTATGGAAACAGCACGTATTGATGAAGTTAAAGAACTTCCAATCAAAGATTTAAGACCAAACCCATATCAACCAAGAAAAGTATTTGATGAGGATGCTTTAGAAGAACTTGCTGAATCAATAAAAGAACATGGTGTATTTCAACCAATTATTGTTAAAAAAAGTATTAAAGGTTATGACATCGTTGCAGGAGAAAGAAGATATCGTGCTTCAATAAGAGCAGGAAAAGAAACAATACCTGCGATTATTAGAAACTTTACTGATGAAGAAATGATGGAAATAGCAATTTTAGAAAATCTTCAAAGAGAAAATTTAAATGTTATTGAAGAAGCAAATGCTTATAAAAATCTTATGTATAAGCTTAACTTAACTCAAGAACAAGTTGCTAAAAGAGTTAATAAAAGTAGAAGCCATATCACTAATCTTTTAGGTCTTTTAACACTACCTGATGTTGTTAAAAAATCAATTTCTGAAAATAAATTAACTATGGGACACGCAAGAGTCTTATCAAAATTAGATGATGAAAATAAGATAATTGAATTGACAAATAAGATTGAAAATGAAAATTTAAGTGTAAGAGAACTTGAAGAATTAACAAGAAATTCTGATATTCCAAGAAGACATAAAGTAGAGCAAAAACAAAAATCAAGAGAATATATAGACTTAGAAAAAGAATTATCTGATTATTTAGGTACAAAAGTAAAACTTACTAATAATAAACTTATTATTAATTTTGCTAATGATCAAGATTTAAATAGAATACTTGAAACTATTAATTATGATAAATAATGGTGTTAAATGAATAATATTAGTTATAAATTAGGTACCAAAGTAATAATGAAAAAAGAACATCCTTGTAAAACAAATTTATTTGAAATAGTAAGACTTGGTGCCGATATAAAAATAAGATGTATTAATTGTAATAGAACAATTTTAATGCCTCGAATTGAATTTAATAAAAAAATAAAAAAGATAGTGGAGGAATAATATGGCTAGAAAGAAAAAAAAGTTAGTTTTTCATCCAATAACTACATATCTTATTTTAATCTTAGTAACAATTCTTTTAAGTTTTGTTCTATCATGCTTTTCATTTTCTTCAACATATAATAGTATTGATACTTCTAGTGGAGAACTTGAAAAAGTTATTGTTACAGTAAATAATATGTTAAGCTATGATGGTATAAAATATATTATAAGTAATGCTGCTAAAAACTTTATATCGTCATCTACATTAAGTACTTTAATAATAACTTTAATTGGACTTGGTATAGCAGAATCAACTGGATTTATTGAAACATTTATGAAAAGAAGATTAGTAAAAATAAATCCTAAAGTTATAACATTTATTATTTTCTTGCTTGCTATGTTTTCAAGTATAGTAAATGAAGTAGGTTACGCTTTTCTTATACCACTTGGTGCAATGTTATTTCTATTTAATGGTAGAAATCCTCTTGCTGGAATTGCAGCAAGTTTTGCAGGAGTAGCATTTGGATATAGTATTAGTTTCTTTGTTGGAACAATGGATATTAATTTAATGTCATATACAACAACTGCCGCTAATTTAATTGATAAAAGTTATTATGTAAGAATGACATCAAACTTATTTATAATGATTGCTTCATGTATTATTCTTGCAATTATTGGAACAATTATAACAGAAAAAGTTGTTGTTAAAAAACTTGGTAGATATGTTTTAAAGACTAGAGATGAATTTGGTGAAACAAAAGAAATAGAATATCTTGATTTACAATATGAAGAACAAAAAAAGATTAAAGAAGAAAAACAAGAGAAAAAAGGACTTAAGTATGCTGCTATTGCAGGTATTATAGTAACAATAATATTTGTATATATGGCAATACCAAATCTTCCTTTATCAGGAATGCTTCTTGATTTAGAAGAAGAAGCTTATGTTGATCAGTTGTTTGGAACTAATTCATATTTCCAAGATGGATTTACTTATATGATGAGTATTTTATTTGCAGTAGTTGGTATATTTTATGGAATAGGTTCTAATTCTATTAAGAATGATAAACAATTATTTATAAAATTAGGAGAAAAATTCTCAGAAATAGGTTTACTTATTGTTATGTTATTTTTCTCAGCTCAATTTATTTCTATATTTAAAGAATCAAATATTGGTGTTGTAATAACTGCTATTTTAACAAATATGTTAAAATCTATGCCATTATCAGGAATAGTTTTAGTTATTATTGCTATTTTAGTTGTTGGTGTATCTAATTTATTTTTAACATCATCTGTATCAAAATGGGCAATAATTTCACCAACTTTAGTACCAATGATGATGCAGTTAAATATGAATCCAGCTTTTGCTCAATTTGTATTTAGAGCAGGTGAATCAATGACTAATGGAATAACACCACTTTTAGCATATTTTATAGTTTATATTGGATACTTAAATATTTATAATAAAGATAAAGAAAAACCTATAACAATTGGTAAAGGATTAAAAATTATGATGCCATATTTTATAGCGCTTTCTATTACTTGGATTCTAATTGTTGTTATTTGGTATCTAATTGGATTACCTTTAGGACCAAGTGTTTATCCAACTTTATAAAAAAATTAATCAAAAATTTAATAAAAAGACTTGCTTTTCTTAAATTTTTATGATAACATTAAATATGTAAAAAGTTTGCTATTGCTTTTTACATAAACAACAAAACAGAAGATTGATAAAAAATCACTTCTAAAGGGGAAACCCTAGGAAAAGAACTCCACTCAGGTTCTTTTTTGTTTTATTTTAAAAAAATATATGATAATATAGTAGTTGGTGGTGATATTATGGGTTTAAAAGCAGGTATTGTAGGTTTGCCAAATGTAGGTAAATCAACATTATTTAATGCAATAACCAAAAAACATATTTTAGTAGCTAATTATCCATTTGCTACAATAGATCCAAATGTAGGGATAGTAACAGTTCCAGATTATAGAATGAAACATCTTGAAGAAATATATGTTCCAGAAGAATTAAAACCGGCGACAATTGAGTTTGTTGATATCGCAGGAATAGTAAAAGGAGCATCAAATGGTGAAGGATTAGGAAATAAATTTTTATCACATATAAGAGAAGTAGATGCTATAGTAGAAGTTGTTAGATGTTTTGATGATAAAGAAATAACTCATGTTGATGGTTCTGTTGATCCAGTAAGAGATGTTGGCGTTATAAATCTTGAACTTGCTTTAGCAGATTTAGAAATAATAACAAATAGGTTAGATAAAATAAGAACTAAAGCAAGAACAACAAAAGAAAAAGAAACACAGATAGAATTTGAAGCCTTAGAAAAAGCAAAAGAAAGCCTAGAAAAAGATATACCTTTAAGAATGGTAAAATTTACTGAAGAAGAATTATTTGCTTTAAAATCATTTAATTTTCTAACTTTAAAACCTCATATCTATTTAGCAAATATAAAAGAAGATGAAATAGGAACAGAAAATGATTATGTTAAATCATTGAAAGAATATGTCAAAAGTGAATCTGCTAAAGTCATTGTTGTATCTGCTAAAATAGAAAGTGAATTATCTGAACTAGAAGATTCTGATAAATTTGAATATTTAAAAGAACTAGGAATTGACAAATCAGGTCTTGATAAGCTAATTGAAGCAACATATAGTTTACTTGGACTTAAAACATACTTTACGTGTGGACCAAAAGAGGTTAAAGCATGGACTTATAAAGATGGTATGAATGCCAAAGAATGCGCCGGAATTATTCACAGTGATTTTGAAAAAGGATTTATTAAAGCAGAAGTTATTGCCTATGATGATTTAATTTCTTGTGGTTCTGAATTAAAGGTAAAAGAACAAGGTAAATTCCGTATTGAAGGAAAAGAATATTTAATGCAAGATGGAGATATTTGCCATTTTAGATTTAATTTATAACATAGCTTTGTCTATGTTTTTTTATTGTTATTTTAATAATTTTGCTTTATACTTATTATAGTAGGGAGGATTACTTATGAATGACGATTATGATTTAGAGTTAGATAACAATCCAAGTGAAAAAGAAATTTTTGATAAAAAATTAAGCGATGATTTAGATGATACTATGACTTATTTTACTATGGAAGAAGATACAAATGATTAACGAAAGAGAACAAGAAATAAATGCTTTTTTATTTAACCTTATGAATTATGCTAAAAAAAATCAATTAGATGATGACTTTTATAAAATAATTTATAAGTACATGAGAAGTTATAATCTTGGTGATGAACAAAATTTAGATATCAAAAATAGATTTATTTTGTGGATAAATAGGTTTCAAAGTCAAAAAACAACTTGTATTAATACTGAAAAATGGTCTTATTGGTGTCAATTTATAAATGAACAATATCAAGGTCAAACTCTAAAAGAAAGTGATCCAGTTAAATTATATATTCCCCTTAAAAGTAGTCATATTTATAATGGCGTAAATAAAATATTTGATTTTTGTGAACAAAATAATATTATTCATCAGTCAAAAGTAGCTTCTAAAATGCGTAATGATAATGTTGTTTTAAGAATAAAAAATATAGATGATGCAGTAAAAGTAATTAACTTTGTAAATAATGATCCTTATTTAAAGGAAGGACATTTAAACCCTAATCCATTTTGTTTTCAAGAAGGATTTGTAGGCCTTGCTATTGATAATTACAATTCTTATAATGACACTGTTGCTAAACTTTTAGCAGCTTATATAAAACAAAAAAAGTCTTATAATAATTTTAATGTATCAGCAGATGATTTTTATGATTTTGTAACTAATTATCATCATTCTTATAATACTAAACAAGATATGATTTATGGTGAAGAAATAAGATCATTAATATTAAAATCACTTAAAAGTAATGACTTTAATGTATTTGCAAATCACTATTATTCAGTAGTAGGTAATAGAAATATTAAAAATCAAATAGATTTATCACATAAAACTGATTATGATGTAATAAGTAAATTAGAAGATGCAGTAGATGTAACAATTGAAAATCATGATGAGAATTTTGCTAGAAATTCTTTGTATTCATACCTAACAACAGGAAGTACTAAAGGCTTTTCAAGATATAGAAATAATAATTTAAATATAAACTATAGAGGTATTTTAAGTAGTTTTGATTATAAAATGGTTTTAAATCAAATAATGTCTTATTATGGAACTAAAGATATTAACAAAATTGTTAATAACGTTATAAAAAAAAGAGCTAGAGTTTAAATAAAAGGAAGGTGTTTTATGAACCAAGAAATAGATTTTTTAAAAGATTTTTTTAGTGATATTTTAGAAAAATTAGAAGAAAAAATAAAAGAACAAGATTGTCTTGAATTATATAATACATATAACTATTGTTTACAAGAATTAAATCATATTTTTAAAAAAGAAAAAGAGGTAGAAAGAGAAAGTTTAGATTCTGATGATTTTGAACTTTTAAGAGGTATGATTTTTATCAAAGGTAGTACGTCTTATCATGAAAATATAAAAGAACTTATAGGATATTATATATCAAATTATAGAATACTTCCTAGTCTTAGAAAATATGTTAAATATGAAGATATAGAAACTGATATTTTACAAGTTGTAGAACAAGAAAAAGAAAGATTAAAAGAACTTTTAATCAATAAAAACCTTTTAGAAGAATATAAAAAATCTTTACAAAACATAATTGATTTAATTAATGACAAAAAATATATTGGTATTGAAACATCTAAATTATTTGAAATTATAGCAAGCGTCAAAGAAATAGATAGTGATGTTAAAACAAATCTTTTAATAAGTTTGCTTGATTATAATAGTGAAGTTTTAAAAATAACAGATGAAAATAAAAAAGAATCTGAAGAAAAATTAGAAACTAAGATAGAAGCAAAACAAAAAGAAATAGTAGAAAAGAAAAAAGTTAAATCAGTTAGAAATATAAAGAAAAAAGAAGAAGCAAAGAAGAAAAAAGAAATAAAAATAGAAGAAGTTATCGAAGAATTACAAGAAGAAGTAGAAAATTTGGAAGATAAAGAACCTTTAAAAGATATTTCTTTAACAAAAGATGCTCAAGGTATATTTGATACAATTAAAAGTATGATAATAAGTATGGATAAAGATGAAGTATTATCATATTTAAATGATATATCTATTTGGGGTAAGTCTTATTTAGAAGAAATAAAAAAATATTGTGAAGTAAAAAAAATAAATGATGATATATTATTACTTATAAATGAAGTAATAAAAGAAGAATCTGAAGAAAAAAAAGATAAAACTGAAGCTCTTTTAATATTTAAAGGATTTGATGAAACAACTTCAGTTGTTGAAAAAGATTTGCGTTCATTAAAAGATAATAATCATATCGAAAGTGTAAAAATTTATTTAGAAGAATTAAAACGAAAAGAAATTAATTTTGCTTATGAAGCTTTTCATGGTGGAGGAGAACTTAAAGGTTCTTATCATAAAAAAAGTAGAAAAGCAGTAAGACTAAGCTATGAAATTTTAGGTGATGGCATCTATTATGTTTATGATATAACTGTTAAAAAAAGTGATAATGATAAAGCAAGTAAAGAAAAAATTATCAATAGAAGGCCAAATGAACAAGAAGTAAAAAGAATAAAAGAACTTTTAACTGATGAAGAAAAAAGAAAAGCTGTAATAGAAAAAAATGAAGAAATATATAATAATATAATGTCTTATATTGAAGAACAACTTCCAGATTTAAAAGATAAAAATGTGAGATAGAGAAATTAACAAAATTGTTAATTTCTTTTATTATTAAAAAAATTGATATATTTATTTTTCTTTGCTATAATTAAAAAAGAGGGTGATTATATGAGTATATTAAAGATTTTCGATCATGAATATAAAGAATTAAAAAGATTTAATAAAATTGCAGATGAAATAATTGCAAAAGAAGATGAATATAAAGCTTTAACTGATGATGAATTAAAAAATAAAACCAATGAGTTTAAAGAGAGATTAAAAAATGGTGAAACATTAGATGATTTAATAGTTGATGCTTTTGCAACTGCTAGAGAAGCATGTTATAGGGTAATTGGTGAAAAACCTTTTTATGTTCAACTTTTAGGAGGTTTAGCTCTTCACTATGGTAATATAGCTGAAATGAAAACTGGTGAAGGAAAGACTTTAACTTCAGTTTTACCAGCATATCTTAATGCTTTAACAGGTGATGGAGTACATATTATTACCGTTAATGAGTATCTATCAGAACGTGATAGTAAATGGATGGGTGAAATTTATAAATTTTTAGGTTTAACAGTTGGACTTAATTTAAGAGAACTAACACCATCTGAAAAAAAAGAACAATATAATTGTGATATTTTATATACAACAAATAATGAAGTTGGTTTTGACTATTTAAGAGATAATATGGCAATTAAAGCAAGTGATAGAGTACAACGTCCACTTAACTATGCTATAGTAGATGAAGTTGATTCAGTTTTAATTGATGAAGCAAGAACACCATTAATTATTTCTGGAGGATTTTTAGAAAGTAAAAATCTTTATTTAGAAGCAGATAGATTTGTTAAAGGATTAAAAGAAAATGAAACATTTATAAGAGATGAAAAAACAAAAAAAGTTAATTTAACTGATGAAGGTGTAAAACGTGCTGAAGAATATTATCATATAGATAATTTATATGATGTTAATAATACAAGTTTAGTACATTTTATAAATCAAGCGTTACATGCTAATTATTCTATGAAAAAAGATGTTGATTATGTTGTTCAAGATGGAAAGATTGTAATTGTTGATTCGTTTACAGGAAGACTTATGCATGGTAGAGCATTTTCTGAAGGACTACATCAAGCAATTGAAGCCAAAGAAAGAGTAGAGATTAATCAAGAGACTAAAACTCTTGCCACAATTACGTTCCAAAATCTGTTTAGAATGTACAAAAAATTATCAGGAATGACTGGTACAGCAAAAACAGAAGAGGAAGAATTTAGAAATATTTACAATATGTATGTTATTCAAATTCCTACTAATAAACCAGTTATAAGAAATGATATGCCTGATCTTATCTTTGCTAATAAGAAAGCTAAGTATAATGCAATTGTAAATGAAATAGCAGAAAGACATAAAAAAGGACAACCTGTTTTAGTAGGTACAATAGCTATTGAATCATCTGAAGAAATCGGTAAACTTCTTGATGCAAAACATATTCCACATGAGATATTAAATGCTAAAAATCATGCTCGTGAAGCTGAAATTATCGCTAATGCAGGACAAGTTGGAGCTGTTACAATTGCTACTAATATGGCAGGTCGTGGAACAGATATCAAGCTTGGTGAAGGAGTAAAAGAACTTGGTGGTTTATGTGTAATAGGTACAGAACGTCATGAGTCAAGAAGAATAGATAACCAGTTACGTGGTAGATCAGGTCGTCAAGGAGATCCAGGGTATACTCAGTTTTATATCGCTATGGATGATGATTTAATGAGAAGATTTGGTTCAGATAGAATCAAGATGGTTCTAGAACAAACAGGACTTGATGGTGAAATGGCAATAAGAAGTAAAATGTTTACTAAATCAGTTGCTTCTGCTCAAAAAAGAGTTGAAGGAAATAACTTTGATATGAGAAAAACTGTTCTAGAATATGATGATGTTATGAATAGTCAAAGAGATAACATTTATAAAAGAAGAAATATTATTTTAGATAGTAAATCAATTCATGAAGAAGTATTAAAATCAATGTATAATCATATTGCAGATTTAGTTGAAGAACATGCTGATGAAAAAGAAAAAATAATAGAGGATAATTTAAAAGAGATAATTGAATATATAAATAGCAATTTATTAAAACAAAAACTAACTGAAGAAGAATTAAAAGATAAGGATATTGATGCTTTAATCGATTATATTTATAAAAAAGTTGTTGGTGAATACGAAAAAAAAATAAAAGAATTACCAGAAGAAATAACTGAAGAATTTGAAAAAGTTATTACTTTAAATATTATCGATAAATATTGGATGGAACAAATAAATACTATGTCTCATTTAAGGGAAGGTATTGTTTTAAGACAATATGCTCAAGATAATCCACTTCGTGCTTATACTGAAGAAGGATTTGCATTATTTGATAAGATGCTTGAAAATATTGATAAGAATATTACAATTTATTTACTTAAAGCAGAAATAAGACAAAATATTGAAAGAAAAGAAGTAGTAAAACCTACTGGAACTAATAGAAGTGATGAAACAGCAAAAGTTAGAACTAAAAAAAGTACTAAAGTAGGAAGAAATGATCCATGTCCATGTGGATCGGGGCGCAAGTATAAGCAGTGTTGCGGTAAATAGCCCATAAATAAAGAGATTGTGAGACTTTTTCTACATTCAAAAGTGGAAGAAAAATACCATTAGATACGTTTTAGATACGTTTTAGATACGTTTTTGTGATAATTTAAGGAACAAGTATTTAATATTTGTTCCTTTTGTTTTATAATAATATAGAGAGACAAATAGTAATTTGTATTTTAGGAGGAATGGATTATAAATCAGTATAATGTACTTGTATTGATTTTGAAGATTGTTCTTTTTATCAATAAAAATTTAATTTATAAAGAATGAGGTTAATTATGAAAAAAAGTGAGAAAAATGAAAATCTTAATAAGTTTTTGAAAACCATTGTTGTAGTATTATTGACAATATTAGTAATTACAGTTATATATAATATGATTTTTGAAATTAATAAGGAAATATCAAATACAGACTTCAATATATCGGATGCGCAAAAAAATACTGTTACTACAAATAATATTGAAGATTGGAATTTAATATTAGTAAATAGGTGGAATAAAATGCCTGAAAATTATACTATTGATTTAATAGAAGTACTAGGAGGAGAAAAAGTTGATAAGAGAATATATGAACCACTTATGAAAATGTTAGAAGATGCTAAAAAGGAAAATTGGGGAAAAGAGCCACTAATTGTATCTGGTTATAGAACTAATGAAAATCAAAAGGAATTATATGATGATAAAATAAAAAGCTATAAAAATAAAGGATATTCTAAAGAAAAGGCAAAAGAAGAAACAGAAAAGTGGGTTTCAGTACCAGGATATAGTGAACATCAACTTGGACTTGCAGTAGATATTAATGGAGCTACTTATGATTTATATTTTTGGCTTCAAGAAAATAGTTATAAATATGGTTTTATATATAGGTATCCTGCTGGTAAAACAGAAATTACAGGTGTAAATGAAGAAGTATGGCATTATAGGTATGTAGGAGTAGATGTGGCAACAGAAATATATAAACAAAATCGTTGTTTAGAAGAATATTTACAAATGAATAATAAATGATATAATTTATTAGATTTTGTGTTATAATTATCTTGACAAATTACAATTTATAAGGATAATTTTAGATACGTTTTTAGATACAAAATATAGCATTTATGGAAAAATAATTCATATATTTAGAAATATTTTACAAAAAAGAAGAAGAATTTAGCAAAATATAGGAATAAAATTTCTATTTTTAATGAATTAAAGTCCATGTGGTTCAGGAAAAAAATATAAGCAATGCTGTGGAAAGTAGCATAAAATAAGGAAAAAAATCAATATTAGATAAATAATAAGATGCTTTGAATTTTATTGTTTGTTAATAAAATATTGAAAATATGTAGTAAAATAAAGGTGTGAACAAGAAATAATGTGTTGGCACCTTTTAAAATCTAAATAGAAAGGAGAGATAAATATTGAAAAAAGATTCAGTAACAACAGAAATCATAGTTAAAGAGAATAAAATAGGAATATTAAGAGTTGGTAATGTTAATTATATTTCATTAACTGATTTAGCAAAACAAGCAAATCCTGAGGATCCATCTGGAGTAATTAGAAATTGGATGTCAAATAAAAATTCATTCGATTATTATAGTTTATGGGAAGAACTTAATAACGAAAATTTTAATTCCGTGGAATCACACAGAATTAAAATTGCTGAAGCCCCTTACAATCGTTTTACTATGACGCCTAATCGTTGGAAAAGAGATTTTAATGCAATTGGTATTATTCCGAGTAGTGGAAAATATAGTAAAGGAACATATGCTCATCCAGATATTGCATTTGAATTTGCTAGTTGGTTGTCTCCAGAATTTAAGTTATATTTAATAAAGGAATTTGAAAGATTAAAAACTAATGAAGCATATCAGTATAAACTAGAGTGGAGTGCCACAAGACTTCTATCTAAAGTTAATTATGTGGTTCATACTAATGCTATAAAGGAATGTATAGTTCCCAATTTAACAGAAAGTCAAAAACAATATGTTTATTCTGATGAAGCTGATATTTTAAATGTGGCATTGTTTGGCATGACAGCTAAACAATGGAGAGATAAAAATCCAGAATTAGCTAAAAATGGGAATATTGGAGATTATACAGATTTACTGCATTTAGTAATTTTAAATAATCTTCAAAATACAAGTGCAGAATTAATTGAAGATGGTTTATCACAGAGAGAAAGATTAATAAGATTAAATGAATCTGCTAAAAGACAAATGAAATCTTTGCAAAATAGTAAAAGCATGAAAGATTTGGAATTATTACAAAAACAAGTAAAAGAAGAGAGTAAATTAATAACAAACTAATAAAGTATGGACGAAAAAGTTTATACTTTTTTTGATATAAAATATTTATTATATAAAGAAGGATGAAGATAGAATGATAACAATTAGAAAAAAATAGATTTAGAAATAATAAGTAAAAATATTATAGAAGATTAATTGTTAAAAGCATTTTAAAATGATATACTTAAAATAAGTTTAGGAGATGATTTGATGGAGATAATTTTGATATTGTTTATCATGAATATTATGAAAAGATAACATTAGTAAATTTAGAAGAAGTCAGGAATAATAATGGAAAATGCTATAAATTTTTGTGAAAAAAAGGTTATCATTCTAGAATGCATACTAACACCAAAAAACTATTGTGGCAAACCAAATGTTAAAAAACTCATTAATTTGTCATCCGATAATAGATTACAATAATACTATATGTACTAAAAATAATATATGTATTAAATCTGTATTGTCATTTAGAATTAATAAATATAGATAATAAAGCAAATACAATAAATAATGAAAATGCAATCTGTACCTGTACATGTGGATCAGGTAAGGAGCATAAACAGTGTTGTGGTAAATAGCAGTATTTAAAAAAAATTACTACTAGATACGTTTTTACGATAAATAAAGGAACAAGTATTTAGTATTTGCCCTTTTTGTTATATAATTAGGTAAATAATAATTTTTTTAAAAGGAGGAAATAAAATGGAATTAATGATAAAGAAATGTATGAAGTGTGGAGCAATAATCATTCCATATAAAGATTGTGAGTGTGAAGAATGTGGAATAAAATGTTGTGGAGAAGAAATGAAAAAATTAATAGCAAATTCTGAAGATGCAGCATTTGAAAAACATGTCCCAACTTATGAAATAGTAGAAGATGAAATATCAGTTACAGTTAATCATGTAATGGAAAAAGAACATTATATAGAGTTTATATCATTAGTCACTGATACAAAAACATATATAGAAAAGCTATATCCAGAAATGGATCCGCAAGTAAGATTTAAATATATAAAAGGCGCAACTTTATATGCATATTGTAATAAACATGGTTTATGGATGAGCAAAGTTGATAAATAATAATACAAATAAATTATAATTTGTATTGATAATATCAAATACGTTTTTAGATAAAATTTCTTGTGTTTGTAGAAATATATTATTTTTATTTGAAAATAATTTTCTAAAATAAGAAGAATTTAGCAAAATAATGAATGTTATTACATTTAAAAGTGGTAATATTTTCTTTTTAAAAAATAAAAATGTAAAATTTAATTATAATATTTATTGTTCTAAACAACATACAAAAATGTCATAATTGTATGTAAAAAAGAACACAGATATAGTTGATAGATTTGAAAATTATACCAATACTTTAGATATTTTGATAACAAAAAATTACCATATATCATTCAATTATAACGCACAAGAAAACATGTAAGAAAACGCGCAAGATAATTGACTAAAAAATTCAAAAATAGTATAATATATTATGTAAAAACGAGGTGATTCAAATGGATAATTACGTACCACCATTTACTATTACTAACATAATGTTAGATAGAATATCTTCTATTATGAAAAAAATTGGTAAATTAGATAATTATAAAGATTTAAATAAAATGCCAGTTTTAAGAAGAAATAATAGAATTAAATCTATTCATTCGTCATTAGCTATTGAAGCAAATTCATTAACCTTTGAGCAAGTTAAAGACATTATTGATGGTAAAGTAGTAATTGGACCTAAAAACGAAATACAGGAAGTTCAAAATGCATACAATGCATATTTGAAAATGAAAGAAGTAAATCCTTATTCAGTAAAAGATTTAAAAAAGATGCATGGAATATTAACATATTTAACAGTTGAAGACTCTGGTAACTTTAGAAAAGGTGGAGATGGAGTTTTTGATGAAGAAGGTAATTGTATATTTATATGTCCACCACCTGAACAAGTAGAGCGATTAATGAATCAATTATTTAACTGGATGAATAATAAAAAAGATGAAATACATCCATTAATATTATCTTCAATATTTCATTATGAATTTGTATTTATTCATCCTTTTAGAGATGGAAATGGTAGAACTGCTAGACTATGGCAAAATGTTATACTTTCAAATTGGGAAGAATTATTTGAATATGTACCAATAGAATCTGAAATAAAAAAGTATCAAGACGATTACTATAAAGCGATTAAAAATTGTAATAGTAAAGGAGAGTCCACAGAATTTATTGAATTTATGTTAAAGATGATTGACGAAGTTTTAGATGGACTTATTGAAGGAGTTAATACACAAATCAATCATATAAGCACATATGTAAAAAAACTATTAGATGTTATGGAATTTGGAGTAAATTATACAACTATAGAACTTATGAAATTATTAGAAATGAAATCTAGAAATTCGTTTAGAGAAAATTATTTAGCTCCAGCAATAGATAATGGAGTAGTAAAAATGACATTCCCAGATAATCCAACAAGTAAGAATCAAACATATTATAAAGATTAATTTAAAAAAATTATTTTAAATGGTGATATAATAAAAAATCAAATTTTTAATGCCAAGTTACTGATATTAATAGAATTATAAAATATATAATAAATATTTAGTGTATATAAAAATCTAATTAATTGTTGCATTTTAATAAAAGAAGGTGAGAAATAATGAAGGTAATAGATTGGAATATTTCTTATATGGGTATTGTTGATAAAAAAATTGAATATTTAATGAGAATAATAAATAATGAATCTACAATAATTATCCTTCAAGAAGTTACTGAAAATACCTATAAATTTTTGAAAGACATATTTAAGAATTATAATATAGAGTATTCTTTAAATTACAGAGTACCAAGCAAATATGATACTAAATCAAGAAAATTAGGAATAGTAATAATGACAAGTAAAGATATAAAAATTATTAATGCTAGAGTTATAGATAGATGTATTTTTCCTGAAAGAACATTATTAGTAGAAGTTAAATTTAAAAATGAAAAAATAAAAGTTTTAGGATTACATTCAATTACGGGTTGTGATTATAAGAAGGCAAAGTCTATACAATTTTATAGTTTTGCTGAGGCCATAGATACATATAAACCAGATATTGTAGGAATAGATGCAAATGAACCAATGATAGATAATTATGATGTTGATAAAATGGTATTTTTTGATAACAAAGATAAGGGAAAAGGTGCAAAAATGTTTTTCAAAACAATGTATAAAAATAGTTTGATTGATTCTTTAAGTTATAATTATCCTAAATATAAATATAAATATGGAGAACCTTTAGAAATATCACATAAAATTAATAATAAAATAACTAAAAGATATGACTTTGTATTTTTAAATAAAAGTAAATTTAAAGATTTTTGCGTTAAATATGATTATGATAATTCAATTAATGCAGGAAGTGATCATTCATTAATTGAATTAGTATTATGAATAACAAAATATAATTTAAAAAACAAGAAAAACTGCTCAATGATTTTTTAAAAGATTACTAAAATAGTGATACTACAATAACATTCTATAAAATTTAAAGTCTATATATATAATAACCTCAAGTTATAATAGATATGATAAATATGTATTTTAATTATTTCAATAAATTAAATATAATACAAATAGATAGAAGAATTTAAAATTTTTATTTATTTTTAAAAATGAAAATAAATTTTATGATTAAAACATTTGGAGAGGTGGTTAAGATGAAAATTATTTTAGGATCTAAAAATAAATCAAAAAAGGAAGCAATTGAATTGGCTTTAAATGAGCTAGATATAAATGACTTTGAAATCGATTCTTTAGAAGTTGATTCTCATGTCAGTTCTAAACCAATAGATGAAGAAACTTTGGTTGGAGCACATAATAGAAATCAAGAACTACTTGAATATTGTTTAAAAAATAACATTGATTTTGATTTATTAATAAGTATTGAAGGAGGATATGAGCAGGTTAATAATTATTACTTTATAGTTACTTATGCATCAATTATAGATTCAAATGGAAATGAATACTTTGGTAAATCTCAAGGATTACAAATAACTAAAGCAATGTTTGATTGGGTACGAGATGGTAAATCTTTAAATAAAGTTATTGAAGAAATATTAAGTAGTAAAGATAATAAGAAAGGTAATGGTATAAGTGGATATTTAACAAGTGGTTATTATTATAGAAGCTATTTTGATTCAACAGCAGTTATTAGTGCTATTCAATTTATGAAAAATAGTAATAAAACATATGAAGATATTGAAAAAAAATTACAACTGAAAAAGATAAAATAGTAGTATAATTTATAGTAAATAAATGCTATTTTGACTTATATTTGGATAAATAACAAATAAAAAAATTTAATTAAGATATAGAGAAATATATCTTTTTTTATATAATAGGAAAGTCATCTATAAGCTACAAAAAGCAGTAAAACGA
>CAMEXD010000004.1 GCA_945947035.1 uncultured Mycoplasma sp. | reverse complement strand
ATTTTTACATCTGTTAAGAGAAAGTTCTTTAGTTTTTTAACTTGCCCCCCCCCCGTATCGAATTTTTGTTTGCATTTTTTCACTCCTTTATTTGTGTAAATTATTTATTTAAAGTCCCGTTTTTTCTTCTCCGGTACTTTACTTCTGTAAAAGTTCGGGGGAAGACTTTTGAAACCTATAATAATATTTACATCCTTTCCTTTTTCTATTTTACATATTTATATTATCATATTTATTTTCTCTTTGCAATTTCTTTTTTAGTCAAGGGCGAAACTTCAGTTTTGTTTACTTGCCTTTGACTAAAACTATTATTATATAATTTATTATGGCAAAAGTGCAGTCTTGTGCTTTTGCTTAATTATTATAATATATTTGTATTTTGGTTATTTTAGTTAAAAATATAAAAAAAATCAATATCTCAAAAATTCCATACGATGATATTGATTTATCCATAAGATTACTTAACATGTTATCTATTACAATTTTACATCACAACCAAAGTACATTTTTATATTCTTTTTAACGGGCACTTACTTTTATTCAAATTTGAAATCGCAAAGTTCCCGTGTTTTCGTCGTGATTTAAAATCAAGATTTATGCTACTTATTATATACTTTTATTGAAAAAATGCAACATTTTTTCACTTTTTTCCTTATTTTATCGGGACTTTTAAAATGGAAATGGCCTTTTTCAAAAAACGGGACGTTATCTCTGAATCTAACGTCACTCCTTTATTTGTAAGATAATTCTAACATATTTTATAATTATTTTCAAATGATTTTTCATATAATTAATTGGTGATATTATGTTCTTTAAGAAAATAGATACTAGAATTAAATATGTAATACTAATTGCCCTACTACTTTTTTTTATAATATTTTTAAAAATATTCTATATTCAGGTTTTTGAATACAAAAAATTAAGTACTTTAGAAGATGAACTAATTAGTAGAGAACTACCAATTGTTGCAGAACGAGGAAGGATTTTGGATAGAAATGGCATTGTTTTAGTGGATAATCTTACTACTACATCTCTTATTGTAATACCTAATCAAGTTGAAGATAAAGAATATACTGCAAAAGTTATAAGTAAAATACTTGGTGTTTCTTTTGAAGATATATTTGCTCATGTAACCAAAAAAGTATCTATTGAAAGAATTCATCCTGAAGGAAGAAATTTAAGTTTTGATATTGCAGATAAAATATCAAGCTATAACTTACCTGGTGTTTATTTAGTTAAAGAATCAAAAAGATACTACCCTTATGACAATATGTTATCGCATGTTTTAGGTTTTACTGGAAGTGATAATCAAGGTTTATCTGGTATTGAATTATTATATGACGATTATTTAAAAGGCACGAATGGATTTATAAAATACTATAGTGATGCTAAAGGCAATAGATTAGAAATGAGTGAAGTTTATGAAAAACCTACCAGTGGTATGGATATTAATCTAACTATCGATTATGAAATACAATCATCTATTGAAAGAGAATTAAATAATATAGTAGATATGTTTAATCCAGATGGAGCTTGGGCTATTGCAATGGATCCTAATACTGGAGAAATTTTAGGTATGGCATCAAGGCCTGATTTTAATCCTAATAATTATAGGGATTATTCTGAAGAAGTAATAAATAGAAATTTAGCTATTTGGAAAACCTATGAACCAGGTTCTACCTTTAAAATAATAACAACTGCTGCTGCGGTTGAAGAAGGAGTTGTAAATTTAGAAAAAGATACCTTTTATGACTCAGGAAAAGTTAAAGTAAGTGGAGCTACTATTAGATGTTGGAAAAGTGGTGGCCATGGTGCTCAAACATTTCTTCAAGTATTTGAAAATTCATGTAATCTTGTGGTCAATACAAGTACATTTTTGAATAAAAGAATTTGTTAACTCCTTGAAGTTAACTTTTTCTTTTTTTTCAGGTTTAATTTTCTTCTCGTGTAGGTCTAAATCTCTATCAACAATATCAGCATTAAAATTAAAATAAATAGTTAATTTAATATGCTTTCTATCATTATTAATCTTTTCTACTTCTACTCTTTCAATTAATAATTTTGTTAAGAAAGGCAATTGTTCTTTAACATCAATTTTTGTAGATAATGAGTTTCTTAAATCATCAAGTTTTTGTTTCATTTTTTCTATTTCAGAACCATCATTTTTAATATTAGAAATTTGTTGATTTAATTTAAAAATTTCTTGATTAAACTTGTCATTTCTTTTTTGAAATTCTGAATCACTAATAATACCTTTTAAACTTAAATCAAGTAATTTATCTTTCTGCTTATCCAATTGAGCAATTTGATTATTTATATCTTCTATATTAATAGAACTACTTTGACTATCTAAAATAGATTTATACTCTTTCATTACTTGATCTAAATAACTTTTCTTATTCTTTATAAAATCATCAAATATATTTATAAATATCTTATCTAAATATGACTCTCTTATAATAGGAGATTCGCAAGTAGCAACTCCCTGTGTTCTATATGTTTTACAAGCCCATGTTGGATTGTTTGCTCTATTACTTCCACCATTTCTTGTATAAACACTATTACAATGCTTACAATATATTAAACAACTATATTTTGAATGTTCTATAACTTCTTCTTTATTTAATATATGTCTTGCAGGCATACTCTTTCTTTTTTCGTGTAAAGCATTTGCTTTATCCCATAATTCTTCAGAAACAATTGCAGGAATTCTATCATCTTTTTCAATAATTTGTTTTTCCTTTGCAACTTTCTTTTTTTTATGCGTCTTATAATCTTCAACCTCTGTAAGTCTTGCAGTATAATATCCTTTATATCTAGGATTAGTTAAAAACTTTGCCATAGTAGTTTGTGAATAAACTTCACCTTTTGAATTTAAATATCCCATTTTTGCTAAATCTTCACCTATTTTTTTAAGTCCTACTTTTCCACTTGCATAAGTTTCAAATAAATAAGTAATGATTGGTGCTTCTTTAGGATTAATTTCATATCTTCCGTCTTTTTTAAAATATCCAGTTAAATTACCACCTATTAATTTTCTATCCTTAATCATTCTATTAATACCAAATTTAACTCTTTCAGATAATTTTCTAACTTCATCTTGTGCTAAGCTCGACATAATAGTTAATCTAAATTCAGCATCCTCTTGTATAGTATTTAAATTATCTGATAGAAAATAAACAATTACACCATTCTTTAATAAGTATTCAGTATATTTAATTGAATCAACAGTATTTCTTGAAAATCTTGATATTTCTTTTGTTAAAATTAAATCTATTTTTCCAAGAGTCGCTTGTTCTACCATTTTTAAAAATGAATCTCTATTCTTTACTGCTGTTCCTGAAATACCCTCATCTAAATAACCACCACAGAATATCCAATTTTTATTTTCGTTAATCATTTCTTCAAAATAATTTTGTTGATTCTCTAGTGAATTTAATTGGTCATCTTTATCGGTTGAAACACGCCCATAATATACTACTCTAAGTGGCATATCATAAATTGTTTTTCCTCTTCTTAAATCTTCCCTTGCTTTCTTTATATCCATATCCAATTCTCCTTCCTTGTGTACTTAAAATCCAAGACTACTAAGACGATGCGATGATACCATGATTTTTTTCAAAACACAAATCATTATTTTTAGAATTGAATTCGTTTCTAATTTTTGTCATTCTTGCTAAAATACTCTTCTCCATTTCACTATAAATTTTTAAATCAATAGTGTTTTCTTCATATAATTGTCTATTTATTATTAATCGCCATTCAAGTATTTTATATTCCAAAGGTAAATTTTTTGTACTGAATCTAACTTCTAAATCGTCGTCAACTCTATACATATATTTCCTCCACTTTTCGTTTAAATATATGTATAAAATTTAAAATTAAGAACATAATAAAAAAAGACATTATTTTTTGCCTTTCTCTAGCTCCAAATCTAAATTGATCGGATTTTTTAAATAAACTTCTATTATGTTTTTTCCATTTGCGTTATCATCTATTTCTATATGATAGTAATTACTATCTATTTGTGCTTTTATTTGAGATTTTTCTATTGTAGTTAAATTTCTATCAACTGTAACCACAGAATAAGTTCTGTGATTTTTTTCCTTATAATCGTAGTTAAGTTCTTCTACTTTAACAATAGTTTGAATTTGTTCAATTGCTTTTAATAAAACTTTTTCCTCATCATCTCTTTGTTCTTTATAAAAATTTCTTTCCTCTTTATCTAAATCTCTATCTTCTCTATTTCTAAATCTTCTATTATTAATTTCAATTTGTTCAACAGTAAAATAAGTATCTTCTAAATTTTTTAAAGACTTAACTTCTCTATTTACTTCACCACTACTATAACAAGAAAACTTATTATACATTACTGTATCTCTAAATATTGGATAACCAATTATAGGGAATATAATAGTTTTATAATGCAATTGTTTTACTTCATCAGGAGTAAGTAAATCACGAGCCATTAAAGAAGTAGATTTATTTCCTTTATAATCCATTAAACTTATGGATTGACTAATTGAATTACTTTCAATTGTTTTCTTTCCTAATCGCTTAGAAATTGCCTCTGCTGTATCTTGAGTATTTGTTTTCAAGTAAATTAGACCACAGTTATCTAATATTATTTGTGCTACTTCTTTTCCATATACATTATCTAATTGAGAAAATGATTGAATAAAGAAATGGAATCTCATTCCTCTACTTCTTGCAACAGAAACAATTGCTTCTATATCTGCAAGTGGTGGACAGTTTGCAAACTCATCTAATATCCAATCTATTTGTATTGGAAGTTTTTTTGCAACTTGAGAATTCGCCAATTTTACTAATTCTCTATATAGTAAACCAACAATAATTGTTACTAATGTAAAATATGTTTTATCTTCATCAGGAACAATAATAAAAAGTGCTGTAGGTTCTTTACCTAATAAATCAAAATCAAAGTCGGAGTTAGAAGTAACATTAGCGACATTGACATCATCAAATAATGCCATTTTCTCACCGAATACTGCTGTAATAGATTTATAAGTATTTTCGGAAGCACTTAATATTGATGTTAAAGAATCTTTACTCTTATTACCATATTCTTTCTTTTCTATATACATCTTAAATTTATTAAAATTCTTTTCTTGCATAGAACTATTTTGAAATTTACGAATAGATGTCATAGTTATTTGTTCTCTTCTTATATTTCCATCTTTATATTCTTCTAGAAAAAATCCTATAAGACCTTCTAATAAATTCTTTGCACTATTATTCCAAAAAGGATCTTTCTGTTGAGTTTTCTCTTGCATTACCATAATAGATACAGAAGTTATCAATCTATTAGTTTCTGCATAAGAACTCATTGCCAAATTATTATATTCTAATTTTTCATTCTCATTATCACACTCATTACATTTATTTTCATATTCAATATATTTTTCATACTCCTTGATAATTGGTTCTAATATATTAAAATGATTAGATAATTCTGGATGCCTAAAATCTAATGCTAATACATTATATCCATTATTTTTAAACATACTAGAAGTTGTATGATAAATTTCACCCTTAGGATCAGTTATAAACACACTTCTCTTTTGTTTGGCTGTTGCAATAAAACTACATTCTGGTATAACTGCTGTAACAGATTTACCTGATCCAGTAGAACCTAGATAAACATAATGAGGTGTTTCTCTATCAAACCAAACATATTTATAATCTTTATCAAAATATATAGGAACTCCTGCTTCCTTAATACTTGATATTTTTTCTTTTTTAAAATTCTTTTTTATTTCTTCCACACTAGAAAATCGTGCAGAACCATATTCATTGCTATTCTTTACTTTATGCTTTGCTATCATAGGTTCAATAAATATAAATCCAATGATTAACAATAGCAATAGAGCTAATAGTAATATTAGCTCTAAAGACATATATCCTCCTCTTTTGATTTATCGGATACTACTTCTATACAATCACATAGATGATTTGAAATTACTTCTCCTACAAATTCATCTAATTCATTAACAATATCATCAATATCATGAACAGTAGTAAAAACTATCTTTGAATTTTCATTATCTTCTAATGTGCATTGTAAATCACCTAAAATAATTCCTTTAATAGCAGAATCTAAATCTTTTATTTCTAAATTATCTAATTCTTTTTGAATATCTTCTAAATACATACATCTTCCTCTTTCTCTTCTTTTTTGTCTTTATTATTTGTGAAGATAGATTCCAATACTTTTTGTTCTTCTTCCAATAATCCGTAAGAATCAAATGATAATTTAGATATATCATGATCATACTTTTTATATTTTTCTAATTCACTTTTAAAAATATCTTTTTCGGTTTCCAATATTTCATCTTCATAATAAGATTCTAAATCCCCATAATCCATTTCAGTATAAATATCATCTCGTAAAGTGAAATTATCATATTCTTTAATTGGTTCTGAAGATGAAACAAATTTATCTCCTGCCCAGTAACCAACTAATTCTTCATTAATACCATGATAATCTCCACCACCTAATCCATTACCACATCCAATTAATAATGCAAACGAATTAATTTTAACTGCACCTAAGTATTTGTCATCATGATAACACCATTGAATTGGTTGTCTAAATAAATCAACATATTCTTTCTTATCTAAATTGTAAACATATCTAATATCTTTTCTTGTTCTAGAATTAATATTTTCAAATGAATCACCATAATCATATAACGAAACTCCTTCTGGAACTTCTAATTCTTCTAATAATTTTTCAATAGTATTTTGTGTTGTTGTTTCATCATTTGGTTCAGCATAATCGCCCACTTGAATTACCCTATCACCTTTCCATTCGTTACTTAATAATCTCAAAATATCATCACAATAATCATTACCTAAATATGAATGTTCCATTAACTTCCAACCATGTCTATTTTTTTCACATATTTGTTTTTTATCAACATTCATAAACTTATAGTATTGACCCATTAACAGATCTCACTTTCTAATTTTTTTTTTTGGTTCAATATCATATTCTAACAGTTTAATCGAAAAATTGTTTGAATTATATTCACCATTAAGGTAAAGTTCAAATGAATTTTCAGTTTCATCATAATACCATTTATCTTGATCTATATTTTGAGAATTATCATTTATGTCTATGGCATCTAAATTATTAAAATCAGAATCACATTTTGCATCTTTTACTGCTTGATTAAATACCTCTTTTGCTCTTTCCTTATCTGTAGCTACTCCATAAATACTATAATCAATTTCAGCATCAACTACTGCATTATTGGTAATAACATACATTTTATCAGAACTATTTTCTTTAATATTTTCAATAGCTATATCTATATCATCTAGTCTATCTCTACCATTATCACCTATTAAGTCATAACTTCTATATAACTCTTTAAATGAGTCAATTAATTTATCCCAATCTTCTTTTCTTATAATCATTTAATCACCCTTTCTTCTTTCAGCTTCAGATATTCTCTGTAAGCATATATCGTAAAAATCTTTATTCAATTCATAACCTATATAATTTCTGTTTTCTAAAATAGAACAAACTGCTGTTGTTCCACTTCCTATAAAACAATCCAAAATCAAATCATTTTCTTTAGAACTATTTCTAATCAACTTTCTAATAAATTCTTCTGGTTTAATTGTTGGATGATGCCATTTCTTTTTATCTTTAATATTAATTGGATAATAAAAAACTGTTTTAGCATCTTCATAATTAGCTGGATTACAATATCCACCTTTACGAAAATATAAACAGTATTCTTTATCTGTTAGATATTTATTATTAAATAAAGGCATAGCATTAGTTTTATTCCAAATTAAAATATCCATCCTACAATTAAATTTCTTAACAAAAAAATCAATGTAAAATGGTATTTGCTCTCCATTACAGAAAATATATATATTTATTTTTTTCATAACTCTAATTAATTCATATAAAATGTTAGTATCATATCCATCTGTTAAATTGGAATTATAAAGTTCATTATTATATTTATTAACCTCTCTTGATAAATCTGAATCATAGTTAGTATTATGATTATTTATCAAATAAGGTGGATCTATAATAACTAAATCAACTATATCATCTGGTATATTTTTAATACCTTTTATACAATCCTCATTATAGATTTTATTAATCATTAATTAACTCCTGTTTTCTATAATAAGGTTCAAATCTGTATTTAAGCATTTCATTATAATCTAAATTTAATGTTTTACTTAATCTAAATAAAAAGACACTACTAGGTTCTTTAATATTTCCATTTTCTAAATTACTTAATTCAGCAATAGAAATATTAGTTAACTTTGATAGTGCCTCTAAAGTTAAATTCAATTTTGTTCTAGCTTTTCGTAGAATCATTCCTAATACAATTATAAGCATTCCTCCTTTCTTCTTCTCTTGAACATTCACTTGATATTTTCATACAAGCAAATAAAAAAATCAGTAGAAATAAAACTACTGATAAAAATAAAATAAATATAATCCATTTTATCATTTTACTATTCCTCCATTCAAAAAGATTAGCTATTCGCTAATCCTCCTTTATCTTACTTAATTCAATATAATCAATATTTTCTTTACCTATTCGTTTTAAATATTCATGTCCTCCATCAATAGCAACTTTTCCACAACAGCATTTTTTTAAATCATGAGGATATTTAGATTCAACAACTTCTTTACATCGTAAGCATTGAATTTTATTACTTATTATCTTTGAATCACTTTCAATTTGATTATAGTATTCCTGTGCCTCTATAATATTCAATTTACTTTTATTTAAATCTTCATAACACTCTTCTCTACTTAAATCAAGATGATTATAATTATAAGCTATATAATCACTATATATTCCTACATTACCACAACTACATCTTATTTCACCTTTTAAAGGAATCTCTGCTTCTAAAATATCACCACAAGTTTTACATCTTATCTTATATTTCTTATACATATTTACCACCCCATATATTTATTTATAAAATCTTTAATATCCGATAAATACTCTTCTAATTTATCTTCTATATCTTCACGAAGGTAAACTCTTTTTATTACACCTGATTTAACATTACCATACTGATCTAAATCATTTTTGTCAATTTTATCATTTGGAAGTCTAAACCATTCCTCTTCACTATATAGTTTTCCATTATAAAGTATTTTTTGTCCATAATCTTTGTTATTATAAATATCTCTATACCAGGATATTAAATCATGTAATGTCAAAGCCATATTCCTAGCATTAAGATATAATAAAAGTTTCCTTTGGTCTATTGTTTCAATTATATATTTAGTATCTGTATTTTCATTAATATCAAGCATTCTTTCACCTCTCCTTGATGCTACCATCATTTTTCTAAAAACACAAATCATTAAATAATAAAAAAACAGGATTTCTACTCCTGTTATATTTTTGATTTAAGGCCTAGCTATTCAATCACCAAAGTCACTAAAATTATCAGCTAAATATTCTGCTAACTGACCTTCTGTCATATCCTCCATCATTTCAGTTTCCTGCTCAATTATTGATTCCTTAGGATTTCTAGCAGTTTCGTTTTCTTTTTTTATAGTTTCAACAAATTGGCTTGTCATTATACTACCACAATTGTTATTACAATATGGGCAATTTATTTCTTCACTGGTTTTACATCCGGGATATACAGTACCAACCAATTTATAAAAAAAAGTTTTTCCACATTTTGAACATTCCATAATTTACACCTCCAAAGTAATTTAAAATATTATATCAAAGAAAAAGCATTTCTTAAATAAGCTTTGCTCTATAAATACATTCTTATACATTCTTATACTTTATTATTTTTTTGTGTTAATTATAAAAATATTTTCTATTAGGGAAATATTTATACTAATTGATCATATAAATCCTTTATATCAAATCTAATTTCAGCACAATCCTTTAATATTTGATCATATACAAGTTTTATATTATTATCCTTTTCGTTTATATATAAATTATACGCCAATCTTCCAAACAGAGAATAATTACTCCAACCATTATATCCTGTTGCAGAAGCATAATTTTCCAATATTTCCTTTGCGAATTTCATTCTTTTTTCAATATCCAATTTTAATATTATCTTGTATATATTTTGACATTTCTGATTAACAATATAATTACATAGTTTATTTGAATCAACTAGTTTTATCAAATATTCTTGTACTTCTAAATCAAATGTCCCGTTTCCAATTTTTTTATTTATTTCTTCTTGTTTTATTATTTTTTCTTCACCTTTCAAGTATTTCTTAATATCTTCCTGAATCTCACTTATATTTCTATATCTATCTTTTTTATCTCTACTTGTACATTTTAAAACAATGAAACTAAAAATATGATTAGTAGAAACGAAACCATTACACATTATAAATTCTATTATTTTTCCTATAGAAAATATATCACTATATTCATCTAAGAGTCTAAAATCTTGCAAGCCAATTGGATCTAAAAACCAATGATTATTTTTAGGAGTTGCAGAAGTAATTAATGATTTTATTACTTCCTTATCTTTTCCTAATCCAAAATCGCCAATTAAAAAATCTTCATTTTGCCTCATTATATTTCCTAAATGTAAATCTCTATGTATAACATTATGTTCATGTGCATATTTCATAGCTTCTAATATATCATTTATAATTTTTACCTTCTTGGATAATTCTAAATCAACATGGGATTTTAAATAGTCATATAAATCTTCATCACATTGTTCCATAGTATACGAATTTTCTGTATCATTGTAATCAAAAACTTTTACTATCTTGCTACAATTTTTTAATTTATTCATCATTTCATATTCATATTTAAATCTCTTACATATATTTTCATTTGTCAAATGTTCTTTTTTTAATTGTTTCTTTACAATACCGTTATTAACCCTATAGACTTCACAGTAGTATCCTTCTCCCACTCTGTTATTTTGGTATATATTCACTCCTATATGTTCTTGTTCTATTATTTCAAAATTTAGTCTAGATAAGAAATTTTTGATTTTATTTAAAATACTCTGTACATTTATTTGATGACATGAATAATGACTTAAATATAGTATATTATAAAATGCTTCAATAACTTTGCATCGTTTATCTTCTACAATATTTCCATATTGTTCTAATAGACCTTTATTATCATAATAATCAATATCATATTCTGTATATAAATAATCATTCATATCTAAATATTGTGTTGATATTACTGAATCTGAAAAGTAATCTTCAAAAATCAATCCGTAATAATGTAATCCCATCATTCCATTAAAATCTATTTCTACCTTTTCATCAGTAAAAATTTTATCTAAATATTCTAATAACTTTTTAAATTCTATTTCGTTAATTTGAAACACCTCCAATTTCATTGGTATATTTTTTTGAATTTATCATCTCTCTGATAAATTACTATCTAGCTGCTAATTTCATTATACCATAATTTCAAGTATCTTTTAATTAACTTAATGAATATAATATTAAAATATTTCAAGAACCTACATTTCGATATCATTATTTTTATTTTGTTCTAATGAATCTTTATACCCTTTAGGATCGTATTCTTTCACTTTATTTAAATCTACATAAACCATTTCATATTCACCTAAATTATGCTTCATAAATAATATTGGTTCACTGATTAATTCTTTTTCACGAAGAAAATCTTTTAATTCTTTAGACATATCATTAGTTAAATATGCAATATTATCATTAATCTTTTTATCAGATATATTTACTGTAATATCACTATAACTTTCTCCTTCGTCTGTAATTAATCCTAAATACATTGAATTATTATTCCTATACCTACCTACAGTTAAATACAATTTTTCACCATTAAATATTCCAATATCTTTTTTCATTGATTCATTTTTAATTTTTAAATAATCTTCGTATTCAATTTCTTCATTTAACCATTTATCAGCATATTCATAATCTTTTATAGGAAATTCTTCTACCCAATATTCATTATTAGAAGATTCATCATCAATACAAAAAATACATTCTTTTTTCATAATGTAATATGTTCTTTTTTCATCTACTGAATCTTTTATACGATTATCATATATTTCTTGAATATCATTATATTTTGAAACATCATATAATTTATGATGACCTTTTGAAGATAAATATCTATCTGCCTTAAAAGAGTGTAAATCTTCTTTTGTTATATCAAAGTTTTTTTGCAATAATTTTTCTTCATTTAAATCCAATGAATCAGGATTAATATTACTTGTATATACCCAATCGCTTCCATCAGAGAAACATCTTTTACTAGTATTTAAATTTTCCTTAACAGAAAAATATATTTCAGTATATCTATCTCTTTCAGAACCTTCACTAGCTAATATACAATCTTCAAAAAAATCCATTGCTTCTTTTTTTGACTTATAAACATAAAGACTTCCTCCACAATTAACATAAATATTATTCAATATCAAACTCATCCTCTCTATGTCTATCCATTATGACAGTATCACTTATTACTTCATTATGTTTTCGCAAATGATGATGTCCATCATAATCTTCATTAATATATTGCCAATCAAATTCCTCATCAGAGCAAAGCTTACTATATTCTTCAACTATTCCATAAGGAACACACCAAGCTGTGTTGAATTCTATTTCATATTCATCACTTTCTGGATAATATTCAACATCTACTTCATCTTCAACATTCCATTTTGTTCCCCATACTTCACTACACCAATCATACCATTGAGAATATCCATAATTGATGATATTATCTACATACTGTTTACCTAATTCTGAATAAGAACTAAACTTTTTAATTTGTTCATTATCTCTATATTTAAAATTTTCTTCTTCCTTTTTTAATTTATCTGGTTCTTTTGTGTAATCATCAATATATGTTTCATATCTTCTCCAATAATCAGAATCAAAAAAGACCTTACTTTTTTCAAGTTGGTCTTCTAAATCTCTTTTACCTTGTTTATCAAGTGAATGATAATAACTAGCTACTGCAATATGTTCTGTAGAACCTGCTGGAATATTCATTTCTTTTGGCATTGGAATTAATTTATTAAAGTCAAATGAATATCCATCATCAGTTTTAGTTAGTATTTTATCACCAATTGATTTTTTACAAGTTATTTTATTCATAGTCCAATTTGGCATTAAACCATCTCCTCTCTTTAATAATTTTTAGAATATGAATTATCAGGTTGGAATAATTTACTAAACTCTTTTTGAGCTTCTTCCATTTCATTATTTATATTTCTAATAGCATTTCTTACTTTATAACGATTCTTATATTTTTGAGTTTTAACAGTATTTGTTAAATAGTTTTCTAAAATTGTAGCTCTTGTTTGTTGTTTATTTTTTTTATATTCATTTAAAAATATTTCTCTTAAAATATCATCTTCATTTAAAGTATGATATTTTTTTGAATTCTTTTTAAAGAAATAATTAGCATGATTAACAATAGCATTAAATATATAATTATCTGTATATTGTTCTTTTTCAGTAGTGTATTTGTCATTGATAACAATATTAGAAACATTATTATCAATATTAACCTTAAATAGATAATCATTTATACTCTTTAAACTTCTTTTAAAATCAACATAATCATTATAAAATTCACCTTTGCTATTAAATAAATACTTTTTAATATCTTTCACTAATGATTTTATTTCTTCATCTCTTAAAGAATTAAATTTTATTCTTTTATATTTATCTTTTCTTTCTTGATAAAGTAATTTACCAACTCTTAATATTTTTTATTCTAATAATAAATCCTTTTTATCATATAAAATAAAATTCTTTTCTTTTGGATTAAAATGTTTTTTTAATTTTTCTATTTCATCATTAGTCATTTTTATCATAGGTGAAAGAAATTGATTCCTTTCTACAGCAATGACAACTTCATTTTTTAAGAAATCAATTTCTTCTTGTGATAGTTCACCTTTTCTTCTATAATCAACTTTTTTATTATAATAAATATAGTTAGGTTGCTTCTCTATAAAACTAAAATGAATATGCAAGTTATCAGTATCAGTATGAAGAGATAAATTATAAGCCATTTTATCTATATCTTTAAATCCCATTTTTTTAAAGAAACGAGGAAGCACATTTTTAATTACTTCCTGTTCCAAATCCTGTAATGTAATATTTTGAGTTAAATACTCATTATTAAAGCTTATGACACCTTGCCATAAGTTAGATTTTTCTGCATATTTGATAAATCTTTTCTTCCTTCTTTCTATTTCTTCAGGAGTAGCATATTTACCATTTTCAATTACAAGATTCATTGTTTCTTTTTTAGTTAAATTACCAACATAGTATTCAAATAGATTCATTACTCTTTTTTCTTCATTTGAAAAATAATCAAATTTACGAGCAATTTTCTTTTTTAATCCTTCAATTTGTTTTTTAGTATAATGAGCTTCTTTTCTATTAAAAGCATGAGTAAATCTACAATTGAATATTACTTTAGGACTAGTCATCTAATCTATTAACTTTAACCTTTCTTAAAAATTCATTTAAAGCAGGACTAGTTTTAGGATCAGTAATATTATTTGGATTAATATTAAAATCTGAATACATCTGCTTAACTAATAAATATAGTAAATTAACCTTTTTAACTAAATATAAAATATCATTTTGCATCTTATCTAACTGTGTTTGCTTAATTCTATTAGATAGTGCTTCTTCTACTAATAAACTTACTTCATCAGAATACGAAAGTTTAGATTCTTTAGACAGTAATAAAATCTTATTGTGAAGTTCTTCATCTACTTTTATATGTCTATCCAATTTCAATATCGCCTATCTCCTTTGTAATTGGAGTTTCAAAGAATTTAATAACTTCAGTTTCAAACATATAACCATCACATTTTTCACAATGAGTCGTTTCTTCTTCTGATAATCCTTCACAACTATTTTCATACATTTCTTCTAAGCTTTCTTTTGTTTCTGGATAAGTTGTTTTTAAAACATCATGTCTAATAAAACTATTCTCACAATGTTCACATTCAACCTTTACTTGAATATCATATCTATAATTGTATTCTTCCCTAAACATTATTTATCCTTATCTAATTTTTTTAAATCTTTTAAAACAACCTTTAAAAGTTTTAATTTAAAAATATCTAGTTTTTGTTTTTTAGTTTTAACTTTTATAGAATGATAAGGTTCATCTTCTGGAATAAAATAATATACTCCAAATTTTTTATAACTTTTAACCCATTCACCAATTCTTCTATATGGAAGATAATCATGAAGTATAGAAGTATCAAATCCAGCTCTTTCAAAAATCTGTTTACCAGTTAATTCTGGAAACTTTAATCTCATCATTACACACCATAATTTAAATACATAATCATACTCTATTCTTCTTTTATGCAATACATCTATTACAAACATATTGCTTTTAATTTTTTCAATCTCGGTATTAGTATAATACCTTAACTTCATAGTTCAAACTCCGTATGATAATTCAAGATTTTTTCATAAGCTAAATTCTTTGTTCCTTCATCATCTAGAACTTCTTGAGCAATACCTTTAACTTCATAAATTCTAATTTTATCTCCCATTTCTTTTTCTTTTAATACATTCATTACTAATTCATCAACTGGATTAAATAAACAATCCCAGTAAAAAATCATATCAAAAGATTTTTCTTTTTTATCATATTCTAAATCACAAACTTTATCATTTGATTCTACATCTTCTACTATCTGATCTAAATTATCTAAAATATATTTTTTAGATTTCTCATCAAAATCATCTAAATAACTATCTAAATAAACTATATATTGATCAGCTGTAGTATCATTCATTCCATAGTTAATGATATCATTTGCTATTAACTTGGTTAACGACATTTTCATTACTCATTCCTCCTTTTAAATATGTAATCATACCTATTGAAATAAGTTTGATTATCATTTTGTTTATACTTATATTTTCTTGTTTAGCGAATAATCTAATTCTATCGTAAACTTCACTTCTTATTCTTAATAAATAATGTGACATAATCCCTCCTTTTATGGATTGAAATATATTAAAAATAAGCACTATTTGTAAGCAGGATAAAGGAAACAATATCACTACTAGCATTTTTATAAGTAAAAACAGCAATTTTAGTGATATTATTTCACATTTTGCACTTGCAAAATAATCCACAACAAGTGTGTATTTAATCCATCTATACTTATTTTTTATATATAGATTTAAGGATAAAACAATCCATTATCTAGTCCATAATTTGGATTAGATGGTATTACAAATGGATTAGTATAATTAGTATTAGTAAAATCTATTAAACTTAATCCATCGACCGGTGTTCCATCCTTTGATACTTGAAAATGTAAGTGGTTTCCTGTTGAATATCCTGTTGTTCCAACAGTTGCTATTTTTTGATTTTGAGTTACCATATCCCCTTCTTTTACAGTAGAAGAATCGGGATATAGATGAGCATATCTAACTTTATAAGTAATATCATCTACATCACAAGACACTACTATCTGATTTCCACCTCCACCACTTTTATCAATAGTGTTAGTAGAATATCTAAATGATACTGTTTCTACTTTACCATCACATACCGAATAAATTGGTGTTTGAGCTGGTGATGCAAAATCCCAAGCAGGATGAACATCAGCAGTTCCATATACAATTCTCTCTTGCATAAAAAAACTCGTTACATTTAATTTGTCATAATCAAGTGGACTTGTAAAAGGTTTATTTTGAATCTCATTTATTTGTCCAGAATCTTCAAGTTCATCTTTATTGCAAACAGAATATATTTTATATCTATTCAATTCACATACTTCTGATATTGGTTTTTCTTGCTTTAAATCAGTATCTAAATTATCAGTATAAATCATATCAAAAGTTAATTGATTGTTCTCTAAGTAGAAATATAAAATCCTACTTAGAGAAACATAGCCATTTCCAGCTTTAACATTTTTTCTAACAACACTTTGATACATATCTGCATAATCACTATTATTTTCAATATAGCCATCTGTAATATTAGCACCGAAAAAATCCAATAACATAAGAACAGGAACAATTATTATAATTGACATAAAAATTAATCCTGTTGATGAACCCAAAATGATTTTTAATACTTTTTTCTTCAATATTAACTCCTATATTTCTGGAAACTCAACTTCATCAAAATAAGGATAAACTTCCTTTGCATATTTTTCTAAAGACTTAATATTGTTTTTAGCTATCTTGATAAATTTCTTAGGTACTGTTTTAACAAATTCTGTATTATCATTTTCCATATCATCAATATAACCTTTTAATGCCTCTATATGTCCTTTTATTCCTTTTGGAGTTGATAATAAAGTTTGATAGTCATAATAAGCATCTTCGTCTGATTCATAAACTTCATTATAAGTTCCTATATCAAATCCTTTTTCAAATTCAATTTGTTGCCATATTATATCATTGAATTTTTTATCCACTCGTTCCATTAAGCCTTTTTTATTTAATGTATCTTCTAATGGTATAAAGTTCATTCCATCTTTATTATCAATAGGTATTTCAGACCATAACCATTTATGATTTTCTTCATCATACAAATAAGCATATTCTTGCCATGAATTAGCAAATGATTTAATATAATCATCTACCGATTTATGAATATGCTTTTGAGTATTTTTATCATTTCTATCTCTAACATAAGCAACAGTTACACCCTCTTGTCTTTTTTCATAATCAAAACTGTGTGTTATTCCTTTTTCTGGATTAACTTTTCTATCTAAAAAAGATAAATCACCTAAATTAATAAGCGAATTTATCTTCTTCTGATCTTTATAAAATTTATTAAGCATAACTCCGTTATATTCTAAATAACCATCACTATGACAATATACACTTTGAACTGTTCCATCTTTTCTTTTAATGGCAATACTGCTTCTCGTTGACATTATTCAATCTCCCCCATCATTTCTCTTTCCGTTTCGGTAGCTCTTATCCATATTCTTAATCTAGTTTTATTGTCTATATTAAGTAAGAACTCACCTCGTCTTGCACCTAAAAGAAATGCTTTTTGAGTATCAGTTAAAGGATTGTTTTTAAATAATTCTAAATATGCTTTTAAATCATCTTCCTTTAACATTCCTATCATAGTATATTGACAGTTATTAAATATAGCAGAAGCATGACGAAGAACTGTTGCATTTCCTAAAAAGTCAGATATACATTGACTAGATAAAATCAAATTAGTGTTGTACTTCCTGCATCTTCTTGCAAGTTGTCCAAAATTCTTAATTACTTCATTATTGTTTTCATCAATATATAAATGAAATTCATCAACAACAATACTAATATGTTGTTTATCACCAGAATTTCTCTTTACATTGATTATTTTATTTGCAACAATACTATTATTTAAATAAGTTAATAGATTTAATGTTTGAGTATTTATTAATCTCTGATTACCACTATAAAGTAGTTCTTGAAGATTAAATGCAATTAAATCATTATTTAAATCAATATTTGTATGACCATTAAATAAAAATGAATCAGTTCCAGTTAAAAATCTGGATAACAACACATCTAACTGATCTACTAATTTTTGCTTTTCTATACTATCTAGTTTCTTTTTATATTCTGGAAGATAATTATATAAATCAGAAAATATAGGATAATCTTCTGGTCTTAATTCTTGCAAAGTATTTATTGAAGTATTTTTATAAATACCTTTTTTATTATATAAATCCTCAAGTATTGCTAAAAGCATAACTAATTCTTTTTCTTTAATATCATCAAAAGCACTTTTGAAAAATGCATCTAAAAATCCTAAGTGTTTAGCTAGAGGACAATCTGTTTCTTTTGTTTCTTGTTTCTCATCGCTTGGAATATATCTTATTTGAAGTGGATTAATCATTCCACCTTTTTTAGAATACAAATCTATATATTCTCCATCATTTGCTTTAACTAATTTTTCATACCCATTTTCTGCATCAAAAATAAAAATTTTAGTTCCTCTTGCATATTCATTAACAATCATTTTCTTCATAGTAAAACTTTTACCTCCACCGGTTGAAGATATAATTGCTACATTATGAGAAGTTCTTTTATTATTTAAAACAAATGGATCAAAGAAGATTGGTAAACTTGTATGAATATCAACTCCTAGCATATATCCTGTTGAATCATTAAAATATGTTTTAGTGAATGGAAAACCTGCACTTAAAGTAAGTGTTGGTAAATAAACTGAATAATCCTTTAAAGAAAGATTAGTTATATCAAAACATTGAAAAGTTTCCATTTGACGAAGTCTTGGAATATCTAATTTTATTTGATACCTTTCAACTATTCTTTTTAAATCTCTGATTATTTCATCTCGTTCTTTTTTATTACCAGTAACCATTAAAATTAAAGATACTTCTTTTATTTTTTCATCACCATTTTTTATATCATTCATAAGTAATTGAAAATTTTCTTTTTGAGTATCAAGTTCTGTTGCATCACTTAATTTTTTAGTAGTATTTCTATCTGATAATAAAAACTGATATTGTGAATTAACCCACCTGATTAATTCATCTTGATCTATCGCATCCTTAATATTGATACAACTTCTAACATTTGGATAATTAAATATCTCTTCAAAAAACAATTCATCTACAAATGGTGGAATATTTTTAATTGTTACCATTTGAACTTCATTGTCATCTATTTTTAACATATTAGTTCTTTCAGAAATATTTAACGGAACAATTAGTTCCATTAAATCTGCCCACATTAATAAATCAAGTGGATTTTTACACATATATAAATTAGATAAAAATTTATATATTTCTAATCTATTATTAATTATTTCTGCTGTTATTTTAGGTTGAAGATTAGCGAGTAAATCTTCTATTTCATCTAGTTGTCTTTCTAATATGTTTAAATCTTTTGCTATTACAACTAAATAATAAATACTAGAAACAGTAAAATTATTCTCTTCTAATTCTTCTATCAAACTTTTTCTTTCGTTTAATAGAAATACTTTTCTAGCACAATTCTTTAGTTTTTCAATAAGTTTAGATAAATTCAATTTATTATTATTTAAATTAATTGGCTCATCAAGTTTATAACATTTTAAATTCAAATCTTTAATTTGATATAAAACTTTTAATGAATTAAAGAAATTGGTTTTCTCTTGATTACTAGATAATGATAAATCAACTGCTTTAATTTCTATTAAAGAAGCATATCCACCATTTTTTAGTTCTAATAATCCATCATCGCCAATACATTTAATATTAGTAAATGTTTTAGCATTTTTAATTCTTCTATTCATTTGATGAGAAGTTAAATATTTTGCTTTGGATTTATCTGCTTTCTTTTTTGCTTTTAATAAAGCTTTTTCAGCAATTTTATATTGATCTCTTTTAGGGAATAACCCGATATTATCACTTTCCTTTCTATGTTATCTAAAATATAAATACTGTTTATTTTTAAATATAAATTTAAAAAATAATCCCATTACTTTATACATTCTATTTTTTTTTGACAAGTTTATTGGAATCATTAAAAATACACAAACTGTTAAAAATATAATTGAAAACAATTTATGTGTTGAAAAAGCAAATAACATTAAAAATGTCATACCCATAGGAATACCTATATATAAGTCTGTCATTTCAACATATTTGCCTAATGTTTTCTTAATACTATTGATTGTTATATACATTTAATCACCTTTCCCTATATCTATTTCTATACATAGCTCGTTGAGGCATTAAACTATTTACAGAACTTCTAATGTTATTAGCACCTCTATGTCTTAAATTGTGTCCCACTGTCGATGGGGTAGCATTTCCAATTTTGCTTCCTGTTTTAGTTATAAAATTTCCTATTCTTCCTAAAGCACTATTTGGATTTTCTGCCTTAGAAGAAATTTTTGAACCAAAATTAGAAATTGCATTACCGACTTTCTTGATTGCAGAATTACCACCAACTCTCCCTACTGCACTTGAAGCTACACCAAGTCCTATCATTCCAGCACCAAGTCCAGCTCCTCCTGCAACACTGGCTGTTGTATTCATTGTTTGTCCAAATCCCATTAAACTCATTAATTGTTCTCTTCCTGAATTTGCTGAAACATTTCCTCCAATAAATCTATTAACAACTTGTGAACCTGTTAACAAGAAAGTACCACAACCTATATACATAAGAGATTTAATAACTAAATCCTGAAAACCATTTGCAAAAAATGTTGTTGAATTAACTGCATTAGCCACAATTGCTGTTAAATTAATAATTAACATTACAACTGCTCCTTGAAGCATAAGAGAAACTAATTGTTCTATTACTGCACTTCTTCTTTGCTTATTTCCAATTGATGTAGCGAATACTATAGGACTAATAGAAAATAAAAATAAAAATTCTATCTGCCTACGAGCTAACATCATTCCACTAAAGAATAAAGCATATAAGAAGAAACCACCAACTAAAATAGACATAATCCAGTTAATCTTATATTTATAATCTTTTTTATCTGGTAATATCCATCTTGCACTAGTGACAAATTTGTCATTATACTTTTCTGCATTTGTAAAAGAATCATCTTTTATAGCTTTTGCATAATCTTCTGCTTTAAATTCATCACTTACTTTATATTGATCTGTGTAGTCAACATACATAGTTATCATACTATCTGATATTGTCATATCATTACTATTAAAAATATTTGCTGTAAAACTACTAAGTTTTATTGAGAAAGTAGAAACTTCTGCAAATAAGAATACCGATAATAATACTAATAATGTTGATTTAATAATTTCTGATACTATTTGTTGAATAGATAATCCTTCATCTGGTTCAATAATCTTCATTACAAACTTGAATAATGCAAATAGCCCTAATAGTGTTAGAGCTATTGCAATTATCCCTTTATGAAAATTAGAAAACATAGAATTCTCTGCTACACTATCAATAATGTTATAAGCATTTAATTGTTTAAGAATATCAAATAAAGTATCTATAAGATCATAAATAAAACTTATAATTCCCCAGCCAAGTGTTCTTATAAAATCCAATGCTTTCAGTAACATTAAGCACCTCTAAAACAAATCAATAATTAAGTTAACAATTGAAATTGCTAAAATAATTCCAACAATACCAAACATAGTCTGGATAATTCGTTGTTTTACCCTTTGCTTTTGATCTACATCTACAACTGCATAAAGTATAAATCCTACAATAAGAGATACACCTGCAGCTGCAATTCCAACTCTTAATGCCCAGTTGGAAAAAGTTTGGATAGCTTTAATAATAGAATCTACATTATAGCTACCACCTTCTAATTTTTCTATTGCTAGTAAACTTACAGAACCTCTAAAATTATTTAGAGTGTTACTAATAAGTTCAGGCAATAATCTCACCTCTAAATTTTCTTATAATCATTTAATCCCTCCAATCATAAAAGAGCAAGATTACACTTGCTCCTATTCCATATCAAAATCATCAGAATCTTCTTTGATTTTATCTGATGATACTTCTTTAGCTGTTGATAAGAATCTAACACCATCTCTAGAATTTGCAACAACTTTAGTTGCTTTTCTTTTTGTGCCATCTTCAGCTTCATAACTATCAACTTTGATTGTTCCTTTAATACCGATTAAATCACCTTTTTTACAATATTCAGATAATGTTTCGGCTTGTCCTCCCCATACTTCACAATCAATGAAGTCTGTTTCATAAACTCCTTCACTGTTTTTATAACTTCTTGGAATTGCTAAAGTAACATTTGTTACCTTCTTTCCTCCTTCAAATCCTTTTACTTCTGGATCTTGAACTAATCTACCTGCGATTGATGTATTATTCATTAATCACCTTTTCCTTTCTTTTATATATTAAATTCATTATTTTTTGACATTAAAATTGCCGTAATTTTTGCATCTGTTTTTTCTATGGATTCTTTTCCAAAATATTCTTTATATTTACTTATCTGCTCATCTGTTAATGATCTATCTTCACCATCTTCTGAAGTTTCACCTACAATTAAAAATGGTCCAAACAAAATATCATAACCTGTATCCCTATTTGGACTCATTCCATTAATTTTACCTTCTTCATTACAGATAATAACAACTTCATCATCATCTGGAAGATAAGTGTATTCAATTAGACCTTCAACTTTATCTTGTTTAGCTTTCAAAGTATTTGGAATTATAATTTCTTCTGGCAAAGAATTTTCTTTAACATATAAACATCTAAGATTTCTCTGCATTTGAATCACCCCTTTCAAAAATTTATAATTCTTTATTTAAAACTTGTTCTTGAGTTTTTCTAAAAACATTAAAATATTCATCAAATATAAAATCATTTTCTCTAGCACTAAATATTCGTAAATTATTGTCTTTACAAATATCTGCTATTGGAAATAACTCTTCATAGTTTCTACTTAATCTTGTATTATTTAAAATAATAATATCTTTATCTTGATTTTCTATTAATAATTGTTTTAGATTTGGTTTATTATCAAGAATATTTTTACCAGTATCTTTATAAATTTTTCTTGGCTTTAATTCCCATATTTCACAATATCCTTTTAAATATATTTCTTGCTTTCTTAAATCATCGCCATTTTTACTATAAAGATATAGAATACAATTTGGTCTTATAGTTTGTTGAATATTTCCAACCCTGCAATAAATTGATGCTTTCATAAGTCTGCCTCTTCTTTATTTTTATCAGCTTTTTTGTTATTTTCTAATTCATTTACCATTTCATCATCATCAAAATCACGAATAACATAAGGAAATTCTAATCCCTGTTCTTCTTCTTTTTCTGAATCATGATAATGCTCTTCATAATCATCATAATCTTCACCTAATCTTGAAAACCTATAAGACAAATCTTTTTCTTCTAAATGGTTTAATCCTTCCATAATGGCATCAACACCTTTATAACTTCCTTCATACCATTTAACCCAATCCCAACCAAAATATACTGAATTATTATCTTCTTCTTTTATATTTAGATTATCCATCAAGTTATACTCTTCAAAACCATTGATATTTTTATTATCTGATAAATATTTATCATTAAATTTTTTTAGTTCATCAAAACCTTTCTTAGTTGTTATCATTCTAACTTGCGACCTATATCCCATAATCTTCCTCCCAGCTATCATCGTTTAACCAATCATAGTCAAAATATTCTATCTTTTCTTTTGGTTTCATTTCTCTTATAGAATCAATTGTTAAATAAGTTTTCTTAACATTATCTTTTGTTAAATAATTTCTTAATCTTCCAATTAAATGAATCCAATTTCCTTTTTTGATTATGGAATCATACTTAATAATTTGATCCTCAAACATTCTAACAGTAAAAAAAGAAGTATTTTCAACTTCTTCTCCGTTTTTATCTCTATATTTAGAATTTTGACAAATATCAAAATATTTATATTTCTTTCCACTTGGTAATGTTTTAATATCTGAAATACCAGCAACATTTCCAATTAATGAAACACCATTAAAATCTAAACTATTCATAATCCCTCCTTTATATCATGATGATGGATGGTAATTATAAATATAATTATTATTCATCATGATGGATGTTATAATTTATATTTTATATTTATATTATATTGGGTGACATTTTTGTCATAGGTCTGGTGACAATTCTGTCATACCTATATAAATTTTTCTAGTAGGATATTCAATTATAGAAATATATCCACACTCTTTTAGGTTATTTAAAGCTCTAATAATCTTTCTAGTTGAACAACTATTAGCATTAGCTAAGAACTGATTAGATACTTCACATACACCCTTTTTATAACTAAGAACATATAATTCCCCATATAATAATTTTGCAAATGATGATACATTAGTATCAAAAAGCAAATTACTGGGAATATTTATGAACTTAATATTCACTAATATTCTACCTTATCAATTAAATATCCTATGAATACTAGTTGCTTATCCTTACTATTTTTTTTACAAGTAATTAAGGTTATAGCTGTTTTGTTTTTATCTCTAACTATATTAACTGTTCCTGTTTTATCAACTTCATAATAGTTATCATATTTATAAATATATTTATATCCATTATAGTAAACATTAATTAAATCACCACTATTCATTTTATAAAGGTTCTTAAAAAATGAAATATAACTATTACCATTATGACCAGCTACTATAAAGTTCCCTTTATCAATATCTGGCATAGTTGATGTTTCAATTATTTGTATGTTGTAATTAACATAGTTATATTTACTATTTGGATTAACAAAACCTCTTTTTAATCCTATTGAATTAATTTCCAAAACACCTATATAGTTATAATCAACCTTTTTTTCTTCTTTTACCTCTGGTTCTTTTACCTCTACAATATCAATAGGTTCAGTTATAACATCTTCTTCTGTTTCAAAAAAAGATTCAATTTGTTCTTCTTCATGAATTCTTAAAGCATATTTTTCATAATAGTTATATCCAAGAATTAATAATCCTGCTAAAACTAAAAGAAAAGAGCCAATTAAACCTAATTGACTCCTACTTATTTTTCTTTTTCTTAATGACATATAATCCCATTCCTAATCCTGCTAAAACTAAAAAACTATCAATTACTTCAGCAATATAATAATCTGTTGCTCCAGTGCTTGGAACTTCTACTGGAACTTTTTCATTAACCATTGTTGCTTTAACTATTTCACCATCCTCTAATATTTCAAAATACATTCTTTCGGTATTTAAAATATAATCTGATGATGCTGTTTCCTTTTCCAAAATGAAATATTTTCCATATCTCAATTCTTCAATAATTATCATTCCATTTTCATCTGTCATTCCAGAAAAAATTGGATTCTCTTCATCATCAACCGAATAAATTTCAATTAATGTGTTTGGGATTGGTTTATTTGTTGAAAAATCAACTTTAGTAAATTCTAATGTTCCTGTAATTGGTTTATTTGTCATTTCAGCTTTAACTATTTCATTATTCTCTTTTATTTCAAAATATACTTTCTCATCACTTAACAAATATCCAGTAACACTTTCTCTTTCAGTTATATAATAGCGATTAACTGGAAGATCTATTATCGTAATTTTACCTTCAGAATCAGTTCTTCCAGAATATATTAATTGATCATCTTCTGTATAGATGTCTATTAAAACATTTGGAATCACTTCACCATTAACTAAATCAGTTTTAGTAAACTCTAATGTTCCTTTCTTCAAGTAATTTTTTAATTTAATATCATGTTTGACAATTGCTGTTTTATTATCTACTTCTTTTAATTCAATAGAATGTTCAGTTTCGTCTAGAATGAAATTATCTAAGGTTGAAGTTTCCTTTAATATATATTTTCCTAAATATAAATCTTCAAATGTTGCTTCACCTTTTGATGATGTAGTTACTTTATCAACTAAATCACCTTTTTTGTAGTGATTAACACCGTCTAAAGTAGTTATATCTTCATTTGCATATAAAGAAAACTCAATTCCTTTTAAATCCACTTCATTAAAGGTATAAGAGCCATCTTCTATTAAAAAATGTTCTCCCTTTTTAATAATCTTTATTTCACCTTTAATTTTGTCATTAGCAAATTCAACTTGAACATATTTACCATAAATACTATCATCAATGAATACACTATCACCATCAATTCTTAATTGTATTGAATCTTCACTTAATAAATATCCTGTAGGACTAGTCAACTCTTCAATTGAATAATTTGAACTAATTAATGGATATGGAGTGATGAATTCACCTTCAGAAGTAGTTTCATATTCGCAAATTTCTTGTCTTTCTGGATATGTAATATTTTGACATACATATTCTCCAGTATCATCATTTTTAATTTTAAACTTAACTCCTGCAAACGGTATGGTTTTACCACTTTCAGAATCTACTTTAATAAGTTTTAATTTAGCTGTAATTGGTGCATTTGAAAATGATAAGTTAATAATTTCTGGTGACTTTTCATTAATAGTAACAGTAAAATCATTTATCTTTTCTAGCCCATCTTCAACAGTAATTTGCTTTCCAGTATATGTTCCATAGGGTAAATTTAAAGTAGCTAGTCCATCACTATCAGTTTTAACACCAGCAACTTTCTCATTTTTATTATTATAGAATTCAAATAATACATTTTTTTCTGGAACTAAATTACCTGTTTCACCATTCGCTATATACTTATGAATTTGAATTGGTCTTTTGATTATTTGTTCATATACCGTTATTTCTGGATATAGATTTTCTGCTGTAATTTCAAAAGTATAAGTTTTACCATCTAATTCATATCCTTTTGAACTAGATAGTTCCTTTAATTTATATTGTGATAAATATGGAAGAACTTCACTTACAACATATCCATTTGAATCAGTTGTAATTTTTGTAATTAAATTATCAGCCATATCGTAAATTCCATAAACAGCATTAGATAATTCACCTTCACCAGATGGAACTGGATCACCAGAATCCCTATCTGCTTTGTGAAGTGTTAATTTACCACCAATTATTTTAACATTTAATGTTATTTTTATTGGATCGTAATTACCAACTCTAAATACATTTTGTGAACCATCAACATAATAAAGAACTGGATAAGAGTCATACTTATCTGTGCTTTTTGAGAATGTAATAGTTCCTTCACCAACATTTAATCCTTTAATTACTAAATTATTACCATTTCTTGATACTTGTAAATTGTTAGAACTTGCAACTGAAAAATTATCTAAAACACCATTTGAATCAGTAACAACTATTTCATTACCAATAGTTACTGTATCATTTGGAATACTGATATTTGGTTTTACAGAGTGATTATTAACTAATGATTGCAACTCTGACATTTCACTTTCAAATTGTGAAATTCTATTACCATTTAAAGTGTCAGTAAAATAAATATCAGATGTTGGTTCTACAATTCTCCATATCATAACTTGTGTTATTGCATACCATTTATGATCTGTATGATTACCATAACCATATCCATAATAAGCAAGTAATGAAGCTTCCTTCCATTGCTCCTTAGATAAATTTGCTGCTTCCCACCAATCAGATCTAGCAACATTATATACATTATTATTATCTATATCCACATAAGGTTGAATACAATACACAAATTTATTATCTTCACTTCTTCTTATAAACCTAGCTTGTTGATATTTATGCCTACCAGTAGGACTATCTTTTCTAATATATATTCCACTTATATATTCACTTGGCCAAATAGCTTGACCAGTGTATTTTTCTGCATGAACTGTTAAAGTTCCAAAACAAGAAAATGCTATAATACTAGCCATAAATAAAAATAAATATTTCTTAAATTTCACATTAACCTCCTTCTTTCTACAATAAAAAAAGTCCAATTAAGGACTTAAATTACTATTCTGGATCTAACATATAACCTAATTGTTTTCCAGAATAACTTACTACTTCATAACACCAAAAAGTTGTATAATTATTACTTTCATCATCAACAAGTGATTGACCTGCACTCTTACATTCGTTATATGAAGAATGAGTTACTTTTCTCCAACCACCCATAGGAGTATTTTCATACTCGTCTTTAGTCATTCCATATTCTTCCCAGATTGGAATTTCAGTAGAAACTTTTTGTTCCTGTTCGGAATTATTTACTACATTATTTTGAGAATCCTGTTTTACCTCTTCTTTAACTACATTGTTGGTAGTCTTTTTTTCTTCAATAGGTTCATTAACAACTTCTGTGGATTGTTTTTCTTCTTTTATGGCTTTATCAACAGAAGTTATAGATTCTGCTATTTCAATTTCATCTTCTTCTGTTTCATCTGAATCATTTGATTCTTCATGCTCTTCTATTTCGCTTACCTCAATATTATTAGCTTCTTCTTTATTTTCTACAGATTTTGATGAAAAACAACCAGTTACGAATAGTAATAACATTATAGAAAGTAATAAATATTTCTTCATAGTTTTCACCTCACTTTGATGCTACCATCATTTTTTCAAAAACACAAATCATCTATGATGCTTTCTTTTGAATATAGGTTTCTTATCAATATCTATAATAATATAATGCTTTGTAAAATTAGGAATATCTAAATATTGAATTCCTGAACCAGCAACTAATTCATCTACCTTACTAATTGCTTCTTCTCTACAAGTTGCACTAACTATTATATCGTGTTCCTTTACCACCTTAATTTTCACATCATATTTTTTCATTTGAATCACCTTTTCCTTTTATTTATATTTTTTACTTCACCGATATTTTTCCCCGAACCCCTCGGCTGGAAATCATTAAATGACTAATAGCTAATTAGTTCCATAGGCATCTCACCTCTCTGTGGTTCTCACAGAACTGCCCCCATTACTTGAGGTTGTGGCTGGACAGAAGTATCATTATACCTATTATTCGTCATCGCAAAATAGTTGCTATCTATTTTTATAATCTGGTTTTAATCGCAAGCGAACCAATTACAGTGCTATTAATAATAGGAATGTATTTAATGAATGAATATAAAATTGTCAAAGAACAAACTTGAAAATAAACAAGTGAGAAAAATTAAATAATTAACCCTCTCACTTGTTTCCTCACTCATAAGCAAAATAGCAACCCTAAATTTCTATTTTTTTAAAATTTGTCTCAATTTTTCTCGAGCTTGCTTTAAAGATTTATTTACTGCTTGATGAGTTGTTCCTTCTTCTTCAGCTATTTCATATTCATTTTTATCATCAAAATAATATTTAATAATCCTTCTTCTTTGAACATCTGGTAGTGTTCTAATACAATCTCTTAATTCTTCATTAAGAATCTTATCCTCAACCTCTTTTTCTAAAGAATACATTTCTTCATTACTTCTATGATAAAGTGATATATCAAAAATTTCAGAATGTTCTATATGTCTATCATATTCATTTAATTCTGATAAATCATGTAGTTCAGAATCATCAAATATCTTATATATTTTTGAACTAACTTCTATTTCTTGCATTTTATTTTTATTATCCTTAAAGCAGATAAAATACTTCTCATTAATAATTCTAATTTCATAAGGATTATCAAAATATTTCCTCCTTTTAGGACTATCACTCATATATATCCTCCTATCAATTTCAAACTTTTAAATTCAAAATTGATAAAAGGAGGTGATCTACATTTTTTTACAATATTTCTCGAAAAATAAAAAAAGGAACAAGAACTCGTATCGCTGTAAATACAAATTCTTGTCCCTGAAAAATTATTGACTAATATTATTAAATATATTTTAAGTCTGCAGTATTTTTTACTCATAAATAAATCATTCTTTATGAGCAATGTCAATTTAATTCATCATAGACAAATACTGCAAATCTATGAAATCTTAAGCTAAATAATACAATTATTAAAAAATAGAAGGTACTACTCAACTATAAAATTCTATTTTTTTATTACTACTTCAACATCCTTTCATATTAATAGCCATGGCATTGCCTGTTTCTTACATCAAACTACCATGGCTTAAATATACAAAATTCGATTTATTATTTTTTTATTAAATTATTAAAAATTATTAAAAAACTCGCATCATTGAAATGTGAGTTTCTTCTAATTTAATTAAACAGTCCTTTTATTTTATCCCAGAGAGAACTTTTTTGTTCTTCTTTGCTAGTTTCAACAATAGTTTCGGATGGCTTGGATAATGAATCAATCATAAATATAATTTTTGAATTACCATTAGCACTATTAGGAAGAGTGTCTATTGTTTGATTATTATTACTTAATTGAATAAGTGCATCTAATCTTTTTTGAAGAGTTTTAACATCTCCATTAACTAGATTATTAATTTTATTTATTCCTTCTTTATTGTATTTTTCAAGTCCTGATGATAATGCACTCATACCTGTTGAAATTTGTTTTGATCCATCATTTAACATATTTAAAGAATCTGATAATGTATTTATGGTATCATCTAAAACTGTTACCTTTTTATTTATATCATCTTCATAAATATTTAATAATTCTCTTAGTTTTGAATCAACATTTTCTTCACTAAATTCCTTGTCAATGACATTTTTAACAACTTTATTTGTGTATTCTTCAGTATATTTGCTTGATAAATCTTTTGCAGTATTATCAATTATTTTATCAACTAAACTTGAAATATATTCTTTAACATTAGTATTTAAATACATACTTTCATTTTCTAAATCTTTATTTAGTGCTGATAATATTTTTTCTTTTAATTCTTTAGAATATTCATTAACAGTTGTATCTTTGTTAATTGATTCATTTAATTTACTATTTAATTTATTTATATATTCATTAACTAAATTTAATACATAATTTTTATCATTTAGAGAATTAATAATTTTTTCTGGAATATTGGCTTCACTGATGTTCTTTTTTACTTGATTTAAAGTATCTGTTTGAACTTCTCCAACTATTCCTAATGCTTGTTCATAAGTTACATCATATTTTTCTGCTATATCACTTATATATTTTTCTTTTTCGCTTTGTGACATATTGTTATTTATGCTACTTTCTATATTATTAAATTCATTAACTATAATATTCTTTAATTCTTTATTAATATCTTCTTTAAGTGCTTTTGTTAATTCTGCAATCTCTGAATCATTTATTAGTAAATTGTATAAATTACTATTAATAACTTTTTCCATTAAACTATTTATATCTAAATTATTAACTATTTTATTTACTTCTTCATCTACTACTGACATAGTATTCTTTTTAGTATAAGTAATAATTGCATTTTCTAATTCGCTTTTATTTTCTTTTATTATTTTACTTGTTTCAGCAGTTATTTCTTCTTCTAATGCAGGTGTGATTGTATTAATATTTTGCTTAATAATCTTTATAAGTTCTTCTTTTAGGGTATTTTGATCTTGATTTCTATAATACTTATATTTTTGTGTTAATTCTTGTATTCTACTATTTAACTCTGTAATACCAGCATTCATTTGACTAGATCCATCACTTAATTTTTTTGATGCATCCACAATTGTATCCATATTACTTTGTAATAAATTTATGCTTTTATATAGATTATTAATTTCACCAAACATATCAAGATTGTTATCATCAAATAGACTTGTTGTTGCAACAGAATAAATAGAATTTAATTCAAAATCACTGGTATCATAAGTTATTTCAACTTTATTTATATCTTTTATATCATCTATTTTTAAAGACTCATATAATCCAGGTGAAGATATTGCCATTATAACAGAATTTACACCATTATCAATAATTTTACCATTGGTAACCTTAATATTTTTATTATCAGTATTATTTAATATAGATGTTGTAATTATGGCATACGGAACATATATTTTTTCTGTTCTACCATTAATATTCATATTTTTATATGAATTATTTTTATAAGTTAAAACTATTTTAATCTTTCCATCTTTACCTAAAATATTATTTACATTTTTTTCTTCACCATTTAAATAATATTTAACATCAAGGCTTATTGGTAAATTTTTTGCATATGTACCTTGATAATAAATATCACTACCATTAGCTTCCCAAACAAGATTATTATCATTTTGTTTAAATGTTTCATTTCCGTTAATATTTTTAATACTATCTAAACTAGTTTTATCACTAATTGTCTTTCCACTATAATTATATAAGTGTTCAGTAACAGAAGCACTTTTTAATTCTCCTGTTTCATTTAATTTTGCATATACTGTTTCTTCTTTTGTGAGTGCATAAACTCCTGTTGTTTGAAATAATTCACCAAGAATTAAAGTATAAGCTAATAATTTTTTAAATATCTTTTTCATACTATCTTTCCTTTCTTAAACCCCAATGTTGTTTTAGTTATTAATTTATCAAATAATAATAACACACTAGGTACAATAAACATAACTACAAGCATGCTTATAATAGCACCTCTTGCCATCAATAAACATAGTGATCCAATCATATCAATTTTTGAAACAACATATACTCCAAAAGTTGCTCCGAAGAAACACATTGCACTAACAAAAATTGATGATACTGACGAATCTAAAGATTCTTCCATTGCAGTTTTCTTATCTTTTCCATTTTTTCTTTCTTCCAAATATTTTGTTGTTAGTAAAATTGCATAATCAATTGTTGCACCAAGTTGTATAGTTCCAATTACAATAGATGAAACAAACGGAATACTAGTGCCATGCCAATATGGAACACCCATATTTATAAATATTGCAAACTCTACTGATAAAACAAGAAATGCTGGTAAACTAATTGATCTTAATACGAAGAACATAATTAAGAATATAACTCCTATTGAAACATAATTTACATTTCTAAAGTCTATTGCTGTTATTTCAACCAAATCATTCATTAATGGTCCTTCTCCAGCAAGTATTGCATTTTTATCGTATTTTTTTATTATTGTATTTAAATATTTTATCTGCTCATTTATTTCATCACTTGCTATTTCATAATTTGAGTTAACAAGAATAAGTTTATAATTGTCAGTTTCTAAAATGTTTCTTATTTTAGATGGAAGAATATTAATTGATATTCCATATTTGACTAATACATCAGATGATAAAACACTATCAATACCATCTATATCATTAATTTCATCTATCATATTATTCATATCACTACTATCCATATCCTTATTAACTAGGATCATAGATTGTGATATTAAACCATAATCTTCTTTTAATTTTTTGCTGACAATTGAATAATTATAATCTTCTGGAATACTTGTATCTAATTTATAATAAACATTTGTATTTTTTTGAGATAAATATGCAGGTACTAATAAAATTAAGAAAACTATAAATATCCATTTATATCCTTTTGTAACAATTGGTTTAATGAATTTAAACTTTGGAATCAATGTCTTATGTTTTGTTTTTTGAATTAATTTATCAGACATTAACAATAATGCTGGATAAAAAGTTAATACTGTCAAAACACCAAATACTACTCCTTTAGCCATTACTAAACCTATGTCTTTTCCTAAACCAAACTTCATACTACAAAGTGCTAAGAAACCAGCAATAGTTGTAAGTGAAGATCCAATTACAGATGTCATAGTTTCACTAATTGCTTCACTCATGGCTTCATCATTTGTTTTTTTAGTCTTTTTAGCAGCTTCGTATTTATGATATAGGAATATTGAAAAATCAGTAGTTACTCCAAGTTGTAATACAGCTGCAATTGCTTTGGTGATATAAGATATTTCCCCAAACATTATGTTAGTTCCCATATTAAATAGAATTGATACTCCAATATTTCCTAACAATATTAATGGAACAATGTATGAATCAAGAGATATCATTAGTATAATTAGACAACATACAACTGCCAATAACACATAAGTAAAAGTTTGACTTTCAACTAACCTTCTCATATCCAAAGACATAGCACTCATACCACCAACTTTAATACTACTAGATAATTCCTCTATCTCTTTTACTGCATCAGTTGTTTCTTCATCACTTGTACCAGTTGAAAATGTTATAAGTAATAATTTAGAATCATCAGTTGATACATGATCAACGAATTTCTTTGGTAACATCTCTAAAGGAATAGTTGTTCCTGTGATGTCATTAATGCTAACTACATCATTAACACAATCTATCTCTCTAATTTTGTTTTCCAAAGTAATTAATTCTTTATCACTTATATCATTATCTACTAAAGAAACAGAAAATGCACCCATTTTGAAATCATCTTTTAATATATTTTGACCTTTTAGTGTTTCAATATCACTAGGTAAATATACTAAAATATCATAATTTGTTTTTGTTAAACTAAAACCTATAATAGCTGGTATTAATAAAAGCAAATTTAGAATCAGAATTATTTTTTTATTTTTTACAATAAAATCTGCTATTTTATGCATAATTTTTCCTCCCGAAATAATAATCTATCACCTATTTATTATTAAAAAATTATAAAATTATTAAAAATAATTAAAGTCATTTAAAAAGGACATATTAGAGCAAAAATAAGTCCATTTATTTTTTATTTTTACTTGTAATAATTTCTATTTTCTCTTTTTTTAAAGTAAAAAGAGTTACCCTATTTCCACAATGAGGACATTTAGCATGTTTTATTCCTCTTTTTAATGGAATAGGTAATTTTAATGTTGTTTTGCATTTATGACATTTCTTATAAATATGATCTTTGTCTTTTATGTTTCTTTTTATATTAGTAAAAGGTTTTGTTATTTTTGTTTTAATCTTTAAAAATCGAACATTTTCATCACTTCGTTTATATATTTTCTTTGACATAGGTCTAAAAACAATTAATGCTATAAGTAATAATTGTATGAGCAATAGAATTTTACTTTTAACAAATAATCCTATAATTAATGTTATAAAATATAATATTAAATGAAATCTATATAATTCATCTGGACCATATCTACCATACATAAACTTTCTTATTCTCTCATCCATAATTTTCACCTTTAACTTTCACTTAGCTTTTTGATTTTTCCTAATTTTTCTAGTGATTTTAAAACCGATATTTCTATATTATGCTTATCATCTTTATATTTAATTTTATTTTGTTTTTCTTCTAAATATAACTCATTCATAAATGTATCTAAATCCCAAACTTTATCTGCTGCATCAATCCATTTTCTTTTATATTTAGTAGAATGATTCTTAGATTTATAATTTAATTTATGTTCATTAGAAGCCCAAAAATCCATAGCAATTGTTCTAATTTGAATTTCACACTTAATATCTTTTGTAATTCCTGCAATAGAAACAGGGATTGATATAATAATATGATATCCTCTATAACCACTATTTTTAGGATTATCAATATAATTTTTTTCTTCTATAATGTTTATATTTGTGTTTTGCTTTATTGTTTCTGCTATCTCATATATGTTTTCAATAAAATCAACAACAATTCTAGCACCGACAATATCATTTAATTTTTCAACATTTTCTTTATTAATTTTCAATTTTTTTCTTTTTAATTTACCAATTATACTTTCAACAGTTTTTACTCTCGTTTTTATATGATTAATTGGATTATTATCATAAAGAATCTCAAATTCATTATTAATTCCATTTATATAAGTTTCAAGTTGATTTTTAGCTAACCTATAATATAATATATTTTTCTCTATTTCTGCAATTTGATATTCCATATAATTTTATCATTCCTTCTATATAATATTTTTAAATTGCACAACTAATCTTTTTTTGTGTTTTTAATAGTTCTTTTTTTCCTTTTTTTAGTATTTCTTCATATCCGAACACATCATCTTTGTGCTTATAAAAGTTACAATTTTTACATTCTTTTTTAATTAAAGCATTGCATATTTCTTTATTAATTCTTGCAAAGCAATCTACTTTATCTTCTATATTATTATCATCTTTCATATAATCGCCTTTCATAATACTCTAAAGACTATGCTAAACATTAATAGTACAAAAGTAAAACTATCTAATCGATCTAAAATTCCTCCATGCCCTGGAATTAGATTAGAAAAATCTTTAATGTTATTATCTCTTTTGATTTTACTAAAAAATAAATCACCAACTTGATCTATAATACTTAATAATAAAATTATTATTATTTTAATGATAGTTAGATTTTTGTTAATAACAAAATAGTAAAATATTGATGCTACAATAATTGCTACTAAAGAACCTGATATGCAACCTTCAATAGTTTTATTTGGACTAATTTCCGTAAAATTATGTTTACCAAATAATTTACCACCAAACAAAGCAAACATATCCGTAAATGCACATATAACAATTAGCAATAAAAAATATTTTAAACTATAGTTATAAGTAGATATTAGTAAATTAAATGTTATTCCTAAAAATAGCACATTTGCTAACATTTTAAATGCTTTATTTGAATTATAATTCTTGATATTAAATACAACTGGAATAAATAATAATCCTACTATTGAAGATATTATCCATATTGGTATATTAAGCATTAAATCAGCATCTGTATTTCTATAATTAATTAAAAATATAATACTTATTAAACTGATTATCTTTATAACCAAAGGATAATTTTTATTATCATTTAAATTCATTAACTCTTTAAAAGCTAATATACTTAAAATACTTATACCTATATTAAATAAATTACCACCTATTACAATAAATGGTATAACTATTAAAGTCATAATAATTGCACTCAAAACTCTTTTCTTCAATTTTATCACCACCAATTATTTTTTAAGCATATTGGTTTTTCTTCAAATAGAAATAACTGAATACAGAATATATTGAAGCACCAAGAAGACCATCTAATAAATCATACATTGTATCATATAGACCAATATCTAAATATCCACCATATTTTTTCATCCAATCCTCACCATTTACTTCCAAAGTTTCTATTTCTAAATTTACTGATTTATTAACTTTTTTTTCGTTTAAATCAACACTATTTATGGTTGTAATAAAAGTGTCTTTTTGCATATCAGATCCTGTTAAGCAATCTGCTCCAAATTCAAAACATTCCCATAAAGCTAAAATGGTTATTGAAAAACAAAAAGCTGCAAGAACTTTATAAAATACAGGCAAATTTAATCTTTTGTTTTCATTATTTAACACACTTATAAAAAATAATCCTGCAGCTGTAAGTAGCATTCCACTTACTGTATGCAATAAATCATCCCACCAAGAAACATTTATATAGTATTCTCCTATTTCACCGATTATTTCAGCTCCAAATACAAATAAGTATATTGCAATTTCTAATGCCAATGGAAACTTTATATTGAACTTTCTATAAAATACTCTTGGTAATGCAAATACAACAAGTGTAAAAACACAAGCAAATACCATAAACCATTCTTTTAGAATTATCTGTCTTATCATAATTGCAATAACTATTAAAGATAAAATTAGTCTAACCATTTTACCTATCCTTTTCTTTTCAAACTTCATAATATACACCTATTAATCTCGTCTATTTCCAAACATAAATATTAATCTTAAAACTTGAATTAAAGTAGTAACAATACTTGCCACATAAGTAAGAGCTGCAGCTGTCAACATTGTTTTACTCTCTGCCAATTCATTACTATTAAAAAAATGAATGTGATCTAATTCTTTTAATGCTCTCTTACTAGCATCAATTTCAACTGGTAAAGTAATTATTTGAAATAGTAATATTACCATTTCAGCAATTATACCTATCCATATTAGATTTAAAGAACCAAAAATACAACCTAATAAGATTGCAAAATATCCTGCATGTGATGAAAAATTTACAATAGGGACTAAAGCACTTCTAATTCGTAAAAACATATAGTTTTCTTTGTCTTGAATTGCATGACCACATTCATGAGCTGCAACAGACACAGAAGCAATTGTTGAATCCCTGTAAACATTCTTTGATAACTTAATAACTTTATTAGTTGGATCATAATGGTCTGTTAAATATCCATTTGTTTCTACAACTCGAATATTAGATAGACCATATTTATCTAATAAATATCTTGCAACATCTTTCCCTGTTATTCCTCTTGCGTTTTTGACTTTTGAGTATTTACTATAAGAACTTGATACAAATGCTTGAGCAGCCAAAGTAATAATTAATGATATTATTGTTAAGCCATAACTAACAAAATAGTAATCCATATTAATACCCCAGAACTAACCAAGAATTCTAATAAAATTCTTTATTTCTTTTTCATTTATTACTTTGCCTTGACTAACAAGTTTTTCATTAATAACAAGTCCAGGAGTATTTGTAACACTATATTTGCTTATTTCTTTTTCACTATCCAAGATTTCTACATCTATGTTTTTTTCTAAACTTTCTACTACCTTCATTACATTTTTTTGCAATTTCATTCTATTACTAGAATTACCTCCAATTATTTTTATCTTCATATTCCTTCACCTCAATATACATTTTATAAAATAATTCTTATTAATTTATGATTAAATAATTAAGAATTATTATTTTTATTTTTTTTAATTAAATTAATATATTTTTCAATTTCTTTACCATCTTGATATCCTTTTTTATAGAGTTTTTCTAAATTACTTTTTTTTCTTTTTAGAGTATCAACATTACAGACATCATCTGGGCCAATTACAAATGCTTTACCATTTTTAACATATTTTTCTAAAGTTTCTTCTAATTGATTATTATATAAATCACACCTTGTATATAATTTTTCTTCTATTTTAGGGTATTTTTTTCTTAATCTTTTAAAGAATCTTTCATGTTCTGTTTTTTTACGGTAATCTATTGGTCTAGTTAATATAACAATTACATGGGTACAACCATCTTTAAATGCTTTTTTAATAGGAATAGGATCACTTATTCCACCATCAAAATATTCTTTACCTTTCCAATTATATGGTTTGCATACAATTGGAATACAAGAAGAAGCTTTTAACATTCCATAATCATTTTTCGCAAAATCATTTTTATTGAAATATACTGCCTTTCCTGTTTTAGCATCAGTTGCTACTACAACCATTTCCGCACTATTTGACATAGCAGCATCATAATCCCATGGATATTTGCCACCTTCATTTGAAAGACCACCATAAATATAATCTAAATCTAAAAATGAACCTTTACGCAAATAGTTATGAATACTCATATAGTCTTTTTCAAAACTATATTCTTGGTAATATTTTTTATTTCTTCTACTTTGTTTTGACAAATAAGAAACAATATTTGCAGATCCTGCTGATACACCAATACAATATGGAATCTCAACATTATTGTCTATTAAATAATCAAATATACCTGCACCATATATACCCTTCATTCCTCCACCAACATCAATTATGCCTATTTTTACATTTGCCATAATACACTACCCTTCATTTTCTTTCTCTAATTCATTAACTGCTATTTTCCCAACAGATGTTTTTGGTAGTTGTTTGCGATATTCATATTCTGCTGGCAATGAATATTTACTAACATTTTTTAGGCATAATTCTTGAATTTCTTTTCTTATTTTGCTATTTTCTTCTACTCCATCTTTTAACACAATATAAGCTTTAGCAACTTGACCTTTATATGGGTGAGGTACTCCAATTACAGTACAAGCAAGTACATCTTTATGACTTGAAATAATATTCTCTACATAAGAAGGATATATATTGTATCCACTAGATACTATAATTCTTTTTACTCTTTGTTTAAAAATAATAGTTCCATCTTCAGTCATACAACCTACATCTCCAGTATGTAGCCATAATTTTCCATCTTTATGATATTTTAATGTTTGATTTGTTTCTACATCATTATTTAAATATCCCATCATAACTGTTGGTCCACTTATACATATTTCACCATCTTCGTTAATTTCTGCTTCTTCGTGGGTATTTATTTTTACAATCTTAAAATAACAATCTGGAAAAGGAATACCTATACCACCTTCAACATATTTATCCTCATTAGATAAACATGTTGCAGCAGTTGCCTCAGTCAAACCATATCCTGGTCTAATAGTTGCATAAGAACCATGTTCATATAAATAATTATCAACTTTCTTTTTTAATTCAGGAGTTAATACATCTCCACCAGAAATAACTGCCTCTATACATTCTAAGTCGTTTTTATTTAATTTCTGCTTTAGCAATGCCTCAAATAATGTAGGAACTCCAACTAAAAAGTTTGGCTTTGTTTGTTTAATAATTCCACCGAATTTTTTTGAATTGAATTTTGGTAATAAAATACATTTCATTCCACATAACAACGGAGTATGAATGCAAACTGCTAACCCAAAGCCATGAAAAATTGGCAATAATGATAATACTGAATTTCCAGGTAATGTTTGCTTGATTAATTCATGAGCTCCTAGTGCTATAGCATTAAAATTCAAATTTGATAACATAATACCTTTGGGAGTTCCTGTTGTACCTCCACTATAAAGAATTACTGCTAAATCATCTGATTTTCTTGGCTCATGACAAATACCTACAAAGTTATTTGCACTTCCAACAAAAGTATTCCAAGGCACAATATCATCATCTTTTGGAATTTTTACTTTCTTTTTGAAATTCGTTACTTTATATAAGTAATGTTTTAATGGTGGCAACGAAGTGTCTGGTTTTGCCACAATGATTTTCTGAAGATTAGTATTTCTTTTAATTCTCAAGATTTTTTCTAATGTCCCATCAAATGTTAACATGAATCTTGAATCAGCTTGATTAACATAATTTTCAATTTCTTTTTCGCTAGATAATGGATGAATTATATTTGCAACTGCACCAATCAAATTTATTGCATATACCATACATATTGCTTCAGGCGTTGTTGGCATACAAATTGTAATTCTATCATCTTTATCTACACCGTAATTTTTTAAAGACTTTGCCACAATCTCTATATGTTTAACAAATTCACGATATGTTACTTTTTTACCAAAGTATTCATAAGCATAATACTCTGGATATTTTCTTGCTACTGACATCAAAGCATCCACCATGCTTCCACTTGGGTACTCTAAATTTGCTCTAGAATCATTATATTGATTTATCCATTTTCTATTTTCTTTTTTTCTTCTCATAACATTCCTCTTTGACAAAATTAATTAATTGACAATATTAATTTTAAGAACAAATTATTATTTTTTAATTACTAAATTATTAAAAATAATTAAAAAAAGAAATAGCTTACTTACTATTTCCTTTTGGTATGGTAAATTCAATAACTAATCCTTTATCATTATAAGCATTAATTTTTCCACCATGCATTTCAATAAATTCTTTACAAATTGATAAACCTAATCCTGATATTTTTCTTGATGAATCTGTTGTAAATAATGGATCAAATATTTTATTAATTATTTTTTCATTTACACCAGGTCCATTATCTTTTATTACAAACTTATAAAATTTACCTTCTTCTGAAATATCAATCATTATTTTACCACCATTTTTCAAATATCTCGTGCTATTAGAAACCATATTTGAAACGACTCTTTTCATTTTCAAAATATCAATACTAATATACTTTTCTGGTATCTTTGTGGTAATTAAAAATTCAATATTATTATTTTCTAGTTCTATTTTATAATCATTATTCAATTGATTCACAATATCTTTGATTTGGACTAGACTTCTATTTAATTCTATTTTTTCCTGATTTAATAAATAGTCATCGAAAGTTGATAATAGTTCTTTTATATTAAGAGCTTTAGAATTTATTTTTTCATTATATTTTTTTGCTTCTTCATTAAGATTTTGTTCTTTAAGTAAATCAGAATATCCAATTATGGAAGTTAATGGTGTTTTAATATCATGAGATATGCTTGCTATTATTCTTGTTTGTTCCGCTTTCTCTTCATCAAGTAAATCAGTTAAATTTGAAAATTCATTTGAAATTAAATCAAACTCAGTATTTAATTCTCTCTTTTTTGGCTTTTTACCAAATTTATAATCTCTTATTTCTTCAATTAATCTATTAATTGGTTTTAAAACTATTTCTCTAGTATATAAAGCTGTAATAAGTAAAATTAAAATTATTAATACCGATTGCAGAGCTAATAATTCTATTACTATTTTTGTGATACTGGCATAATTATCAAAATATATTTCTATTAAATATACATCTTCTTTAACCTTTATCATTTCAGAAACAAGTGGAATATCTCCATTTTCTTTTTTATTTTCAGTAATTATATTACCATTAATATCTTCAACATTAATTAAAGTATTGTGATTTGACGATGTCTTATTAATATCATTTATTAAATCATTATAGGATTCATAATACTTTTTTATTTCTTCAGTAAAAACTTCTTCCTTAAAATGCTGAAGTCTAGGGATTAACGGTTTAATTCTAATTAAGAACCAACCACATAATATAAAGAAATTGATTAAAAAACATAATATAATTGCTCTTACATATCTTTTGCCAAGTTTTTGCTTATTCATTATTATTCCTCAAAAATTTATAACCATATCCCCAAATAGTTAAAATATATTTATCATCATCGTGTAATTTATCTCGTAAACTTTTAATATTGACTGCGACTGTTCCAATATCACCATATTCGCTTCCCCATACTGCCTCAAAAATTTGTTCTTTAGATAAAGCAATTCCTGCATTTTCCATTAAATATCTTAATAATTCAAATTCTCTTGTAGTAAGTTCTAATTTATTGTCACCTTGTTTTACTACAAAGCTATCCTTATTTAATACTAGATCATTTATTATTAATAAATTGCCACTGGTATTATTTTGTTTTGTTCTTTGATTTAATCTTAAATGTGATTTTACTTTTAAAAGTAATTCTGTATTATCAAAAGGTTTGGTGATGTAATCATCTCCACCTATTTCATATCCAAGCATTTTATCGATTAATTCACTTTTCGCAGATATAAATATAATTGGAGCATCTACATTATACCTTATTTTTGAACAAAGTTCTGTTCCAGATAATTCAGGCATCATTATATCTAATAATATTAAATCAAATTTTTCTTTTTTTACTAATTCAGGAACTTCAAGTGGATTATTGATTATTTTTGAATCGATTCCCTCTTTTTTTAAAATAAGAGAAATTAATTCTGAAATATCAACTTCATCATCAACGATTAAAACTCTTTTCATAAATTGCTCCTTTCAACTTATATAATTATATCATTTATTCCAGCATTTTTATCTATAAATGATTAATTCATATCTTTTTTTAAAAACAAATAAATTATTAACAATATAATTAAATAAAAATGTTATTAGAGAACTAGATATTTTAGCGATTGCATTTATTAGCCCCATTTTTTCTATAAATAATACTAGTAAAGATGAATCGATGGTAAATCCTATTACTCTAAATATTACAAATGCACTTAATTGTTTTATAGTATCTTTTTTATTATCTGGTTTTGAATTAAATAATTTTTGATCTAAAATAAATAATACAGAAAATGAAACAATATACGCAATTAAATTAGCTATTATATATCTTCCATTTGTTAACCATGTAATTAAAAAATATAGAAAATATAGAATGACTGTACAAAACATAGAAACTATACTATATTTTATAAATTGTTTGTTGTTCTCATAGATTTTTTTGATATCGTCCATAATTTATCCTCAAAATATCAACAACTTTTTTACTATTTATTATTAATGATTAAATTGAAACTCGTTATACCTTTTTGGTTTTTTATAGTTACTATTATATATTTTTCTGACATTTGTAGCTTTTATTAAATCTTTGTCAAAATCAAAATCTACAACTTCTCCTCTTTCTAATGTTTTATAACCATCTTCTTGTATTTCAGAATAGTGAACAAAAATATCACTATCAAATTCTCTTGATTTTATAAAACCATAACCTAATTTATTATCAAATTTTTTTACTCTACCTCGCATTATAATACTCCTTCACATAATTATTAGTAATTTAAAAACTATTACAATTACATAATACAATTTAATTATTAAGAAAAAATCCATAAATTATTAAAAATTATTAAAAAATAATACCTGTAATTTTCATTACAAATATTATCTTGTATCCTCTAAATTTTTAAGCATTAAATTTTTAACCTCATTATATAATTTTTCATTTGCTTCTTCTAGTTCCATATTATCGACTTTAAATGGTTTACCAAATCTTACAGTTAAATTTTTACTTCTAAATTTATAATCTCCTGTTATTCCAAATGGTACTATCCAAGAATCAGTTTTCTTTGCCATAGACACTGCTCCAAATTTAAATGGTAATAAAAATTCTTTTGTTTTATTTCTAGTTCCTTCTGGAAATATACCTATTGCTCCTCCATTGTTTAATATATCAATTGCTTTCTTTACTGCATTAGGATCTTTTTTACTTCTATCAACTGGGATGCATCCTGAACCCTTAAAAAACCATGCCACTTTTTTATCATCAAAATATTCTTTTTTTGCCATATAACTAACAAATCTTTTTGTAGATATAATTATAGAATTTTGATCATATAAATGTTTATGATTACCAACAATTAATACTGAACCATTTTCTGGAATATTTTCAGCCCCTACTATTTTAGGATTATAATAGAATCTAAATATTGGACCTAATATATATTTACCAATCCAATACATATATGGCAATTTATCAACATTTTTATTCATCATCATCACTTCCATTGTCATTTATTAATGTATTAAAATCTATCTTTCCAAGTTTTGTTTTTGGTAATTTCTTTCTTATAAAAATTTCACTTGGAATCATATATTTAGCAAGATTTTTTTTACAATATTCTTTAATATTATTTTTAATCAAAAATCCATGAAATCCTTCATTTAATACTATAAATGCTTTGGGTACTTGTTGCTTATATGGATGAGGTACTCCAACAACACTACACTGTAGAACTGCAGGATGCTTTTCAATAACTTCTTCAATGTGTGATGGATAAACATTATAACCACTTGTAATTATCATTCTTTTAATTCTACCTTTGTAAAAGAGAAAACCATCTTCATCCATATATCCCAAATCGCCAGTATGTAACCAGATATGACCATCTTGGTGAATTTGCAATGCTTCATTGGTTTCTGCTTCTTCATTTAGATAACCCATCATTAATGCTTTACTATTAACAACTATCTCTCCTGTTTCATTTGGTTTCAGTTTATTTCTAGTTGCAGGATCTATTATTTTAATATAATTCCCTACAAGTGGTATTCCAACGGAACCAGATTTATTAATATTGTCATGTGCCATAGTAACACAGGCAAGTGCTTCTGATAAACCATATCCTTGTGTAATAATAGCATTTGAATTGTGTTCTTTAAGGTATTTGTTAACATTATCCTCTAAATTTTTAGGTAATAAATCTCCTCCACATATTACATATTTCAAAAAAGATAAATCTAAATCTTTTTCATTATTACAATTAATAAGTGCTTCAAATAATGTAGGAACTCCTAAAACACATGTAGGTTTTGTTTTTTTAAATAAAGTATCAAACTTTCTAGAATCAAATTTTGGTACTAAAATAGTAGAACAACCCAATGCTAAAGGTGTATGCATAAGAACACTTAATCCAAATCCATGAAAATTTGGCATTATCGCTAAAGCAGAATCTCCACAATTTAAATTTATTAAATCTATTTCTTCACCTTTTGCTGCAAAAATAAATGCTCTATTTTGAATAACTACATTTTTGGGTTTTCCACTTGTTCCACCAGAATGTAATATAACAGCAGGAGTATTTTTTCCAAATTTAGTGTATTCAATATCTTTTTTATGTTTAGATTTAAACATAAATTTTGTCCATTCTAAATATAAAGAATCTTTTGGATGATGTTCAAATTTATTTAATTGACTTATATCATAAACAATATTTTTAATAAAATTAAGAGAATCACCAGGGCTAACAAAAATAACTTTTTTTACATCCGTTTGTTTTATAAAGTTCTTTATTTTATCATATTGTGAATCATATATTATTAGATATTTACTTTTAGTTGAATTAATGGTTTCTTTAATTTCTTCTTTTGCAGATAATGGATGTGTCATATTAGCAATAGCACCTAATTTATTAAGAGCATATAAGCTAATTAATACTTCAGGAACATTAGGTAGCAATATCGTAACAATATCACCTTTCTTAATGCCTAAATCATTAAATCCTTTTGCTGCGATATCAATTTTTTTCATAAGTTTAGTATAATTAATTTTTCTTCCCATATACTGAACTGCAACATTATTAGGATATTTTTCTTTTGACATTTTTACTTGTTCGTAAATACTAATATCTGGAATTTTATATTTTAAATCTTCTTCTTTGTAGTATTTTATCCAGGGTGCATCAATTTTTTTCTTTTTTCTAAAAAAATTAAAAATACTCATTTAATTCATCTCCGTTAAAATCTTGCTAACCTTATCTTTAAGTTTGTTATTTTCTTCATCTAAATCTTTTGACTTTATATCATAGGGTTTACCAAATCTTATAGCTAAATTATTTGAAAATAATTTATATTTTCCTTTAATTGCAAATGGAATAATTTTTGTATTTGTATCACTTGCCATTTTCACTGCGCCAATCTTAAATGGTAATAGTTTCCCTTTTTCTTTTTCAGTAGTACCTTCTGGAAAAATGCCTATTACTGCTTCATTTTCTAAATACTCTTTTGCTTTTAGTAATGAATTAGGATCTTTTTGTCGCCTATTTACAGGTATTAATCCCATATTAGAAAAAATTATTTTTTTTGGTCCTTTCCACAATTCATCTTTTGCAAGAAAGTGAACACTTCTTTTAGTAGAACTCATTAATAAAAAACAATCTAAATTATGTGTATGTGTTCCTGCTAAAACAATTCGTCCTTTTTCTGGGATGTTTTCCAAACCTTCATATTTAGGTCTAATAAAAAAATTAGTAAAAGCTTTTACAATAGGTCTAGAAAATCTATATAATCCTGATTCTTTCAAAATTTTCACCTCTTACATAAAATTGATTAAATATAAAACTATGATACTATTTAATTTTTATAAATCCTTAAATAATTTATTAAGAATTATTAAAAATATCCTAATTCCGTTAACTTTTTTTGATATGATGATATAATGTTGATAATGAATTTTATAAAAAGTTCATTAAAAAGTAGTAGTTTTAAAAACCACAGTTAGAGCTACATACTCCTTTCTGAAAGCTATTGGGGAATTAAAATGTTTTATTTCTCAATAGTTTTTCTATTAAAAAATTAGTTGTAAAACTAATTATTTTTTTATTTTATTTAATTCTGGTAAATAATAATCCGAAAAATAAGGAACAGATTCCTCGTTCATTAACTTATAAAAGTATTCATTTAAATATGAATCGTTTAAAGGCATGATCACTTCATTAAATAATTGTTCTAAATTAATATCATGCTTTTGCTTTGATATATATTTTTCTAAATCTTTACCTAATAAAAGAGATAAAGATGAAATCATTACTTTAACATTATCGGTATATTGTGATGGCACATTTATTCTATTTGAATTATTATTAGGAGAAATTAAATAGCATTGTTTAAACTTATATTCATCACCTGGAAATCTTACTTCTTCTAAATCAATAATATATCCCTTTCCAGATTCAGTTAATAACATATTATCAGAATGAACATCTCCTAAATATATATTTTCACTATGAAAATATTTTAAAGCAACATAAATCTCTCTTATCGCTGCTATTTTCAAATCATGTGGTATATCTTCACTTAATGCTTGTCTAAATGTTAAAGCATTTGGAATGTACTCCATAATATATCCTACAAATTCTCCATTAGAATAAAGTTTATCATAAATTAATGGTGTACATGGAATTTTTGTATTCATTAAGAATGCAATATTTCTTTCTTTTTCTTCAATAAAACTATTTTCACTAAATATTTTAAATAATTTACCATCTTTTATAAATATTTTATCTGTGTTATGCATCCCCTCTGGAATTTCAAAACACAATAATTTACTATATTCACTTTTGCTTATTTCCATAATCTTTCTCACTCAATTTAATAATTTTCTTATTTGATTTTTCTCTTACTTTTGCAAGCTTATTATTATATTTTTTCTCTATTTTCTTTATTTGCTCTTCAGCATCCTTCATAACTTTTTCTTGTTTACTTATGTGTTTATTAATTATATCCTTTGTTTTTTTAGTTTTTTCTTTTATTACTACTCCTATATGTTTAAAATCTGGAAATGCTGTTAATAATCTTCTTGAAAGAATATTATGACTTTTTATTCTTTCAATTACTTTTTTAGACATTTCCTCTGTATTATCTTTTTCAAGTAATTTATTATCTTCCCTTACAGAAGTTAAAATAAATAAAGATACAATATTATCAATAATAAATATAGTTGCTATTATAATAGTTATTGTATATAAAACTTCTTTATTAAAACTTCCATATAAAATAAATAAGAATGGATTAATAACATATATCATCAATAATCCTAATAAACCAAATGGAATCATTGTATTTAAACATATTCTCCCATTAAGATTGAATTTTTTTGTACTATAGTCCCACCATCTGGCTTTGAATATTTTTTCCATAAAATAACTTGTCGCATATTCCAAAATAGAACATATTACCATTGCCAAAATAAATAGTGTTAATGGATCATTGTTGTATTTTTGCAATAATATTGTAATAAGCAATGCTCCCCAACCATATATTGGACAATATGGACCTATTAGAAATCCTCTATTAATAAATCTCTTATACTGTATCAATTTACAAATTACTTCCATACACCATCCTAAAAAAGCATAAGAAATAAATAACAAAAAATATAATTCAATAACTTCTAACATAATGTTAATCACCTATTTTTAAAATTATAAAAGATGCCAAATCGTATTTTGGCATCTTAATTTTATTTTTCAGCACTTTCTAGTTTGTCTAACACTTTCTTTGTAACAGAAATAGCATTTTCTCTTACTTCAGTGGCACTCTTTTCAAGTATCGCATTTCCTTTTTCTTTTGCTAAATTAACTAAATTGTCTGCCTTTTCTTTTATTGATTCAGATTTAGTTTTGGCAATTTTTAAAACTTTTTCTTTATCTAAATCTTTTATTTCTTCTTTAAGTTCATTAATTTTATCATTAAATTCATTTTTTAATTCTTTAGAATCAATATTTTTAACTTTATCTAGTAATTCATGAATTTTTTCGTTTAATTCTTTTCTTGTTTCACTACCACTTTTAGGAGCTAGTAAAATTCCTAATCCTGCTCCAAGTGCAGCACCTGCTGCTATTTTTCCTAAATCTCTTTTTTTCATATTAATATTCCTCATCTTTCTTTCTATTTTTTCTAAATACTTTCTTTAATAAGAAGGTAGATTTTTCAGTTATATTGGATATATAATCGAATGCTCTTCCTACCATAGAAAATCTGTTTTTATAATTTTCAATTTCTTCTTCAACATCTGTAACAACCTTTGTTGCTTTTTCAGTTAATAGTATAAGTTTTATTCCTAAAATTATAAATACAATAATTAAGATTAAACCAAATACTTTTAATAATATACTTAATACATCCACTATTAGCACCTACCTTATTAATCTAGTTCTTTAAATCTTGATACTTCATCTTTAATAAATCTAGAAATACCATTAACATTCTTTTTAATAACTATCATATCTATAAGGTCTGCAATTGAATATACTAGAAGAATTATACCCATACTTACAGTTACTATTTCAACACTTTCAATTGGATTCATTAAAAGTATAACTCCACAAATAATTGTAATTATGTTAGCTATTACTGATAAAACACTATAGAATGTATTTGAATCTCTTAAGTATGCACTAAATCTTAGTTTAAATAATCCTCCAGCAATAAACCATATACCTAAGCAAATTGGAATAGCCATTTTTAGTGCATTTGGATGAATTAGAACTAATACACCACCTATAATTGATAAAATTGCATAAAAGAAGGTATTAACAAATAAAGAATATGTCTTATAATCAACTACAAACAATACTAATCCATTAATTATTAATATACCTGCAATACAATATGATATAGCATTAAAGGAAATATCAGGATAACTCATTAGTATTATTCCTAATGCTGCAAATATTATTGCAATTACTATAGAAATATTAAAATATTTATTTAGTTTTTTTAGCATTTTTCTTCACCCCCTTTTTAGATTCTAATTTGCTTCTATTTTGAGGTGCATAATTTTCATATTCACCATGATATGTATGATCTTTGCTATTCCAAATTTTATCAGCTTCTTCCCTCCAATTTTCAGCATACAAATCACATTTACTGCATAAGTGTTCAACATCTTCTGGCGATTCTAAATCTGTAGAATGTGCTTTTGTTTTCTTTACCATATCTCTTAAATATTCTGGATTTTCAAGCATTGGACATGGTCTTAAATGATTCCTATTAAAAGGTTGTCCATCATGATATGCCATAAACAATGGACTTTGAAGAATTTCTAAAATGCTATGCTCGTGGATATTCATATTTGAATAATGTATAAATACACATGGTTCTGCATCACCATTAGAATTTATATGGAAATAATTTCTTCCTCCAGCAATGCAACCACCTACATATTCTCCATCATTTTGGAAATCCATTGGGAATAACATTAAATCACTATCATCACTTCTTAAACTCCTTATTTTTTCAATCATATATTTTCTTTGTTCAACTGTTGGTAATAGTTCTGGCACTGCATTATTGCCTACTGGCATATAGTGGAAGAAGAAGCTATATCTTACACCCTTATCTGCTAACATGTGTAAAAATTTATCATCAGTTACTGCTTCTACATTATCTCTTGTATAACAAATTGAACTTCCAAATAATATTCCATATTTATGTAATAAATCCATAGCTTTTAATACTTTTTGATAATGACCTTTTCCACGACGACCATCATTTGTATCTTCAGTACCCTCAATAGAAAGTTGGAAAGCTATATTTCCTAATTTAACAACTTCTTTACAAAAATCTTCTGTTATGAAAGTTGAGTTCGTATAAATTGAAAACTCTACATCATTATGTTTTTTTGCAAGTTTTAATATTTCATCTTTCTTTACTAAAGGTTCTCCACCAGTAAGCATATATAAATATACTCCTAATTCTTTTCCTTCAGTAATTATTTTATCCATATCTTCAAAACTCAAATTATATTTGTGTCCATAAGTTCCTGCCCAGCAACCTTTACAATGCATATTACATGCACTTGTAGGATCAAATAATATTAACCAAGGAATATTACAATTATATTTTTCCCTATTTTTTCTAATTTCATTTGTACCTCTAAATGCTGCTTCATAACCCAAATTTAGAATAGTCATTTTAGCAACATGAGGATCTGTTTCATCAAGAAGTTTATTTACAAATTTCATCCATCTACTATTTGGATCTTTCGCTATTTCTTTAAGCCCTTTTATAACCTCATTTCCTTCAAATTTTTCTGCATATTCTAAGAGATTAGATATTTCCTTCTCTCTATCCTGATTCATTTTTTTCAAAATTGAATCAACAAATTTTTCAACTGCTTTTCTTTCAACCTTATGTGTTAAAGAATTACTTTTCGCCATAATTATCTCCTTCTTCATTAATCAAATCAATTTCAATTTTATTTAATTATTATTAATAAATTATTATTAAATTATTAAAAATTATTAAAAAGAAAAAAAGAGAATATTTTATTCTCCCTAACATAACGAAATTCATAGTAGTATGATTATTTCAAATTAGATTTAATCCAATCTTGTACTTCCTGTTTTGCTTTGTCAATACCATTTTTAATCGGATACACAAAATCTTTTTTTGAAATAATATTATTGCCTTTTAATGCTTCTTCATAATTTTTCCAAGTATTTCTTAAATTATTTCCATCACACATTAATAAATAAATATTTTTATTTTCTAATTTATTGTTTGTTAAAAATGTGTTAATTGGTGGAGCATATGTTCCAAACCAACATGGTGATCCAATAATGATATTTTTATATTTTGATATATCAATATCATTATCTTCTAATTCTGGCTTTTTAGTCATATAAACTTGCATACCACCCCAAACAAATCTAAATAAACTCTTAGTCTTTCGCTCTTTTTTAGGTGTTAATTTCAACACATCAGCATCAATAACTTCACTCATTGCTTTTACAAGTTCTTCGGTATTTCCTTCATACGAATAATATACAATTAAATTTCTCATTTCATTTCCTCTTTTCTTTCCTCAATATATAACTCAATATTATTAAGTAATGACTTTAAACTAAGTATTTCAGTTGTTCCACTTATATGATAATAATTTTTTGTTCCCACTTTTTCAATTGATACTATATCGTTATCCAAAAGTAATTTTAAATGATGTGAAACAGCTGGTCTTGATAAATTTACTTCTTTAGCAATATCCTCATCTCTGATTCCACCAGTTGTACAATTTTCTAGTAAGACAATCATTATCTTTTGTCTATTCTCTTCACTTAGGGCATTTAATAACTTACTAGACTTTTTCATATCATTTTTTATTAGATTCAATCTCTCTTGTTTTTCATTTTTCACCGTTCTTTCGTTTAAACCTTTTATCAATAATTATTGTATATTAAATAATTATTTTGGTCTATATTGGTAAAGAAATTAGAACCAAGCAAAAAATTAATTTAAAATACTTCATTCAAATAGCAAGTATTTTTTGCAAAATAAGTATTAGAAATCCTCTTGATTTATTTATTTGAAATCACCTTCTATTCTTTAATATTTATTTTTTATAAAATCAGCTAAATCTTTTGCACTACTTGAAGATATATATCTTTTTTGATTTTTTATCATTTCATTATATATATCATCGTTGTTTAATAATTTGTTGACACAATCTATTATTTCTTCTTTTTTATTTGCGACAAAACTTAAATTATGCTCACTAAAGTATTTTGTGTTTCCTGTTTCTACACCAGGTATAGGGAAAACATGTATAATTCCTTTTCTAAAAGAAGCAATTTCAGTTGAAGATAAACCACCAGGTTTTGAAATGACAATATCTGATGATTTTATTAAATCATTTACATTTTTAGAATATCCTATTACTATTAAATTTTTATAATTATATTTTTTTAATGTATCATACAATTTTTTGTTTCTTCCACAAACTACAACTATGCTTACATTCTCGATTTTTAAAAGATCATCTAATATTGTTTCGACATTACCAAATCCCATACTACCAAGCATTATTAGTATCATCTTTTCATTAATATTAAGTTTATTTTTTATATTTTTAGCATTCGTTATATATTGGCTTGATATAGGAATACCAAAAGGTAGTAATTTATTTTTATCAATACCTCTAGATACAAATCGTTCTTCTAAATCTTTTGGAATTACATAATAATCTGCGATTATCTCATCTGTAAAAGGATGATATTCATAGTCAGTATCAATAAATATAAAATTAACTTTATGTTTTTTATTTATTGCAGTTAATGCTTGTGCAGGAAACAAGTGAGGACATATTATCAAATCATATTTATTTTTTTTTATAAAATTATATAGTCTGTTTGAAAACATTTTATTTACTAGATATACAGGAGATAATATTTTTGTTTTATCATAAGCATCTCCTATCTGATAAATATATTTAAACAATCCTCCTTTTTTTCCAATAGATTTTACATAAATTTTGTTTGAAAAATCCTTCTTACTTAAATGTACTATCTCGAAGTAATTTTTAAAATCACATTCTATATTATTTGATTTTAGTTCTTCACAAATATATTTTCCACAAGAATTATGACCACCACCTGTATTGCATGATAATACTAACACTTTCATCTTTACTTCCTCATTTCTTTTAAAGAACGATCTCTCAAATCACTTATTCTTTCTTCTTTTTTTAATTTCTTATTGGGATATATAGGTTTTAGAACTTCGCATATTATAGCAGGTTTTCTCTTATACCACTTGTTTACATATTTAAATCTAATAGGTTGAATAGGAACATCAGCTTCTACAGCTATTTTAAATGCACCATATTTAAAGTCTCTAATTTTATCATAATATGGCCATAAAGAACCCTCGGGATACATTTGGACTATTTTGCCTTTTTTTAATACACTGTTTAAATCACTATAAAATTTTTCCTTTTGATTATCTTTTTTTGGTATTGGAATTGCATAAAGCATTTTTATTATATGTCTTACAACGGGAATTTTAAAATTACTTGCTAATGTTGGATAATAAACTCTATGGGGATAATAGACAAGTCCAATAAAAGTACAATCCATTTGATGTATATGGTTTGATATACTTACAAATCCACCATTCTTTACAATATTCTTTTTATTAATAATTTTATATTCAAAAAACACTCTATCAAAAATAATTAATATTGGAGCAATAACAAAGTATATTACATTAGAAAAGAAATTGAAAAATATGTTTTTTGATATATATTTATAATTATCGTTTATTTCAAATTTTAATGGTTCCCAGTTTTTTACTACTTCATCATCATCCTTTAGATTTTCAAAATTATACTTTTTCATATTTTTTATTTGTTTTACTACTTTCTCTTTTCATTATTAATCGCCTCTTTATCATTATACAACTATTTATTATTTAAATTTATATTTATTTTATTAAGAATTATTAAGATTTTAATAAAAGTTAAAATATAGAATAATTAATATTAAAAAAGATAGAAATATTCTATTTGTTCGGAATATTATTTATTTTAGATTAAAGAAAAGACTGGAATTATCATTCTAATCTCTTTGACTTATATCCATATTGCAAATTGTCAAAATTTTAATGTTGTTATAATATCAAAAAAAGAATTATGAATTTTGCAATTGAATAATATTTAATGATTCAATTAATGGTTCTAAATATACCAAATAATTATTCAATAATTCATCAAATGTATCATAATACTTTTTGTTTTTTGGATAATCAATAGCATAAATAACACATTTCTTATTTTCATCTTCAATAACATATTCTAAACTATGCAATTTAAAAGTCAGTTTATGAGTATTTTCATAGATTGTTTTTAGTTCATCATATCCCATTATTATCACCACCCAAATGAATATATAACTAATTATATTATACTATAAAAATGAATATAAAAAAAATCTTTGCAAATAATAAAAACAAGATATTTTCATATCCTATTTTTATTCTTCAAAAAACTTGTCAATTCTAATACCGAGAACAATAGAAATCTTATAAAGTGTTATTAGTGATATATTGTTTCTATCATTAGGTGCTTCTATTCTTTTAAGATGATCTACGGATACATCAATTTTCTCTGCTAAGTTTGCTAAACTTATTCCTTTTTGATTTCTATATTTCTTGATGTTTTTACAGATAATTGTTTTAATGTTTTCGTTATAATCAATATATTGTTCCAAAATATCACTCCTTAATAAAATTATAGAAAAATATTATTAAAAAATATGTGACCTTTCGTGCCGAATTACCAAATTTGTGTTATACTTATTCCAGAGTAATATGAAAAATAGTTAATTTTGATATATAATAAAAAAGAAAAGAGCTATTTCATATTTACTCTTTTCGGTAAAGATGGGTGCTTTTGTGGTTTTATTAAAAGATAAGATTCAACTCTTAAATATTTAGCGATAATTTCTAGGGTATCAACTGAAACATTACCCTGTGAATTTTCAATATCACTAATATATCTTGGACTCAATTCGCATTTTTCGGCTAATTGCTCTTGAGTATAACCAATTAAATATCTGTAATATTTAACATTGACACCCAATACTTTACGGATGTTTGAAATTTTCATCTAACACCACCAGTTCTAGTTTACCCTTTTTAATTAAAAATAAACACGAATTGATATCGCTGAAAATTTACTATATTAAAGAAAGGAATTAAATTAGTATTATGAATAAAGTAAAAAGCGATAGTAATGATGATATGTTTAGCACTTTTCTAGTTAAAGAACAAGAACTTGACTATGTTGAAGAAAGACATGCTCAAGCTTGTATTTTAAAAATGAGCAACGATTATCAAAAAAGAGAATCTCAAGCAACTTTTTTATCACGAATAAAAAATTTTTTTAGTGATTGTAAAGATAGTCATCAATTGCGAAAACTAAAGAAAGAATGGGATTTAAAATTATCACAAATTCCAGATGAAGATAAATGTGATAAAGAAATAGATCATAAAGGATATAAACATGGTGATTTTAAAACCCATATATTCTTTGAGCAAAAATATACAGAAAGAAATATCATTGCTGATTGTGGTGGTATTCATTTTTCTGTTATAGAATATGAAGTTTATATTAGAGTTGAATATTCTATTGCTGAAATTTGGACAAAAAAACATTTAGAAAAAAAATTTGACAATTATAATGAAGCTAAAGAATATTATGAAAAATTAAGAAAAGAATATAAAAATAAAAGTGCAAAAGATATATTAAATTACTTAACCAAAAAAATTGATAGTCATTGCGACGAATTAAAAAAAAGAATTATTCAATTTGGTTATGAACTTTAGTTAATATATTAAAGCCGATATACAGCTGCTAGTAAAGAGCTGCGAATATATATTGACAACATGACTAATATTTGATAACATTTAATTATCAATTGAGAAGTTTGTCGATTGATGTTGGAGCAATACCAAGCAGTATCAGGTATTGTTTTTTTTATGAAAAAATAGAGAACTACTCTTCTCTATTTAAATCTATTAATTTGTTTTTTACATCCAATGCTGGATATTTAGTTAATTCAAAAGCATCTTTTAAATATGGAATTATTTTGTTAATGTCATCTTTTTCTAAAACATTAAAATACTTGCATAATGGCTCTTGATGTGTTCTTTTTAAATCATTAAGAATATTGTCATTGTCTTTAACTGACAACAATCTAATTTGAATCCCATATTTTCTTTTTTCTAGAATACAAAAATTTCTTTTACCTTTAAAAACTGTTCCCCTTACCATTTTTATGCCTTTAATTGTATAATGAATTCCTTTTATTCTGTTTGATAATTCTTTAAACAATTCGTCTATCCTATTTTTTTCTTTATCTTCCATCATATCTTCAAAAGATGCTTTAAATAGATTACAAGCATATTCAAATGTTTTCTTATTACCTACATCTAAACAATAGCATATTGAATCTTTCTCATATCCTTTTCTCATATATAATAAATTTTTATCATCAAATTGTTTTGTATTTTTTAAAAATACAATTGTTAAAACCTGTTGTTTTATTAATACTTCTAAGATTCTTTTTTTATATTTGAATACTATTCCTTTATGAAGAAAATTTCTAATAATTTTCTTATCTAATGACAAAATATATTTTTCTAAATCATCGTATAATTTTATTATTTCAACATTTTTGTTGGCAGTAATATTTTTATATGAATTTGAATTTATATTATACATTTTCTTACTTATTCGTAACCTCTCCTTTTTAATATTATTAACATAACACAAAACATCGTTCGGTGAATTATACTCTGTATCATCAATGTATGCTATTCCATTACAAACTATTTCATAAGTAGTGTGAACTTCCACAATATTAGTCTGTTTAACATCGTTTAAGGGGTTCTCAACAAATTTATATGTGTAGTTGTATCCACTCCAAGATTGCTTCTGGTCAATATGACTACACAAATTAGAATATGAATCTATGTTCGTATCATTTTCTACTTCAATGTTCGTGTACCTGTATTGACTGGAATGAACCCTGGTTTTGTTTCAATGGGATTTAAACTTGGAAAAGAAAAATTATTTTCATATATTGATTTATTTGGTTTTGGTGAAAAAACAGGAATCGATCTTAATGGTGAAGCAACAGGAATAATTTTTGATTTAGATGATGTAAAAGATCTAGAACTTGCAACAACCGCCTTTGGTCAAGGTGTTAGTGTTACAGCACTTCAACAAGTTGATGCCGTATCTGCTATTGTAAATGGAGGTTATTTATTACAACCATATATTTTAAAAAGTATATCTGATAATAATACAAATACTACTTATTTAGAAAACAAAACAACAATTGTAAGAAAAACAGTTAGTTCTAATACAAGTAAAATTCTTCGTATGGCTTTAGAAAGTGTTGTTGCTAATGGTGGTGGTAAAATGACTTACATTGATGGTTATAGAGTTGGTGGAAAAACAGGTACAGCTCAAAAGGTTGAAAATGGTAGATACTTAGAAAACAATTATATTATGAGTTTTATGTCTGTACTTCCAAGTAATGATCCAAAAGTTGTATTTTATCTTGCAATTGATAATCCTAAAAAAACAGCACTTTTATCAAGTTATACCACTACTCCATTTGTAAGAAGAATACTACTTGATTTAATTACAATTTTAGATATTGAAAAACAAGATGATCAAAAAGAAAAAGATTATGAATGGTATGACAAAAAATACTATGAAGTAGAAAATGTTATTGGAAAAACAAGAAAAGAAGCAAAAAAACTTTTAACAGGATTTGATATAGAGTTTATTGGTGATGGTGATATAGTAGTTGAACAATCTCCAAGTGCTGGTGAAAGATATTATGAAACAGGTAAAATTAGATTAATTACTGAATAAATTAATATGTAAACTAACAAAAATAACTATAAAAAAAATAATAATTATAGTATAATTAACATGTATAGGCGAGGTGTTTAATATGTTATTATTAACTAAAGTAGTTTTATCATTAATGGTTGGATTTTTAACATCAGTTGTTTTTGGATTTTTCTTTATTCCATTTTTAAAGAAACTTAATTTTGGTCAAAGAATTGGAGATTATGTTGGAGAAAACCATAGAAAAAAAGAAGGAACTCCAACTATGGGAGGATTAATTTTTATAATTCCTACCATTCTTACTATTGTTTATCTTTGTTTAACTGATAGAATTGAGTTTACCTATAACTTAGGAATTGTTCTTTTAGTATTTGTTTTATATGCAATCTTAGGTTTCTTAGATGATTTTTTAAGTATCAAACGAGGAAAAAACGAAGGACTTACAATTTCTCAAAAGTTCTTTGGTCAGATTGTAATTGCACTTTTATTTTTCTATATTTATATGAAATACGATGGTGATACAACATTTGTTGTTTCTACTTTAAATATTAATATTGAACTGGGATTCTTTTATGGAATATTTATTCTTCTTTTACTTGTTGGATTTAGTAATGCTGTTAATTTAACCGATGGTTTAGATGGTTTAGCAGGAGGATTATCAGCAATTTCTTTTGTTGCATTTGCTCTTATTTCTTTATTTATTGGACAAGAAGATATGGGAATATTTTGTTTCATTTTAGTAGGAACGCTTTTTGGATTTTTGATGTTTAATGCCTACCCTGCTAAAGTATTCATGGGTGATACTGGTTCTCTTGCTTTAGGTGCTGTATTCGCTACTATTGCTATTTTAACAAGACGTGAAGTAACGCTTTTAATCGTATGTTTCCCTTTTGTATTTGAAACTCTTAGTTCCATTATTCAAATTGGATATTATAAATTAACAAAAAAAAGAGTTTTCTTAAATTCACCTATTCATCATCACTTTGAAAAAAAAGGATTTGCAGAACCTGATATTGTTAAAGCATTTTATTTATTTGGAATTATCTTCTCGCTTCTTGGCATATTCTTTGCAGTTTGGATATAAAATATATTAGGTGATGCCCTATCAAGAAAAAATATAATATAATGTTATTTGTATCAGTTATATCACTTATAATCTTTGGTATTATAATGATATACTCATCAAGCTATATTTGGGCTGAATATAAATTTGATGATAGCTTTAAATATGTAAAACAACAATTTTTCTTCTTTCTTATAGGACTATTCCTTTTAATATTTGTTAGTAAAATTGATTATAAATTATATTATAAAAAGGCAAATATCATTTTAGGAGTTTGCCTTTTACTTTTAATTCTTGTTTTAATCCCAGGTATTGGAGTTGTAAGAAATGGTTCTAGAAGTTGGTTTAGTCTTCTTGGATTTAGTATTCAACCCAGTGAATTTGCAAAACTTGGACTAATTATTTTTATTTCAAAGTATCTATCAAAAACAAATAAAGTTGATATTAAAAAAATATTACCTGTATTTTTAATATGTCTTTTATTCTTTGGTGTTATTATGTTACAACCTGATTTTGGTACAGGAATGATTCTTGTTATATCAATTGTTTCTTTATTTTTTATATCAGGACTTGATATGAAGTATTTTTACTATCTATTTGGACTTGGAATAATTGGTATTACTGGATTAATTATTGTAGCACCTTATAGAATGGATCGTATTACATCGTTTATAGATCCTTGGAAAGATCCTTTAGGAACAGGTTTTCAAATTATTCAAAGTTTATATGCGATAGGTCCAGGAAGTTTATTTGGATTTGGTTTTTTAAATTCTAGACAAAAACATTTTTATTTACCTGAACCCCAGACTGATTTTATTTTTTCAATCATCTGTGAAGAATTTGGTATTGTTGGAGCACTTTTTGTAATTATAAATTTCTTCTTAATCTGTTATAGTGGTTTAAAAATCGCCTTAAATTGCACTAATTTATTTGGAAAATATTTAGTTTTTGGTATTATTTTTCAACTTATATTTCAAGCAATACTTAATCTTTGTGTTGTTGTAGGTCTTATTCCTGTTACAGGTGTTACTCTTCCTTTTCTATCTTATGGTGGCAGTAGCTTACTTATAAGTATGATAAGTATTGGTATTGTTTTAAACGTAGCAAAATATAAAAATTAATAATTATTTATTCATATAAAAAGTTCATTATTAAAGGAATTAATATATCTTTTTCTTTATAATCTGATTCTGCAACAAGAAGTGTTAGTGCTGCTAAGGTATTATTGTCTATCACAAATTGATTATTTCTATATAAAATATTATTATATTGTAAAAAATAAATAAAAAGTGTTGCTGCTATTCTTTTATTGCCATCAATAAAAACATGATTCTTAACAATTAAATACAAAAAGTTGGCAGCTTTTTCTTCTATTGTTTTATAAACATCTTCTCCATCAAATGTTTGATAAATATTAGCGATAATTGATTCTAGTCCTTTATTTCTTTCTAAAGCAAATAACTTGCTTTTTTCATTATATTTTAATTCTTTAATTATATTAAACATTCTTCATAAGTAATTGTTTTAGAACCAATTGTTCCTCTTTGTTTAGGAAATATCTTATTATCATAATTATCTAACAAATCAAAAGATTTTTGAAATTTTCCTATTACTTTTAATATTTCTTTGGCATCTTCTGCTTTTAAATTTTCATCTATTCTATTTGCTATATCAATTAATTTTACTGTTTTTTCAAGATACTCTAACCTTTTATTATTTATCGCATAACCTTTTATTAGATAATCTTTTAAAATTTGATTTGCCCATTTTCTAAAAATTATACCATTTTTTGATTTAACACGATAACCAACACTTATAATCATATCCAAATTATAATATTCAATATTACGCGTTACTGTTTTGTTTCCTTCATTTTGAACTGTCGCAAATTTTGCGACAGTTGAACTATAAAGTTCTTCTTTTAAAGCATTATTAATATGTTTACCAATTGTTTTTATGTCCCTATCAAATAATTTACTCATTTGTTCCCTGTTTAGCCAAACAGTCTCATCTTTCATATTTACTTCTAATTTTACAGTTTGATTTTTAAATATTACAATTTCATTTTTCATATTTGCCTCCTTATTTTGTTAATTAACGGTTAATTTAACTATATAATAGTTTGCTATGTTAGTCAATAGTTAATTTAGAAAATAATAAAAAAAACTTCTTTTTATAAGAAGCATTTTAATTTTTTGTTTTAAAAAATCATTTTTTAATTCCAGTACATATTGTATAAATAATATCAATTACAAATATAAGACTCATTGCTATTGTTAAAAATAAAGGAACTTTTTTTATTATAGGATCTAATATTGGATTTATAACATATATAAATAAAACAGATCCAATCGCCCAAACAAGCATCATTTCTAAACAAATATATTTACCAATATGAAATTTTTTATCAGAATAATCCCAAAATACAACACCAGATGTTTTTTCAATCAAAACACCACCGATTGCTTCAAGACAAGTTAAAAATATTGCTAAAACAATAATTACAATAATTGTTTCTTTCCATCTTGGCATATGTAGATTTTTAAAAAAATAGTTAGATAAAAGTAAAATTACCACTACACCTATTCCATATATTGGTGTCCATGGTCCATGTAAAATACCACTTTTGTAATTGGTTTTAGTTATAATTCCACCGACTGATTCAAGAATATAACCTAAAATCGAATATATAAAAAAGCTATTTAAAAAGTACATAATATCACCAATATTATTATGTACTTTTTTATTAATCATAATTCCAAATATTTAAATGTCCTTTACAAGGAATATATTTATCATATTTTTTACAATTTTCTAAAACAAAAGCATAAGTTTCATTAAAACCACTTTCTTGATAAACATTACTATCTATTTTTAAAAGTTTCTTGCGAAGTTCTTTAGAAACTTTAACACAATCTACAATATAAGCTTCGCCAATAATACAGGAATTCCCATAATTTAAATTATAAGATTTAAATCTATCAATATTATTTTTATCAACACCTTTTGCTGCATGAATTAAAATTTTCCCTCTATAGGATGTTTTCCAAGATCTAAATTCATAAGTTTTATAACCATTAACAACCAAAGATGCCCAAGGTTCTTTTAATGTTATTGCTTTCATAGATAATTTTCTTTAAAACTATCATCAGTAAAATAGTTAATTCCTATTGCATCTCTTACTTCATTTAAAGTAACATTAGTAACTTCAGTTGCTTTTTCTTTGCCTTGCTCTAACATTTTAAAAACTTCATCAAGTCTTTCTTCGTAGTATTTTCTTCTTTCTCTAATTGGTTTTAATATTTCTTGCATACAATCATTCAAGAATTTTTTTACAACCATATCTCCTAAACCACCACGTTTATAATGTTCTTTTAACTCATCAAGATTTTTGTACTGAGGCAAATATTTTTCAAAATAGCAATCTTTAGCAAAGCAATCTAAATAAGTGAAAACAGGATTATTTTCTACATTTCCTGGATCAGATACTTTGATATGATTAGGATCAGTGTACATTCCCATAATTTTTTTTCTTACTTCTTCTTCGCTATCTTTTAGATAAATACAATTACCTAAAGATTTTCCCATTTTACTATTGCCATCAGTACCAGGTAATCTATATGAAGTTTCATTATCTGGTAAAACTGCAGTTGGTAAAACAAGCACATTACAATTATAAGTTCTATTAAATGATTCTACAATCTCTCTTGTTTGTTCAATCATAGGTAGTTGATCTATTCCTACTGGAACATGAGTTGCTTTAAAAGCAGTTATATCAGCCGCTTGACTTATTGGATAATTTACAAAACCAGCTGGAATAGATTTATTAAAGTTTTTTTGACTAATTTCATTTTTTACAGTAGGATTTCTTTCTAATCTTGCTTGTGTTACCAAATTTGCATAATACATAGGTAAATAATGTAAAGCAGGTATACTTGATTGAACAACAAAAGTACATTTATTAGGATCAATTCCCACTGCTAAATTATCTAAAACAACTTCTAAAATATTATCTCTTATCTTTTTAGGATTAGAAAAATTATCAGTTAAAGCTTGTAAATCTGCGATAAGTATATATATTTCATACTCATTTGTTTCCTGAAGTTCTAATCTTTTTCTTAAAGAACCTACATAATGACCTATATGAAGTGGTCCTGTTGGTCTTTCTCCTGTTAGTATTACTTTTTTCATATAACACCTCTTTCAATAGTTTATTATAACACAATTAATATAATTCTTTAAATACAAATTTTATTTCAGTACCAGGTTTTATTATAGTATCTTTTTTTATACTTTGACTTTTAACATAACCAAATCCAGATAAAGTACAATTTAAATCTAACATATCACATATTGCTCTTACTTCTTTTTTACTATATCCTTTTAAATCAGGCATTTTATAGGTACCATTAGTTACTAGAATAACTTTTTCATTACTACTTAGTAAATAATCTTTTTTAGGATATTGATTTATTATTTTATCACCATCACCAATTACAACTGCATCTATTTTTTCATCTTTTAATGTATTTAAAACTTCTGTTGTTTCTTTATTTAAATAATTATCTATCTTTTTATTTTCTATAACTTCATTACTTTGTGTATCAAAGATATTTAAATAAGTACTTACATTTTTTACAATTGATTTTACTGCAGTTACAAGTGGATAATTATATTCTGATTTTTTTACAGACATATATATTATAACTTCAGGTTCTTCTTTAGGCCACATACCAACAAAAGATCTGATACTTTGATAATAACTTGTATAATATTTTCCAGTTGTTGGATTAACTAGTTGGGCAGTACCTGTTTTTCCTATTAAATCATAGCCTTTTAGTTTATAACTAGTTCCTGTTGCGCCACTCCATGATGAATGAACCGTATCATACATTAAATTTTTTATGTAATCTGTTGTTTCTTTTGATGCGACAACACCAAGTTCTTCTTTTTTTCCTTCATATATTACTTCACCAGATTTTGTTACAACTTTGTCAATTATATAAGGATTTAACATAACACCATCATTTGCAATAGATGTTAATGCTTTTATATGTTGCATTGGAGTTGTTGTTATACCTTGTCCAAAAGCTGCATTATAAACTTCTGAATCGTAATAGAAAGATAATTTTCCTGCTTGTTCATTAGCTAGAGTTATATTTGTCTTTTCACCAAAACCTAATTTTTTAAAATATTTATATAAAGTATCTCTATCAATAAATTCATTTACTATATTAATAACACCAACGTTAGATGATGCCATAAAACCTTGATCATAAGTAATAAGTCCCCAACCTTGTTTTTGCCAGTCATAAATTGTTACATCATCATCCACCTTATATCCACCTGATTTGAATTTAGCATTTCCATCATAAGTTCCTGCTTCCATTGCTGCCATATAAGTATATATTTTCATGATAGAACCTGGTTCAAAAGGATTAGCTACAGATAAATCTAAGTAATTTTCGATATCAAGTTCTTTAGGATTCGGATTAAAAGAAGGTTTTTGAGATGTTGCTAAAATTTTTCCTGTTTTTGCATCACAAACAACTGCTACAATCCAATCAAATTTATATTTATTACTCACATCATTTAAGGCTTGTTCTACTATATACTGAATATTACTATCAATTGTTAAATAAACATTCAAGCCATCTACTGCATCTTCTTTTATCTCTTTTGTTCCTGCAATCTTATAATTATTTACATCAACTTGATATGATGTATAACCATCTTTTCCTTTCAATTGGTCGTTTAAAACTGATTCTAAACCTAGTTCTCCAGTTATTACTCCATCTTCATCATTTCTCGCATAACCTAAAGTATATGATGCAAAATCTCCATTAGGATAATATCTTTCTTTGCTTTCAATAAAATCAAGGCCTGGTAAATTTAAACTATCTATTTTTTCTTTTTGGGACTGCGTTAAATTTTTTCCTTTAGAACCAAATTCAACTTGATATAAATTTTCTTGATTTAAGATATTATATATTTCTTTTTCATCCATATTTAAAATTTTAGAAAGTTCTTTAGCAGTATTTTTTTTATCTTCAACGTGATAAAGTTTGTTTTCTCCTTCACTTCTTATTGGATCAATGTAAGCAATTAATTTATATGTTGAAACAGTAGTTGCTAAAACTTCACCATTAGTATCTAATATATTACCACGGGTTGCAGGTATTACACTTTCATAAATTTTTCTATCATCTGCAAAAGCTTTTATATCAATACCATCTATTTCTTTAGCAGTTGCAAGATAAACAACACGATATACAATAATTGCAAAACAAAAAAAAGCCAAAACAATAAATAAATTACTAAACTTAATATTGTTTTTGCACTTTTCCATTATTATCACCTTACTTAAAATTATTCTACAACTTTAACGTTATTATAAGTATACACTAATCCCATTTCTTTAGCAACACTTTCTAAGTTTTCTAAAGACGCTAATTCATTTACTTGCATCTTTAAATCCTCATTAGTTTTTGTTCTTTTTTCTGTTTCTTCTTTTATTTCTTCAACCTCATAGTTTACTTTTGATAAAATTGATTTAGAATAAACTGAAAAAAGTGGGAATAACATAGATAAAAGTATTGTAAATGTATAAACAATTAATTCAAATTTAGTTAATTTTCTTTTTATTTTTTTCATAAAAATGTCTCCTTATTTTACTCTTTTAATAATTCTTAATTTTGCACTTTTACTTCTTGGATTTTTATTTATTTCCATATCACTTGGTAAAATTGGCTTTTTAGTTACAATTTCATAATCAGGTAATAAAGATGGATCAACATTAGGAAGTCCTTTTATTACTGGATCTACTTCACTTACACTTTTAAATATATTTTTACAAATTCTATCTTCCAAAGAATGAAATGTTATACAAGAGATATATCCATCAACATTTAAAAGCTCTAAAGCATCAGTTAAAGCTTTTTTAAATTCACCAAGTTCATTATTTACTTCAATTCTTATAGCTTGAAATACCCTTTTAGCAGGATGACCATGTCTTTTATCTTTATAAGGAATACAAGAATCTATAATGTCTACTAATTCTAAAGTTGTTTCAATTTCTTTTATACTTCTTTGTTCCACTATTTTAGAAGCTATTTTTTTAGCATATTTTTCTTCACCATAGTCTCTAAATATAAGATATAAATCTTTTTCACTATAAGTATTTACAAGGTCTTTGGCAGAAAAAGTGCTATTTGTATCCATTCTCATATCAAGTAAAGCATCAACCATATAACTAAAGCCCCTACTTCCATTATCAATTTCAACACTTGATAATCCTAAGTCAAATAGAAAACCATCTACTTTTTCAATACCTTCCTGTTTTAATACTTCTTTCATATTTATATTACCGGTATTGAATATTTTGAAGTTAGAACCAATTTTTTTAAGTACATCAGTACTATAATTACAAGCATTTATATCTTTATCAAAAGCGAATAGAAACCCCTTTTTATTCCTTTTCAAAATTTCACTAGCATGACCGGCATAACCTAAAGTCATATCTACATAAATGCCATCTTCTTTAATATTCAAACCAGTAATAGCCTCTTCTTTTAAAACACTAATATGCATATAATCACCTAGAAATCTAAATCATTTTCAAATAACTTTTCTGCAACATCTGATAGATTATCTACTCTTTCATTAAAGTAATTATCCCAATTTTCTTTAGACCATACTTCTAATCTATCATTTACTCCAATTACAACACAATCTTTAATTAAAGATGCATAATCTTTTAATTGCTTAGTTATTTTAATTCTTCCTTGTTTGTCAAATTCTTCTGTTGTGGCGCCAGATAAAAACATTCTTGTAAAGCTTCTAGCGTCTTTTTTAGTGAATGGCAATGATTTTAGTTTAGAAACAACCTTTTCCCATTCTTTTTCTGAATAGATAAATAAACAGTTTTCCAAACCACGAGTAATGATTACTTTTTCTCCAAGTTCATCACGAAACTTTGAAGGAATAATGAGTCTTAATTTGTCATCAATTGAATGATTAAATTCACCCATCAACATATTAATCACCACTTTCCACCATTTTAATCCACTTTCTACCACAATTTTACTAGTTTTTTAATTATTTGTAAATAGTTTTTTCCTATTTTAATAAAAAATAATCTGACAAAAATTTCAGTTTACGTAAAATAAAGTTAAAACGTATTCTTTAGTAAATATCCTAGAATCACTACAATATTCCATAACAAAATTGTTATCTTTCAACACAAATTATTTTTACATAGCAACTCCAATATAAATTGTCCGACAATGTCGGACCTTTTTTGCAAAAAATATAAAATTGTCTTATATTTTTATCAGAAATCAATATTAGTTCTACATAATGACTCCATGTTAATTTGGCAGACATTGTCTGCCAATTCTGTTTTCTTAAAATCAAATAAAATTGACGCATATTTCTTAAATTTCTTTCGCTATAATTTTTTCCTAACTCCATTGTTAATTTTTTGGAATATTCTTTTATTAAATTATCACCATATTTTGCACGTTTTTCTCCACCTTGGGCCTCAACGATTAATTTTCCAGCATTATAATAAGTAGTTAAATCACTTTTATTTTTACTATAGTCTTTAACTTTTTTTATATACTTCATTATTTATTAATTTTTTTATTTCATTATAATAGTTCATAAAAATTCCTTCAATAAAAAAAACTTAAGTAATTTCTTTAACTTAAGTTATCTATTATAAATAAAGTAATTATTTAATTATCAGAAAAATCGTTCGACAAATTATGACAATTTTTCTTATTTTACTCATCAACCATATTATTTATTTTTTTAAATATAAACTTAATAACTGTATCAACCCCTTTTTCTAGTTTTAAAGATATTTTATAAATATTATTAGATAATTCATTAGCATAGTTAGTTCTAGTAACAACATATTCTTCTATATCTATTTCTTTACCTGCTTTAATATCTTCTTCAAATACTTTTATTTGTTCTTCAGTTAATGTTTTTACTTTACTAGTTCTAGTTTGATAATAACCTGTTTCCTCTAAAACTAAAAGAACTATAAATGAAAAAAGTAGTATTAAGAATATTCCTTTTAAAATTTTTCCGCTCATGCTTCCTCCAAATACGTTTTTATAGCATATGCTAAAACATCAAGAGAATTATATACTTCTTCAATAGTATTATAGTTTCCACCAACTTCAATTAAAAATGAATTAGGAGATAAATCTTGATTATAACTATCATTTTCCCTTATAAAAGTATTTCTTAGAATTTCTTTATAATCTTTTTTTATAATATTTTCCAAGTCATTTACAAGTTTTTGGTTTTCCTTGCTATTTTCATGACCTAATCCTAAAAAAAACATAAGTTTAGCATAGCTTGTTCCATTTATAACCGCAGTTGATACTTCTTTTTTTACACCATCACGATGTAAATCAATAAATATTTTAACACTTGGATAATTTTTTATAGCTTCTTCTAAATAAGTTCTTGAATAACTATAAGTGTATTTATAATCTAATTTGTTTTTGCTTACCTCATTAGTAGGACTTCTTTCTTCAACAATAGAATTAATGTTATATTCTTTTAATTTATCTTGTAAAATATAAGATGCCGTTTTAACATTGCAATTAATATTATATATGGAATAATCAGGATTAACATAATCTTCTTTATCATGAGTATTATAAATATAAACAAGTGGAGAATCTTGTTCTAAATTAACTAAAGTAGTTTTTTTATTACTTTCTATACTAAGCAAATTAAATAAACTTTCATTTTGTTTAGAAATAACAATTCTATTTATCTCTTTTAATGTTTCATTATTTTTTTCACTATTTAAAAGACTTACTTTATCAAATAATATTTTTTTAATTAAATTAGTATCTTTTGTTAGATAATTCAAAAATAAATAAAACGATAAAATAACAAATATAAAAACCAATATTTTTTTCATACAATCCTCCATTCATAGAAAAATTATATAATATATTGGTTTTATATTTTGTCGTTATATATGATGAAGACAACTATTTATACCTTCGCTTAATAGTTTGCTAAGAGAATCTACTAAAAAATCTACTTCTTTTGGAGTTACCATAAGATTATAACCAATTGGGGTTAAAACATCAAAAATAAGTGTTCTTTTTTCGTAATCATCTAAAGTACCAATTTTACCAAAAAAGTAACTTTTTTCTTCACTTGATAGAGATAAGTTTTTTTCTTTCAAATAATTTTGCTTTGAACTAGGTATTAGCTTATTAATTTTTAAATCTTTATTTTTTATATTATAACTAAAATGTTGTTCCATATAATTAATAGTATCAGATACAATTGTTGCGGCATCAACAACCATTGGTACGCCAATTGCAATAATTGGTCTTTTTATAGAATCATAGCTTATTTCTTTTCTTTTATTTCCTATACCAGATCCAGGATTTATTCCAGCATTAGTTATTTGAATTGTTTTACATACCCTATCAATTGATAAACTAGCAAGAGCATCAATAACAATAACAAAAGATGGATCAACTAAATCAATTATTTTAGTTATAACATCACTTGTTTCAATACCAGTTTCTCCCATAACACCAGGATTAAACATTGAAGTAATACGATAACCACTTTCTAAAGTACCAAACAAATCATAAATATGTTTTGTTACAATAACATTTTCACTAGTTTTAATGCCTAAAGAATCAGGAGTAGAATTACTATTTCCAAGACCTATTACCATACAAGTATCATTATCTTTAATATTTTCCTTTGAAAACATATTATTTAGTTCCTTAATAAATACATTTTTAACATTAGAATAATTATTATGATCAGTTGTATCACTAAATGAAATAGTTGTATAATAACCACTTTTTTTATCAATTAAAGATGCTTGTTTGTCATTAATAAATACCCTACTTACTTTAGCATTTCCTTCTTCATATACTTCCTCATATATTTCTTTTTTATTTAATGATAAATCATCTACTAAGTCTGTTCTTGTTGTAAACATACTTAAATCTTTTTCAGAATCCATAAAAAAATCACCAATATTAGTATTGGTAATTTTTTGTTTTTTAATTATTTTTTATTCTTAATTTTTTTATTTAACCAAAACGATACGAGGATTATATCTACGACTAGAACTATAGAAATAAAAAATACCAGAACTTGAAGCTGATTCAGCATAACTTCCACCTCTTGCAATATACGGCGAATAAGGATTTGGCATAGTACCGCCGTCTCCATACCATCCTTTGGTCTCTACTAAAGCATGTTGTAAGTTAGCATTGGTATAATTTGTACTACTATCATAACTATTATAGTATTTGGCATCAATATTAGTTACATCATTAATATTGAAGCCATATTCAGTAGTGTCATCATAAATTCCCATGACCGTTTCAAAACGTCCACCACTCATATCATATACACCATAGATATTTCCGGTTGTTGATGCTACTTTACTCATATCCTTTGTTGTTGTTTTATTATTAGTATTATATTCTAATAAATATCCATCATATGTGTAAAATCCATAGGCATTATATTGATCTGTTGATGTTTGATCTGGATATGTTTCATTTATTGGTGTTGAACCCCCGACATTTCCTCCACTTCGACCTGTATAACCAGTACTATTATTGAAATATACTTCTGTGCAATTTGTACTTGACGTACATCTGCCATAGATACTTTGAGTTAAATATGCTACTGCGCTACATTCATTGTTTTTTATAGTATGGGTATCTAGTGTTATATCTTTTGTATTATCAAACCCATATGGATTGCCACTTTTTCCTATACTCCTTCCGAAATAGAAAGTATTAGCTAAACTAAAACTGTTATTACTACCTTCTATACTATCAATACTAAAGGATCCTACATCAGGTTTTATTAAAAAATTCGATATATCACATGTTCCAAGAGTATTATCACATTCTAGGGTTACAGATGAAATAATTCCTGTTTCAAATTTACCTACCCAAAAGCCGTTTAATTCATCTGTGCCAAAAGTGAATGCATCATGTGCTGTTGTTGTTTTACTTACAAATGTTATATCAAATGCTCCAGGATTATCTATTGTTCCTCCATTATAATTTGCTGTATCACCAGTAGCTGTAAACCTTGGTATCCACACCCACATTGTATTTATATCATCCATACTGATTTCTGTTCCTACTTCTGCATTTAAATATTCTTCTCTATTTGCTTCTGTTACTGTTACGGCATTGGCCCATGTTTTTCCACTATATGAATACCATTGATAATTGCTATTTGTATTAGTTGTATCTGCTTTTAACCAGACATCATTTGCACTATTATAACATACTGCTATAGCATTTGTCGGTAATTCTGGTGCATTTGCGCCACTATTATCTACTAACATTGAATCACATTTTATCTCTGGCATAAATCCTGTTGCTACATTTACTTTAAATTTATATTCGTATTGTTCTATTTTTATATTTTGTTCTCCATTTGTTGTTGTTGAACTTTTTAAACTATTAAAATCAAAATCTTCTTTTAACCAGATTCTTAATCTATATGTATCTGTTATATCTAAATTCCCTGTTAGATTCATACTACTTCCATATAATGCTTTAGTATCACTTATATTATTATATTCTAAAAATTTACTTAGTAAGGTTGGAGAAACTACTTCTGTTTCAACATCATTTTCCACTTTTGTTAAATATACTTTCAAATCGCTTTCATTAAAAGTTCTTTCTGCTTCTTCTTTTTGTAAATAAATTACATAGTCTATTACTTCAGGTGCTTCACTTGTTCCTTTTACTGTAAATTCATAATAAGTATTTTGTTTTTTTCCTTCTTCGTCTGTCAAACTATTATACGATATTAAATTTAGACTTTCGATTGGTTCTTTATAAGAAAATGTTAATTTATTTGTTGTTATAAAATGTTCTCTTAATCCTTTTAAGTCTATATTATATAGGGCAAACGTTATTCCTATTACTAATATTAATAATCCTACTATTCCTATTATTAATGATAGTTTTTTAACTTGCCCCCCCATGTCGAATTTTTGCTTGCATATTTTTTTTCACTCCTTTTTAACACAAAAAATGTATTATTTTCTATAAGATAATTCTAACACATTTTAAATATAATTGTCCATAATTAAGTAAAAATATTTAGCAATTAATAAAAAATAACATAAAAGCATATATTTTTAACGATTTTGTTTGCATTTTTTATAATTTTTTGTTAATATTATATTGATTAAAAAAGTGAGGTGAAAACAAGTGCCAAATATTAAAAGTGCTAAAAAAAGAGTAAAAACTGATGCTAAAAAAAGAATATCTAATAGAGAAGATATATCTAGTATGAGAACAGCTATTAAAAAAACTAGAAATGATATTAAAAATAACGATGTAAAACAAGCAGAAAATAATATGAAAGATGCTGTAAAAAAGATAGATAAAGCTTTAAAAGCAGGTATTATTAAAAAGAATAAAGCAGCAAGAGATAAATCAAAATTAATGAAAGCTGTAAACAAAATAAAGTAGTAAATCTTAATTATTGCTTTATTTTTTTATTTATTTTAAAATTGAATTGGTGATTGAATATGAAAATATTACTTAAGATTATTTCGGTTTTATTATTTTTTTTATTAATTCTTGCCTTTATTTATAGAAAAGATATATATAAATATATAAGACAAGAAAAACTATATAATGAAAATATTACAATAGATAATAATTCTTATGCTAAAAATAAAAGTTATAATTATGTAAAACTTACTGATAGTTTTATTACTACTAATAAAGATGAAACAAAAAATATTTTATATACCATAATTAATAGTGGTACCCCTACTTTTACCTTTTATTGTGATAGTTATTATGATAATTGTATTAATGATTTTAGAAATATATTAAATGATAATGAAGTTTTATCTTCTATAAATAATTTTGTTCATCCTTATAATTCTTTTTCTAGTATTAATGCTACTATGGAAAGTGATAAAGTTACAATTAATGTTACAAAGAAATATAGTGATGATGATATAATTTCATTAAATAATAAAGTTAAAGCTATCATAGATAGTGAAATTACAAGTGATATGACTAATACTTCTAAAATAGAAAAAATTCATGATTATATTATAAATAATAGCTATTATTATAAAAGTAGTGATACTGAATCAGGTAAAGCAAATGATGTTTTATTAAAAGGTTATGGTATTTGTAGCTCTTATACCGATGCTATGGCTTTATTCTTAAGTAAGTTTGGTCTTGATAATTATAAGATATCTACTGATAATCATATTTGGAATCTTGTTTATATCAATAATAATTGGCTGCATCTTGATTTAACTTATGATGATCCTGTTGTATCAGATGGCAGCAATATGCTTTTAAAAGAAATGTTTTTAATTAATACTAATACTTTATATAATTTAAATGATAATAATCATCATTTTGATAAAACCATATATTCTGAAGCAAAATAAAATAACAGAAATTACTCTTCTGTTATTTTTTTTACAATATCATCAATTTTTATCTTTGAAACATCAAACCATTCTATATCTAAAAATTGATTATTAAAGAAAGTAAATTGTCTTTTAGCATAATGTCTTGATGATTTTTTAACCTCATCAATTGCTTCTTCAAATTCTATCTCTCCTTCAAAGTAAGGAAAAAATTCTTTATAACCAATCGCAGCATTTAAAACCCTTGATGTCTTATAATTATCATAAAGATATCTTGCTTCTTCTATTAAACCATTATTTATCATGATATCCACTCTATTATTTATAGCTTCATATAAATTTTCCCTGTCTTTTGTTAAACCAATTAGTTTAAATTTATATAATTTTTCATTTTTTTTATTATCATCATTAAAATTATAATCATATAAAAGTGCTTTTAAATAAAGACCTGTTCCTCCAACTATAACAACGTTTTTTCCTTGTTTTAATAAACTATTAAGTATTTTTCTTGCATCTATTTGATAATTAAAAACATTATATTCTTCATTTATACTTTTTATGCTTAGCATATGATGTTTTATATTTTCCATCTCTTCTTCTGTAATTTTTGCTGTTCCAATATTTAATTCTTTATATATTTGCATACAATCACAATTTATTATTTCTGCATTTAGTTTTTTAGCTAATTCTATTGAAAGTTTTGTTTTACCAACTCCAGTTGGTCCTACTATGGCATAAATCAAATTTACCACCTACTTTTTTCTTACTCTTATTATTTTTTTATCTTCAGATAATTTATCACTTTTGTAATCTTCTAAAACATTATCATTTTGTAATTCGTTTTTCTTTTCTTCTAAATTTATTTTTTCTTCTTCAATCATATTAATTGTTTTTGATAACTCTGCCACAAGAAGTTCTATTTTACAATTTATATCTCTTATTGTTTCATAAGAAGCTAATTCTTTATAATTATATTTTTCTTTAATTTCATTATAAACATCAAAATTATCCTTGTTATCTTTTATTAAAAAATTACTATATACTAAACTTATTGCACTTGATGATACTAATAAAGATAATATATCAACAGGAACTTTAATAAAAACAAAAGGAATCATTGTTAAAACCATAGTTGTAAGAAGTGCAATATTAGTCTTAAAAAATTCTTTTAATTTATTAAGCTTATTATCTTTATATGAATCAAAATAAACAAGCATAATTTTTTTAGCACATAACATCTTTAGTAAATCAAAAGATTCATCTTCTATTACTTTTAAACTTATTATTTTTTCTTTAATTTCTTCTAAACTTCTTTTATCTTTTATATCAACATTAACACCACTTTTAACTAGTTTTTCATCAATTTTTTCTTTAGCATAAAAATTATGATTACATAAAACATAAATATCTTGTTTTCTTAAAATTATTTCTTCTTCAATACTTTTTTCTAAACTTTCCTCAAGTAGTCTCATTGTTGTTTTATTATTTTCATCACCAAGATTTAAAAATATTTTTTCATAAGATTTATTAGTTAAATATCCAACTCCAGTAGATAAAATTGGTAATAAAAATGACATTAATGCTGGATTACTACTTATTATTCCTTTTGATGTTAAAGTTAAAATAAGAAAAGAAACACCTGTAAAAATCATTGTTCTAATAAGTCTTGATTTCTCACTCAAATAACTTTTATTTTTTAATTCTTCTTCTAAATTTTTAATAATTTCATTTTGTTCTTCTGCCTTATCTGAATATTTTATTTTTAAATCATTTAATTTGTCAAAATCCATAAACCCTCTGCCCTTTCTTATTGCATAACCCTTTTAAATAATTTTTCCAATTCATAAATAGAGTAACTTATAATTGTTGGTCTACCATGAGGACAAGTAAAAGGATTATTTGTCTGTCTTAATCTCTCAATTAAAACCTTTAATTCTTCAAGTGAAACATACTCATTTGCTTTAATACTCATTTTACAAGCCAATGTTGTTGCAACTTTTTCATTGAATTTTTCTTTAGAAAAACTTTCTTCTTCAATTATAACTTCAATAATTTTACGAAGAGACTCTTCTACATAATCTTTTTTTATCCAATTAGGATGACTTCTTATAATAATTGTATTATTGCCAAATTCTTCAAAACCAATATTTATGTTTCTTAAAATATTAAAATTCTGTTTTAAAATTAAATATTCTTTATTAGAAAACTCTAATTTTATAGGTACAAGTAAATCAGTTGCTTCAATTGTTTCTTTTCCCATTTCTTTTAAGTAATATTCATAATTTATTCTTTCATTTACAGCATGTTGATCCATTATATACATGCCATCTTCATTTTCACCAATTATATAGGTTCCATGAATTAAAGCAACAGGATTAATCATTTTAAATTTTTCATCTTCACTTTTTTCGTATGATACCTCGTTTTCTTTTACTTCATAAGTAAAATCAAAAGTAAGATCTTCAAATTTTGGCTCTATATATTCTTTTTTTTCATCTTCTTTAAAGTCTATTTTGCTATTTATAGTTGTTACTTCATTTAAATTAGAAATAGATCTATCTTCATATTTTACTTCTGGTATTAAAGTTAATTTTTCTAAAGTATTTGAAATACAATCTGTAATTAAATTTAAAAGATTATCTATTTTAGATATTTTTACATCCATTTTAGTAGGATGTACATTAACATCTACTAAAGAAGTATCACAATCTATTTTTATAACAACAATTGGATATTTATCTTTTGGAATATAAGTATGATAAGCTTCAACAATACATCTATTTATTAAAGTGTTTCTAATACATCTTCCATTTACTAAAATAGTAATATTATTTTTACTAGATCTAGCACTTTCAGGATATGAGATATAACCACTTACTTCATAATCATCATCGCTATTGTTTATGCTAACCATTTTTTTAGCTACACTTATACCGTAGATATTACTTATAACTTTAAGTAAATTACCACTGCCATCAGTGTTTAATAAAGTTTTATCATTATTTATTAAAGTAAAACTAATATTTGGAAAAGAAAGTGCCATTTTATTGACGTAATCTACAATATTAGCAAGTTCTGTATATAAGCTTTTTAAGTATTTATATCTTGCTGGAGTATTAAAAAATATATCTGATACTGTTATTTCTGTTCCTTTTCTTAAATCACTATTATTTATTTCTTTAATTATTCCACCAGATACAAAAATTTCTGTTCCTGTTACTCCATCTGATGTTTTAAGTAAAAAATTAGATACACTTGCAATTGATGGAATTGCTTCTCCTCTAAAACCTAAGGTATTGATATTAAATAGATCATCATCAGTATAGATTTTACTTGTAGCATGTCTTTCAAGACAAAGTTTGGCATCATTTTTATTCATACCACAGCCATCATCTATTACTTTAATCATTTTAATACCTGAATCAATAAGCTCTATTTTTATAGTTGAAGATTTGGCATCAATTGAATTTTCTACTAATTCCTTAACAACATTCATTAATTTTTCAACAACTTCTCCTGCTGCTATTTTATTGGATAAGTTTACATCCATTACTTTTATTACATCCATAACAACACCTAATTGTTGCAAAGATTATTTGTTAAATAATCATTTATTACTTCTTCACCATTACAAATTAATCTAACACAATAAATTTCTTTTTTAGAGTTTGAACTTTCATAAACGTATTTAATATCACCATCAATAGTTTCACATTTTTCACCATTAAATGTAAAAGTTGCATTAAAATTATTTATAGAAACAGGTGTATTAACATAAGTTCCATTATCAATTCTATAAATACCAAAAGTTGATATAACATTTTGTCTTAAAGTTACCTTTTCATTTTCTATTGCTCTTTGTTTATATCTTGTAACAGATACCACTGCAATAGTTGATAAAAGTGCAAGAATTACAATTACTGCGATTAACTCTACTAAAGTAAAACCTTTATTATTTTTCACAAAAATCATCTCCAATTTAATTTTATCAAAATAATATTAATTAGTCTAGAAAAATAATAAAAGTGTCATAAGACTTTTATATATCATAAATTATTATAGAAAGGGGAATTTTTATGTATTACAATAATTCTTATTCAGGAAATAGTTGTCCTTGCAATAGTCAAAATTATTACAACACTAGTAAACCATACTACACTACAAGTCAACCATATTACTCAAATAATCCAGCATACTATGGTAATAATAGAAGACTTATCGGTGGTGCTGGCTCATTTTTAGTACCATTTGGCTTAGGATTTTTAAGCGCTCCATTATTCTTTGGACCAAGACCTAGACCATATTACTATCAACCATATCCTTATTATTACTAAAAACTAGTTTTTGCTAGTTTTTTTGTTTACAAGAAAAGTGAAAAAATAATATAATTATTTTTTCCTTAAGAATTCCAATGGAA
>CAMEXD010000003.1 GCA_945947035.1 uncultured Mycoplasma sp. | reverse complement strand
CATTAGTAAGGGTGGTGTTATATTTAAGATTATCAGATGAAGATCGTGATAAATTAAAAAAAGAACAAATATCAAAAAGTATTAAAAATCAAGAATTAATGTTAAGGGAATATGCAGAAAATGAAGGATTTAAAATTGTTGGTGTTTATAATGATGAAGATTGGTCTGGTGCTGATAGTACACGTCCAAACTTTAATAAAATGATTGATGAGTGCAAGCTTGGAAATGTTGATATAGTTTTATGTAAAACACAAGCTAGATTCGCAAGAGATTCTGAACTTATAGAAAAATATATACATAACTTATTTCACGAATGGGATGTTAGATTTCTTACAACGGTTGATAGAATTGATAATACTAAAAGAGAGACAAAAAAAACAAGTCAAATATTAGGATTAACAGATGAATGGTATTTAGAAGATACTTCACTTAATATTCGTGAAACTTTTAAATCTAAAAGAAAAGCTGGCGAGTGCACGGCAAGTTTTTCAAAATATGGATACATTAAAGATCCAGAAAATAATAATCATTTAATACCAGATTCGGTAGCTGCAGAAGTTGTAAAAAGAATTTTTGATGATTATATGAAAGGCGACGGTTTAGAAAAAATTGCTAATAACTTAAATAAAGAAAAAGTACCTAGTCCTCTTGAATATAAGAAAATGCATGGTAGTAAATTGCAAATACCTTTAATAAAAGAATATTTAGACTATGATTATATAGAAAAAGCTGGTACATATATTATTAATATTAATCTTTGTAATAATGAAACACAGATACTTAATAATTTGATTAGTTTTAATTACATAACTACTGATAAATTAAGTTTTAATAATAAGTGTGATATTACTTTAAAAAGATATTCAAAAAATAGAACTAAAATTTATTATAGTGAAAAAGATAATTTAGATATTAATAATTTTAATGTTGAAGATTTTATTTTATTAAAAGAAGAAGATATAATACCTAAAACTGCCACTTGTATTGCTACCAAAACATCCGAACTTGATAGAACACACGTGATTGATTATCAATTTGAAATAACTTTAAAAGAAAATATCAATAAAGAAAAGTTTTACTTTATGATTAAAAAAGCTGTTGATAATATTGATGTTGACTTGGATTTCAAAATTAATATTAGAAAAAAACTAAAATGGTCTAGCCAAACAATTAAAAGTATATTACAAAACGAAGTTTATATTGGTAATATGGTACAATTTAAAACGACTACGGTAAGCTATAAAAATCATACAGTAGTTTATAATGATGATGAAGATAGAATAAGAAAAAATGATACACATACAGGAATAATTGATAAGTGGGTTTGGTATACAGTTCAAGAAAGATTAAAAGAAAAATCACGAAGTCAGCAAAATGGCGAAGTACACGCTTTTAATAATAAAGTATTTTGTATGAATTGTAATAGAGTTTTTTGTAAGTGTGGCAAAAAACAAGAATCAGGATTTAGTTATTTGTATTGTAAATATAAAAATCAAAAATGGTCTAATTGTGATAATAAGAAATATTTAAAAGAAGAAGAATTACATAATTTGGTATTAGAAAAAATTAATGTTTTATTTAACAGATTTTATGATGAAAAAGAGCTTAATAACTTAAATGAAGATATGATAGAACAAGATTTGTTTAAGGACAAAATTAAAACTTTAGAAAAAGAATTAAACAATATTAATAAGGAATTACAAAATAAAAGTTCCTATTTTCAAATACTATATGAAGATCGTACTTCTGGGATACTAAGAGAAAAAGAGTTTTTAATTTTAATGAATAAATATAAAGACGATACCGCTAAACTAGAAGATAGAATGAAAATAATAAAAAAAGATATAGCTTCTACTACTGCAAAAAAAGAAACATTAAAAAATAAAAAGAACATCTTTAAGAAGTACAGACATATAGATAAACTTGATATTGAAATTGTGGGTGACTTTATTGATAAGGTATTAGTCGGTCATTATGACGAAGAAACAAATTCAAGGGATATTAAGATAATATGGAATTTTCAAATTTTATATATAAAGAAGATTTAAACAATGGACCAACCGGACCAACAGGACCAAAATGTCATTTTGATGTTGGAGTTGTAATAGTAGGAGACGATCCTAAAGTATCTATTGAAGAAAAAAATGATAAAGAAATACTAAATTTTACATTGCCAAAGGGAGTTGAAGGACCAACGGGACCATCAAAAATATCTGCAGCATATCTTGTTTCATTTAATGGCGATCATTACTCTTTAGATGGATTAGAAGTTAGATCAAATGAAAGATTGCCAATCATGAGAGAAGAAATTGATACTGATGGTTTAGTTGATTTAGATTCTAGTACTAATGTAATTCAATTTTCAAAAATTGGATATTATAAAATTACATTTGTAGTTGATGCTTATGTACCATATTTTGGCGATGAGTTTGATCCAAAAATTGATTTTGTAACAATTGGTTTTAGATTAGTTGGAACAGATGATGTATTTATTGGTTCTAGTCAATGGATTTATGATGAATCACCTTTAAAATTAACTTCACAAGGTATTATTACAGTAAATAATATATCAAATGCATATGAACTTGTTAATTTAACAAATAGATCTATTTATCTAAATTCACGTATAATCTAATTATGGTCTAAATGACCTATATTAGATCCCTTTCTATTTATATTTTTTATATAACTTTTTAGGGTTATAATATTTAAGCACTGTGGATTTGTATCTATAATTCTCCGGCTTTGACTGGTTTGAGGTGACAACTACCACAGGCTTTTATTTTTATTGGTAATTAGTTAGTTAACGCATTGACGTTTTATATCCTACGTGAATCCATAAATAGAAGTACCTGTGTCAAAAACATGCAGTGCATTAATACTAATTAGGAGGTGTTTTTATATATTTTGTTGGTATTGATATTTCAAAATACAAACATGACTGTTTCATTTGTTCTGAAACAGGCGAAGTAATTGAAGAAAATTTTTTCTTCCAAAACACCAATGAAGGATTTACTCAATTACTTAATTTATTAAATTCTTTAGATAATAATCATGAAATTAGGATAGGATTTGAAGCTACTGGTCATTATGGCATAAACCTTAAGCTATTCCTTGAAAAGAACAACTATTCTTTTATGGAATTTAATCCTGCTTTGGTTAAGCAATTCATCAAAGGTCAAACCCTTAGAAGAACTAAAACAGACAAGAAAGATGCATTCCAAATTACTAAGTATCTTATTTCTGTGGATTACAAACCCCATCCAAAACAATTTTATCACAAATTTTCTTTAAAATCTCTATCTAGAAAAAGAGATAAATTAGTTACTCAACGATCATACTATTTAAATCAAATAACTAATATTTTAGATTTGATTTTTCCAGAATTTAAACCTTTATTTGATAATGAATTTTCTATTACTTCTCTTTATATTTTAAGTAAATATAAAACTCCTGATAAAATCAAAAATATGAAAGACTTTGATTCTATTAACAAAGTTGCTAGAGGCAAATTTTCTTATGCTAAATTTTTAAAAATCAAAGAAGCTGCTAAAAATACTATTGGACAATCTGATGATTATTTAGAATTTGATCTTGAAAATATGCTTAATCTTTACGATAATATTAATTCTATAATCAAACAATATGATGATAAAATTGAAGTAATTATCAAAGAACTTAATCCACCAACTCTTTCTATTAAAGGAATTGGTCCTATTTCATGTGCAGCTATTATTTCTGAATTCGGTGATATTTCTAGATTTAAATCTGCTGATGCCATGGTTGCTTTTGCTGGCATTGAACCTAGTATTTCCGAATCTGGAACAGAACAACATGATGGTAAAATGGTTAAGCATGGTTCTGGCCATTTGAGATATCATCTTTTAAATGCTGCCGATTATGTTTTTTTACATGAATCTATATTCACAGAATTCTATTATAAAAAGCGTAACGAAGGTAAGACTCATAGAGTTGCTTTATCTCATGTTGCAAAAAAACTTGTTAGAATTATTTATAAGTTAGAATCTGAAAATATCACTTTTAAATCTGATATAAAATAATTGGTGTACTATTTTATATCTTCATATACCGCGGCATAAAGTTTTAAAAATGGTTATTTTTAAAATCTTTTTGACGTGGAACAAAAATCTTTTTAAGATTTTTGTTTAAAATTACTTGACTTCTTATAGTTAGTCACCTAAACTTGAAAATATTAATTCTGGTTCTTATTTTACTAATGCACCTATTACAATAATTATAGAATATTTAGGAAGATAAATAAGAAAGATAGAAAGTAAAAATTTCTATCTTTTTCTTGTTTCTAATATAATTTTATCCTATAATATATTTATAGGAGATAAAAAATTATGGATGACAAAACAAGAATTAATTATTTAGTTGATACATTAAATAGATATAACTATGAATATTATATTTTAGATAATCCAACAGTTGATGATTTTGAATATGATAGATTAATGCAAGAACTTATTACTTTGGAAAAAAAATATCCAGATTTGAAAAGGAAAGATTCTCCAACTGAAAGAGTAGGATCAACTGTTATATCAGAGTTTGTTAAAGTAGTACATAAAATGCCAATGCTTTCTCTTGGTAATGTATTTAATGAAGATGAAATAGTAAAATTTGATGAAAGAATAAAAAAAGAAGGATTTAATCCAACTTATGTTGTAGAACTAAAAATAGATGGATTAGCAATTAGTTTAACTTATGAAAAAGGAATACTTGTAAGAGGAGTAACAAGAGGTGATGGAACAACTGGTGAAGATATTACTCATAATGTTAAGACTATAAATGATATTCCTCTAAAACTTAATAAAGATATTGATATTGAAGTAAGAGGAGAAATATATATTAAAAAAAGTGAACTAGAAAGAGTTAATAACGAAAGACAAAAAGAAGGACTTAGTTTATTTCAAAATTGTAGAAATTTAGCAAGTGGTAGTGTTCGACAACTTGATTCTAGTGTTGCTAAAAAAAGAAAGTTAAATAATTTTATTTATCATTTGCCTAATCCCAAAGATTATGGTATTTATAGACATCAAGATGCTTTAGAATTTATGGATAGCTTAGGATTTAAGGTTAATAAAGAAAGAAAAATATGTAAAAATGTCAATGAAGTAATTGCATTTATTAATGAAATAACTAAAAAAAGAAGTTCTTTATCTTATGATATTGATGGAATGGTTATAAAAGTAGACGATATCTTAATGCAAGAAGCCCTTGGTTATACTGCTAAAAGTCCAAAATGGGCAACAGCTTATAAATTTCCACCAGAAGAAGTTGTAACAAAACTAAAGGACATTAAATTTACTGTAGGAAGAACAGGAAAAATAACTCCAAATGCAATCCTTGAACCAGTTCGTGTTGCAGGTTCTACTGTATCAAGAGCTACTTTAAATAATGAAGACTTTATTAAAGATAAAGATATAAGAGTAGGAGATTATGTAATTCTTAGAAAAGCAGGTGATGTTATACCAGAAGTTGTAGGTGTAAAACTTGATAAAAGAAATGAGAATTTAGAAAAATTTACGATGATAAAAAATTGTCCTATATGTGGTGGGCCAATTGTTAGAAAAGAAAATGAATCTCATTATTTTTGTTTAAATGAGGATTGTGATGCTAGAAATATTGAAAAAATCATTCATTTTTCAAGTAGAAAAGCCATGAATATTGATGGCCTTGGGGAAAGAATTATTGAAGATTTTTATAATTTTGGATATATTAAGAATATAACTGATATATATTTATTAAAAGAAAAAAGTGAAGAGTTAATGGAACTTGAAGGTTTTGGTGAAAAATCAGTTAGTAATTTACTTGAAGCCATTGAAAAATCAAAAGAAAACTCACTTGAAAGATTACTATTTGGCTTAGGAATAAGATATCTTGGTGAAAAAAGTGCTAAAATAATTGCTAAAATTTATCCTGATATAGAGTTTTTAAAAAATGCATCATTTGATGAACTTACAAGTATTCCTGATATAGGAAATGTTATGGCAAAAAGTATTGTTGAATATTTTAAAAATGATGAAAATATTGAAACTCTAGAAAAATTAAAATCATTTGGTGTTAATATGAAGTATCTAGGTAAGCAAATATCTAAAAAAGATGCTTTTGCTGATAAAAAATTTGTAATAACGGGAACTTTATCATTTATATCAAGAGATAATTTAAAAGAAAAAATAACAACTTATGGGGGAAAAACAATTGATTCAGTTAGCAAAAAAACTGATGTTGTAATAGTTGGAGATAATCCTGGTAGTAAATATGAAAAAGCAAAAGCTTTAAATATTGAAATTTGGAACGAAGAAAAATTAAAAGAAAAATTAATAGAAAGTGGTGAAACATATGAATAAAAAAGGTTTTTCTCTTGTTGAGATGCTTTTGGTTTTAGTTTTAATGGCTATTGTATCAATGATCATTTTACCAAATATTTCAAAAATGACGTCATCTAGTAAGGAAAAAGAAATTGAAGGTTATTTAAAAATACTTGAAGAAAATTTAAATCTATATGTTATCGATAAAAAAGAAAGTATTTCTTGGAATAATGATAAAGCTAATATAACTTTTGATGAATTAAAAAAAGTTAACCCTGATATTAAAATAGAAAAATGTAGTGTTGATAAGCTATTAATTACAAGAATAGCAAAAGAATCAACAATGAATGATGTTTATAATTATAAATTTTCTATTTGTATTGTTTGTAATGAAAAACAATATTGCAATTAAAAAAAGCCTTATGGCTTTTTTTAATTATTACTAGATTTTAATTTTTTCATATAATCATTATAAGCATCATTTAAAAATGAATCTTCAATTTTTAAATCTGCTTCTTTTCTTACTTCTTCCAAAGATTTATAATATAAAGTAGAATCTTCATTTAATTTTTCATCAACTAAATTATCAAGAATTTCATCTTTTATATCCTCAAGTTTTGGTTTTGCTTTTTCATCTGTTTTGTAAATAATATGGTATCCGTATTTTGTTTTTACTGGAGTTGTTGTGTATTTTCCTTTTTTTAGATCAAAAGCTGCTTTTTCAAATTCTTCTTCCATTTCTCCAGTATTAAACCAACCTAAATCTCCACCTTTTTTATTATTTGCTTTATCATCTGAATATTTTTCAGCTAGTTTATCAAAATCTTCACCATCTTTTAATTTTTGAATAATTTCTTTTGCTGTTTTTAATGCTTCTTTTGTAGCTTTATCTATTTCTTCAGAAGTCATTCCTGTTAAAGTTTTTGGCTCAATTAGAATATGTTTAACTTTAATATCACCATAGATATTTTCTTCATAATATTTTTCAACTTCCTTGTCTTTAATAGTAGATTTGATATAATCTTTTGCTGCTAATTGTCTTCTGTAATTTAATACAAGGTAATCTTCTAAATCATCTTTATTTTCAAATCCATAATAATTGATATAAGATAAAAATGTCATATTATTACTTGTTGCAACATCTTCAAGCTTTTCAATTTGTTCTTTAATATAAGATTTTTCTTCATCAGTTTCTTCATATTTTTCATTTAAAATAAGTTTGTCAATTAAATCAATAAGTACGTTATTACCATAAGTTGTTTTTAATTCTTCATATAAATCTTCTGCAGAAATATTTCCTTTATTTGTTGTAGCAACTGCTTCTTGACCATTTTCAAGTACAGGTACTTTTCCACAGCCAACAAGAGAAAATGCTATAACAGGTATGATTAATAATTTTGTTAGTTTTTTCATTACAATATTTTTCTCCTTTCAAAAAACTATAATATTATCATAACAAAAGCATCTTAAAAAATCAACAAATTAGACAATTATATACACAAAATTCAAGGTCTGCCATAAAATATTTTAGAATAAAAAAAAGGAGGAATGAATTATGAACTGTGTTTCATCATCTGCAATTATTTTAGTTTTATTTATTTTACTAATTATTATACTTGGAGCTTGGATCTAGTTTAGGAGGTGAAGTTTATGCATAATGTAGATTGTGACAATGATAGAAGAGATAGAAACAATTGCGGATTTGGATTAGTAATAATAGTTGTTTTATATATTTTACTTGCTATAATTTTAAGCTCATTTAATTATTATTAGCATATAAAAATAAAAGGTTTTTTGCCTTTTATTTTTTTAAAATATCGTAAATTTCTTCTAATGATTTTTTTTCTTCATTATTATAATGAGGTATTAGATGTAAATGATAATGTGGTATATCTTGAAAAAAACCATTATTTTGAACAAATTTTAAACCATCAAAATTTAATTTTTCTTTTAATAAATCATAGATTTCTTTACTAATTTTATTAATATGATTTAAAGCATCAATTGGAATATCAGTTATATCTTTATAATGCATTTTAGGTACAATCAAAGTATGTCCATTAGCAATTGGTTCAATACTTAAAAAGACTTTTACAATATCATCTTCATATATAGTATATGAAGGTATTTCCTGTTTCATAATTTTACAAAATACACAATTTTCCAAAATAATCATCTCCTTATAAATATTATAAATGTTTTTACAAATATTATAAATAGTTTTAAGTAATTTTACTTTTTTTAAGTAACTTATTTTATTAATACCAATAAAATAAGATATATAAAATATCATTAAATAAGGGTTTAAACTAACTATTTCTTTTAATTTCTAAAACATATAATAATAAAGAGGAGGAATTTTTATGTATTCTAGTATAGATGCAAAAGATTTAAAAAATCTTCTTGGTTCAGTAAATATAATTGATATACGAGATAATTATTTATATAATTTAAGTAATATTCCTACTTCAAAAAATATACCAAGTAATTATTTAATGTCAAATCCAAGTAAATATTTAAATAAAGATGAAACTTATTATATATATTGTTCAGTAGGGTATACTAGTGCTCCAGTATGCAATAAATTAAGTGCTATGGGGTATAAAGTAGTAAATATTCTTGGTGGATATAATAGTTATTATGGAATTTAATATGTTTTAAAAAACAAAGTTTTGTATTATAATAACTATAGGAGATATTTATGGATACAATAAACATAATAATAAACAATGTAATTAGTTATTTAGAATCTATTGGAGTTATCGGAGGATTTTTTCTAGTAATTTTAGAAGCAATTTTTCCAATTCTTCCTTTGGCAGTTTTTATTGGAATGAACATTTTGGCATTTGGCAAAGTTGTTGGATTTATTGTTAGTTATGTAGCAACTATTACTGGTTGTATGGCATCATTTTACCTATTTAAATTTGCTCTTAATAAATTTGCTTATAGATTTTTAAATGAAAAAACAAAAACAAAGGTCAATAAACTTATGTTAAAAATAAAAAATATTGATTTTAATGCTTTAGTAATCATTCATGCTATGCCATTTACACCATCGTTTTTAATAAATATAGCCGCAGGATTATCTGGCATGAACTCTAAAAAATATTTTATTTCCCTTTTAATAGGAAAGATATCTATAATATATTTTTGGGGATATGTTGGAAGCAATTTATTATCATCGATTAAAGAACCAACTGTTTTAATTAAAATGTTTGTGTTAATTGTATTAGCTTATCTAATTAGTAAAGTAATAGAAAAAATAATTAAAGTAGAGGAGTAGTATTTTATGGAATATGTAATAATAGGAATTTTGGTTGTAATACTTATACTTACAATAATATCATTAACAAAAAATATTAATGAGGCAAATATAACAGAACGTCTTGGTAAATTAGAAGTTAATTTAACTAAAGAATTATCAGAACTTAAGATTTCTTTAAATAAAGATTTTTCAGATCTTTCATTAAAGAATGAACAAAAACTTTTAGAAATAAATGAAAGAGTCAATGAAAGGCTTGATCAAAATTTTGAAAAAACTAATAAAACATTTATAAATGTCTTAGAAAGACTATCAAAAATAGATGAAGCACAGAAAAAGATTGATAGTTTATCTAACGATATTGTTTCTCTTCAAGGAATATTAACTGATAAAAAAACAAGAGGTATTTTTGGGGAAGTTAATTTAAAACATATTTTAGAATCAGTATTTGGTCCAGAAAATGATCTTATTTATAAACTTCAATATACACTTCCTAATGGTTATATTGCAGATTCAATTCTTTTTGCACCAGAACCTCTTGGAACTATTGCTATAGATAGTAAGTTTCCTTTGGAAAATTATCGTCTTATGGTAGATAAAAATTTAAGTGTTATTGAAAGAGAAAAATATGAAAAAATGTTTAAAATGGATGTTAAAAAACATATTGATGCTATCCATGATAAATATATAATAAATGGTGTTACAACAGATCAAGCAATTATGTTTTTACCAGCAGAAGCTATATTTGCAGAAATTAATGCATATCACTCAGATATAATTGATTATTCATATAAAAAACATGTTTGGATAACTAGTCCTACAACACTCATTTCAACTCTTACAGTAATTGAAATGATTATTAAAAATATTGAAAGAGATAAGTATACAACAATTATTCATGAAGAATTAAATAAACTAGGAATAGAATTTTCAAGATATAAAGAACGTTGGGATAAATTATCAAAAAGTATTGATAGTGTATCAAAAGATGTTCAAGATATTCATACAACAACTAATAAAATTACCAAAAGATTTGAATCAATTAATAAAGTAGATATTAATTTAATTGAACATAAAGAAGATTAATTTCTTCTTTTTTTATAATAATTTATCAAAAATGTGTGAAAAAAAATTAAAAAGTCGTGTCAAAAACGTGATAATTGTTGCAAAAAGTCGTGTCAAAAATGTGATGATTGTTGTGAAAAGTCATATCAAAAACGTGATGAACGACTTGAAAAAACAGAAAAAAGATGATATCATTTAAATGAGGTGGTAACTTGTGAAAAGAAAGATATATGATGATTTATTAGCTTGGAAGAATAATGACACTATAAAACCATTAATGATTTTAGGTGTAAGACAATGTGGGAAAACTTATATTATTGATAAATTTTGTAAAAATGAATATAAGAATTATATTTATGTAAATTTATTTGAACAATATAATATCGTTGAATTATATAATTCGACTTTAACATCTGATGAAAAATATGCTCAATTAAAAGTTTTATTAAATTTTGATTTGGATGAAGAAAATACAATTTTATTTATAGATGAAATTCAAGAGTCAGAAAAACTTATTTCTGAACTTAAATATTTTTGTGAAAAACATAATAACATAAGAATTATATGTGCTGGTTCACTTTTAGGCGTTAAATTAAAAAGAAGTAAATTTTCTTTTCCCGTCGGTAAAGTAAAAATGATTAATATGTATCCAATGGATTTTGAAGAATTTTTATGGGCAATGAATCAAAATAGTCTTATTGAACTTATAAAAGATTGTTATAAAAAAAATACTCAAATATCTAATAGTGTTCATGAAAAAGCAATTGGATTTTATAGAACTTATCTAATTACTGGTGGCATGCCTGAAAGTATAAATAATATGGTAAACACAAATGGAGATTATATAAAATATGATAAAACTATATTAAAAGATATTTTAAGTTCATATTTTAAAGATATGGATAAGTATGTTACATCTGATGCCGAATCATTAAAAATAAATAGGTTATACAATTCATTACCGTCACAGTTATCTAATCTTTCTAATAAATTTCAATATTCTAATGTTTCAAAAGATGCAAGAAAAAGGGAATATGAAACTTCACTTGATTGGTTAGAAGCAAGTAATATGGTTCTTAGATCTAAATGTGTTAAAATTCCTGAAATTCCACTTGAAGGCTTTGTTGATTATGATACTTATAAGTTATATTTAAGTGATGTTGGAATTCTTAATAATATTTTAAAACTTAATATTGAGGATATTTTAACAGATAATATTTCTTTATATAAAGGAATAATTGCAGAAAATTATGTTGCTAATCAATTAATATGTAATGGTTTTGATTTGTATTATTGGAAAAATAATAATAAAGCTGAGATTGATTTTTTGCTATATACTAAAGATGGTATTATACCAGTAGAAGTAAAATCAGGAGATAGTACTCAATCAAAAAGTTTAAAAATTTATAATGAAAAATATAATCCAAAATATTCAATTAGAATTAGTACTAAAGATTTTGGATATGATCCTAAAAATAAGATAAAGTCAATTCCTTTATATGCAACATTTTTAATTAAAGAAGATTAATTTCTTCTTTTTTTGTAATAATTTATCAAAAATGTGTGAAAAAAATTCAAAAGTCGTGTCAAAAACGTGATAATTGTTGCAAAAATTCGTATCAAAAACGTGATTAGATAAAAAAATAATATATTTATAATAAATAAAAATGTAAAGTTGATTTGGAAAATAATAAAAAATATGATAAAATAAAAAATGGAGATGGTAGTTATGGCACTTAAATATGATGAAAATAGTATAAAAATTCTTGAAGGTCTTGATGCAGTAAGAAAAAGACCTGGTATGTATATAGGTTCTACTGATAAAAGAGGATTACATCATTTAGTATGGGAAATTGTTGACAATGCAATAGATGAAGTAATAAATGGATTTGGAGATTATATTAAAATTACGATACATGAAGATAAATCAATTTCAGTTGAAGATCATGGTCGTGGTGTTCCAGTAGGACTTCATCAATCTGGAAAATCAACTCCTGAAGTTATTTATACAGTACTTCATGCTGGTGGTAAATTTGAAACTGATGGTTATAAGGTGTCTGGTGGACTTCATGGTGTTGGAGCAAGTGTTGTTAATGCTTTGTCAAAGTGGATGGAAGTTGTAATTAAAAGAGATGGTGGAGAATATTACATAAAGTTTTCTAATGGTGGAAGAGTAGAAGTTCCATTAAAGAAAATTGGTAATACTAATAAAACAGGAACAACAGTTAGATTTTTACCTGATCCTGAAATTTTTTCTACAACTAATTTTTCGTACACAACAATTGTTGAAAGAATGCAAGAAAGTGCTTTTTTAATTAAAAATCTTACAATTGAAGTAGAAGATAAAGAGGATAATAAAAATGTTTCATTTCATTATGATGATGGTCTTGTATCATTTGTTTCTATGATTAATGAAAATAAAAATGTGTTACATAAAATTTGTAATTTTAGTGGCTCAAAACAAGGAATTGAAGTAGATATTGCTTTCCAATATACTGATACATATAATGAAAATATTATATCTTTTGTTAATAATGTTAAAACAGGTGATGGTGGAACTCATGAAGTTGGTTTTAGAACTGCTTTAACTAAAGTATTTAATGAATATGCTAAAAAGAATAATTTTTTAAAGGGCAAAGATACATCATTTGATGGAAGTGATGTAAGAGAAGGATTAACGGCAATTATATCATTAAAAATACCTGAAAATTTATTACAATTTGAAGGACAAACAAAATCAAAATTAGGAAGTCCTATTGCAAGAACTGTAGTTGAATCTATTGTATCTGAAAAAGTTTCATTCTTTTTGGAAGAAAATTCAAAAGTAGCAACAGATATTATCAATAAATCTTTAAAAAGTAAGATGGCAAGAGAAGCAGCAAGAAAAGCAAGAGAAGAGATTAGAAAAGGCAAAAAAAATAAAAAAGATATGCTTTTATCTGATAAATTAACACCTGCTAGTGGTAAGGATAAAAGTAAAAATGAACTTTTCTTAGTCGAAGGTGATTCTGCCGGTGGTAGTGCAAAACAAGGAAGAGATAAAACATTCCAAGCTATTCTTCCTTTAAAAGGAAAAGTTCTTAATACTGAAAAAGCAAAATTTGAAGATATAATAAAAAATGAAGAAATAGCTACTATGATTCATACTATAGGAGCAGGATCTGGTAGTAGTTTTGATGAAAGTGAAATGGCTTATGATAAAATAATAATCATGACCGATGCCGATGATGATGGTGCTCATATTCAGTGTTTACTTTTAACTTTCTTTTATAGATACATGAGACCTTTAGTAGAAAAAGGACATCTTTATATTGCAATGCCACCATTATTTAAAGTAACTATTGGTAAAGAAGTAAAGTATGCCTATACTAATGATGAATTAAGAGATATGACTAAAGATATAACAAAGTATGAAATCCAAAGATATAAAGGACTTGGTGAGATGAATGCTGATCAACTTTGGGAAACTACAATGGATCCTAAAACAAGAACTTTAATTAAAGTAAATATAGATGATGCTTCTTTAGCAGAAAAAAGAGTTACTGTTTTAATGGGTGATAAAGTAGAACCAAGAAAAGAATGGATTGAAGAAAATGTAGAGTTTTCTTTGGAAGATAGTTATACAATTAAGTAGATAATAAAACAAAAAAAACATCAAATTTGATGTTTTTTTAACATTATCTGTTATAGAATTCAACTATTAATGCTTCATTAAATTCAGGATTTAATTCACTTCTTTCAGGAAGTCTAACAAAAACACCTGAGTTATCTTTTTCATTGAATTTAACAAATTCTGCTCTTTTTCCTACTTTTTCAAGTGATTCTTTAACAACTTTTAAGTCTTTACTTTCTTCTTTTAAAGCAATTGTAGAACCTACTTTAACTCTAAATGAAGGAATATCAACTTTTTTACCATTAACAGTAATATGTCCATGATTTACAAGTTGTCTTGCACCACGTCTTGTTGTAGCAAAACCTAAACGATAAACTAAATTATCAAGTCTTGATTCAAGTAAAATTAATAAATTTTCACCATGAATACCACTTAATTTACCAGCTTCAACAAATGTCTTATGGAATTGTCTTTCATTTAAACCATACATAAATCTTACTTTTTGTTTTTCTTTTAATTGTTCTCCGTAAGTAGATGGTCTTCTTTTACGATCATTTCCATGTTGTCCTGGTCCGTATGGACGACGAGCTAATTCTTTACCATTTTCAAGTAAAGAAGCACCAACACGACGAGCTTGTTTGTAACTAGATCCAGTATATCTTGCCATAATATATCTCCTTTCAATATTTATATTTCATAAACACTGATATATTTTTCTATTCATAGGGAGTTTTTTTATTTCACTTTAACAGCTAAAGCTACTTTATTTTATTAAAAACACGTTATAAATAGTAAAAATACGGCTGTTTCAATGTATATGCGATATAATTATATATAAAAATTATTAAAAAGTCAAACAAAATATGATATAATGGGTTAAAAAGGAGAAATGTTTATGGGATTATTTAACAAAATAAAAGATATTTTTAATAAAGAACAAAAAGAAAAACAAGAAGATAATAATATAAAAAAATATGAAAAAGGATTAACAAAAACAAGAACAGACTTTGTATCTAAACTTATTAACTTAACTAATAAATATAATAAAATAACAGAAGATTTTTTTCTAGAATTAGAAGAAGTTTTAATTATGGCTGATATTGGTGTTCCAACAGTTATGTCATTTATGGATAGATTAAGAAATAGGGTAAAACAAGAAAAAATAGAAAGTCCAAAAGATTTAAAAGAAATTATTGTAGATGAATTATTTATAATATATGTAAATGATGAAATTATTGTAAATAAAATAAATTATAATAATGAAGGACCTACAGTTATTTTATTTGTTGGAGTAAATGGTGTTGGAAAAACAACAACTATTGCTAAACTTGCCTATAAATTAAAACAGGAAGGAAAAAAGATTATGTTAATAGCAGGAGATACATTTAGAGCAGGTGCTTATGAACAACTTATGTCTTGGTCAGAAAAAATAGGAACATCTTTTTATGGTAAAGATGAAAAATCTGATCCTTCAAGTGTAATTTATGATGGTATAAAAAAATCTTTAGAAGAAAAGTCAGATGTTATCTTAATAGATACAGCAGGACGTCTTCAAAATAAAGTTAATTTAATGAATGAACTTGCTAAAATAAATAAGGTAATTGGAAATTTAATACCCAATGCTCCTCATGAAACACTTTTGGTAATAGATGCAACAACAGGACAAAATGGTATTAGTCAAGCTAAAGAATTTAAAAAACTAACTAATATAACAGGAATAGTTTTAACAAAACTAGATGGAACTGCAAAAGGTGGTATTGTTCTTGCTATAAAAGAAGAATTAAATATACCGGTTAAATTTGTAGGTTTAGGAGAATTAAAAACAGATTTAGAAACATTTGACATAGATAAATATATATATGGTTTATTTAAGGATATGATTTAAATGGAAAAAGAGATTTATTTGACAATACTTTTTGATTATTATGGAGAACTTTTAACAGATAAACAACAAACTTACTTTAAAAATTATTACTTTGATAACTTATCTTTAGCAGAAATTAGTGAAAATTTAAATGTATCAAGAAACGCAATTCATAAAGAATTAAAATTTATATCTGAAAAATTAGAGTTTTATGAAGAACATTTACATCTATATCAAAAAGATAAAAAATTAGAAAGTTTAATTGAAAAAATAACAGATGAAGATTTAAAAAAAGAATTTAATTCATTAAAAGATAATTAGATTCTTTTTTCTTGATTTATTTAACTTTATATTATAAAATAAAGTACCAAAAGAAGGTGAAATTTATGGGCAAAATATCATGCTTAAAAGCAAATTGTACTTTATGTGAAAAAGCAACTCTTGTTAAATATAATAAATTTGGTGAAAGGATATATGTTTGTTCTGTAAAAGAAAAGCCACATAAACCAATTAGTGCTTATGATTGTGACGATTTTAGATGCGATTGTTATGATAGTGATATAGAAATGTGTAGAACTTGTAAAAAAGGAAGATAATTTTAATAAAAAGTTATCTTTTTTTTCATATTAATTTTTAATATTCATAAATTTAAATAGAAAGAGAGTGATAATATGGAAAAACAAGAAATAATAAAAGACATTGCTCTAAGAACTGGTGGAGACATTTATTTAGGAGTAGTAGGTGCCGTTAGAACTGGTAAGTCAACTTTTATCAAAAAAGTATTAGAAAATTTAATTATACCTAATATAGATGATGAATTTGAAAGAAAAAGAGCATTAGATGAAACGCCACAATCATCAGGTGGTAAAACAATTATGACAATTGAGCCTAAGTTTGTTCCTAATAACGTTGCTAAAGTAAAGATTGATGATTTAGAATGCAACATGAGACTTGTCGATTGTGTTGGATACGTTATTAAAAACGCTAAAGGATATGAAGATGAAAATGGTCCAAGAATGGTTAAAACACCATGGTTTAATGATGAAATACCATTTGTTGAAGCAGCAGAAGTTGGAACAGAAAAAGTTATTAAAGATCATTCAACAATAGGAATAATTATGACTACAGATGGCTCTATTGGAGAGTTTACAAGAGATGATTATGTTGAAGCAGAAGAAAGAGTTGTAAAAGAATTAAAAGAATACCACAAACCATTTATCGTTGTTTTAAATACTAAAAATCCAAGTAGTGTTGAAACTAGAAATCTTGCAAGTAACTTAAAAGAATTATATGGTGTACCTGTTCTTCCAATTGATGTTTTATCTATGAATGAAAGAGATACTTTTGATATTTTACGTGAAGCTTTATATGAATTTCCTATTATGGAAGTTAAATTTGAAATACCCGATTGGATTGGTGTTTTAAATAAAGATCACTATGTAAAAAAAGAGTATATTGAAAAAATTAAAACTGCAGTTTATGAGGTTGATAAATTAAGAGATGTCGATACTTTAACTAGTTATTTTGATAATTGTGAATATATTTCTAAAGCTTATATGTCAAAAGTTGATCCATCAAGTGGAACAGCAACAATTACTTTAGATGCACCTGATGATTTATTCTCTAAAGTTTTAAATGAAATGATTGGTGTTGATATAACATCAAAGGCTAATTTACTTGCAATGTTTCAGGATTACAATGAATCTAAATTAGAATATGAACAAGTTAAAACAGCTTTAAAAATGGTTAAAACAACAGGGTATGGTGTTGCTAATCCTACCTTAAAAGATATGAAATTAGATACTCCTGAAATAACTAAACAAGGAAGTAGATATGGTATCAAACTAAAAGCAACAGCACCATCAATTCACATGATAAGAGTTGATGTTGAAAGTACTTTTGAACCAATAATAGGTAGTGAAATGCAAAGTAAAGAGTTAATTGATTATCTTATGAAAGATAGTGAAACTAATCCATCAAATATTTGGAGCAGTGAAATATTTGGTAGAAGTTTAGATGTTATTGTTCAAGAAGGCATTCAATCAAAAATAGCTATGATGCCAGAAAATATACGATATAAATTACAACAGACAATGGCAAAAATAGTTAATAAAGGATCCAACAATTTAATTGCTATTGTAATATAAAAAAAACTTCAAAATGAAGTTTTCTTTTATTATTGTGTTATTGTAATAGGTCTTCCGTTTACACCTTTTACATTTATTGTTATTTTAAATGATGCTTGAGTTGTAGTAATTTCATGTAGACCATCGTTTTCTGTTATATTATAGGAACTATCAAAATAAGAACTATCAACCCACATTCTAAAACGATATATTGTACTTTGTAAAGTACTATCATTATTAAATGCATAGTAACTACTATAGATTAATTTATCAAAAGAAGCTGCATTATAAACTAAAGTATCAACATTAAATGGAGTTAAATTTGAAACAAGAGTTGGTTCTAAAACACTTTCTTCAACATCATTATTTACTTTAGTTAAATATATTTTAACATAATCATTTAGTGAAGTAGAGTTAGAACTATTTGTTGTTAAATAAATATAATATCCAACATCTATTATACCAGTAGCACTTGATGAAACTGTAAATTCAAAGTAATCTGAAGAAGTTTTGGCATCATCTTCACTAATAGGATTTGGATTTACAATATTTAGTGCTGTGTCATCTTCGATATAGTTAAAGTTAATTGTACCAGTGTTTATTTTATTTTCTTCACCTGTAGCACTATAAATATAAAGAGCATAAGATACTGCAACAATTAATAATACACATAAAATAGTTATAATAACATACAATAAGTTTTTACTATTTTTCATATAATTCACATCCTTATAATATAAGGATAACATAAATTTTAAAAAAAAGCGAAACTTATTGTGTTTTTTTAAAAAAATACTGTCTAATTTTTATAAAAATTAGTAAAATCCCTTGATTTTATTATATATTTTGTGATACTTTATATATGTAAGCATCATAAATGTTTTAAGAAAAGATGTTTATACTAGTTATAAATTCTATGGGAGGTATATTTAATGAAAAAAGTAGAATTAGTTGAAGCTGTAGCAAATAAAGCAAATCTTACAAAAGCAGATGCTTTAAGAGCTCTTGATGCAACAGTTGAAGTATTAACTGATGCATTAGCAAAAGGAGATAGAATTCCACTTGTTGGATTCGGAACTTTCGCAGTATCTAGAAGAGAAGCTAGAACTGGTAGAAATCCACAAACAGGAGCAGAAGTTAAAATTGCTGCTAGAAATGCTGTTACATTTAAAGCAGGAAACGCATTAAAAGAAGCAGTTAACAGATAAAAAGCCTTTGGCTTTTTTTCTTTTTCTGCTATAATTATTAATGGAGGTTAAGATATGGAAAAGGTAGTATATAATATCTTACAAAAAATAGAAGAACATAATTTCAAAGCTTATCTAGTTGGAGGTTATGTAAGAGATTATTTAAGAAAGCAAGTAAATAATAATATCGATATTGATATTTGTACAAATGCAACTCCTAAGGATTTATTAGATATTTTTAAAGATTATAAAGTAACATTACTTGATTATGGTAATATTATTTTAAATATAGATAATTTAAAATTTGAAATAACAACATTTAGAAAAGAATTAAGTTACAAAAATAATAGGAAAGTAGTATCTATTGAATATGTTAATACTTATGAAGAAGATATTGTAAGAAGGGATTTTACAATTAATACTATCTGTATGGATAAAGATGGTAATATAATTGATTTGTTAAATGGTAGAAAGGATATACATAAAAAAATAATAAGAAGTGTAGGAGACCCATATTTCAAAATGAAAGAAGATTCATTAAGAATGTTAAGAGCAGTAAGATTTTCATGTACCCTTAATTTTAAGTTAGATAATGAGCTAAAAAATGCCATTATAGAAAATAAAGAATTGTTAAGAAATTTATCATATGAGAGAAAAAAAGAAGAATTAAATAAGATATTTACAAGTGATAATAAAAAATATGGAGTAAGACTTTTAAAAGAATTGGGTTTAGAAGATGTTTTAGAACTTCATGATATTTCTAATGTTTTATTAACTAAAGATACTATAGGTATGTGGGCTACTATTTCTAATAAAAATACTTATCCTTTTACAAAACTTGAAAAAGAGCTAATGCAAGGTGTTAATGAACTATTAAATGAAAATATAAAAGATCCAATGATAATGTATAAGTATGGTCCTTATATTTTAAGTATAGTTTGTGACTTAAAAAAATTAAATAAAAAAAAGCATTTAAAAATGTATGAAAGTTTACAAATAAAAGAAAGATGTGAAATAAAAATAACTAGTGAAGAAATATGTGAACTTTTAAATAGAAAACCAGGTCCTTTTTTAAAAAAGATTTTTGATAGATTAGAAAGGGATTTAGTAGAAAATAAAGTAAGAAATAATAGCAATGAAATAAAAAAATATTTATTTAGGATATATAGTAAGGAAGAAATGTATTAAATTTATTTAATATAATAAAAAATTCATAACATAACTTATTTATGATTATTAAAAAAAGATTTTCGTTTTTGAAAATCTTTTTAATTATTTTTAATTTCTCCAAACCTACGATCTCTTTTATTATAAACAAGAAGAGCTTTATCAAATTCTTTTTCATCAAAGTCTGGAAAATAAGTATCAGGAAAATAAAATTCACTATAAGCAATTTGATATAACATAAAATTACTTACTCTTTGTTCACCACTTGTTCTAATTAAAAAATCAACTGGAGGTAAATCATTATATAAATATTTACTAAACATATTAACATTAATATCATTAATACTTAATTTATTATCTAAAACTTCTTTAGCAATCTTTTTGGTAGCGTCAACTATTTCATAATTACCACCATAATTTACACAAATATTAAAGATAAATGGTTTATTATTTTTAGTTTTTTCTTCAATATCTTTAATAACTTTTAAAACATCATCTGGTAAAGGTTTATCTTTAATTCCAGAAAAAATGATTTTTATATCATTTTTATTATTTATTTTTTCTAATTCATGAAATTTATCAACAAATAAATTCATTAAAAAATCAACTTCTTCTTTACTTCTTTTAAAGTTTTCAGTAGAAAAAGCATAAACACTTAATACGTTAACACCACGATCGAATACGTGTTTTGCAAGTTTTTTAAGATTAGTAAAACCTTTTGTATGTCCATAGGTTCTAGGCTTTCCACGCATTTTTGCCCATCTGCCATTACCATCTAAAATTATTCCTACATGGTTTGGTATTTTTAAATCTTCATTCATAAAATCCTCCCTAAAAAATTAAAAAGTATAATAAAACAATAATTCCAAGTACAATTCTATAATATCCAAATACTTTAAAATCATGTTTTTTAACATAACTTACTAAAAATTTAATTGCAAATATTGATGTAATAAAAGCAACAAACATACCTACTAATAAAATAATAAGTTCATTACTTGTAAAGACAAAACCAAATTTTAATATCTTAAGTAAACTTACCCCAAACATAACAGGAATAGCTAAAAAGAAAGTAAATTCTGCTGCTACATCTCTTTTAGTACCAATAAGTCTTGCTCCAAGAATAGTTGCACCACTTCTTGATGTTCCTGGTATTATTGATAAAACTTGAAAAAGTCCAATTGAAAAGGCAGTTTTATAAGTTAATTCATTTAAACTATTTATCTTATAACTTTTATTTTTTGATTTATTTTCAATAACAATAAATAATATACCATAAACAATTAACATAATAGCAACTACTACATAATTATAAAAATATTTATCAACTAAATCATCAAGTAAAAGACCAAATACAGCCGCAGGAATACAAGCAACTATAATTTTAAACCATAAAGACCAAGTATCTTTCTTTTCCTCTTTTGATTTTTTTAGTGATAATGGATTTAGTCTATTAAAATATAAAACAACAACTGCTAAAATAGCACCTAATTGAATTACATATAAAAACATTTCCATAAAACTTTCACTAACATTTAACTTTAAAAATTCATCAACCAAAATCATATGTCCAGTACTACTAATAGGAAGCCATTCCGTAATACCTTCAACTAACCCCAAAAAAATAACTTTTAAAATTTCAATAAAATCCATAAAAAATTTCCTCCTTTTTAATTATATAAGAACAAATAAATAAAAACAAGTTTAATTATTAAATCTTATTCATATGTAAATAAATTTAACAAATAAATTATAAAAGTATATAAAAATTATTTTTTTGTATATACTAGTTTTGAGGAGAAAAATTATGATTTATGTTTATGATGTTGTTTTAAATTTAAATGATACTTTGGTTGAATTTTTTGAATGGGAAGAAAAGGATAATATTAAATATATAAGAAAAATTCCTTTTTATAAAATAAGTAGTAAAACAATGAATGATTTTATTAAAAATAATGTAAAAGTAGAAGAAGAATTCATAGAAAAATTGTATGATAAAGCAAAATTAGAGGATAATTACAATGATGAATATAAATATTTAGCTTTATTTACTGATGAAAATTTAGTACTTGGGGTTTCATTTACTAAAGATGGAAAAAATAAATTAATATCTAGATTATTACTAGATGAAGAAGATGAAATTCTTTTATTAGGTAATAGACTTACTTTAACAAATATAAATTATGAAGTTATAAATTCTAAAAAAAATAATAATAATAGTTTAACAAGAAGTGAATTTTTAATAAAAACAAGCTTAGAAAAAGAATTTAAAACATTATATGATAATAATTTAGTTGATAAGTTAAATTACTTTTATTTTGAATATTTTAATAAAATAAATAACAATAAAGAACTATGTTATAAAAGATTAATTGATAGTTTAAACAATGATTTTAATAAAAAACATGTCAATTTATATAATATTATTAAGTTATCTTATGAACATAAATAAATAAGTGGTACAATTAGTATGTGGTGGTAGTTGTTATGAAAAAGAAAAAAGTATTATTTATAGTTTTATTTGTTTTTTTAGTTATTGTATTATTGGGAGTAATAAATCTTTTTGTTAATCCTTTTTTTACTTTGAAAAATAAAAAAACTATTTATCTAGAAGTTAATGATAATTATAAAGAATATGGATATAATTTTATTGGTTTAAAAAAATCAGATGTAATTATTAATAATAATATAGATAATAAAAAACTTGGTACTTATGAAGTAACTTATAAATATAAAAATAAAACAAAAAAAAGAAATGTAGTAGTTGTTGATACAACAAGTCCAGAAATAACTTTAAAAGGTAATAATCCAAGTTATGTATGTAGTTATGATACTTATGTTGAAGAAGGGTATGAAGTATCTGATAATTATGATGCAGTAAGTGATTTAAAGGTTATAACTTATACTAATAATGATACTAAAATATATGAAGTATTAGATACATCAGGTAATAAGAAAGTAGTGGAGCGAAAATTAATAAAAAAAGATACAGAAAATCCTATAATAACTTTAACGGGAGGATCTGATGTTACAATTTATAAAGGAAATAGTTTTGATGATAAATATAGTGCTTTTGATAATTGTGATGAAGATTTAACTAAAGAGGTTAAAGTAATGGGTAGTGTCGATACAAAAAATGTAGGAGTTTATAATTTGACATATGAAGTAACTGATACATCTGGTAATAAAACAACTGCTAAAAGAAAAGTAACAGTAAAAGAAAAAAAATTATATACCGATTCTGTTATTTATCTAACTTTTGATGATGGACCAAGTAGTGATGTTACACCTTATATCTTAGATATTTTAAAAAAATATAATATTAAAGCAACCTTTTTTGTTATTGGAACTACTAATAATGATTCTTTAATAAAAAGAGAGTTTGATGAAGGACATACTATAGGACTTCATTCTTATACTCATAAATATAGTATTTATAAAAGTGCTGATACATATTTTAATGATTTACAAAAAATATCTGATAAAGTATATAATATAACAGGACAAAGAAGTATGATAATTAGATTTCCTGGGGGAAGTAGTAATACTGTTTCTAAAAATTATAAGGAAGGTATTATGAGCTACTTAACAACTGAAGTAGAAAAACTTGGATACACTTATTTTGATTGGAATGTAGGATCTAGTGATACTTCAACAAATTCTGCTAAAAAAACTTGTGATAATGTTAAAAAAAGATTGGGAAGAGGAACTAATGTTGTATTAATGCATGATTATAGTTCTAAAACATCTAATATTGAAGCTTTAGAATGTATTATAAAGTATGGTTTGGATAATGGTTATTCATTTGATCGAATAACTTATGATACAAAAGTAATTCATCATAATGTTGCAAACTAAAAAATACTATAAATAATACTAATAATATGGTTAAAATCACTAAAATGTTTGACTTATAACGTTTTTTGTGGTAAATTTATAATGTTTATTTAAGAAGGAGGGCAAATTATGGCAAAATTAGAGCATAGACAAGGAAAAACACTTACTTGTACAGTTTGTAAAGAACAAAATTATCGTACTGAAAAAAACGTTAAAACTACAACAGAACGTTTAGAAATTAAAAAACATTGTCCTAGATGCAATAAACATACAGTACATAAAGAAGAAAAATAATAATAGTAAAGTGGTGATATTATGATAAACGTAAATGATTTTAAAACAGGCATGACAATTAGATTTGAAGGAAATCTATATACAATAATAGAATTTCAACACGTAAAACCTGGTAAAGGTGCTGCTTTTGTTAGAACTAAAATGAAAGATTTAAGAAGTGGTTCTACAATTGAACACACATTTAATTCTGCTACCAAAGTTGAACTTGCAAGAATTGAAAAAAAACCAATGCAATTTTTATACAAATCTGGAGAAGATTATGTATTCATGAATATGACTGATTATTCACAAGTTGAAATCAATAGTTCAAAGATTGGATCAGATACTAAATTCTTAAAAGAAAATCTTGATGTTGAAATCGTTTTCTTTGAAGGCGAAATGTTAGGACTTAATCTTCCAGATAAAATTGAAATGGAAGTTGTTAAAACAGAACCTGGAGTTAAAGGAAATACAACAAGTACAGCAACAAAGGATGCAACACTTGAAACTGGTATGCAAATCCGTATTCCTTTATTTGTTAATGAAGGAGAAAAGGTTATTGTTTCAACTAAAGATGGTAAATATGTAAGTAGAGCATAAGCTCTATTTTTTTTGTAATAAAAAACTATTTTTTAAAATATAGTTAAAGGGGAGGAATCTTTTATGATTAAAAAGCAAAATCTATGGTTTTTAACACTTTTTAGTTTAGTTTTAGTACTTGGAGTATATTATGTTACTATGCCAAGTGATGTAATTGTAAATAAAGAAGAAAATGATGAAGTACAAGCAACAATTGAAGTATTAGAAAATGAATATCTAACAGCATTAAAACAAGAAAAACAAGAAGAAAGAACAACATTAAAAAAAGAATATGAACAAATATTAAATAGTAGTACAACTACAAGTGAAGAAAAAAATAATGCTTATTTACAAATAAAGAATTTAACAGAATTAACTAGTGAAGAAGAATTGCTACAAAATAATATCAAAAAAGAATTTAAGCTTGATTCTTTTGTAAAGATAAAACAAGATGATATAAAAGTTGTCATAATAAAAGATAGTCATGATGCCTCTTTAGCAAATAAAATTATGAGATTTATTCAAGAAAATTATGATACTAAAAAAACAATATCCGTAGAATTTAAAAGCTAATAGGCAATATTCTCTCACAAATAAATAAAAATTTCATATTATATTATGAATAATATAAAGCCACCCGAATTTGAAAGTGAGGGAATAAATTTTGAGTAAATCAATTCTTACAAGAAGAGAAAAAGAAGTTTTTGAATTATTAATTTTAAATAAAACTACTAAAGAAATTGCACAAGAATTAGATATTAGTGAAAAAACTGTTAGAAATCATATTTCAAATGCTATGCAAAAATTAGGAGTAAAAGGTCGTGCTGGAGCAGTAGTTGAACTTTTAAAATTAAAGGAAATATCTCTATAACATGTGATAAAGTCACATGTTTTTTCATAATATTTAAAAGGTGAAGGTAATGATTAAGAAAAAAGCTTTAAATAGAATTTTTATATCAAGTATAGCCATTTTTATTGTATTTACATTTGTCAGTTTGAATTTAATAAAAGAAGATAAAAATATATATAAAATAGAAGATTACACTAATGCTAAAAAAGAAGTAATATATACTCTTAATGAAGATAATTATGTTAGTAAAGGATATATTTATGTTTCAAAAGAAATGACAAGTTTAGAAAAAGTAAAAACTTTACTTGATGTTATGATTGAAAAAAATAATAAAAATGCACTTCTTCCTAGTTATTTTAAACCAATACTTCCTCAAAATACTAAAGTATTAAGTGTAGAACTTGAAAATAAAATTATAAAAATAAATTTTTCTAGTGAGTTTTTAAATGTAAGTGATTCACAACTTGAAAAAATGATCGAAGCAATAACTTATACTTTAACTGAAATAGATGATATAAATGGAGTTGAAATATATGTTGAAGGTGAGCTTTTAAAATATGTTTCTAATATGAAAAATATTCCTACTATACTTACAAGAGATATTGGTATTAATAAAAAGTATGAAATAACAAGCAATAATAATATTAGTAAAATTGTTTTATACTTTTTAGGAGAAGAAGATAATTTAATTCCTATAACTAAATATGTTAATGATGATAGAGAAAAAATTGAAATTATTGTTGAGAGTCTATCAAATAATTATATTTTCTATGATAATTTAATCTCTGTTTTATCATATAATTTAAAGCTTGAAGATTATGAAATGGATAATGATACTTTAACTTTAAAATTTAATGATTTTATATATGATAATTTGGAAGAAAAAACAGTAAATGAGGATTTAATTGATATTATTTCATATTCTGTTTTTGATAATTATGATGTTTCTAAAGTGGTTTTTATGGAAAATAATAACAAAATTTCAGAAAAATTGCGAAAAAATCTTGAATAATTGTAAAATATGTTGTATAATCAAAGAGCATTCAAGTTAATGCAAAAAAAATTGTGTCCTGGTAGCTCAATTGGATAGAGCAATGCCCTTCTAAGGCATCGGTTGGGGGTTCGATTCCCTCCCAGGACACCATTTATCGGGAAGTGGCTCAACTTGGCAGAGCACTTGGTTTGGGACCAAGGGGTTGCAGGTTCAAATCCTGTCTTCCCGACCATTATTTAAAATTACTCTTGAAATGAAGAGTTTTTTTATTATAAAAAACCTCCTTGGTCCAAAAAAATATCAAAAAACAAGCAATGTATTATTTTTTGATAAATTTATATTTATTACATATAATAATATTGATCCTAAGTATCCCGTGTGGACTTAGGACATTTTTGATATATCGTGCCAATTTTTAGGAAAGTTCATTGACTTTAAGATATCATCTAAAGTTATAGTTTTTAATTTAGATTTAATACTCATAATTCTACTGAATAATTTATGGTGAAATTTATCATAATCTTCTTTATTTAATAATAGTTTTAATGCTATAACAACAGCAAATAAATCATTTTTACCAATACTATATCTATTGTTTATTTTTGATAAATTTAACATAGAATGATACTTAGTATCATTTATACTTGTAGATGTTTGAAATTTATAATTATACAATCTTTCATCATGAGCACATAAATTTCTTGCTTTACATAAAATATTTAATAAACTATATAAATCATTTTCACTAATATTAAATGCTTTTGATACTTCAATTCTTTCTTTTTGCTGCATTAATTTATAGAAATTACATATATCTCCAAATGACAATATATTAACTAATACCCATAAAGGTAAAAAACCGTGATATGTCATATAATGATTAATATATTTAGTTTCAATGTTTTGAGCAATATTTTTATTAATATTTCCAATAAGAATTTGAATGTGTTTAATTTGCTTTTGCTTTGTATCTTTACTTGCAAAAGTATTTTTATATGTTTCAAAATTATCTAATTTTAAATAATTATCATTTCCGTGTTCTTTAGAAAAATAATAGGCAACCAAAGCTCTTAATGAATTTTCAATTTTTAAAATATATTCCAAAAATATATTTCTTAATTGTCTATCAAATTCATAAAGAGAATATATTTCTTCAAAATTAGTTCCATTTTTATAATTTGGTAGGTTATTATTATCTAAAAATAAATCTTTATATCCATTTATAATATTATAATAGTTATTATGTAATAATAGTTGTTTATTATTTTGTTCATCATTAAATATGATATTTCTTGATTTTAATAAATTAACTTGATCATCAATTGTTTTAAATTCTTTCATAAATTAAAAAGTCTTCGGTCCACACGGGATACCGAAGATCACATATAAATCAATCATATATTAATTGGTAGTTTTTGTCAATATCCTGTGGTAAAATTTGTTAATATATAATTTATTAACGAATTATTAAAAATTAGACTTTGTCCTCCTTTCATATAAAAATAATTTTTTGTTATTTTTCATCTTTTTTTAATAAATCTCTAATTTCTTCAAGTAATAAAACTTCATCACTTTTCTTTGGTGGAACAGGTTTTTCTTCTTTTTTATGAGTAATTTTATTTATAAATTTAATCATAATAAAGATACAAAATGAAATAATTAAAAAATCAATTATATTTTGGATAAATAAACCATATTTTATGTTTGCATCTCCAAGAGTCAAACTAAGATTAGAAAAGTCAATACCACCACTTACTATTCCAATTAAAGGCATTAGAATATCTTCAACTAAAGATGAAACAATTTTGCCAAAGGCACCACCCATAATAACACCAACAGCTAAATCCATTACATTACCACGAGCAATAAATTTTTTAAATTCTTCTTTCATAAACTACATCTCCTTAACTACATTTTACCATATTTTTTATAAATGTCATAAAAATATTAAAAAAAATGTATTTTACTTTTACAAATATTAATTTTTATGGTATCATTATATTGATAGTTTGAATGTGTTTGACATTATACTTTCTATGATTTATAATAAAAAGCGAAAAAGGAGTGATTCCAAGTGGATGTAGAAATGGATTTAAATGATGTATTAGGAAGACTTAATGAATTGGAAAATGAAAGACAGGCAATATTAAAAAATATTAATAATCTTATGGCTGAAATTGACAATACAAGTTTGAAAGAAAACAATGATGTTTTTCTTGATTTAGAATCAAGAGAAAAAGCTATGAAGGAAGTTAATAAAAAAATCAGATTAGCAAAAAAAGAGCAAGCTAAGTATGATTTGATTTTTGATAGACAACTTGAACTTGTAAAAGAAAGAGATGCTTTAGTTAATAAAAATTTTGAAATTATTACTAATATAAATAATGTTAATAGTGAAATTTCAGTTATTGATGGCAGGATTACTACTTTAGATGAAGAAATTAATAGATTAATAGTGTTAGGGGTTAGTCAAGAAGCAGTAGCTGCACTTAATAAAGAAAAAGAAACTCTTCAAAAAGATAAAGCTGAAAAACTTGCTGAAATAGAAGAATTTAACTATCAAAAAGAAATAATTTTTGATAAGTCTAAAAGAAGAAAAGAAGAAGCAGAAAATAAAGATGAAATAAGTGAAGAACAACGTGAAAATGTTTACAAACAATTTGATGATTTGGCTCCAGTTGTTGATCCTAATGAACAGGTTGTTTCAATAGAAAATAAAGAAAAAAAAGAAGAACCAGAAGTAGAAGAAAAAAAAGAAGAAATTAAAGATTCAGAACCTACTAAAAGTAATAATAAACTTGAAAATGCTGCTAATGCAATTAAAAATGGTGCAATTGATGTAAAAAATGAAGCCGAAAATTTAATGAAAAAAAGACCTAAACTAATAAAAAATATTGCTGGTTGGGTTAAAAGTCATCCAACTGCTATAGCACTTGCAGCAGGAGCAATAGCAATATCATTGATGGCAGGAGGAGCTGTTGCAGCACTTGCAGCAACAGCAGGAGAAGCGGCAAGTGCATATGTTGCTTATAAATCAACTTTAGGAAAAGGTAAATAATAAAAGGATAAAAGAAAGGAGTCTTTAGTGTGACATTTAGACAAAATGATTTAATTGAATTTGAAGATAATGAAAAAGTAATGGTACTTGATGCTATAGAACATAGAAATAATGAATATGTATTTGTGAACGTAGTTCAAGGTGATGATTTAGAACCAACAGAAACTTATAAAGTAATGATGGTGGATTATAGTGATGGAACATTACAAAAGGTAATTGATCCTAATATATTACAGGAATTACTTCCTAGATTTGAAAAAAGATTGAGAGAACAAATTGAAAAAGAGGGTATTGAAGGTTAGTTGACCTTCTTTTTTTGAATAAACAGATATTTGGTTATATAATATTATTGCTATTTTTCGGAGGAATATTTATGAACATGAATGATTATTTAGATTGCCTAATAATAGATGAAGATAATTATGGTAATGGAATAGCTAAAATAGATAATTTTGTTATTTTTATTAAAGGGGCATTTTTAAATGAAAAAGGTAAGATAAAAATAATAAAAAAAGAAAAACATTTTGCAATTGGAAAACTTGTTTCAGTAGAAAATTCAAGTCCAAAAAGAAAAAAAATAAAATGTCCTTATTTTTATGATTGTGGTGGTTGCAATTATTTGCATTTAGAAGAAAAAGAGGAACTTGATAAAAAACAAGATTATTTAAATAGCTTATTTAATAGCTATAAAGTTAATAAAATAGAATCTGTAAATTGTTATAATTATAGAAATAAAGTTGTAGTTCATGTAGAAAACAAAAAACTTGGTTTTTATTTAAATGATACAAATTCTTTAGTAGAAATAGATAAATGTTTACTTATAAGTGATACAATGAATAACTTAATTAATACGCTAAAAAAATTTGATTTGGAAAAAATAACTAAAATAATGATAAGAGAAACTTTTTATACAAAAGAAATTCTTATTTCATTTTATGGTGATATTAATAATTCTGATTTAGAAAAATTAAATAATTATAATATAAAATCAATTTATTTAAATGATAAACTTATAAAATATAATAAAAACATCAAAGAAAAAATAGATAATTTAGAATATATAATTGGTAATAATTCATTTTTTCAAGTAAATACATTATGTATGGAAAAATTATACGAAAAAATAAAAGAATATGCAGGAAGTGGAGATAAACTGCTTGATTTATATTGTGGTACTGGTACAATTGGTATGTTTTTAAAAGACAATTTTAAAAATGTTTTAGGAGTAGAAGTTGTAAAAGAAGCAATTTCTAATGCCAATGAAAATAAAAAGATAAACAACATAGAAAATATTGAATTTATTTGTGGTGACGCTAAAATCATAAAAAATAAAAGTTTTTCTTGTGTAATAGTTGATCCACCAAGAAGTGGTTTAAGTAAAGATGTTATTGATAATTTAAAGAATATTAAAACAGAAAAATTAATTTACGTATCGTGTAATCCAAAAACATTAAAAAAAGATTTATTATCTTTAGAAGATAAGTACAAAATTATTGAAATAACACCATTTAATATGTTTCCAAGAACAAATGATGTTGAATGTGTTTCATTATTATATCGAAAAAACCTTGAAAAATAAAAATTTATGAATGAAAGCAAATGAAGATATAATTGATGTTGATATTATCTTAAAAGATAAAATGATATAGCTAACATAAAAGAGTATGTAAAAAGTGTTTGATTGTAGTTCTTATAATATAAGCTTACATTTAAAGAATATATTTGAAGAAGATGCACTTGATAAAGATTTAACTAAGGTTTTGTAATAGATACTAGCATGGTATTGTTTATTTTTGGGGAAAGATATTTTTTATTATAAAAAAAAATACATAGATATAAAATAATTAATAAATATATATAAGGAGAAAAGATAATATGTATGAATATAAAGATATGGCAAAATATTATGATTTATTCTATAGTAATAAGTCTTATGAACAAGAAATAGATTTTTTAATCAATTTAATTAAAGATAGAAAAACAATAATAGATGTTGGATGTGGAACTGGAATTCATATGCACTTACTTGAAGAAAGAGGTTATCAAGTTGATGGTTTAGATTTAAGTGATAATATGCTTGATATAGCAAAAACTAGAACTAAAGGAAAACTTTTTCAAGGTGATTTGCTTAACTATGAAATAGATAAAAAATATGGTGTTATTATATCTATGTTTGCAGTTTTCAATCATTTAAATAATTATGAAGAGTTTGAAAAGGGAATAATAAAATGGTATAAAAATCTTAATGATAATGGTATTCTTATCATTGATTTACATAATGGTAGATGCGATGGTGAAAAGACTATTTCATTTAAGGATTATAAAAGAATTATGAAATGGACTTTTGATGAAAAACAATTTAAGGAACACACAGACATTAAATATATAATAGATAATAATGAATATAACGATACACATGAATTTATTATTTATGAAATAGAAAAAATAAAACAAATTCTAGAAAAAAATAAATTAAATTATAAATTATATGAAAATTATTCATTAAATAAAGCAAATGATAATAGTAAAAATATAGAAATAGTAATAAATAAATTATAAAAGAGGTAAAATATGGAATATATTTGGAATCCTTGGCATGGTTGTCATAAAATAAGTGCAGGATGTTTAAATTGTTATGTTTATAGAAGAGATTCATCTTTTTTAAAAGATAGTAGTGTTGTTACTATAAATAAAGATTTTGATTTACCAATAAGAAAAAACAAAAAAGGTGATTACAAAATACCAAGTGGTTCTTTTATCTATACCTGTTTAACCTCTGATTTTTTTCTTCCTGATGCTGATTTATTTAGAATTAAAGCTTGGGATATTATTAGAACAAGAAATGATTGTACATTTTATATAATAACAAAAAGAATTGATAGATTTAATGTTAATTTGCCTGATGATTTTATAAATTTTTCTAATGTAATAATATGCTGTACAACAGAAAATCAAAAAATGGCAGAATATAGACTTCCAATTTTTAAAAATCTTAACATAAAACACAAAGAAATAATTTGTGAACCACTTTTATCATCTATTGATTTATCAAAATATTTAGATTCTACAATAGAAAAAGTAACTGTGGGAGGAGAAAGTGGACCAAATGCTAGAATTTGTGATTATAATTGGGTTTTAAATATTAGATCTTGTTGCATAAAATATAATGTTAAGTTTCATTTTAAGCAAACTGGAGCAAACTTCAAAAAAAATGGTAAGATTTATAATGTTGAAAGAAAGTATCAGTTAAATCAAGCAAGAAAGGCTAATATTGATACTTGATAAATAACGTGATAAAATAATTTTGAAAGAGGGATTTTTATGGATTATAAAAAAGTATTAATTTTAGGATTTGCAAAAAGTGGTTATGAGGCTGCTAAAGTTTTAATAAAAAGAAATTGCGAAGTAATAATAAATGATAGTAAAACAATTGATAAAATTGATAATGAAAAATATGATGAATTAAAAGCTTTAGGAGTAGAGTTTGTTTTAGGAAGTCATCCAGATGATTTATTAGATAATAGTTTTTCTCATCTTATAAAAAATCCAGGTGTTCCAATTGATCATAAATATGTTTTAAAAGCAAAAGAACTTAATATTGATGTTATTAATGAAGTTGAACTTGCATATTCACTTATTCCTAAAGATAAGAATATTAAAATTATTGGAATAACTGGAACAAATGGTAAAACAACAACAACAACCTTAATTTATCAAATGCTAAAAAAAAATCAAAAACCTGTTCTTTTAGCAGGTAATATCGGATATCCTTTATGCAGTATTTTAGAAAAGCTAAAAGAAAATGATATTATTGTCATGGAAGTATCAAGTCAACAATTAGAAAATTTACATAAATTTAATCCTGATGTTGCAGTTATCACTAATATAAGTGAAGCTCATTTAGAGTTTTTTAAAACCTATGATTACTATAAGTATTTAAAAAGCAAAATATTAATTAATCAACAAAATAATGATATTTGTATTTTAAATTTAAATGATCCTGAAATAGTTAAATTTAGTGAAAATGCAAAATCAATAAAAAAATGGTTTTCTAGTAAAGAAAAAGCTAATTGTTATTTAGAAAATGATGCTATATTTTATGAAGATGAAAAAATAATTGATGTTAAAGATGTAAAACTTAGAGGAATACATAATTATGAAAATATAATGGCAGCAATTACTGCAGTAAAATGTTTTGATTGTAGTACAAAAAGTATAATAGATGTTTTAGAAAACTTTAATGGAGTTGAACATAGATTAGAATTTGTAAGAGAAAAAGATGGTGTTTTGTTTTACAATGATACAGAAGCAACTAATATAAAATGTACTCAGATTGCTTTAAATGCATTTAACGAACCTACAATTATAATACTTGGTGGATATGAAAGAGGTCAAGATTTTGAAGAACTAAAACCATTTATGAAAAATGTTAAAGCTATAATAGGTATTGGTGAAACTAGAAAAAGAGTAGAAGAATTTGGAAAAAATAATAAAATTGATACTTATATTTTTGAAACATTAAAAGAAAGTTTTCCTAAAATAAAAGAAATAATGAAAAAAAATGATGTAGTCTTACTTAGTCCTGCGAGTGCTTCATGGGATCAATATAATAGATGTGAAGAACGTGGCGATGAATTTAAAAAATTAGTAAATGAAATTTAAAAATAAACTTAAAATCACCAAAATTAAAGATAAATGATAGACACAAATAATAAAAATGTGTTAGAATTAATTCATAAGAATATAACACATTTTTTTGTGTTAAAAAAATGGAGGTAGAAAAAATGCAAACCAAAATTCGATATGGGGGGGGGCAAGTTAAAAAATTAAAGAACTTCCTCTTAACCGATGTAAAAGCAATTAATAAATATTTATTAATAACGATAATACTTGTCATACTATCATGTGTAGGACTAACTTCATATGCATTATTTAGTTATGAAACAGAGTCAAGTGGTAGTATAAGAATAGTATATAATCCACCATATTATTGTGATACAATTAGCCAAGATACAAGTAATGCCAATAATCCTAAAAATTCATTACCAACTAATATGATACCAGTATGTTATGATAGTGAAAGAGAAGTATGGCGAAAAGCAGATGTAAATAATACTAAAAAAGGATATAAATGGTATAGCTATAGTGATAAAGTATGGGCTAATGCAGTAACAGTAAGTGATAGTAATACAACAACAGAAATAACTTTAAATGATGGAACGATAAAATCATGTGATGGTACATGTACAAGAGAAGATTATGTAAATTCAGAAGTAGGCACAATAATACCAATGGAAGTAATAAACACAATGTTAGTATGGATACCAAGATTTAGTGCAACTGGAGATACTGCAAATTATAATGGGGGAACACAAGCTGCACCAGGAGCATTTAATATAACATTTGTAAATAAAGATACAACAGCCAATGATGCATTTGATTTTGGAGGAACAGTATCAGGATTTTGGATAGGAAAATTTGAAAATTCAAGTAATGTATCATGTGAACCAGCAAGTAGTTCTGACGTAGGAGCAGGATGCAATCTAACATCAATAAGACCAAAAGTATTACCAAATGCAACAATTTGGAGAGGAGCAAGTGTATCAACATTCTTTGGTGATATTCAAAAAATGGCTGATAGTGGAAACCAATATGGATTTGATAAAACAATTGATACAACCCTAGATACCCATATGTTAAAAAATAATGAATGGGGTGCAGTAGCATACCTAACACAAAGTATCTATGGTAGATGTAGTTCATCAACAAGTTGCAGTGAAGTAGGAATAAATAATAATTCAAGTTATATAACAGGATATGGAGCACCTGCTGGAAGTGCATCTACTGTAACAAATGGAGCATATAATACAAGTTTAGGAATGGATGCCTCAACAACAGGAAATATCTATGGTGTATATGACATGAGTGGTGGAGCATATGAATACGTAATGGGTAATTACAATAATACAGCAGGTGGTTCTCAATTTACAACATTACCAAATACAAAATATTATAATGTATATACAACACAAAGTGATTATACAAATGCAGGATTACAACATGCGTTAACGGAGACGAAAAAATGGTATGGCGATTCCGCGTCCTTCGTTACTTCTAACTTTCCGTGGTTCCTTCGTGGAGGCTACTGTGGTAATGCTGGCGGTGCGGGTGTTTTCTACTTCAGCAGCAGCAATGGCAACAGCGCTACGAATTATGGTTCTCGTCTTTCAGTCACAATTAACTAATTGTTAAATTTATTTAACAATTAGTTAAAGTCCTAAAAGTCCCACAATGAACGAAGATGATAAAAACAATAATTAATGTAATTAAAATATATAGAAAAGAACTTTTCGATATTTCAAACAGGATTTTGAAATATCGAAAAAGATGTTTACGAAAATAAAGTATAGATAGTAACCCAAATCAAATTGAATATATATTCAATTTGATTTGGGATTTTTTGATGTCTAAATAAAAAATACTTGACATGTGTGTGTGATATATTTATAAATAGCAATAATCATAGTTTATAAATTAAAATCTATGTAATAAAATGTCTTTTGACATTTTTTTTATATTCCATAAATTATACTTAATATGGTGATAGCATGAAGGTATATTTAGATTATATATTTTTTATAAATTTAATCTTTGATTTTATTATTTTACTTGGAATAAATATTATTTTAAAAAGAAATGTAAAGTTTTTTAAAATATTAATTGGTAGTATTTTTGGAGCTTTTTCTATTTTTATTTTATTTATAAGTATGCCAAATTTACTATTTACTTTTTTAAAAATATTATTTGGCCTTTTAATGTTAATAATGACATTTTCTTATAAAGATATAAAATATACTTTAAATAATTTTTTATATTTAATGATTCTTAGTATTCTAATTGGTGGTTTTTTATATATGTTAAATATTGAAGTTGGGTATGAACATATTGGCATGGTATTTATAAAAAATAATGATGGTTTAAATATGCTTATTTTAATACTTATTGCTATTTTAGTAATTGCAATTTATGAAAAACAGATAAAGAAGTTAAAAAAACACATTAATTCAAATTATAAAGTTGTAATTTATCTAAATGATAAAGAATATATTTTAAATGGATTTTTAGACTCAGGTAATACTTTATGTGATCCTTATCTTAATAAACCTATTTCTATTTTAAATAAAGATATTGATATTGATTTTTCTAGTTGTAAAAAAGTTTTAGTTCCTTATAAATCATTAAATAATGATGGTTTATTAGATTGTTTTATTATTCCTAAGATATTTATTGAAAACGTTGGATTTAAATATAATTATTTAATAGGAATATCAAACGACAAATTTAGTTTATCAAATACTGATATTATATTAAATGGAAAAATAATGGAGGAGATATGAAAAAATTATTAGAATTTATTAAGCAGTTTTTTACAAAAGATGGTATTTATTATGTTGGAAGTGCTGATGCTTTACCACCACCTTTAGAAAAAGAAGAAGAGGAAAAATACATAATTGAAAAAGAACAAGGGAACAAACAAGCAAGAGATAAGCTTATTGAACATAATTTAAGACTTGTTGTATTTCTTGCAAAAAAATATGAAAATACTAATATTGATTTAGAAGATTTAGTAAGTATTGGAAGTATTGGTTTAATAAAAGGTATCAATACTTATAAAAGAGGAAAAAATATTAAACTTGCAACATATTGTTCTCGATGTATAGATAATGAAATATTAATGTTTTTAAGAAAAAATAAAAAAACAAAAGGAGATGTATCTTTTGAAGAAAGCTTAAGTTTTGATGCAGATGGTAACGAATTACATTTAGAAGATGTTTTAGGAACAGATCCTGATATTGTAACTAAAGATTTAGATATGGAAATAGATAAAAAAATATTGAAAGAAGAATTAGATAAATTAGACAAAAGAGACAAGGAAATAATGGTTTTAAGATATGGCTTAAATGGAGTTAATGAAATGACTCAAAAAGATGTTGCAGAAAAATTACAAATAAGTCAATCTTATATTTCTAGAATAGAAAAAAAAGTAATAAAAAAACTTAAAAATGTCATAAAAATTTAGTATACTATTTATAGGTGGTTTTTATGACATATCTTATTTTAGGAGAAAAATCTTTAATAAATTTAGAAATAGATAAAATATTAAAACAAGAAACAGATTATTCTTTGATTAAATATGATTTAGAAGAAGATTCAATTTTTAAGGTAATTGATGAATTAAATACAGTGGATTTATTTTCTAGTAAAAAAATAGTTGTGGTTAATTCTTTTGAAAAACTAGAAAAAGATGAAGAGGAGAAAGAAGAATTAGATGAAGAAGAACAAAAACAAATAAAAGAAAAGACATCAGAAAAAAATAAAGAATTAATAAATTACTTAGAAAAAAGTAAAGATGACAATATCCTTATTTTAACTGCTTTAAAAGTTGATGAAAGAAAAAAAATAGTAAAACTAATAAGACAAAATGGTAAAGTAATAGATACATCAAATACTAATATTGATAGTTTTGTAAAAGAAGAATTAAAGGGATATAAAATAGACTTTAGAGCTTTAAATATGTTAAAAGAATATACTAATTATAATTATTATAAAATAGTTCAAGAGATAAATAAATTAAAAATGCTAAAACAAGAAGAAAAAGAAATAACAACAGATGATATTAAAAGTATAGTAAAAAAAGGATTTGATAAAAATATCTTTGATTTTATAAAAGCAATTGATGAAAAAAATTATAAAAAAATATTTGAAATATATTATGAATTAATTGATAATAAAGAAGATGAATTAAAAATAATAGCAACTCTAGCTAATACCTTTAGATTACTATATAAATTAAAAATATTAGTAAAAGTAAAAACAGATAATGAACTTATGACTATATTTAAAATCAAAAAACCTTACAGGTTAATGAAATTAAAAGAAGAAGCATACGCTTATGATAAAAACAAATTACTTAAATATTTAAAAGAATTAAGTGAACTTGATATCAGTATAAAAAGTGGTTCTATAGATAAAAAACTAGGTATGGAAATGTTTCTTACTAAAATATAAAAAAATAGATTTTAGAGTAATCTAAAATCTATAAAAAATTAATACTATAAAATAGGTTGTTGAAGTGTCTAAAGGTTTTGTTTTTAAGAAGGAGATAACATAAAAAATTTTTGTTGTATGATAAAATAACATAGTATTAATTTTTTTTAGATAAATAATTATATTTATCTTTCGATGTGTAAAAAAGATGTTATTGATTTCTAATTAATTTAGAAATCGCTATATATACTAACATAAGATTATTATTTTAGTAAGATATAATCGTACCAAAAATAATGACATAATTCGACAATTTAAGAAGAAAAAAATAGATTCAAAATAGAATCTATAAAAAACATAAAATTATTAAGAAGTGAATTATTGATAAAAATAAAAATTACATTACATAAAAAATGAGTTTAAGGTGTATGATAGAAAGTTAATTTTATGTTTTTTTAAATGGGCTTAAAAATGAATGATTATACTTGATTTCTAATTTGATTTAGAAATCGATTGTTATAATAGCATAACTAATAATTTTAGTTAATACCTAATCGTACCAAAAATTACAACATAATTCGACAATATAAAAACTATGACTTAAAAAATCATAGTTTTTAATATTCTTTTAGTATTAGAAAAATTCTTTTTAGCAACTTTATCTAAAACATCATTACCATATTTTTCAACAAGTTCTTCACCAATAGAATCAACATTAGAACCAGCTCCTTTAGGTAAAGGCATTTTATAAGTATCGCATAATTTATCAAATTCTTTTAAAAATATATATCTACTTATCATAGAACTAGCTGCTACTGCTAAATTTTTATCTTCAGCTTTAGTAATAAAAGTGACATCTTTTACAATATTAGTTGCTTCTTTTATGTAAAAATAATATCTTTCTTCTTTAGCAAATTCATCAATTATTATATAATCAGGTTTAATATCAATTTCAGATAATAAACTATATAAAACTTTATTATGCATAATAGCTTTTATCTTGTTCATATTAGTTTCTTTACTATATTTTTTATTATACTCTTCATTAGTTAAAATTGTACTTTTATATTTTATTTTAGATATTATTTTTGGAACAACATTTAAAATGAATTCATCAGTTAGTTTTTTAGAGTCTTTTATACCAAGTTCTTCTAAAAATTTGATGTCTTCACGTTTTACTAAAGAAGCAGTTACAACAATTGGTCCGAAATAATCTCCAGTTCCAACTTCATCAGATCCAACTGCAGTAGAATTATAATATTTTTCATAATCAATTTTAGGTGTTTTACTTTGACCATCAACAGCTTTCCACATATCAGCATCAACATATGCAGTTACTCCCTGAAACATGCATTTTCCAGAAGTATATAAAGTAATTATTGTATCTTCTTCTTGAGCTTGAAATACAGCATAAGGAGGAGTTTTTTCTCTTACTTTATCTTTATAATAATCAATCATTTTTTCTTTTGTTTCATCACTAACTTTTATTACAACATTCATATAAATCACCATAATTATTTTATCATTTAATGTTGTTTTTGTAAAATAATAAAATATTTCGTGCATAAATTATTTAAATAAGTTATAATAATTATATGAAAGGATGTTTTTATGAGTATTATTGATATTATAGTAATTATCCTTATTTTAATATGTGGAGTAGTAGGTTTTAAAAGAGGAGTATTTAAGCAAACTGTTGTTACAATTGGAACAGTTTTAGTGTTTGTTTTATCTTATCATTTTAAAGATTACTTAGCCAACTTTTTCAGTTATAATTTACCATTTTTTAATTTTACTGGAGAATTTGCTGGACTTTCATCGATTAATATTATAATGTATCAAATGCTTGCATTTTTAATTATGTTTGCACTTTTTGGTACAATACTTGCAGTTTTAATAAAAATAACTGGTATTTTTGAAAAAATATTAAAGTTTACGATAGTTCTTGGTATACCATCAAAGATTTTAGGATTATTACTTGGACTTATAGAAGGATATATTGTTGCTTTTGTTTTCTTGTTTGTAATAACACAACCAGCATTAAAGATTAATCTTATTGAAGATTCAAAATTTACTAATGTTATTTTAAATTCTTCACCAGTTTTATCAAATATAGTTGAAGATACAGAAAATACAATTATAGAAGTTTATGATTTGGGAAAAGATTATTTGGTAGATAAAGATGCCGATAAATTTAATAGAAATTCAATAGATATAATGTTGAAAAATAAAATAATTACTAAAGAATATATAGAAAAACTAATAGATAAAAATAAAATTAAAGTTAATTTAGATGATATTTTAATTAAATATTAAGGAGGAATATTATGATATATGTAAAAGATGATAATTTAGATTTTTTAATAAAAGATGGAAAGGTTTTAGTTGATTTTTTTGCAACTTGGTGTGGTCCTTGTAAAATGTTAGGTCAAGAATTAGAAGATTTATCAAGTGATAGAACTGATTTTAAAATTGTAAAGGTTGATGTTGATTTAAATCCTAATTTAGCAAGAATGTATGGAATTATGTCTGTACCAACACTTATGTATTTTAACAATGGAAAATTAATAAAAAAAGAAAGTGGATTTGTGCCAAAAGAAATTATCGTAAATAATTTTAGAAGTATATAAAAAGAAAGATTTAGTCTTTCTTTTTATATGTTATATTGGTATTTTCTAATTTCTTAATAAAACTATTAAGTTTTTCTTCGTCAATTTTTATTTCATAAATTACAGTTTCATTAAATTGTTTATTTATTATTTGGAAATTTTTTGTTATGTTATTTAATAATTTTAAATTAGTGGTAGCTGTTTCTAAAATAATTGATATTTTATTGTCTATTTCTATTAACTTGCTATTTTTAATTGCTTCTTTTGTTACTTTATAATAGCATCTTGATAGGGGACCAACACCGAGTTTTACACCACCAAAGTATCTAATTACTACTCCTAAGACAAAATCTAGATTGCTTGATGTTATAGCATCAAGTATTTTAAAACCAGCAGTTTTATTTGGTTCATTATCATCAAAACATTTTATCGCATCATTTATTTTATAGGCATAACAAATGTGAGTAGCATCTTTATATTCTGTTTTTAACTTTTCTAATATATCTTTAACAGAATAGGTATCTTTTACATTATATAAAAGCCCAATAAATTTAGATTTTTTTTGTTCTAAAATATAGGGTTTAGAATCATTAATCGTATACATAACATTAATTCCTTTCTTAATTTATTCAAGTTTTCTTGATGAATTCAACATATCACAATTTTTATATAATTTCAAGTTAACTTATATAACTACTTTTAATTATAAGCAAAATAAAGTATAATAATAGTGGTGATTTATATGGAAAATTATATATTTAGTGAAAATTCGTTATTACACTCTATAGGATTTGATGTTTATAAATTATATAGTATTTTAACAAATGGTATATTATCAAAACAAGAAGCAGAAAAAGAAAATATTAGTTATTCTAAAAATTATTTTGGATACAATTTCGATAATTATATTTCAATGACAAGATATATGTATGTAAATAAAGATGATGAAAATTCTGCTTATAAAAAATATGTATTAAAAGGAATTAGTTTTATTGTTGAAGATCAAGATTTTATCTATAATACACAAGATGCATATTTTAACTATTCTGATGAAGTATTTGTTAAAGATAAAGTAGAGTTGAAAAATATTAAAGGAATAATTGTTCCAGAAAAGTATATGGATTATGAAATGAAAGATTTGCCAATTATTTCATTTAAATCAACAAGTTATATTAACATAAAACATACAACTGATAATATAATTAAATACTTGAAATTCGAGGGTTATAACTGTGATATGGAATATTATAATGATATTTTAAGAGAAATGTATACAACTATTGAAGCGATAAAAAAAGAACCTGATGATAAAGATTTATTAAATGATTTTAACGATACTAAATATGAATTGGATGAATATATTTCACTTGAAATTCAAAAGTGTTTCTGCAAGAAATTTGGTGTAGATAATGTAACCTTGGGCGATGTAATAAATTATATAAATTCCAAAACATGTAATTTGCCAATTTATAAACTTCCTACAAATTATAATGTGAGATGATTGTTATGATAAAAGAAAAATTAGCATTAGTACCTGAAAAACCAGGATGTTATTTACATAAAGATAAAAATGGAACAATAATATATGTAGGAAAAGCAAAAAATTTAAAAAGAAGAGTTAGTTCCTACTTTAATAAAATTCACACTGGAAAAACCAAAGCTTTAGTTGATAATATTGCAGATTTTGAATACATTGTAACTAATAGTGAAATGGAATCATTTATTTTAGAAATAAACTTGATAAAAAAATATGATCCTAAATATAATATTTTATTAAAAGATGATAAAACTTATCCTTATATAATGTTGACAAATGAAAAATATCCCACTTTAAAAATAATAAGAAGTAAAAAACGTAAAAAAACTAAAAATAAACTTTTTGGACCTTTTCCAAATGTTACAAGTGCAAGAACTACTGTAGATATTATAAATAGAATTTATCCATTAAGAAAATGTAATAATTTAAAAAAAGATTTATGTTTATATTATCATATCAATGAATGTTTAGGTTATTGTAAATATGAAATAAGTGAAGAAAAAATATCTCAAATGGTAAAAGAAATAACAACTATTTTAAATGGTGATTATAAAAAATTAACTAATAAGCTTGAAGAGGAAATGTATAAAGAAAGTGAAAACTTAAATTATGAAAAAGCAAATCTTATAAAACATGAAATTGAAGCTATAAAAGAAACTATAAGTAAACAAATTATAGTTTCAAATATTTCTTATGATTTTGATGTTTTTGGCACCTTTTCTAAAGATAACTTTAAAGTGATTGAAACACTTATTGTAAGGCGTGGTGTTATAATTGGGAGAGTTCATAAAATATTTAATGAAAACTATTTTGATGATGATTTTACAACAAGATATGTTATAGATTTTTATGAAAAATATGAATTGCCTAAAGAAATTGTAGTAAATGATGATTTTGATAAAGAACTTATCTCTAATTATTTAAATATAAATGTTATAACACCAGAAAAAGGAAATATTAAAAAGATATTAGAAATGGCTAATAATAATGCAAGTATTACTTTAAATAATAAAATTGAAGAGTTAAAAAAAGATAAAAATATTAAAGAAAAAATAATTGAAGAATTAAAACATATTTTAAATCTTGAAAAACTAGATCGTATCGAACTTTTTGATAATTCGCATCTTTTTGGAACTTTCTATGTTGGTGGCATGGTTGTATACAAAAATATGGAACCAGCAAGAAAGGAGTATCGTAAATATAAAATAAGTACTGATGTAAAAGATGATTTATCAGCGATGAAAGAAGTAATCTATAGAAGATATTACAAAGTCTTATTAGAAGATTTAGAAAAACCAGATTTAATTATTGTCGATGGTGGAGAATTGCAAGTTAATGCTGCTAAAGAAGTATTAGATAGTTTAAATCTTCCAATAAAAGTAATAGGATTAAAAAAAGATGATAAACATAAAACAAGTGTTATTGTAGATTCAAATAATATTGAAATACCACTTCCTAAAGATAATAATTTATTTTTATATTTAACTAGAATGCAAGATGAAGTTCATCGTTTTGCAATAAGTTACCATAGGGATATAAAAACTAAAGGATTAATATCAAGTATTTTAGATAACGTTTCTGGTATTGGCGAAAAACGTAAAAAAGAATTACTAAAAAAATATAAATCAATAACTAAAATAAAAGAAGCAAGTATTGAAGAACTTTCTAAAATAATCCCAGAAAATGTTGCTATAGATTTAAAAAAATATTTAAGTGAAATTGACTAATGAAAAAACAGAAAAACGAATATAATATAACTTATGATAATGTTTTAAATATAATCATGATTTTGCAAGAATATTAAGCAGTTTTAGTATTACTTTAAAACAGAATATTCATATCAATGGTAATAAAACTTCAAATAAAATTTAATTGGTAAAAATTTCCAGTGATAGATATAGGTATAAGTATGATAATGAAGAAAATATAAAAAATAAAAAAGAATATGAGTTAAATATCTATAATTTATTAAATAAAAATAGTTAATAATGAGATAATAAGAAATCACACAGGGCAAGATATGGTAATTTTTGAAGCAAAAGAAAATGTGTGATATACTATGTCCGAGATGAAAAGGAAGTTTTAGAAGAATTTAAGTATAAAAGATAGTAATTAAATTTCATGATATTGTAGTTTTTTATTTATCAATTATATGAACATTTGGATAAACTAATATTTATATGAATTATTTAACTTTTTCTACCTGTGATGATTCAAGAAAAAGTTATTCTATAAGAATAGGAGCGTTAGCATATGATGAAAATAATTAAAAAACATTGGAAAAAAATTTTTATATTATTAATTTTAATACTATTTTTCTATATAATTTTTTTCTCTCGTTTTAGAATGGTTAATTTACCAGAAGGTGAATATATTGAAAGCTTAAATTCACCAACTGGAGAATATACTCTTAATTCATACAGATATAGTGGAGGAGCTTCAATGGATTGGAGTTTAAGGGTATAAGTTGTAAATAATAATACTAATAAAAAATTTAATATATATTGGGCATATCATGAAAAAGATGCAGAAATGGAATGGATAGATGAAAAAACTATCATAATAAATGGAATAAAACTTGATATTCATAAAGATTTCTATAAAAAGTACTAAATGATATATTGGTTATAGCATAATACAATAAAGAGGTGTAAATGTGTGCATCTCTTTTGTATCTTATTACTAAAAAATTATACAAATTTAAATAAGGAAAATAATTCGATATCTTATATAAGAGATGAAAAAGGAGAGTTAAAACGTTAAATTTCCATAAATTACCAAATTAAAATTTGTTTAAATTGAATATTTATGTTATAATTATATAGTCGCTTGAACTTTAAAAATTAATGAAAGGAGTATTTATGAGTAAAATTAAAATATTTGGTCTTGGAGGACTAAATGAAAACGGAAAAAATATGTATGTTGTTGATGTTGATAACAATATATTTATATTTGATGCTGGATTAAAATATCCAAGTAGTAATATGCTTGGAATAGACTATATAATACCAAAATTAGATTATTTAATAGAAAATAAAGATAACATTAAAGGAATCTTTTTATCACATGGACATGAAGGAAACATGGGAGCTATGGCAGATATACTTGAAGCATTACCTGATATACCTGTTTATGCTACAAAATATACAATGAATTTATTAAATGAAGATCTTACAAGATATAAAATAAAAGCGACTAATTTAAAAGAGATAAGACCTCATTCGAAAATAGACATTGATAATTTTTCAATATTTCCAATTTGTGTAACTCATTCGCTTCCTGAAACTGTTTTATATGTTTTATATACAGAAGATGGAGCTATTGTTTATGCAACTGACTTTGTATTTGATTCTACTATGCTTGGTGCTTATAAAACTGATATAGGAAAATTAGCTTATGTTGGAAAACAAGGAGTACTATGTTTAATGGCAGAATCAATGTATGCTTATCGTGATGGACATACTAGTCCTAAAAATAGAATTCATAAAGTAGTTTGGGATACTTTAAATAAAACAAAAAATAGAATTATAATGAGTGTTTTTCCATGTCATGTTTATCGTATGCAAGAGATGTTTGAACAAATAAGAAAAACCAGAAGAAAAGTTGTTTTAATGGGTAAAGAATTACAAGAAACAGTTGATAAATGTTTAGAACTAGGATACTTAGAATTTGATAAAGATAAAATAGGGGATTTATCAAACATAAATGATAAAGATGTTATAATATTTGTAAGTGATGATAAAGATAATCCTTATGGCAGTTTAGAAAAAATATTAAATGGTTATGATAAATATATAACATTTAAAGATAATGATACTGTTTTAATAACTGAACCAACATATTCTGGCAATGAAAAAAAACATGCCAAAATACTTGATGATTTATCAAGAAAAAATGTTGAAGTAATAAGCTTATCACCAAAAGATCATTTATTACATCATGCATCAAAAGAAGATTTAATGCTTATGATGAATCTTATGAATCCAAAATATTATATGCCAATAAAAGGTGAATATCGTTTTATGTATATGAATGCTACTTTAGCAGAATATGTTGGTATTCCAAAAGAAAATATCATTTTAAAATTAAATGGTGATGTTGCTTATTTTGAAGATGGAAAACTAATTGATAATGAAAAAATTCACATTAAAACAGATGAAATTTTAATTGATGGAAAAAATGCAGATGATATTGGAGATTTAGTCTTAAAAGATCGTGAATTATTAAGTAAAAATGGTATTGTAATAGTAAGCGCAACACTTGATAAAAAAACTAAAAAAATACTTGCTAATCCCCAAATTTTAACTAGAGGATTCATTTATGTTAAAGACAATCTTGATATGGTTTTAAAAATGGAAGAAATATCAAAACAAGTTATCGAAGAAAATATAAGTGCAGGTAAAAAAGTTGATTTTACTAAACTTAAAAATAAAATTCGTGAAAAGCTTGGAGACTATTTCTATGAAGAAACAGGATCAATTCCAATGATTATTACTGTAGTTTCAGAAATATAGATAAATTTTATCTATATTTTTTTTAAATTTATTCATAATAATAATGGTGATTTTTATGAGTAAAGAAGTTATGGAAATTTTTGATATTATTTTTAGAAGTATGCTTTCTTTAGTTACTTTATTTTTTGTAACTAAAATGATTGGTAAAAAACAAGTATCACAACTTAGTTTATTTGATTATGTAATAGGTATTTCAATAGGTAATTTTGCGGCAGAAGCAACAATTGATCTAACTAATGGATATCTTCATGGCATTGTTCCTGTTTTTGTATTTGGAATAGTTGCTTATTTAGTATCAGTTCTTACTATGAAAAGCATTGCTTTAAGAAGATTTTTTATTGGAACTCCAACAGTATTAATTCAAAATGGTAAAATCTTAGAAAAAGGACTAAGAAAAGTAAAATTTGATATTAATGATTTACTTGAAGTTGTAAGAGGAGCAGGATATTTTGATGTTAGTGAAATATCATATGCTATTATGGAAGCAAATGGCGATGTTAGTTTCTTACCAAAAGGAGAATATAAAAATGTCACTATAAAAGACATGAAATTAAAAGCAGAAAAACAAGGATTATGTGTTAATGCAATTATTGATGGTAAGATAATGCCAAATAATTTAAAAGCTATAAATAAAGATGAAAAATGGATAACAAAAGAAGTAAAACGTCTTGGATATGATACTTTAGATAATATAATACTAGCAACAGTTGATGTGAATAATAAAGTAGTTGTATTCGAAAAAAATAAAGATACTCTTCCAATTGAAGTTTTAGAATAGTAAACCTAAAAGACATATTGTTTACATAAACGACAAAAAATGATATAATCTACCTATGGTGGTTTAATGAAAGCAGTAAAAGAATTTTTTGATAAACTGAAAAATTATTTAAAAAATCCTAAAGATACTTTTATAAAAATAAAAGAATTTATAATAAAAAATAAACAATATATATATATGGCTCTTCCATTTATTTTTATGGACTTGGCGACAAGATTTCTAGGAAGAAGTATTAACTTTTTTGGAATATATAGATTAGTTCCTAATCTTTTTACGATAACTTATGTTATTTTATTTTTAGGAATAACTTTATCTTTTAAGAAAAAAATAGGTAAAGTATTATATTTGTTTTTTAATTTTTTAGGAATTGTTTTTTATTTAGTAAACAATATTTATTATTCACTTACTAATAATTTTTTTAGTTTTAATTTGCTTGAAAGTTCTAAAGAAGGGGCTCCATATATTATGGATGCTATAGTAAATTGCAATATTTTAGTCTATATTTTTTTAATTATTATTATATTTTTGATTTTTTGGGGTTATAAAAATATAGTTAATGTAAATCATTTTGATAAAAAAAGATTGTTAAAGGTTTGTCTTATTTTTATTATACTTCATTTAATAACTCCATTATTTTTAGGAAAAGCTAATGATACTTTAGTATGGAGTACTTGGAAAAATCCAAGAAATGTCTATAATCAATATAATGATAGCAATAAAAGTATGCGAGTAAGTGGTTTATTTGAATATACTTTTAGAAACTTTTATGTAACTTTTTTAAGAAAAGAAGAAACAGATGAAGAAGAATTAGCTTTTTTAGAAGAAGTATATTCTTATGAAAGTGAAGATACTAAAAATAGTTATACTGGCAAATTTAAGGGTAAAAACTTTATTTTCTTACAACTTGAAGGTGTTGACTCTTGGCTTTTAAATGAAAAAGATACCCCAACTTTATATAAAATGATGAAAAATTCAATTAACTTTACTAATCATTATTCATTTTATAATGGAGGAGGATCAACTTTTAACTCAGAGTTTGCAGTAAATACTGGTTTTATAGTGCCTTTTTCTTATAATAAAAATGCTTATGCTTTTAGTAATAATAGTTTTCCATATTCTATGGCTAATATGTTTAAAAATGAAGGTTATACAGTTAACGCTTTTCATATGAATAATAGTGAATATTATTCAAGAAGAATTAATTATGAAAGTTGGGGATATGATAATTACTATGGTTTAATAGATATGTATAAATATGATGATAATAGTTATCAATTAGATAGAGAACTTATTTTAAACGAAGAGTATTCTAGCCTTATGTTTAATAAAGATACACCTTTTGTTGATTATATTATTACTTATTCACCACATACACCATTTACAAATACAAAAGGAGTATGTAAATTACTTTATGAAGTTGATAACGAAGGAAAAGAAGATATAGAATTTGCTTTAATGAGTGAAGAAGAATGCATAAGACGTCAAGTAAAAGAAACAGACTATATGGTTGAATTATTATTAAATAAATTAAAAGAACAAAAATTACTTGATGATACAGTAATAGTTGTATTTACAGATCATTACTTATATACTTTAACTGATCAATCTATATTAGAAAAATATAAGAAAACAGATAATAATTTAATAAACAAAACACCATTCTTTATTTATGATAATGGTAAAACAAAAAAAGAGATAAAAAAGGTAACATCACAACTTAATATTTTACCAACAGTACTTAATTTATATGGATTTTCCTATAATTCCAACTATTATATTGGAACAGATGCTTTAAATAGTAGTTATTCAGGAATAGTATTTTTTAGTGATTATTCTTGGTATGATGGAAATGTTTATGTTGAAGGCGGAGAAGTTGTTAATGGTAAAAAAATAAATGAAAAAAATCTAGAAAATAATAATATTTTAGTAAATAATTTAGCTAGAAAAAATGATTTAACTTTAAAATATAATTACTTTAAAAAATTAGGTGTAAAAGAAGTAACGAATGAAGAATAAATTTTGTAGACAAAAACAAATAAAATGTTAAAATTAATTTATAAAATATAACCCATTTTTTTAGTGTTTAAAAATGGAGATAAAAGTATGCGAAAAGATAATTTAAAAGAACAATACAAAAATATGACTATGTATAATTAAGTTAGGTTAAAAAGGTCTAAAAAACTGATTAATTTATCAGTTTTTTTTATTTTTTAAAAAAAAAGTACTAAAAATGTGTCAAATTTTGTCTTAAAATATCGATATTTGTCGGAAATTTCTTAAATTTTATGAAAAAAGGGGTAATTTTTAAAATTTGAAGCACTTTTTTTCTTAAATTTTAATTTTTGCTCTAGGGAAATTTTAGTTTTTGGGGCGATTTTTTAGTTAAATTTTACATTTTATAAATTTGCAAGTAAAAAATGATTATGTTTTAATAGCACTTGTTTCTTCTATCTATAAACGAAATGGAGGTGATTATATGATAGAATTAACAAGTAAACGGATTATATTAGTAAAAAATGGAATAAAATATATTCCAGCAAGTTTTGATCCAATTTTTAAAGCATTATTTACTTCTAAGTCTTGCTTAAATTATTCATCAGATTTATTATCAAATATAATAAAAATACCAAAAGAAGTAATAAAAGAAAACATAATTATCTTAAATAATGAACTTCCCATAAAGCATTATAATGGAAAGAAAATGAAAACCGATATAATAATGGATGTATTGGATAATAGAATAAATATTGAAATGAATAAGTATTATTATGATGGATTATTTGAGAAAAATAATGCCTATCAAAGTAAACTTTTAGAAGAACAATTTAAAAATGGTGAAGGATATCTTGATGTTAAAAAGGTAATTCAAATTAATTTTAATTTGTTTAATAAGTTTGATGATAGAATAGTAATAAAATTTATGATGGCAGATGTAGAAAGAGGAATAATAGAAAATAAACAAATAGAAAAATATCATATAAACCTTTCCAATGTAAAGAAAAAGTGTTATAATAACCATGAGTTAACAAAATTTGAAAAAGAATTATTACTACTTGTAGAAGATGATCCAAAAAAAATAAGAGAAATAGTAGGAGATGATAAAGATCTAATGGAAGCAGAAGAAAAGATAAAAGAATTATCGCAAAATGAAACAATTGTAGGATTATATGATGCCGAATATATGGAAGAATATGAAAGAAAGGCAAGACTAGCATATGCAGAAAAAATAGGACAAGAAAGAGGAGAAAAAAGGGGAGAAGAAAGAGGATTAAAACAAGGAGCAAAAAATCAAAGATTAGAAATAGCAAAAAATATGTTTATTCAAGGAATTGAACCTAATGTAATATTATCTTGTACAGGATTAACAAAAAAAGAATTAGATGCAATTTTATAAATATATAAAAGAATAAAGCAAAGTAAATTTTCTTATTGCTAAACCTCCTTAAGTTAATATATAATTATATTGACAAAGGGAGGATTTTTTTATGGAAAAAGAACTAACACTTGTTATTTTAGCAGCAGGTATGGGAAGTAGATTTGGTGGTTTAAAGCAAATTGAACCTGTTGGCCCTAATAATGAATTTATAATAGATTATTCAATATATGATGCCAAAAAAGCTGGTTTTAATAAAATTGTTTTTTTAATAAAGCGTGAAAACTATGATGTTTTTAAAGAAACAATAGGAAAAAGAGTTGAAGGAAAAGTTGATGTTTCTTATGCTTTCCAAGATATTTTTGATTTACCAAAAAATATGGAATTTGAAGAAAGAGAAAAACCACTTGGTACAGCTCATGCCATTTGGTGTTGTAGAAATCTTATAAAAGGAAATTTTGCCATTATTAATGCTGATGATTTTTATGGATATGACTCTTTTAAAGTTTTGGCAGATTATCTAAAAAATAATGATAATTTTGATGAATTTTGTATGGTTGGTTATAAAATTTCTAATACTCTAACTGAAAACGGAACTGTTAAAAGGGGAGTATGTCAGGAAAAAGAAGGATACCTTTCATCATTAATAGAAAGTAAAGTAAGCGATGAATCTGGTATAATAAATTGTATTCCACTAAATGGTTCTTCTTCTTTTACAGTAGAAAAAGATCAACTTGTATCAATGAATATGTTTGGATTTACTAAAAAAATATTTGAATTTATTGAAAATGATTTTGAAAAATTTTATCAAAATAATAAAGGCAATTTAAAAGATTGTGAATATTTAATACCAGATGTTGTATTTGATAATATAAAACAAAATAATTGTAAAGTTAAGGTTTTAAAAACTGATGCTAAGTGGTTTGGAGTAACGTATAAAGAAGACAAAGAAAAAGTAGTTGAAGCACTAAAAAAGATGACTGATGAAAATATTTATCCAAGTCCTTTATGGAAATAATTATGGTATGTGATTGTTTAGTAGAATTAACTAATGTTTTTATTGACAAAACGTTTACTTACTTAATTCCTAAATCCTTAGAAGATAAAGTACAAATAGGAATGAGAGTTGTAGTTCCTTTTAATAGTCAAACTCTTGAAGGATTTGTCATGGATATAAGAAGTTTAAAAGATGAACAAAATTTAAAAGAAATAATATCTTTAGTAGATCCTTATCCTATTTTAAATGAAGAACTAATTTTACTTGGTAAATATATAAGTAAAACAACACTTTCATCTCTTATGTCATCATATCAAGTAATGTTACCTAAAGCTTTAAAAGCTAAACATAAAGTAAAATTTAATGTTATTTATAAAAAATATATATCATTAAATAAAGAAAAAAACCTAACTAATATAAAATTAAACGATAATGCTAAAAAAATAATAGAATACTTAAAAGATAAAGACTTCGTAAAAAAAGAAGAGTTAAATATTTTTTCTAAAAGTACTATAACAACATTACTTAACAAAAATATTTTAATAGAAAAAGAAGAAGAGTACTATAGATATAATATTGAGGAAAAAAATAAGACAAATTTTAAATTAAATGAAGAACAACAACATGTTTATAATGAAATAGTAAATAATAAAAATAACTTTAATACTTATTTAATTCATGGTGTAACAGGAAGTGGAAAAACTAATGTTTATATGGAATTAATAAAAAATGTCATAGATGATGGTAAAACTGCGATTGTATTAGTTCCTGAAATATCTTTAACTCCACAGATAATAGAAAGATTTACTACTAAATTTTCTAAAATAGCAGTACTTCATTCTGGACTTTATGATGGTGAAAAATACGATGAATGGCGAAAAATTAAAGAGGGAAAAGTAAATATTGTAATTGGTGCAAGAAGTGCTATTTTCGCACCACTAGAAAATATTGGTATAATTATAATTGATGAAGAACATTCAAGTACTTATAAACAAGAAAATACACCAAGATATAATTGTATAGATATAGCTAAAAAAAGAGCAGAATACCATAGCTGTCCTTTAGTTTTAGGAAGTGCAACTCCATCTTTAGAAAGTTATGCAAGAGGTGTAAAAGGTGTTTATAAACTATTAACTTTAAATAAAAGATATAATAATAAGCCACTACCTAAGGTAGAAATAGTTGATATGAATAGTGAATTTAAAAATAATAATAGTTTCTTTTCTAAAAAACTTCTTGATGAAATAAAAAAAAGGATAGAATGTGATGAACAAGTAATATTATTTTTAAATAAACGTGGTTACTCATCAATGCTTACTTGTCGTGGTTGTGGAAATACAATAAAATGTCCAAATTGTGATATAACTTTAACTTTTCATAAATCATCTAATATGTTAAGGTGTCATTATTGCGGATATGCAACAAAAAGAATGGAAACATGTCCAAAATGTGGCGAAAATTTTAAAGACTTTGGCATTGGAACTGAAAAAGTAGAAGAAGAATTAACAAAATTAATACCAGATTCTAAAATTATTAGAATGGATGTTGATACTACAACTAAAAAAAATTCAATTGCTAAAATAATAGATGATTTTTCAAATAAAAAATATAATATTTTACTAGGTACTCAAATGATTTCTAAAGGATTAGATTTTAAAGATGTTACTTTAGTAGGAGTAATAAATGCTGATATTGGACTTAATTATCCAGATTTTAGAAGTAGTGAGATAACTTTTGAACTTTTAGAGCAAGTTCTAGGTAGAAGCGGCAGAAGTGATAAGGAGGGAAGTGTAATAATTCAAACCTTTAACCCTGATCATTATGCTATAAAATATACAATTAATCATGATTACATTGGATTTTTTAATAAAGAAATGTCTTTAAGAAGAAAATTAGATTATCCACCTTACTACTTTTTATGCGTTATAAAAATAATATCAAAAGATTATGACATGGCAAGTAACGAAAGCTCTAAAATAGCAGATATTATAAGAAAAAATATAACTAAAGATGAAATAGTTCTTGGGCCAAGTGTATGTAATTTATTTAAACTTAACAATAACTATAGATTTCAAATAATACTAAAATATAAAAAAATTGACAATGTTATGCCTGTTTTAACAAAGTTACAAAATCATTACTTTGCTAAAAAAAATGTAAAACTTGAAATAGATTTTAATCCTTATAAATTATAAAAGAACACAAATTTGTGTTCTTTTTATTCGAAAAATCCTTGATTAATTAAATTGATTAAATCATCAGTATAACTAGATGAAGTGCTTTCTTTTTGTTCTTCTTTTTCATTTTGATTATTTTCAACAACTGGATTATTTAAATTATTATTGTTTTGATAATTTGTTTTATTTGATTCATTTAAATTATTATTATTGGTATCAATAAAGAATTTATCGAAATTATCATTATTAATATTTCCATTTTCAACTTTATCAATATTATTTATGAAATCATTTATAGAATTATCTGTTTGTTTTTTTTCTTCATAAATAGGTTGTTTATTAACATTATTTATTGTTTTATTTTCAATATTATCAAAGAAATTATCAAAATTATCTAATTTAATATCATAATTATTCTCTTTTGGTTCATTAATTTTTACAATTTTGTTATTATCTAAAGTATTTTCTATTAAATTATTTGTTATATTATCATTATTTTCTTTTTCTATGCCCTTTTCCTTTAATTGTTTTTCAATAATTTCCTTCACATCGTTTTCCATAGATTCATCTTTACCATAGATATTATCTAGATCATCATCTACATCAACTAATCTAAATACTTCTTCCATAGTAGTAATACCATCAATTACTTTTAAAAGTCCATCTTGGAATAATGTTTTAACGCCTTTTTTATAAATCATACTACGAAGTTCAGCACGTCTTTTATTTTCATTAATTGCATCTCTTATTTCATCGTTAATTAACAAAACTTCTTGAAGAGCAATTCTTCCTTTATAACCACCACGACAATTTGGACAACCATTACTAGGTTCATAGATATAATCGATATCCTTATCTAAGGCTTTTTTAAAAATACGTTTTTCAGCAACAGTAGTAGCACGTTTCTTTTTACAATTTGGACATAATCTTTTAGCAAGAGTTTGAGATATTATTCCTTTTAAAGAAGTAGAAAGCAAATATCTTTCAACATCCATATCCAAAAGTCTTTCAATAGTTGTAAGAGAGTTATTAGTATGGATTGTAGATAAAACAAGATGTCCTGTAATAGATGCTCTAATTGCTATTTTAGCAGTTTCGCTATCTCTTATTTCTCCGATTAATATAACATTAGGGTCCTCTCTTAAAATTGATCTTAAAACAGTTGCAAAATCAAGACCAATTTCAGAATTTACTTGAACTTGATTAATACCTTCGATATTCATTTCAACTGGGTCTTCAACTGTTATAATATTAGTACCTTCATTGTTAAGTCTTTGAAGCATAGAATAAACTGTAGTTGATTTACCACTACCAGTTGCACCTGTTACTAGAATAATACCATTAGGATTAGCAAGCATTTCTTTTATTATTTCATAGTTTTCTTTAGTAAATCCAAGAGCTTCAATACCTTCAAAACTCATAGTATAATCTAAAATACGAATAACAATTTTTTCACCAAAGCTAGTAGGAAGAGCAGCAACACGCAAATCCAAATCTTTGCCATTAATATTACTTTTTATCGCACCATCTTGAGGAAGTCTAGATTCAGTAATATTCATACCTGCTAAAAGCTTAACTCTAGTAGTTAAATTTCTTTTATATTTATTTTCAACAATAGCATAATCTCTTAATTCACCATCAATACGCATTCTAATTTTTAAATATTTTTCAGCAGGATCAAAATGGATATCACTGGCATTTTTAGTTGCACCATCAATAATGATATCATTTACTATGTCAACAATTGGAACTGTTGCAAAATCAAATTCTCTCATAAATAATTGCCCCTTTTTATTTTTTTTAAAATTATTCTAGTATTTATCTATTTTTTATTATATAATAAAAATGTAATATAATCAAGTAGATAGAGGGTGTTTATTTTTGAAAAAATTTAATAATAGGGGATTTATGATGGCTGAACTTTTAGCAGTAGCAGTTGTTGTTTTAGTTATCTTTACAGTTTTATTTACAAATTTTGTACCAACAAAAGGAGAGTATGAAAAAAGAATAGAGTATAACGATGTTGAAAGTTTATACGCTAATTATTATTTAAAAGTTATGTTATTAAGATACTTCTATAATGGTGGTAGTAGAATTAATTTAACACTTAACTCTGATAATTACTTAACAATAGTAGAAGATGGATTATGTTCTGTAAATTATAGTTATGGCAATTTTTCTTGTCAATTACTTGCAGATCAATATGATATAACAGATGCTGTAATAACTAAATATAAACCTACTAATTATACAGGTCCATTAAGTAAATATATAAATTATCTTGATATAAAAGATAATGAAACTGGCGAACTTTTAAGATTAACAGTTAAAACAAAAACGGGTTATTCAAGTGATCAATTTTATTCCAAAATATGTCAAACTGTAACTTATAGTGATTGGAGTTCTTGGCAAGTAGAATCTTGTACTGGAGATAGTAATGTTTGTGAAAAATCATATAAAAAAGTCAATTTATATAATAATGGAACAGCAAAGCCAACCGATTGTGATACTAATCCATTATGTTATCAAGAAGGAGATAATTATTATATAGTTACTTATCCATGTACAGATAGTTGCAATAATGAAATGAATTTATATAGAACAAGACGTAAATATATCTCAGAAAATGATAAAGAAAATTTTTCAATATCACCATGTTAAGGAGGTAAATAATGAAAAAATTAAATAATAAAGGTGTATCTGTTGTTGAATTTATTGTAGTTTTTGTAATGCTTATGATATTAGTATTTGGTATGATGGATGTAATAATTAACTTAAAAAATTCTAATACTACAACTACTATGGAAAAAGAACTTTTAGAATATAAAACTACACTAACTAAAGTAATAAGTGATGACTTAATAAAAAGAGAATTTAAAGAATTAAAAAATACTGATACTTCAAATACAACTATATCTGCAGTATTTAAGTTTGCAGATAATAGTGAATCAACATTTAGTATCGATTATAGTACTTTTGTTATAACTTACAACAATAAAGTATATCCTATCCCAAAAAGAGAATACTTAGAAATTAATGGCATTATAACTATAAAACTAAGTGATGATAACAAGTTTTTAATTATAAATATTCCTTATCATGAAATTGATAAAGATGTAAATTATGGAATAAATATTATTCATCCTATAGGCTTAAAATAATATAAATTATAAAAGTACTGATTCCTGCATGAATTATTCTTGATAGTAAAAAAGGATAATATTTAATTTTATAATTATTTAAAATATTAAAGATTTGAGCGTGAATACTTAAACCACCAAATGATATTAAAAATGTTGAAAGAAATACTTTTATATCATAAGAGATGTTTGTCATAGATAGATATTTAAGCCCTGTTGTTTGCTCTATTATGCCTTTAAATAATGAGTTAAATAAAGGATTTATATCAATATTAATTAAATTTATTAAAATAATAAAACAAGTAATAATACCAAAGACATTTAAAAGAGTAATAATAGTTTTTGAAATACTTCCTAAAAACTCTTTTATTATATTGGTATTATTTATTTTTTGATTGAAAAGTTTAAGTGATTTTTTAAAACTAATAGTTTCTATTTTTTCATTATCTTGATATAAATTTCTAAATAAAATACCAACGATAATATTACCTAAAATATGAGATAATAAAATTAACATACCAATTTTTCTATTATTTAAAAACATAACACCAACTGTATTAATAACAAATAAAGGATTAGCAAAAAAAGTAAAATTAAGCATTTTAGAAGCATCAGTCTCATTGATTAATTTTTTATCTAATAGATCATTTATTAATCTACCACTACTTGGAAAACCACTTAACATAGATGAAAAAAATACAAAAGAAGATATACCTTTAGTTTTAAATAAAATATGCCATAGTTTATTAAAAATATTACCTAGAAAATCAGGTAAACCAATTGCTGTTAAAACAGATGTTAAAATAAACATAGGAAATAGTGAAGGAAAAATATTTTTTAAAAATAAGTTCATACTAAATTCTATAGAGCTTGTAACAACTTTTGTTTTAGTAAAAATACTATAGATTAAAAATATGATAAATAAAAAAGTTGTAAATTTAATAAATATTTTTTTCATATTCCAAATATCCTCTGTTATAATTATATTAAGGAGAAAAATTATGATACAAAAAATTGAAAACAATTTGATAAATTTTTTTAAAAATCCTAAAGAAGTTATATCTTTTTTTGCGCCAATTTTAGTTGCTTTAATTCTTATTATTCCAACAGATTATACTTTAACAATTGGTGGTGGTATAATAAATATGGATAAAAAAATAGAAGTGGAAGATGAAATAAAAAAAGAAGGTAGCTTTAATTCTTGCTATGTTAAAGAATTAAATGGAAATGTCTTAACTTTTATTTTAGGTAAAATTATACCTAGTTTTACTCTTAATAAAATAGAAGAAGTAACCCTTGAAAATGAAGAAAAAAATGAATATGATTTCAGAGAAAAAATGTATTTTAATTCATCTTTAAATAGTGCTACTAAAGTTGCATATACAAAGCTTGGTAAGAAAATCGAAATAGAACAAGAAGAAATATATGTTGTTTATATTGATAAAAATGCTAAAACAGAAGTAGAAGTTGGAGATATTATAACAAAAGTTAATGGAAATACTATAAACACCTTGGATGATCTAAATAATTTTGTTAGTGAAAGTGATATTATAAATTTAACGGTTTTAAGAAATGGTAAAGAAAAAGAGGTTAGTGGAACTCTTATTGATATTGATGGTGTAAAAAAAATTGGTATCTATCTTGCAGTAAAACAATATTTTAAAACTGATCCTGATATAACGTTTTCATTTAGTGATAAAGAAGTTGGACCATCCGGAGGACTTATTATGACTTTAAGTATTTATAATAAATTAGTGGATTATGATATAACTAAAGGATATAAAGTAAGTGGTACAGGAACAATTGATGATGATGGCAATGTTGGTGAAATCGGAGGAGTAAAAGAAAAATTAAAAGGAGCAGTGAGTAAAAAATGTGATATTTTTATCTGTCCTATAGAAAACTATGATGAAGCAGTTAAAATAAAACAGGAGAAAAATTATGATATCAAAATTTATGGAGTATCAACATTCGATGAAGCTCTTGAAGTATTAAATAATTTGTAATAATAAAAAGTACCAATCAAACATTTGAAATGGTACTTTTTATTAATAAATAATCACTAAATAGAATAGAAACAGTACTAACGAACAAAATTAGTGTTGTCTCTTTTTTATTATATTAAAAAATTAATATAATATTCCTCTACGTCTTAAATACTATTATAAATAAAATATTCTGTCAATAATTTGTTTTCTTTTGGTTTATTTTTCCAATATAATTATTAAAAAATAAAATTATATAGTAAAAAATATAAAAAAATGTTAGAATTAATTCATAAGAATATAACACATTTTCTGTGTTAAAAAAACGGAGGCAAAAAATATGCAAACAAAAATTAACTATGGTGGGTATGCTAAAAAACTAAGAAGATTCCTCTTAACCGATGTGAAAATAATAAATAAATATTTATTAATAACGATAATACTTGTAATACTATCATTTGTAGGACTAACTTCATATGCCTTATTTAGTTATGAAGTAGAACAAGAAAATAGTATAAAAATAGTTTATAGTGATTTAAAAGGACCAGTATGTGTAATAGATGGACCTGATGTATCAGAAATAGGAATAAATAGTAATGCAAATTATACTATGAATTGTACAGATAATTTTGGTGTAATTGATACTACTTTAACAAGCGATAACTTTACGGTAACAGGAGATATAACAATAAGTAATATAGAAAAAGAACAAATAGATAATGGTTATAAATATATTATTACTATAACTTCAAGTGAAACAAGTACAACAGGTAATATAAAATTAAAAGCTAATACAATACAAGATAAAAGTGGTAATTATAACAAAGAATCTAATGTAAGTAGTGATATAAATGTTGTAACTTTTCCACCAGAACCAACAGAATATGTGTTTATGGATACGTATACAAGTTCTGGTACATTTATTGCTCCAGAAAATGGATATTTTCAAATAGAATTATTCGGTTCAAGTGGAAACGGAGGCAAGGGTCATACTTATACTTCTTCCAGTCCTTTTCATTATTATTTTAATGGAGGAAATGGTGGAGGTGGTGGAGCTTATGCTAATTCTCGTGTGAAGTTAAATAAAGGGGATAAAATAACATTTACAATTGGTGGCGTTGGTGCTACTTCTTCGGTAGTAATTAAAAGTTCAAAAGAAACATATGCAAATATGCAAACAACAAGTGGAACAGATGCTGGAGATATCACAAGTACAGCTCACATGGATACTTGTGGTGAAGGTGGAGTTGCTTCTGGAGGAAATTATCAAAATATTAATGGAGAAAAAGGATTAATTGGACAACGAAATATAGTATGGTCAGGGACAACGAGAGCAGTAGGAGGATCAGGAGGTTCTCCAGGATATACTGGTGGAAATGTTGGAGGAAAAGGTGGAGATGTTTATAATAAAGACGGAACTTCATCGGCAAATATAGAAAAATATGCAGGAGATTCAGGAAAATCTGGTTTTATAAAGATATATCGTGGTAATACAAATTAAAACAAGAATATTTTTCTTTCTTTTGGTTTATTTTTTGATATAATTATTAAAAAATAAATTTATATAGTAAAAAATATAAAAATCTGTTATGATAATCTCATAGAAAATAACACATTTTTTTGTGTTAAAAAAATGGAGGTATAAAAAAATGCAAACAAAAATTCGATATGGGGGGGGGGCAAGTTAAAAAACTAAAGAATTTCCTCTTAACCGATGTAAAAATAATAAATAAATATTTATTAATAACGATAATACTTGTAATACTATCATGTGTAGGACTGACTTCATATGCTTTATTTAGTTATGAAGTAGAACAAGAAAATAATATTAAAATAGTTTATAGTGATTTAAAAGGACCAACATGTGTAATAGATGGACCAGATGCCTCTGAAATAGGAATAAATAGTAATGCAAATTATACTATGAATTGTACAGATAATTTTGGTGTAATTGATACTACTTTAACAAGCGATAACTTTACGGTAACAGGAGATATAACAATAAGTAATATAGAAAAAGAACAAATAGATAATGGTTATAAATATATTATTACTATAACTTCAAGTGAAACAAGTACAACAGGTAATATAAAATTAAAAGCTAATACAATACAAGATAAAAGTGGTAATTATAACAAAGAATCTAATGTAAGTAGTGATATAAATGTTGTAACTTTTCCAAGTGAACCAACAGAATATATTTTAATAAACACATATACAACATCACAAACATGGACTGCTCCGGAAGATGGATATTTTCAAATAGAATTATTTGGAGCTTCTGGTAATGGTGGTTATGGTGACTATCAGGATCTTGACACAAAATTATACGCCTATGGTGGCGGCGGAGGAGGAGGTGGAGGATGTGCCTGTTCAAGAGTAATGCTAAATAAAGGAGATACTATTGTATTTTCTCTTGGATCAATAGGTGTTACTTCAACTGCAAATATTAATAGTTCTGTGGAATCTTATTCTTCAATGCTTGTTACTTCTGCAAATACTGGTAGTGATGCTTCCCATTACGCTTCTAGCTCTGGTTCTGGGGGCACTGGTGGTATTGATTCAGGTGGAAACTATATAAATGCAAATGGGAAATCAGGTAGTGCTGGAGTAGATAGAATTACTTATATGAATGATACAACTGGAACTCGATGGAGTGCATCTGGAACCGGTGGTGCTGGAGGTACAACTGACTATAGCGGAGGCAGTAATACTGGAGGTGCTGGTGCAACAGGATATATCTGGGTTGGCCATAAAAATGGAAAACTTACAGGCGAAGGTGATCAAGGAAAAGGTACACCAGGTTCTGGCAGTGCAGGTTTTATAAAAATCTATCGCGGCAATACAAATTAGATATAAACTCAAGAAACATTTAAATTGTTTCTTGTTTTAATTTGTATATAAAATAAATCTCAAAAAAGGTTATTTTCTCTTTAAAAAAATGTAAGAATTTGGTAGAATATAATAAGACGTTTTTGAAAGTGAAGTAGAAGTATATGAAAAGAAATGAAGTAGATAGAAATAAATTATCACCAATGATGATACAATATCTTGATATAAAACAAAATTATGAAGATGCCATTTTATTTTTTAGAATTGGAGATTTTTATGAAATGTTTTTTGAAGATGCAGAACTTGCATCAAGAGAACTAGAACTTACTCTAACTGGTAAAAGTTGTGGTTTAGAAAGTCGTGTTCCTATGTGTGGTGTTCCTCATCATGCTTATTTGCCATACTTAGAAAAATTAGTAGAAAAAGGATATAAAGTTGCAATCTGCGAACAATTAACTGATCCTAATCAAAAAGGCATGGTAGAAAGAGGAGTAATTCAAGTTGTAACTAAAGGTACTTTAATGGAATCAAGTAGTCTTGATGAAAAAAGCAACAATTATATAGGAAGTATCTATGACTTTTCTCATTGTTATGCTATTAGTTATGCTGATATATCAACGGGAGAAGTAAATACAGAACTAATAAATTATGATACTGAAAAATTAATAAATGAAATAATAAGACTAGACATTAAAGAATTAATTGTAAATGATTTAGTAGATAGAAAAATAATCAATACATTAAGAGAAAACTATAGCATTTTAATTACTATTTCATCTTCACTACTTGATGATGATACATACTCTTATATATATGATAGTATAACAGATGTTAGAGTAGTTAATTCTATAAAACATTTGTTGTATTATTTAACTGATACTAAAAAAGGTAATTTAACCCATCTTCAAAAAGTAAACATAATAGATAAAAACAAATATCTAGAATTAGACGTTCACTCAAAAAGAAATCTAGAACTTGTTGAAACATTAAGACTAAAAGAAAGAACTTATTCACTTTTATGGCTTTTAGATAAGACAAAAACAGCAATGGGTTCTCGTCTTCTTAAAAGATGGATTGAAAATCCTTTAGTAGATAAAAAACAAATTGAAAGAAGATATGATTTTATTTCTAAACTTCTTACAGAGTTTATCTTAAAAGAAGAATTAAGAGAACTTTTAAATAATGTTTATGATCTTGAAAGATTATCAGGAAGAATAAGCTATGGTAATTTAAATGCTAGAGATCTAATTCAATTAAAAAATTCTTTAAGTACACTTCCTCATATTAAAAGAATACTTGAAGAATTAGAATATGATAGAACTTTAGAAGTATTAGATGATTTATATGAATTACTTGATAAATCAATAAATGAAGATGCACCAGTTACTATAAAAGAAGGAAATATAATAAAAAAAGGTTATAGCAAAGAACTTGATGAATTAAAAAGTTTATCAAGTGGTGGTAAAGATTTTATCTTAAAACTAGAACAAGAGGAAAGAGAAAGAACAGGAATAAAAAACTTAAAAGTTGGATTTAATAAAGTATTTGGTTATTATATTGAAATATCTAATGGACAAAAAGATTTAATAAAAGATGAATATAACTATACAAGAAAACAAACTCTTTCTAATTGTGAAAGATATGTAACACCTAAATTAAAAGAAAAAGAGGATTTAATTTTAAATAGTGATGAAAAAAGTATTCAACTTGAGTATGAGTTATTCATACAAATAAGAGATATTGTAAGAGGTTATATTCCAAAAATCCAAAATATTTCTAATATTATAAGTGAAGTTGATGTCTTATTATCTTTAGCAGTTGTTTCAGAATCAAATAATTATGTAAGACCTACGATTGTTGATGATAGATGTATTTACATAAAAGATGCAAGACATCCAGTAGTTGAAAAAGTTGCTAATTTTACTTATGTTCCAAATGATATTATGATGGATAATAAAACTAATATTCTACTTATTACGGGACCAAATATGAGTGGTAAATCAACTTTTATGAGAACACTTGCTCTTACGATAATTATGGCTCAGATGGGTTCATTTGTTCCTTGTAAAGAGTGTAAAATACCTATTTTTGATAAAATATTTACAAGAATTGGTGCTAGTGATGATTTAGTATCTGGTGAATCAACATTTATGGTTGAGATGAAAGAAGCAAATAATGCAGTATCAAATGCAACAGAAAATAGTTTGATTTTATTTGATGAATTAGGTCGTGGAACTGCAACATACGATGGAATGAGTCTTGCTAGATCAATTCTAGAATATGTTCACAATAAAGTAAAATGTAAAACTTTATTCTCAACTCATTATCATGAATTAACTGTTTTAGAACAAGAATTAAGAAACTTAAAAAATGTTCATGTTTCTGCCTTAGAAGAAAATGGTACGATAACATTCTTACATAAAGTAAAAATGGGCCCAGTTGACAGAAGTTATGGTATTCATGTTGCTTCTTTAGTAGGTCTTCCAAAAGAAATAATAGATAGAGCAACTGAAATCTTAGATATTTATGAAAATCCTAAAAATAAGAAAGAAGTTTATAAGCAAACTAGCCTTGATTTTGATATGGCAGAAGAAAAACATGATGTTATAAAAGAAAAATTAAAAGAAGTTGATATCTTAAAAATAACACCACTTGAAGCTTTAAATATTTTAGATGAATTAAAGAAAGAAATAAAGGAAAATGAGTAGGTGATTTTATGGGAATATTATATGTTGTTGCAACTCCAATTGGAAATTTAGATGATTTTACCAAAAGGGCAATTGATACTTTAAAAAGTGTAGATGTCATTTTGTGTGAAGATACAAGACATAGTTTAATACTGCTTAATCATTATGATATAAAAAATAAACTTATTGCTTATCATAAGTTTAATGAAAAAGAAAAAGTAAATAGTATAATAGAAATGCTAAAAAATGGTAAAAATATAGCAATAATAACGGATGCTGGACTTCCTTGTGTATCTGATCCTGGTTATATTTTAGTAGAACAGGCAAGATTAAATAACATTGAAGTAATAGGAGTTGGAGGAATAAGTGCATCTTTAACAGCTTTATCAATAAGTGGACTAAAAAATGATTCCTTTACCTTTTATGGTTTTTTTCCAAGAGAAACAAGGGATAAAAAAAGATTAATTGATGACATCAAAAAAAGCGATGTTGATACTTTTATCTTTTATGAATCTCCAAAAAGAATATTAAAAACTTTAGAGTATTTAAAAGATAATCTTGGTGATATCAAAATTTGTGTTTGTTCAGATTTAACTAAACTTCATGAAAAATCATATTTTGGGAATATAAATTCTGTTTATGAAACTTTATTAAACAATGAAAATGTTGAAAAGGGTGAATATACTTTTGTTATTGAAAAAAGTTTTAAAGAAGAAGAACAAAAAGATGTAAGTACTGAATCAAAACTTGTTGACATTATGATAAAAAATAATGTTTCTTTAAAAGAAGCAATTGATATTTTAAATAATAATGATAATAATTTATCAAAAAAAGATATATATAATGCATCATTAAACTTAAAAGATATACTAAAAAAATAGCTAATTTCTAGCTATTTTCATTTGAATTAGATTCTTCATTTAATTCATCATATTTTTGTTGTAATTCATTTGCTTTTTCAGTAATTTTATTATCTTGTGCTTTTTCTAATTTATACCAACCATTTTTAAAGGCAAGGGTATAAGCATCTCTAGCATTATTTTTAACTTCATCAAAAATATTATATATTTTATCAAATAATTCATCATTACTTACTTCGTTTAAAGCATAGCTTAAATTATTTGACATATTTTTTTCTGTTTCTAGAATACAATTTAAATAATCTCTATCATTCATTTCTTTAGTTTTAGAAACAGAAACTTCAGGGTTATAAACCATATTATTCTCCATAATTTTCCTCCCCATTTAAAATATTAATTAAATCTTGACATATATTTTTATGTCCTTCATATAAAGCTTCAAAAAAGTTTTTTAATTCTTCATCTTGAACTTTTTTACTATAACAATTAGCAGCTTTAGCAGTTGTTAAATTCCAATTAAAAATATCTTCAATGTATGCTAAATCTTTAGTTGATATCATTTCTGGCACATTTTCCATAATTTATCTTCCTTTCTTTCTATAACTATGATGAACAATTATTATCAATTATATACAAATTTTTAGTTATAAAAAATTGACAAATTAATACAATTAGAGTAAAATGTAATGCACCTATATGGAGGATGACTTATGAATACGAAAGACGAAGAATTAATATGTAAAGAAAATCTTGAAAAATCAAATAAAATTATTTCTTATTATGAAAAAGAAGAAGATAAATTAGTTAGTAGTATAAAATTAAATTGTATTACAATAGATAATATAAATAATTTTAAAAAAGCTAATAAAAAAGAAATGCTAAAATTAATACTTAAAATTGCTATAATATCAGGAACTATAATAGCAATTACTAAATTACTTGGTACTAATCCCAATTTATTAGGGGTAACTGCAATTGTTACTTGTTTTAATTTACCAAGATATTTTTATAAAACAAATCATAATAGAAATTATATTAGAAAAAATAATATTACACAATTAATTAATAAAAAAGATGAACTTGAGCAAGAATTAAGTGAAATAAGAGAAAAAAAACAAATTCAAGAAAAATATAATTGTATGATTTCTGATAGATTAAATAAAAAATACCAACAAAATACATTAACTGATACTAATCAAAATAGTAATATTATTAATAAAGATTTTGTAAGAATAAGAAAATAATAGTTATCATAATGTTTTTTTTCTTTTAAGAATATCTTTAATTGTATATTGAATTGATAATACTTTATAAAAGTTATTATCTTTTTTTATCCTTAAAATTGCATTTTTAAATGCTTTTTTTAATGTTGTTATAAATCTTTTGTGTTTCATTTTATTACTCCTTAAATAAAAAATATATAGAAAAATCTAATATATTGTATATTTTATTCACATACTATATTTAAGTCAAGGAGTGATTTAATGAAATTTATTGTAAATAAAACTAGAAATAAAAAAACTTCTATATATAGATCGTTATATATAAAAGAAGAACTAGCTAAAAAAGTAGAAGAAATTGCTATAAAAAATGATACTTCTTTTAATAATGTAGTAATAAGTATGATAGAATATTGTTTAAAAGAAATAGAAAAAGATTAAAATTTTTTAGTGGTTTTGAAATTTTTTTAATTCTTCTAATTCCTTTTCTAATGCTTTAATCATTTTTTCAATCATTATTATGGTTTCTTCATTATTTCTTGTTTTGTTAATCCTTTTTTTACCAGATTCAGTTGCTTTTTCTTCTTCAAGTCCTCTTTCTTGCATTACTTGACGATAAAAAGCGTTTGTAGATAGTACTTGTGCTACTAACATAAGCCAATTTCCCAATGCATTTTGTTCTCTAGCAGTAGCATCATCAATAAGTAAATATCCAACAGCTATAGCACTAAAAGAAAAAAGTTTTGGTGGAATATTTGGTATCATAATTAATCCCTTTATTAAATTATATGAAAAAACTATATAATCATGAATTAAAAAACCTTACAAAATTTGACCAAAATTAAACTTTATGTTATAATATATCCGCTTTAATTAAGGGGGTTAGTTAACATGAAACAAATGTCAAAAGAAGATATAAAACAATATTTACTCAAATTTTTTAAAGAAGAAATAACAGATGAAGAATTAGATAAATTAAATGGATATATAGAACAACTAACAATTGTTTTAGTAGATGAATTATATGATTTATCAAAAGATAAAGTAGAAATATTAGATGAAAGACAAACTTTTATTATAAGAAAGTTATTTGGAATACTAGATAATGGAACTTGTCAAACTTATAAAAAAGTAGGGGAGATTTTAAACTTAACAAGACAAAGAATTGCAGAATTAAAAACAAGAATTCTAAATTGTTTAAAGTATCAAATTATTTTTGGAAATGGATTATTAGTAAATAATATTAAAAATCAAAACCAAAAACTTTTATTATCAGATTCAATTAGAAATTTAAATCTTTCTGTTAATGATTTAAATTATTTTCAAAGTATTGGAATAAATACAATAGGTGATCTTATTTCTGTTAATGAAATATTTCTATTTGAAAAAATAAATAATGAAGCAAAATTTAACATTTTAAAGGAAAAAATAGCTAATTTAGGCTTTTCTTTTAATAGTGTTTTACAAGCGAAGGACTTAAAAGTTTTACCAATTACTGTATTAAATTTATCAAATAGGAGTTTGAACGCTTTAAAAAGAGCAAATATTAAAACACTAAATGATCTTACAAGAATGACAAGTAAAGAATTATCTGAAGTATATTTTTTAGGAAAAACAAGTTTAGAGGAAATTAAATCTTCTTTATATGATTTTATTTTACTTTTTAGTGAAGAATCAAAAAAAGAAATGCTAAAAAAAGATCATCATTTATCAATTGATGTATTAAAATTATCAGATGAAAATAAAAATGCTTTAAAAAAAGCAAATATAATAACTATAAATGACCTTACAAATTTAACAAAATTTGAATTATTTAAAATAATTGATATTGAAGTAACAGAATTAAAAGAAATAGAATCATCTTTAAATAGTTTTGGTTTATCTTTTAAAAAAGAATCGTTTTTAGAAATATCTAAAAAATTAAAAAAAGTACCAATTGAATTGTTAGATTTATCTGAAAGAAGTTTTAATGCATTACAAAGAGCAAATGTAACAACTATAAATGATCTTATTGGAAAAACAAAATTTGAATTATCAAAGATAGATGGTATAGGAGAAAAAGAATTAGAAAAGATAGAAATTTGTTTGCAAAATTTTGGATTATCTTTTAAGGTTGAATCTTTTTCAAAAATGCCTGAAGACTTAAAAAAATTACCAATTGAAGTATTAAATTTGTCTGAAAGAAGTTTTAATGCATTAAAAAGAGCTAATGTTATGACTATTGATGATTTTAGCAAAATGACAAAATTTGAATTATCTAAAAAAAATGGCATAGGAGTAAAAATATTACAAGAAGTAGAAGAATCTTTACGTAATTTTGGTTTATTATTAAAAGATGATAGTTATGCAGATGAACAACAAGAAGAACTTGAAACAAATAAATATAATAAAGAAAAATTATTATTAGAAAGATATAAAAAATTATTAATTGAAAAGTGTCAAAAACAACAAGAAGTAGAAGATTTAAGTATTGAAATAGAAGAATTATTAAAACAATTGGAGAATAACAATTTAATGAGATATTAATATAGAAATAATTTGAATATTAAAACGTTAGAAATATATATAATCTAACGTTTTTTTATATAATCTAATTGCAAGTAACCAAATTTATTTATTCGTTCATAATTTAAGAAATTTGTTTTATTTGATAATACTTATTCGTATATTATTCCTTTTTTATATTTTTCTATACATTTTTGACTTGGCTTATATAAATTACTTGGTAAATCATTTAAGTCAAACCATTTCCATTCTAATATAGTTTCTGGTTCCATAGTTTTTATTTCACCAGTATATTCTTTAACAATAAATCCAACAGTAACATAATGTACAGTATCAGTCATATCATCTGATATACATAAAAGATCTAATTTTGTGGCTTTTAAACTAGTTTCTTCTTCTAATTCTCTTTTAGCAGCATCTACCAATTTTTCCATAAATTCAACTTTGCCTCCTGGCATAGTCCAAGTTCCTTGTCCTTGTAATTCACTACTAGCTTTTTCCTTATCAGGGTTTCTTAAACCTAATAATATTTTGTTTTCTTTTACAATCATTACTCCAACACCTAAACCGGGTTTCATAATAACATCACCTCGATAAATATTATATCATTAAATTATATTTTTTTATATATTTTATAAATTAAAAAATTACATACATTGGTAAATATACTAAATGATATATATTTTAATACTTAATAATTCATTGGATAATTTAATACTAGAATAAATTAAGTAACTTAAAAAGCAAACTATAAAAGTTTGCTTATATATTTTATTTAGATTCTATAATTCTTTTTAATTTATTTATTCTACTTAATAATAATGTACATATTTTATTTATTCTTCTATCAGTCATTTTAGTTATATTTTGATATTTGTGTAATAAATCATCAAATTCTTCACAAATATCATCTAATTTTGATAAATCAAATCTTTTTATATCTTTAATACAATCAATTATTGTATCAAAATTATTCACATTATAGAAAAATCTTCCATCTCCATTTATTATTAATTCATCATCATTATAATCTAATATATTTAATGATTGTCCTGTATCAAATATTGGAGCAGTTTCTATCCAATTTAAAGATTCAACATTTCTTATAATACCAAAGTTATTTAAATGTCTATCTTCATTTAACATTATAAAATCTAAGATAAACATATTTTCAATTTCTTCTCTAGCATTAGAAATACCTTTGCTTTCTAATAAATTTATATAAGTTTCATAAGCTTTATCTTTATCACAATTATTATGTAATATTTGATATGCTGAAACTAATTCTGTATCTTTATTTATAAAACATTCACACTTGGATACAATTTTATCTTTAACAACATCTATGGTATAAGGGATATGCTTAAATCCTAAACGATTACAAATCATAGTTGCTAATACTTCGTTAAAAGGTTGCATAACTTCATTTTTATATCCTCCTTTAAGCAAGTATCTTTTACCATTTTCTATTATCCAAGTTTTCTTTAATCTTCCATCAGTAGTATTATTTGGTGATATTAAACTAATTTTAGTATTTGATTCTCTGTCATTAGAAAAAGTTGCGTTTGTAAATTCCGAATCTTCAAAATCATGTTCGAAGAAATTAATATCTTTATATTCTATTTTAGAATCAAATGGTTTTATCCAATATTGATCTGATAGTGATAATCCAAATGCTTTATCAAGTAATTCTGTAGGTGTAGAAATATTTAATTTTGCTAATAATAAATCTAAATCATCTCTCCAAGAAGGAATTCCTCTACCTTTAAACCACTCTGATAACGATACTTTCAAATCTTCGTTAGATTGATACGCATTCTTTAAAATTATTGGTGCAAAATTTATATTAAAAACATCATAAATATCAGTAAACACTCCTAAAGACAATTGATATTCAGCTGTTAATATTTCTTTGTTTTTATTCATTAGCATACATTTCATATTTTCACCTCACATGAAATATTTTATCATATTTTCGTTTCTTTTGCTATATATTGCCATCTAAAATTATATAGAATCAAATGATTAATTGAAAGTGATTTATATCTTATTTTTATATTTGTGTATCAATTAGTAGTTATAATGACTTTGATAACAATTAGAAATCTTTATATAGACATTGGTGTTTTAAATCTAAAAATAGTGTATTTAATTCATCATAAAATAAAAAATCAACTTGAGTTGATTTAATCATTAACGTCACTAGATGCGACGATTTTATCTTTTGGAGCAAATGACGGGAATCGAACCCGCATCCTAGCCTTGGCAAGGCCATGTTCTAGCCATTGAACCACATCTGCAAATTTGATGTAAGTTAATCTTACCATTTTTCTTTTTAAAAATCAATATTTTTTGAATAGTTTTTAGTGTTTTTGTGAATTTTTAATAAAACTTGTAATTATTTTTCTATTTTGATACAATAATTTTGGTGATTAATATGTTTGAAAATTTAAGTGATAGATTACAAAATGCAATAAAAAATATCAAAGGTTATGGCAAAATAACTGAAGAAAATATAGAACCAATGATGAGAGAAATAAGACTTGCTCTTTTAGAAGCTGATGTTAATTATAAAGTTGTTAAAGAATTTACAAGTACCGTAAGAGAAAAAGCTTTAGGAGAAGAGGTTAAAAAAAGCTTAACTCCAGGAGAAATGTTTGTTGGTATTGTTCGTGATGAGTTAGAAAAACTTTTAGGAGGAGAAAATGCTCCCCTTAATTTAAATGGTAATCCTGCGATTCTTATGCTTGTAGGACTTCAAGGAAGTGGTAAAACAACAACTATTGGAAAACTTGCTAATTTATTAAGAAAAAAACATAGTAAAAAACCACTTCTAGTAGCGTGTGATGTTTATAGACCTGCTGCCATAGATCAATTAAAACAAATAGGAAAAGAATTAAATATTGAAGTTTATTCCGAAGGCTTAAAAAATCCAGTTGAGATATCAAAAAATGCTATAGAATATGCTAAAGAAAACAACTATGATTATGTTTTAATAGATACTGCAGGACGTCTTCATATTGATGAAGAATTGATGATGGAATTAGAAAACATAAAAAAAGAAGTAAATCCAAAAGAAATATTATTAGTAATAGATGCTATGATGGGACAAGATGCTATAAATGTTATAACAGGATTTAATGAAGCAATTGATTTAACTGGTGTTATTTTAACTAAACTTGATGGTGATACAAGAGGTGGTGTTGCTTTATCGGTTAGACATTTAACTAATGTTCCAATTAAATTTATTGGTACATCTGAAAAACTTGATGGAATAGATTATTTTTATCCAGATCGTATGGCATCACGCATTATTGGAATGGGCGATATTTTATCAATTGTTGATAAAGCAAACGAAGTAATCGATGAAGAAAGTGCAGAAAAATCACTTAAAAAAATGAAAAGTGGTAAATTTGATTTAGAAGATTTTCTAGAGCAAATGAAACAGATGAAAAAATTAGGTTCACTTGAAAATATTTTGAAATTACTACCTGGTGCTAAAAAAGCAGGACTTGATAAAGTGAAAATTGATCCTAAAGAACTTGCTCATGTTGAAGCAATAATTTTATCAATGACACCTGAAGAAAGAAAAAATCCAGATATTTTAAAAGCATCAAGAAAAGAAAGAATAGCAAAAGGCTCAGGAAGAAATGTAACAGAAGTAAATAATTTATTAAAAAGATTTGATGAAAGTAAAAAAATGATGAAACAATTGATGAATGGTAAAATGAAATTACCTTTTTAATAAATAAAGTAATTAGGGTGTTTGTTATGAAAAAAAAGAAAGAAAAACTAAATATAAAAGAAACTTTATTAAACTTAAAAAAAACATTTAAATATATAAAACCATATAAAAATAAAATAATACTTAACTTTATTTTAACCCTTTTATTAACATTAATTGGAGTAGTTGGACCTTTATTTAGTGCAAAATTAATGATTTCTTTAACAAATGGTGAATTAAACACTTTAATTATAATTGCATTTATTGTATTAATATTTAATATTCTTGATGTTGTAATAGGTAATATAATATATCTTATAAATTCAAGAATATTTGAAATGATAGATTTACAAATACAACTTGAATTATTAAAAGAAATATTTAATTTAGAAATAGAAGAATTTGATAAAAATAATTCTGGAATATTTATTGATAGATTAAAAACAGATGCAAGAGAAATATCAACGATATTTAGTACAATAGGAACAGATTTTTTTGATATTTTATCCAGTGTTGGAGTATTTGTGACAATATTTGTCTTAAATAAAATAATGTTTTTCTTTATGATCATTATTATGATATGCAAATTTATAATAAAGAAAAGAAGAATAATTAAGGTAACAAATATCAAAAAAAATTATAGAGAATTAGAAGAAAGAAATACTGGTATAACTAATGAATTTATTCGTGGTATAAGAGATATTAAAGTATTAAATTCTAAAGAAAATTCACTTTCTTTAATTGAAGACAAAGTTACTGAATCAATCAATAAGAGGATTGAATTAGCAAAAATATCATGTAGTTTTGATATCTTTACAGATAATATTTCTGGAATTCTAAACTTTTTATTAATAGTTTTAGGATGTATTTTAGTTAATATTGGAAATTTATCAATAGAAAATTTTGTAATTATTTATATGTATAAATATAATGCTTCATATTTGATAAATAGTATTACACGTCTTATTGAATCATCTGAAGAGTTCAATATATCTGCCAATAGAGTATTTGAACTAATTAATCAGAATAAATATAAAAAAGAACATTTTGGTAACAATCATATTGATAATTGTTTAGGAAGTATTAAGTTTAATAATGTTAGTTTTTCTTATAATAATAAAAAGAAGGTATTAGATAAAATAAGTTTTGAAATTAACCCTAATGAAACAATTGGTTTTGTAGGTAAAAGTGGTAGTGGTAAAACTACAATATTTTCTTTAATTAATAAAATGTATAATGTAAACGATAATATGATTTTTATAGATGGTTATGATATAAATAGTTTAGATGAAAAATCTATAAAAGATAATATTTCACTTGTTACTCAAAATCCATATATTTTTAATATGAGTATTAAAGATAATTTAAGAATTGTAGATAAAAATGCGAGTGATAAAAGAATAAAAGAAGTTTGCAAAATAGCTTGTATTCATGATTTTATTATGACTTTAAAAGATAAATATGATACAGTTTTAGGAGAAGGTGGGGTGGTTTTATCTGGAGGTCAAAGACAAAGAATAGCAATAGCAAGAGCACTTTTAAGAAATACAAAAATAATTTTATTTGATGAAGCAACTAGTGCTTTAGATAATGAAACTCAAAAACAAATTCAAACGTCTATCAATAATATGAAAGGTAATTATACTATGTTAATAATTGCCCATAGATTGTCTACTATTGTTAATTCAGACAAGATTTATTTTATAGATAAGGGAAAAATTATTGATTTTGGTACTCATGAAGAGTTATTAAATAAAAATAAAGAATACAAACTTTTATATGAAACATCAAACAAAAAGATATAGCTAGCCTAAAGCTATATCAAGTATCATCATTATTGAAAAACCAATAAGAGTAAATAGGGCCATAAGGTTCTTTTTTTTATTAGTTTGACTTTCTGGTATTATTTCAACAACTACAGCATATATCATCGCACCTGCTGCAAAAGCAAGTAGAAAAGGTAAGATGCTTCTTATTTTAAGTGCTAAAAGACAACCTATAACACCAGAAATTGGTTCAACTATACCACTTAATTGTCCGTAGAAAAATGCTTTTTTTCTAGAAAAACCTTCTCTCCTAAGGGGTAAACTAACCGCAGTTCCTTCGGGAAAGTTTTGAATACCAATTCCAAGAGCAAGAAGAGACGCTGATAAAAGCGTTGCGCCTTCTAAGTTATAAAGGATAGATCCAAAAGCAACTCCAACAACTAATCCTTCAGGTATATTATGCAAAGTTATTGATGCAATAAGCATTAGACTTCTTTTTAAACTATTATTACTATCCTTTAATTTCTTTTTTGTCAAATGATCAAATACTTTATCTCCAATAAATAAAAGCATACCTCCACTTATAAAACCAAAAGATGCAACAAGCCATGTTATTAAATTTAAACTATTAGCAAGTTCAATTGCAGGACTAAGCAAAGACCAAAAAGAAGCAGCAATCATAACACCACCAGAAAATCCTAGCATAGCATCCATTACATTTTTATTGATTTTTTTAAAGAAAAAAACAAAAGATGCTCCAAGACAAGTAATAAACCAAGTAAATAAAGTAGCAATTAAAGCTTGAATTACATGATTTTGATTAATAAAAAATTCTATCATAAAAACTCCTTTTTCTATGTAGTTTATTCCATTGCTATAAAAAGTGTTATAAATAACTTGAATAAAATCATTTGAGCTTGTAAAAAAGTTTTTGAATGAGAGAAAACATTAAGTCTTTTAATAAATTTTAAGTCATTATTTAATTCATCAATAGTTTAGTTATTTATAGTAAAAATACCTCATAAACTAAATATTTGTATCTTATAGACATAGTTAAGTTAAAATAAGTCATAGAACTATTCAAAATGGTAAAATATGGTAAAAACTAAAATGGTTTTAATAGAAAATAAAAATTTAAAGTGTTTACAAACCTACATTTTTATAGATAAATAAAGTAAAATCTTTATATAAATAATTATTAATTATCTAAATATTATTTTCTATGTTAGTAAAATATAATATAGATATAAAAAAAATAATATGTTAAACTTTTAGTATAAATAAAAATATTTTTTCTATACTAAGTAAGAGGTAACAATATGGAGAAATTTGATATAAAAAAATAAGAAACTTCCTCTTAACCGATGTAAAAATAATAAATAAATATTTATTAGCAACGATAATACTTGTGATACTATCATGTGTAGGACTAACTTCATATGCCTTATTTAGTTATGAAGTAGAACAAGAAAATAGTATAAAAATAGTTTATAGTGATTTAAAAGGACCAGTATGTGTAATAGATGGACCTGATGTATCAGAAATAGGAATAAATAGTAATGCAAATTATACTATGAATTGTACAGATAATTTTGGTGTAATTGATACTACTTTAACAAGTGATAACTTTACAATAACAGGAGATATAACAATAAGTAATATAGAAAAAGAACAAATAGATGATGATTATAAATATACTATTACTATAACTTCAGGTGAAACAAGTACAACAGGTAATATAAAACTAAATAGTAATGTAATCCAAGATATAAATGGTAATTATAACAAAGAATCTAATGTAAGCGATGATATAAATGTTGTAACTTTTCCAGTATATACATATACAGGAAGTCATCAATTTATAGACGATGGTGATGGAAATTGGAGAATTAAGTTTTTAACTTCCGGTACTTTTACTCTAACAAGTAGTGATTTAAATATAGATATCTTCCTAGTTGGAGGAGGTGGAGCTGGAACTTATGGTGAGATAAATTATAGTAGTGGTGGCGGTGGTGGTTATACAAAAACTATAAAAAATGTTAATATAGCTAAAGATTCTTCTCACTCCATTATAATTGGAGCGGGTGCGCAAAGAAATGCTTCTTATACTACTGCAACAGGGCAACCATCTTATTTTGATTCATATTTAGCCAATGGTGGTAAAAGTGGCGCTCACCAAGCTGGAGGTAATGGTGGTTCTGGTGGTGGTGGTGGCAGACTGTCTACTGGGGGTTCAGATGGTGGAAACGGAATAAGAGGAGGTTATAGTTTCACACAAGGAAGTGGTCAAGGAACAACAACCCGTGAATTTGGTGAAGCAGGAGGAGATATATATTCCGGCGGAGGCGGCGGCGGAGGTGGCACAGACCAATCTGGTGGAGCTGGAGGAGCTGGTGGTGGTGGCAACGGAGGAAAAGGCGGAAGTGAAAGTTCCTGTGGAAATGGTGGAAATGGTGGAAGTGGTACATCAAATACTGGCGGCGGCGGAGGCGGCGGTGGTAAAGGACCTTGTACTAATTCAGAAGATGGCCTGGGCGGCTCAGGAGGTTCCGGCATTGTAATAATCCGTAACGCTAGATAAATTAATATTCTTTTGACACTTTGCATATTTTATAGTATAATCTAATAACCAAGAAAAGGGATGGTTGTACTATGAATAATAATTTTAATATTATTAAAAGTAAAGAAAAATTAGAAATATTAAAGGATCATATAAAAGATGTTTGTTTTGAACTAACAAAAGATTATGGATACGAAGAAACTATTGATATAAGAACAAGTTTTATGCTTACTATTTTTAATACAATATCTTGTAATGATATTGATAATATGGGTAATGAAGAATTTAAAGAATTATTAAAAAAAGAAACAAAAGAAATGATTAAAGAACAAGTAAGAACTAAAGAATTTGATGTTTTTTCTTATAAAAAAGAAATAAGTAATCATGATTATTTAAATAATATGACAAATTATAATAAATATCTCATTGAACTGGGTTTAATTTACATATTATCTAATTATACTAAAGAGGATTTTGATTTAAGTGAGTCTTTAATAAATAAAGAATTTAAAAAAATGGGATTTTCTAAATTAGAAACATTTATTAATAAATCTAGTTCTTCAATTAATTTGTTACTATGGGGTAAAAATTGTTTGGATTTTGAATCTAAAATGGTACAAAAAACACTAGCTAAATCAAAGTTTAACTAGTGTTTTTTCTAATAGTGAATATAAATAAATATTGACATCTTTTTTTGTTTTATTTTTTATATATTCTTTATATCCATTAAGTTGTTTAATGTAAGCATCATCACTTATATTTTTTAATTTATAATCAACAATATCAATAAATTTTTCATGTTCTATCATTAAATCAATAATACCATTTTTTGTTTCTTTATCATCATTATATGTAAATTCATATTCTTTATATATTTTAGAGTTTTCTATATCTTTAAAAATATCATTTTGTAAAAGGTTTTTTATAATGTTTATTTTAAACTCATCAAGATTAGAAAAGTCTGGATTTTTAAAGTTGATATTTTCTAAAATATAATGCATTTCTGTACCAAAGTTCATATTTTTTACTTCTTCACTCGACAAAATTTTATTAATATTTTTAGAATAGTGTTTTTCTTCTTTTAGAGATTTATCAAATGTTTTTTCTTGTATTATTATTTTATTACCAGACTTAATGTCATTTAAATTTAGATTATAATTATCTTTATAATTTTCATCAATTATTGGTATTTCAACTTGTTTTATATATTTTTCAATGTAATCATAAACTGAATTTAATACATCTTTAAATGATTTATATTTTATTCGATCTAAGTAATCAATAACTCCATAAGAATCTGTTGTATATATTTTATCATTAGATAAGGGACATATAATAATCATTTTTTCTTTACATCTTGTAAGAGCAACGTAAAATAGTCTTAATTTTTCTGATATTTCCTCAGTAATATTTTTTTCTTTATTTAATATATTTACAAAAGTGTTTTTAAAACCTTCGTCATAACTTGGGAGTATTATTCCATAATTGTTGTCATAAATAATTTTTGATTTTAACTCTTGCATATTAAATTCTTTATAAAGACCACTATAGTAACATATTTTATATTCAAGTCCTTTTGATTTATGGATGTTTGTAATAGTTACCATATCATCATTACTTATAATAGCAGGTATTTTCAAGTCGTTTTTATTATCAATTAAATAAGAAAAATAATCTCTCATTTTATAAAAGTCATAACCAGTTATATCAAGTTCTTTTGTTTGCTCTAATATATTGTTTAAAATAATAGTTCTGTTTTTTATATCTTTAGTGTAACTCATTCTTTCATAAAAATTAAATTTATCTATTATTTTTTCAATTATTTCATAATTTGATAACACATCAATATTTTTAGCAATTTCTTTACATTTAATATAAATATCACTATCTTTAATCTTGTTATTTATAACAACATTATAAATTTCTTGATCATCTATATTATATAAATAACTTCTGGCAATACTTGTATAATAGAATTTATTACTATCATATTTATTTGTTTTTATATTAATTATTAAATTTAAGATATTATTTATTAAAAAAGTTTCATCTGTTTCTATAATATTTTCATCTTTATAGATATTTAGAGGAATGTTTAAATAGTCAAATACTTTTTTATAAACATTAAAGTAAGTTGTTCGATCCATTAAGATACAAAAGTCTTTATATGTTATATCACGAAGGTTACCATTATCTAATACTTGGTATTTTTCTTCTATTTTATTTTTTATGTCGTTACCAATTAAAAATGCTTCAATTTCTTCTTTTGAATTTTTATCATCTTTGGGATAATTATATATTTCTAAATTATGATTAAACTCTGTTTTGCCAATTGTTTCAAAACTTAGATTACCAAAGATAAGTTTATGTTCTTTTTGATAATTTGCATTGCCAATTTTCATATCCATAATATGATTGAAAATATCATTGATACTATTTAAAACATTTTCACGGGATCTAAAGTTTTTATTTAAGTCAATTTTTATACCACCATCATTGTTTTTATATTTATCATATTTTATTTTAAAAATATTAGGATTAGCATTTCTAAAACGATAGATTGATTGCTTTATATCACCAACCATATAAACATTGTTATTAGAAATATTTTTAATAAATTCCTCTTGAATATCGCTAGTATCTTGATATTCATCAACCATTATTTCTTTAAAACTATTCTTTAAAGTGTTTTTAACATCATCAAAATCTTTAACTAATTTTATAGCAAATTTACTAATATCATTGAAAGAAAACATATTATTTTTTAGTTTGACTAGAGTTATTTTATCGTTTAATTTTTTTAATATATCAATAATAATTGAAGCATCATTTTTAGTATTTATTAAATCATTTTTTAACTCTTCTTCACTATATATGCAAAAATCTTTTATATTTTTTAATTCATCACTTATTTGTTTTTTATAGTATTTTAATTCTTCACTTGAATTATTTGGTACTCTTGGTAAAGTAGGGTTAGAGTTGTTTTTAATATCTATATAGGTATTAGAGTTAAGAAGTGGATTTAAAACATCTTTTATTTTTTCATGATAAGAACTATCACAATAAAAACTTAAATTATGCAAAGAATTATCTATAAAACTAATTCTTTTTTTAATCATATCTAAATATTCATTAAATAGTTTATTTACATTTTCTTTACTATAATAACTATCAATATAATCATTTAAAAACTTGTTGGTATCTACTAATAAATCTAATTTTTCACTTAAATTAAAAATTACATCTTTTACAGGTTTATCATTTTTAACACCGTATTTTGATACTAAATTTATAAAATCGTTATCTTCTTTTTGATAATAATCGTTAAATATTTCATCAATAATTTCTTCTTTTTTTTGTTTTATAATTTTATCAGAAATAATTTTTATATTTGAATCAATGCCTAAATAATAGTGATATTTTTTTACAAGAGATAAGAAAAAACCATCAAATGTTGTTATATAAGCACTTTCTATTAATTCTTTTTCGTAAGATAGGTCATTATTTTTTTCTATTTCTTTTAAAATCCTTTCTTTCATTTCAAAAGCAGCATTATTAGTAAAGGTTAAAATCAAAAGTTCATTGATATGGATATTCTGTTTTAATTTTTCAATAACTCTTGCTGTTAAAACAGCAGTTTTTCCAGAACCAGCTCCTGCGGATACGATAATATTTTTACCTTTTTCGGATATAGCTTGTTCTTGTTCTTTAGTCCAATTTGGCATAAGAATCCTCCTTAAATGTGTCATCTTCTTTAATATATACATAATCTTTTTCGGTTACAAAACAAATTGATTTATAAGGACAATAATTACAACTCAAGTTATTAATACCAAGTATTTTTGGATTAATAGTAAAATTACTTTCTTTAATGTTTTTGATAGCTTCTTTTATTTTATCTTCTGCGATAATGCTTAATTTATCAAAATCATCTTCATTTAAAACCTTACTAAATCTTCCAAAACCTTTATCATTATAAGTCATACTTTTAATATATTTTGATTTTTCAAATGTTTTATCAAAATCTTTAATAACATCTATATTATCTATCGAATAACCAGTTAATTTATAATAATCTTCTTTTTGTAATTTAATACTTTCACATGTTTTATTAAACAAAGGACTTATGATATGTTCCAAATAAATACCTACAATTTTAGTACTTGGATATACCTTTTTTATTAGATATACATAAATAGGTAGTTGCATGTTTAAACCACTTTTTATTGTAGATAAATTGATATTTATAGATCCTGTTTTGTAATCAATTAAAGCAACATTTTCATCTTTTTTCATAATTTTATCAATAATACCAGTAAATTTTACATCATCAAAAAGTACTTCTAAAGTTAATTCTTTATAAATTTCAGTAAATTCTGTTTCTTCTAAATGACTTTTAACATAAATTATAAAATCTTTTAATTCATTAAGAGTTTTATTTAAAAATACTTTATTTTCTAAAGTTAAAGGAAATAAGTTATCTTTTAGATACAAATTTTTAGTAGTTTCAAAATCAAAATCATCATCATATATTTTAGATAAAATAAAATGAAATAAAGATCCTAAATAGGTATCAAAAGTATTATCAAATTGTCTTAATTTTAAAATATATTCTAAATAATATTTAAAACTACATTCGTAAAAGGTATTAAGTTTAGTGTAAGAAAAATTAAAATTAGAAAATGTTTCATTGATATTTTGATATTTATTAGAATAGGTATTATAGTTTAATTTATAAGTAGCAAGTAAATCTTTTAAAGCGTTTGATATTTTTTTATTTTTAACATAATTATCTAGTTCAACACTCATATTATAAATATTATTGGAATTAGAATACTTTGATATAAGAAAATCTTTTTTACTTACATTAAAATCATTTAAAAGTTTTGATTTGCTAACACTTCCTGATAGAGTATTCATACTATAGGTTATAGTTAAATTCTTAGTATTTTTAAATATCTTAAGCCATTTATTATATTCTAAAGTGTTTTTTTCATAGGATTTATCTAAATATGATGGCTTTACAATATCACTAAAATAATCTTCATCTTTATAATTAATAGGTAAAGTATTGTTGCATCCTATAAGATAAATATAATATGAATCATCAATATAATTATCAACTAAATTAATTTCATTAACGGCATTTTTATATTTTTTAACTTTTATTTTAGTTTTCTTAAATAGATATTTAAGCTCATCTTTAATAGTACTAAACTCATCAATAAAGTAGTATTTATTTAAACAATCTATAATCAAGTTTTTTATATCGTTATCTTTTATATTATCAAGATTAAAATCATTTAAAAAATTTAATCCATAGTAAGTATCATAAAGAGTAGTTTCATTTTTAAAGTTTATAGGTATGCCAAAATTATTAAAAATTCTTCTTATTTCTTCTTTATAAGAAGATGTTATATTAGCAATAAATACTTTATTTAAATCAAGATTTTTTTCTATAATATCATTTGCAATAAAATTTATTTCATCTTTTATTGCATTAAATTCAAAAACTTGTGGTTGATAGTTTTTATTATCACTAATATTTGTTGTAGTTGTTATTTCATTTAATAATTCTAATACTTTATTTTGCCATTTAGAAAGATAGTTAAATCCATAAAAATATATCTTTTTATTCTTTAAAGAATTTTTAAAATATTTATCTTTATAAAGTAAGTTATGTTCTTCTAATTCGTTTTTTAGATTAACAAGTTCTTTTTGTTTGTTATTAAAATCATCATCAATTAAATAATACATATTTTCTAAGTATTTTATTGAAGTATTATAATTTAAACCTAATTCTATTAGATAATGAATAGTTTTATAATCATAAGAAAAGAATAAGTGTTCTAAAACTTCACTAAAAGTCATTATTTTTAAATTATACATTTTATCAAGACTACTTATATATTTTACAATACTATTTTTTGAAGTATTAGGAATTATTAAAATAATGTTATCATCAAGTATTTCATCTAAATTCATAAATTACCACCATTATTTATTTTAACATAGTTCTATTTACAAAATAAAGAGATTTATCGGTATATTATTTGCGAATTGCACAAAAAAATATGATAATATATAATAAAAGATGTTATGGAGGAATTTATTATGAGAGGAGTTTATATCCATATTCCATTTTGTAAAAGTATCTGTACTTATTGTGATTTTTGTAAGATGTATAAAAATGATGATTTAATAAAAAAGTATTTAAGAAAGTTAAGTTCTGAAGTTGAAGAAAATTACTTAAATGATGTTGTAAAAACTATTTATATTGGGGGAGGAACACCATCTTGTCTTAGTAAAAATGAGTTAAAAAGTTTATTTGAAATTACAAAAAAATTTAAACTTAGTAAAAATTATGAATTTACTTTTGAGTGTAATATTAATGATATAAATGAAAATTTTTTGATGTTTTTAAAAGAAAATAATGTTAATAGATTAAGTATTGGAGTAGAATCTTTTAATGAAAAACTTCTTAAAATAATGGGTAGAAAAAGTACTGATGTAGCAAAAAAGATCAAATTAGCAAAAAGTTATTTTTCAAATATTAATGTTGATTTAATTTATGGGTTAAATAATGAAACTATGGATGATTTAGATAACGACTTGAAAAAGTTTTTAAAACTTGATGTACCTCATATTTCAATATATTGTCTTATTTTAGAGGATAATACTATTTTAAAAATAAATAATTATCAGGAATTAGATAGTGATATAGAAAGAAAAATGTATGATAGAATAAGAAAAGTATTAAGAAAAAATGGCTATATTCATTATGAAATAAGTAATTTTTGTAAAAAAAAATATCATTCAAGACATAACATGATTTATTGGAACAATGAAGAGTATTATGGTTTTGGACTTGGTGCCTGTGGTTTTGTGAATAATATTAGATATGAAAATACAAGAAGTATAAATAATTATTTAAGGGGTAAAATTAGATTAGAAGAACAAAAACTTGATAAGAAAACAAATATGGAAAATGAGATGATCTTAGGTCTTAGAAAAATAAAGGGTGTATCAAGAAAAAAATTCTATAAAAAATATCATAAAAATATTGAAGAAATATTTGATGTTTCAAAATTAAATAAAAATAATAATTATTATTATATTTCAAAAAAATACATTTATGTTGAAAATAGTATTTTGACAGATTTTATTACTATAGATACAAATTAATACTAATTTTTATAGACAATTATATTTAAAATGTGTTAGAATTATCTTATAGAAAATAACACATTTTTTTGTGCTAAAAGGAGTGAAAGAATATGCAAACAAAAATTCGATATGGGGGGGGGCAAGCTAAAAAACTATCATTAATAATAGGAATAGTAGGATTATTATTATTAGTAATAGGAATAACGTTTGCCTTATATAATATAGACTTAAAAGGATTAAGAGAACATTTTATAACAACCAATAAATTAACGTTTTCTTATAAAGAACCAATTGAAAGTCTAAATTTAATATCATACAATAGTTTAACGGACGAAGAAGGAAAAAAACAAAATAATTATTATGAATTTACAGTAAAAGGCACAAGCGAACAAGAAGAAGTAATAGATTATGTAATTTATTTACAAAAAGAAGAAGTAGAAAAAGAATATAACGAAAGTGATTTAAAAGTATATTTAACAAAAGTAGAAAATGATGTTGAAA
>CAMEXD010000002.1 GCA_945947035.1 uncultured Mycoplasma sp. | reverse complement strand
TCAAATAAATAATACAAATTACAATTTGTAGAGCAGAAATGCTCTTTTTTTATTGGTGTACTGATAGAAAGCACTGACGAAAATGAAACGGAAAAAAATCGGAAATCAATCAGGTAGTGAGTGATATGAGTGATTTTTTAAAAAAAGTATTACTAAATATTTTACGAATAAAAATCATTTTCTAAAAAATAATAAACCCTTATAAAACCTAGGAAAACTCTATTTTAATTCAGAAATTAACCGGAAATCAAACGGGTAGTGAAACATGTAGTGATCCAGAAATTATTCGGAAATTAATCGGAAATCAAACGAATAGTGATTTTGGGTATAGGTCTTTGAAAAGACTTGTGATATATTGAAAATGTCAACGAGGGACAGTTCATATAAGGCATGAATATCGCACCATAAGAGTTTCACTTGAACTGTCAAATGTCAAGTTTTATAAAGGAAAATCACTTGTTTGATAAAGTGATTTTTTGTTTGTTTGAATTTTTGTAGTGAAATGAGTGAGTGACATTTATAAATTAGAAATGTTTAATATACATGAATCGGAAAAAAATCAGAAATCAATCGTAAATCAATCGGAAATGAAACAAACGGAAATTATTTGGAAGTAAAACGGAAAATAATAGGAAACTTATGATATAATGTAACTGACAGATAAATAGTAATTTATTGCTTTTTTTGTAAAAAAACAAAAACTCCAGTTTTATTTCGTGTAAAAAAACAAATAATTATATTACTATTTTATTGTGGAGGATAGATAAAAATGAATCAAGAAAAAATTGGTAAATTTATTGCAAAAAAAAGAAAAGAAAAAGAATTAACTCAAATTCAACTTGCTGAAAAATTAGGAGTATCAGATCGTTCTGTATCTAATTGGGAAAACGGAAAAAACATGCCGGATATTTCTTTATTTCCTATTATTAGTAAAGAATTAGATATAACAATAAACGATTTAATGAGTGGAAAAACAGTTGAAACAGAAGAATATCAACAAAAATTTGAAGAAAATATTATTTATACTATAGATAATAGGGTAAAAAAGGAAAATAGATTATTAAAAATAATTTTACTTGCATTATTTTTTATTTTCTTTACGCTAGTGATGTATGTATCTATTGAATCAATATATATGAAATTCACAATAGATAGTTATCCTTTAATTCAAAAAAATTATTACGATGATATTCATGTGAATGATAATCAATCTTTTGAAAGAATAATATACAGTTATGGGTTTTATGTAAAGTATTATTATAAATCTAAAAATATTGATAATCCTATGATAATTAATAATGATATCAATCATATGAAAAAAGATTTTGAAATAACTAGAAAAGACTTTTATTTGTATAACGGTCAATTACTTTGGTCAACATCTTAATTTTTACAAATTACAATTTGTAGAGCAGAAATGCTCTTTTTTTATTGACGTAGTGATAGAAAGTACTGATGGAAATGAAACGGAAAAAAATCGGAAATGAAACAGGTAGTGAGTGATATGAGTGATTTTGTTAAAAAAAAGTATTATTAAATATTTTACAAATAAAAAATATAAAAAATCATTTTCTAAAAAATAACAAACCCTTATAAAACCTAGGAAAATGCCATTTTAATTCAGAAATTAATCGGAAATCAAACGAATAGTAATTTTTGGTATAGGTGTTTCAAAAGACTTGTGGTATATTGAAAATGTCAGCGAGAGACAGTTCATATAAGGTACGAGTATCGCACAAGATTTAAAGATAAGTCAAATTTTTAGTGATGAAATAGAAAAATTACTCTCAAAATAATTTGAAAGTAATTTTATTTTGTAAATTTATAATTATTACTTATAAATTGCTGTATTAATTAGTTTAGAATTGATGTTGATAGTATAAAAATATGAAACTATAATTATAAAAAAAGTTGATTTTTTCTTTATAAAGTAATATACTTAAATAGTAATCATTACTAATAAGAGGTTAGGTTATGAGAAATACTAAACAAAGAAAATTAGTATATGAAATAGTTAGCAATAGTTTTGACCATTTAACTGCTTTTGATATATATAAAGAAGCTAGAAAAACTATTTCAAATATTAGTTTAGGAACCATTTATCGAGTCTTAAATGAACTTGTTGATTGTAATCAAATAAAAAGAATTAAAACAAGATCTGGAGTTGATCATTTTGATTATATTTGCGAGAAAAATCATCAACATTTTATCTGCGATAATTGTGGAAAAATATTTGATGTTTGTAATTCAAAATGTATCTATGATTCTAATGAACTTAAAGGTTTTAAAGTTGAAAGTATTGATATAACTTTATCTGGATTATGTAATGATTGTTTAGGAGGAGGAAATTTTATGGAATTAAAAGGAAGTAAAACAGAACAAAATTTAATGGCAGCATTTGCTGGAGAAAGTCAAGCAAGAAATAAGTATACTTATTATGCAAGTAAAGCTAGAAAAGATGGTTATGAACAAATAGCAGCTATTTTTGAAGAAACTGCTAATAATGAAAAAGAACATGCTAAAATGTGGTTTAAAGAATTACATGATGGAGAAGTTCCTGAAACAAAAGTAAATTTATTAGATGCAGCAGAAGGCGAAAATTATGAATGGACAGATATGTATGCTGAATTTGCAAAAGTAGCTCGTGAAGAAGGGTTTGAAGCTATCGCTAGAAAATTTGAAATGGTTGGAGCAATTGAAAAAACTCATGAAGAAAGATATCGTAAATTACTAAAGAATGTTGAAGATGAAAAAGTATTTAGTAAAGATGGAGATTGCATCTGGGTATGTAGAAATTGTGGACATGTTGTAGTTGGTAAAAAAGCACCAGAAGTATGTCCAGTATGTGCTCATAAAAAAGCTTATTTTGAACTTAAATGTGAAAATTATTAAAAGTGAAGGAAAATAAATAATGAAAAAATATCGTTGTATACTATGTGGTTATATTTATGACGATGCAAAAGAAGAAGTACCATTTGAAGATCTACCAGATGATTGGACTTGTCCAATGTGTGGTGAAGCAAAAACAAGTTTTGTAGAAATAAAAGAAGAAAAACATCAAGAACAAGAAAATAATATTAACAATACAGTTGCTGATTATTTAAAAGAATATATTAGAAATGAAGATGAAAAAGAAACATATATGAAAGATATTCATAAAATGGCAGAAAGCGGTAAAAGTATTATTTCAGCTATGGGTACAACTAAAAAAGTTATTTCTTGGGATGATATTTTAATTCTTGGTAATCAATTAAATCCAGCACCACTTCTAGAAAGTGATGAGGTTTGTCTTAAAACGGTTATTGGGAAACATGCTAAAAAGCCAATGGTAATTGATTCTCCTGTTTATATTACTCATATGTCTTTTGGTGCTTTATCAAAAAGTGCCAAAGTTGCTCTTGCTAAGGGTAGTGCTAAAGCAAAAACTGCTATGTGTAGTGGTGAAGGAGGAATTCTTCCTGAAGAAAAGGAATCAGCTTATAAATATATTTTTGAAATCATTCCAAATTTATATAGTTTTACTGATGAAAACTTAGAAACTAGTGATGCCATTGAAATAAAAATTGGTCAAGCAACAAAACCTGGTATGGGAGGACATTTGCCTGGAATTAAAGTCACTGAAGAAATAGCAAAAATTCGTGGTAAAAAAGTCGGAGAAGATATTATTAGTCCTTCTAAGTTTTCTAATATTAATAGCAAGGAAGACTTAAAAAACTTTGTTGATGAATTAAGGACAAGAAGCAAAGGAAGACCAATTGGCGTAAAAATAGCTGCAGGTCATATTGAACAAGATTTGGAATATATTACTTATGCTAATCCTGATTTTATAACTATAGATGGTCGAGGTGGCGCAACTGGAGCAAGTCCAAAAATAATAAAAGATGCTACTTCTGTTCCAACTATTTACGCTTTATATCGTGCTAAAAAATATTTAAATGATCATAATTTAGATATTGATTTGGTTATAACTGGCGGTTTTAGGGTATCTAGTGATATTGCTAAAGCTTTAGCAATGGGTGCAACTGCTGTTGCTATTGGTACTGCTGCAATGATGTCTATTGCTTGTCAACAATATAGAATTTGTGAAACAGGCAAATGTCCAGTAGGAGTAGCAACTCAAGAACAAACTCTTGAAAATAGACTTAAAATTGATATATCATCAGAAAGACTTTATAATTATTTAAAAGTAGTAAATGATGAATTAAAAACATTTGCAAGAATTACTGGTCATAATGATATTCATGATTTAAATAATAATGATATTGTAACTACAAATAGAGAAATATCTGAATATACTAACATTTATCATGTTTAGAAGTTCCGTTATGGAACTTTTTTTGTTTATTACTACAAAAAGATCATAATTAAATTCATCAAATGTTAAAAAAAACTATTTTCATTTGATGCCTTATCTGTTATACTTAAGTTACAAATAGTCTAAGATAATAAGTCTTTTAATGATAGCTGTATTGCTATTAAATTCTATTTGTTACTATTACTCAATGAAAATGTGGTAATTTTGAATATAAATTTGTAGTTTTACTTACCATAAATAATATATTTCATTAGATTCAAAAAATAATAATGACATTATTTATTAAGAATAAAAACTATTGATATAGAGAAAAATAATCAAAATAAAACTTCTCTAGTAGAAACAACAGAAGATGTAGAAACTATTTATTTTGATGAACCTAACATTAGTAAAATGATAGATGAAGAAACAATAATTTAATAATTAAAAAGAGGTAAATTTATGAATGAAATAGATAATATAGCAATAGAAAAAGCGATTGAAGAATCAAGATATAATTTAAAAAATAATTATAATAATGGAGGTCCTTTTGGAGCAGTTATAGTTTGTAATGGAAAAATTATTTGTAGTTGTCACAATACTGTTGTTGAAAATCATGATGCAACAGCACATGCTGAAATTAATGCAATAAGAACAGCTTCAAAAATTTTAAATACTCATGATTTAAGTAATTGTATTTTATATACAAGTGCTGAACCATGTCCAATGTGTTTATCTGCTATTATATGGTCAAATATTAAAGAAGTATATTATTGTAATACAAAAAAAGATGCAGATGAAATAGGTTTTAGAGATGATATTATTTACTCTTATTTAAAAGGTGAAGATAAAAATCTTTTAAAACTACATCATATTGAAAATGATGATGCTAAAAAAGTATTTGATGAATTTAATAAAATAAATAATAAAAAAATGTATTAGTAGGTAATTTTACTTACTAATTTTTATTAACAAAAATATTATATATATAGTATAATATAATTATATTTAGGAGGATTTGGAGTGTATGAATAATATGTTTTATAATGATATAAATAGTTTTATCTATTTTGATGACGATAATTTTAAAACAGAAATAGCTAAAAAGATTTCTAGTGATAGTAAAATTGTTTGTAATAGCAATGTTCCTATTATTGTCTATGTTGATGATTTTGGATTACCTAAAAAAGAAGTAAAAAAGTCATTTGATAATGTTACTTTAAACACGATTTGTAGTGAATATCTTGGTTTTAGTATAGCTATTGCTTTACTTGGAAAATTAAAACATGAGGATTTATTTAATAAATTAGATAGTAAAACTTTTTTAGATAAGATTAATAATTATTTTTTATACGATAAAACTATATCTATTAATGATTTAGATAAACTTTTAGAAGAGTTAAAAAATACCAAAAATTTTTATAAGGAAGAATATCATTATTATTTAGAAACAGGAAATTTTAAGGGTGACTTAAAGAATGTAAAAATTCCTTATCTAGATCTTGAAGTTTTTATAACTAATTTTAGAAAATTAATAGGAAATAAAAATCAGGTATGTATTTTAATTGATAATAAAAATGATGTATCAATTAAATCTAAAAAGTGTGTTAATTCTCTTATGTATAGTAAAGAGTCAAAGTCATTTATAATAAATGTTTTAACTCTAAAAGATACTTGGGAGACATTTGATGATTTAAAAGGGTATTATATTATGCCTATTTGTAGTGATTATGAAAATAAATTTGTAAGAAAAAAATAAAAATATAGTTTTTTAATTTTATAATTTGTGGTATACTAAATGCGTTAGTTTTTGTTGCCCAGTAGCCAAGCGGTAAGGCATCGGACTCTGACTCCGAGATTTCGTAGGTTCGAATCCCACCTGGGCAGCCAAAATAAGGAGGTATTTATGACTGATAAAGAATATAGCGATTTTTTAATTCCAAATGTATCTCATGATTATTTATACTATGAAGATAAATATCCAAAAAGAAACTTAAAAGAAGGGGCAATGGTTACAAGATTTGCACCATCACCAACAGGTTTTGTTCATATGGGAAGTTTGTATACATCTTTTTCAGATCTTAGATTTGCAAAACAAACTGGTGGTGTTTGTTATTTAAGAATAGAAGATACTGATGGTAAAAGAACAGTTTCAAATGGAATTGAAGGAATTCTTGATGATTTTAAAAGTCTTGATATATCATTTGATGAAGATCCTATAAAAGGTGGATTATATGCCCCTTATGTTCAAAGCGAAAGACAAGATATCTATAAAGCATTTGCTAAAAAATTAATTGAAGAAGACAAAGCTTATCCTTGTTTTTGTACTGAAGATGATTTAAATGAAATAAGAACACTTCAAGAAGTTTCAAAAGATAGAATAGGTTATTATGGTAATTATGCAAAATGTAGAAACTTAACAAGAGAACAAGTTATCGAAAAAGTAAAAAATGGAGAAAAATACATTATCCGTTTAAAATCTAATGGCAGTTTTTTAAATAAAATAGTTTTAAATGATTTGATAAAAGGTAAAATAGAAATGCCTGAAAATGATCTTGATATTGTAATAATAAAAGGTGATGGACTTCCTACATATCACTTTGCTCATGCAGTCGATGATCATTTAATGAGAACTACTCATGTTTTTCGTGGTGATGAATGGGTTGCAAGTTATCCAATTCATGAACAATTATTTAAAATGTTAGGTTTTGAACTTCCAAAATATGCTCATATTGCACCAATTACTATTAAAGAAGGAAATACAATAAGAAAACTTAGTAAAAGAAAAGATAAAGAAGCCGCAATAAGTTATTATGCTAAATTAGGTATTCCAAGTGAAGTAATAAATCTCTATTTAGCAACAATTAATAATTCAAATTTTGAAGAATGGTATAATAGTAATACTGATAAAACAATTGATGATTTTACTTTTACTTTTAATAAAATGCCAATTGGGGGATCTTTATTTGACATTGATAAATTAATGAACATATCAAAAATATATTTTTCAAGACAAAGTGGAGAAGATATTGTTTCAAAGTTATTGCCTTATTTAAAAACTTATGATGAAGAATTTTATGAAATAGCGAATAATAATAAAGATAAATTAATTTCTATTTTAAATATAGAAAAATATATAAAAAGACCAAGAAAAGATATAGCAAGTTACAGTGATGTTAGAAAATATACTTGGTATATGTTTGATGAATTATTTAATAGTGATGCTTATAAAGAAATAGAAAAAAAGGATTATTACGATGTTGAAATTTTAAATGATTATTTCTCAAATTATTATGATAGTAATGATTCTAAAGATGAATGGTTTGAAAAGATTAAACTTGTCGCAGAAAAATATGGTTTTGCAAAAGAAGTAAAACTATATAAAGAAAATCCTGATAATTACAAAGGACATGTTGGAGATGTTTGTGAACTTATAAGAGTTGCAATAACTTCTCTTACTACAACACCTGACTTGTATGAAATATTAAAAGTATTAGATAATAATAGTATTAAAAATAGAATTATGATGTTTAGTAAAGCATTATAATTTTCCTGGTCCGTTGGTGAAGTGGTTTAACACGTTGCCCTCTCAAGGCAATATTCATGGGTCCGAACCCCATACGGATCACCAAATTTTAAAGTTAATCAGAAATATCTTTTTCTGATTTTTATTTTATAAAAAAAACTTTTAATCTTTTAATAATAATGATATAATTACTTTATACTAGGAGGTAAAAATTTATGGATTTAATTATATTCTTGCTTTTATTGGCACTTGTTGTATTTTTATTAAGAGATATCAAATGGGTTACTTATTTAATAGGAATAATTGAAATATTTTTAAGATTAGTACATTATATAGCAAATCATTTGGGAATACCTGAAGTTGCAAGTTTTGTTAATAATAATTTACCTGATTCAATATTTGATATACTTGCAAAATATTCCAGTGGCTTATTTTATGATGTTTTATCTTGGATTTTAATAATATTTTTTGTTTGGTTTTTAATCTATTTGGTTAATTATTTATTTAGAGCAAGATAAAAATAGTAAATTTATTATCTCCTCACATTTAAAAATATGTGGGGTTTTTTTAAATAAATATTTAGGTTAATGAAATAAATTTATAAATAAATAATGTTTATAAACTTGACATAAATCTACTTTTAAATTACTATGATGATGGAGGATAATTATGTTAAAGAAAAATAAAAAAAAGAAATTAGTATCTTCTAATAAAATTTTTTCTTTTATATTCGTAATTGCTACTTTATTAATGTCCATTGGATATGCTTCTGTTAATTCAATAACTTTAAATATATTAGGAAATTTAGCATCTAAAGTAGAAACAGGAATATATATTTCTGATGTTTCTATAAAAAGTTCAGGAGTTGACGTTGATTTATCTAATATTAATAATTATTATCAAACAATGCTTAGTAGTAAAACTGTTTTATCAGAAACAGATGCATCATCAATTGTTACATATACAATAACTATTGTTAATAATTCTAATAGTGTTCAAATTTTTGATAGTGTTAAATATGATTCTGAATTTTATGATAATGAGAGTATAGTTTTTTCACTTAATGGATTAAAGAATGGAGATAGATTACAGATAAATGATAGTGTAACTTTTGATATTACTTTTTCTTATTTAAATCAAGTTTTAGCAGATAATAATATTCTTAATTCATATTTAAATTTTTTTTTTAAAGACTTTCATCATATAAATTATGTTGGAATTGATGATTATAGTAATTATCCTAGTGAAGTATTAGATGGAGAAAACTTGACTATTACTTTTGTTGATGTAATACCTTCAGCTGTACAAGTTTTAGAATTAGAACCAAATGATTATAGTTATAGTAATGGTATTTTAACTGTAAATAACGTGACTTCTGATTTAACTATTAATTGTTTTATCAACATGGATTTGCCAATTCAAGGTGATGGAAATGAATTTAATTTGCCTGTTAGTGATATTAGTTCTTCAAACCCAATTAATGTAAGTGATTTTTTAAATAGTGAAGTTGGTGGTATAAATTTAACAAATAAAGTAATTTCTAAAATAGAAGTAACACTTACTTATTCAAGTGGAACAGGAGCAACTAATAGTATTAATTCTGTTTTGGATGTTGATGGAGTACTTTATAGACAAACTGTAACATTTTTAGGAAAACGAACTAATGCAACAGTAACAGTTACTTTTGATAATTTAAATATTGAGCCAAATACAAGTTTTACCATTAAAAACGAAACAGCCAATTTAAAAAATGGAAATGTTAGTATTAGTGGAGAAAATATTGTTATTTATTTAAGTGAAATACAATAAAAATTAAAAGATTACTTTGTTAATATAATGATGAAGTAATTTCTTTTTTTTTATAACAATTTTTGATATAATTGTTCTTGTGAAAGAAGTGATATTATGATTTATTTAGATTATTCTGCGACAACACCAGTTAATAAGAGCGTGTTAGATACATTTATAAAAGCTACAACTGATTATTTTGGCAATCCTAATTCACTTCATAAATTAGGACTTGATGCCAAAAAATTAATTGACGCTTCAACTAAACAGATTGCTAATATTTTAAATATCAAAGAAACAGAAATAATTTATACAAGTGGAGCAAGTGAATCAAATAATACTGCTATAAAAGGAATATGTTTAAAGTATCAAAATAGAGGAAAACATATTATAACAACAAGATTAGAACATTCATCTGTTACCGCTCCTATTTCTTATTTGCAAAATTTAGGTTTTGAAGTTTCTTTTGTTGATATAGATTCAAATGGTAAAATTGATTTAGATAATTTAAAATCATTACTTAGAAAAGATACTATTTTAGTTTCAATTTCAAGTGTTAATAGTGAAATTGGAATCAGTCAAGATATAAATAAAATAGGTAAAATAATAAAAGAAAATTCTAATGCTTATTTTCATAGTGATATAACCCAAAGTATTGGTAAAGAAAAAATAGACTTAAGTTTTGTTGATTTAGCAAGTTTTTCTGCTCAAAAGTTTTATTGCTTTAAAGGAATTGGTTGTTTAATAAAACGTGAAAATATTGTTATTGAACCACTTATTCATGGTGGTAAATCAACAACAATTTATAGAAGTGGTACACCTTTTACAAACTTAATTTGTTCATGTGCTAAAGCATTAAGATTAGTTTATGAAGATTTTGATGATAAATATAATCATGTACTTGAATTAAACAATTATTTAAGAGAAAAACTAAAAGATAATGAAGATATCAACATCAATAGTCCTACTTCTGCTATACCACATATTTTAAATATAAGTATTAAAAATATAAAACCAGAAACAATGCAACATGCTCTAGAAGAAGAAGATATTTATGTTTCAACAAATACTGCTTGTTCAACATCAAAAAAATCTATTGCAGTTTATGAACTTACAAAAAATGAAGATTATGCAAGTCATAGTATTAGAATAAGTTTGTCATATTTAACAACTAAAGAAGAAATTGATACCTTTTTAAAAGTATTAACAAAAAAAATAGGGGAGTTAAAATGATGAAAGTAATAAAAATAACAGCTTTATGGTGTAGTAGTTGTCTTATTATGAATAATAGATGGAATGAAGTATTAAAAGAAAGAAATATTGAAACAATAAATCTTGATTATGACTTTGATGATATAGAAAAATATAATGTTGGAGATATTTTACCTGTTTTTATCTTTCTTAAAGATGATAAAGAAATAAAAAGATTAGTAGGAGAGCATTCCATAAAAGAGTTAAAAAACGTGATGGAGGAATTATCATGAAAAAAATTATAAAATATTTATTTTTATTTATTTTGTTTTTTACATCAATCACTTTAGTAGAAGCAAAAGATGCAACAATGCATTTTTTCTATGGAGAAGGTTGTCCTCATTGCGCTAAAGAAAAAGAATTTTTAAAAGAAATGGAAGTTAAATATCCTGATTTAGAAATAAAAAGATATGAAGTTTATAATAATAGTGAAAATAAAGATTTAATGAATACATATAAACAAAAGTTATATGTAACTGGAATGGGTGTTCCATTTACTGTTGTTGGAGATTCTTATGTTTATGGTTATAGTGAAATTTACAATGAAAAAATTGAAAACATGATAAGAGAAGCATTAGGATTAGAAAAAATCAGCTATGAAGAAAATAATAATGATAATAAAGAAAACAATGAAAATGAAGAAGTAATACCTATTCTTGGCAAAATAAATGTAAAAGATACCTCACTTGTTCTTATTTCTATTGTTTTAGGTTTAGTTGATGGTTTTAATCCTTGTGCTATGTGGGTATTAATTTTATTAATTAGCTCTTTAATTGGTATATCTGATAAAAAAAGAAGATGGATTATAGGAATTACTTTTTTACTAACATCAGCTTTAATGTATTTACTTATCATGATGTCTTGGTTAAATATTGTTGTAAATATAACATCAACTATTGTAGTAAGAAGCATAATAGCTATACTTGCATTAGTTGCGGGATTAATTAATTTAAAAGGTTATCTTAATCAAAAAGAAGCAGGTTGTACCGTTGTAAAAAATGAAAATCGTAAAAAAACATTTTATAAAATAAAAAAATTTACTACAGAAAAAAGTTTAATTATATCTCTTATTGGAGTTATAACACTTGCTATAAGTGTCAATTTTGTAGAACTTGCTTGTTCTTTAGGATTGCCAGTACTATTTTCTAGTATTTTAGCAGTTAATAATGTTACAGGCTTTACTGCATTTTTGTATACACTTGTTTATATATTATTTTTCTTACTTGATGATTTAATAGTATTTTTAATAGCTATGTTTACACTTAAAGTTACAGGTATATCAAATAAATATAGTAAGTATAGTAAATTAATTGGAGGAATACTTATGCTTATAATTGGTTTACTATTACTTGTAAAACCAGAGTGGGTTATGTTTAATTTTTAATCTATTTTTAATTTTTCATTGTATAATATAATTAGGAGGTGCAAGAAATGCCTTGTTGTAAGAAAAAATGTAATAAAGATCAAAAAGATCCTAAAACTAAATAAGTAGTCATTTTATGATTACTTTTTTAATTTTTATTTAATAATAGATGTTATAATATTATTATATTTGGTGATAGTTATGGAATTAATAAAAGAAAAATGGTTAAAAAGTGATATTAAGATTTTTGAAGAATATTTATTAACTATGAAAAACGAAAGTAGAATGCTTTGGACAAAAAATTTACTTAATACAAATTTAACTTGTTTAGCAATTAAAACAGAACAGATAAAAAAAATAGCCAAAGAAATTTCAAAAGGAAATTATAAATCATTTTTAGATTTAAAAATATATTCTACTTATGATAGTTATGCTATAAATGGGTTTATTATAAGTAAGATAAAAGATTTTGATACTTTTAAATATTATTTAGATATTTATAGTGATAATGTTGATAACTGGGGTTTATGTGATTTATTAAGTGTAAACATAAAATGTCATGAGGAAGAATATCTTTATCTTATAAAAGAATATCTAAAAGATAAAAACACTTTTAAAAGAAGAATAGCTCTTAGAATTTTATTTAAGTATATTGATTATGATAACTATGTCAAAGAAATATTTTCTATAATAGATAGTTTAACAAATGAACAAGAATACTATGTTAATATGATAAATGCTTGGCTTTTATGTGAACTATTTATAAAAAGAAAAGATGAAACTCTAAAATATTTAGATAACAATCATTTAAATAAATTTACTATAAATAAAATGATTAGTAAATGTCGTGATAGTTATAGAGTAAGTAAGATTGATAAATATTTACTTTTAAAATATAAAAGATAAAGGAGGAATTATATGTTAGAATTAAAACATATTAGTAAGGTTTATAAAACAGAAAGTTTTAATCAAAAGGCTCTTGATGATATAAACTTAAAATTTAGAAAGAATGAATTTGTTTCTATTCTTGGACCATCAGGAAGTGGTAAAACAACACTTTTAAATATAATCGGAGGTTTAGATAATTATACTTCAGGAGATTTAATTATTAATGGCATAAGTACTAAAAAATATGATGATAAGGCCTGGGATTCTTATAGAAATAATTGCATTGGTTTTGTTTTTCAAAGTTATAATTTAATACCTCATCAAACTATTTTAGAAAATGTTTCTTTAGCTTTGACTTTATCAGGAACATCAAAAAAAGATATAAGAAAAAAAGCAATTGATGCTTTATCAAAAGTTGGATTAGAAAAGCACATTAATAAAAAACCAAATCAATTATCTGGTGGAGAAAAACAAAGAGTTGCAATAGCAAGAGCTTTAGTTAATAATCCAGATATTTTACTTGCAGATGAACCAACTGGAGCATTAGATTCTAAAACAAGTACACAAATTATGGATTTGTTAAAAGAAGTAGCTAAAGATAGACTAGTTATCATGGTAACACATAATGCAGATTTAGCTAATGAATATTCAAATAGAATAATAGAATTAAGAGATGGCGTTATAAAAAGTGATAGTAATCCTTATTTAGAACAAGAAAAAAGTAGTGACATTAAAATTAAGAAAAAGAAAAACTTATCATTTAAAACAGCATTTAATTTGAGTTTGAATAATCTTATGACTAAAAAAGGAAGAACTATTCTTACTGCTTTTGCAGGTTCAATAGGGATAATTGGTATTGCTCTTATTTTATCACTTTCAAGTGGCGTTAATAATTATATTAAGAAAGTGCAAGAAGAAACTTTAATATCATATCCAATTACAATTGAAAAAGAAAATATTGATTTAACTTCACTGATGTTAGAACAACAAAATAAAAATAAAGAAGAAATAGTAGATGATGATAAAATTCATTCAAATAATGTAATAGGAGATACTTTATCAGTTATGAGTAGTAAGGTTTCATCAAATAACTTATCTAAATTTAAAGAATTTTTAAGTGATAATGAAGAAATCAAAAATTATTCTACAATGATAGATTATGGTTATAATTTAGATTTACAAATTTATAAAGATGATACTGATGAAATTGTAAAAGTAAATCCTAATACTGTTTTTGAAAGTATTGGTATGAATAGTCAAAATATTATATCTAGTAGCGTATTTTCTAAAATGTTTAATGATGAAGATTTTACTAAATCTATGTATGAAGTAGTTGAAGGAAGATTTCCAGAAAAATATGATGAAGTAGTTTTAATGGTTGATTCATCAAATAGAATATCTGATTATACATTATATGCTTTAGGATTAAAAGATCAAAGCGAATTAAAAGAATTATATAATAGTGTTGTAAAAGGTGATGAAATAACACCAACTGATGTTAGTTATTCTTATCAAGATATTTTAGGATTAACTTTTAAACTTGTTTTAAATACTGACTATTATGAAAAAGTAAACGGAATTTATGTAGATAAATCAGGTGATGAAGATTATTTAAAAAATATAATAAAAAATGGTTTAACCTTAAAAGTAGTTGGTATAATAAAACCAAATGAGAATGCAACAGTAAAATCAACAACTATAGGAGAAATATTATATACAAATGCTTTAGAAGAATATGTAGTTGATGAAATAAATAAAACTGATATAGTAAAAGATCAAAAGAAAAATAAAGAAAAATCTGTTTTAACTGGTTTAGAATTTAGTAATGAAGAATTTGATTTTTCTAAACTTAGTAAAGAACAACAAATGTATTTAACAAGTCTTCCAGCTTCTGAACTTGCTGATTTAATCAATAAATATGAAGAAAGAGCAAATATGACTTATGAAAGTACTCTAGAACTTTTAGGAGCAAAACAAAAAGAAGAACCATCTATTATTTATATTTATCCAAAAGACTTTGAATCAAAAGAAAAAATAAAAGATATAATTACAGAATATAATAATAATCAAGCTGAAGAAGATATAATAAACTATAGTGATCTAGTTGGTGTTTTAATGTCTAGTGTTACTAATATTGTTGATATTATTAGTTATGTATTAATAGGATTTGTATCAATTTCACTTGTTGTATCTAGTATTATGATTGGAATTATTACTTATATTTCTGTCTTAGAAAGAACAAAAGAAATAGGTATATTAAGAGCAATAGGTGCAAGTAAAAAAGATGTTTCTCGTGTGTTTAATGCTGAAACATTAATAATAGGTTTAGCATCAGGTATCTTTGGTATTTTAATTACTATTTTATTAAATATTCCAATAAATTTAATTATCTCTAATATCGCAGGTGTAGGAAATATCAGTAGTTTACCAATTGTTGGTGCTTTAATTCTAATTTTAATAAGTGTTTTATTAACAGTAATCGCAGGTCTTATTCCAGCAACTATGGCTAGTAAAAAAGATCCAGTAGAGTCATTAAGAAGTGAGTAATTTTATAAAATTGCTTGCTTTTTATTTTTGTTTTAAGAAAAAGTACTAAAAATGTGTCAAAATTTGTCTTAAAATATCGATATTTGTCGGAAATTTCTTAAATTTTATAAAAAAAGGGGTAATTTTTAAAATTTGAAGCACTTTTTTTCTTGAATTTTAATTTTTGCTCTAGGGGAATTTTAGTTTTTTAAGCGATTTTTTAGTTAAATTTTACATTTTATAAATTTGCAAGTTATTTTTTCATGTGCTATCTTATTTTGCCGAGGTGAGAAAAATTATGAAAAAATTAATTTATTTTTTTATTGCATTAGTTGCAATATACGCAGTTAAGGTAAATGCTTTAACAAATAGTGGTAAAATTTATGAGCAGTATTATCAAGAAGCTCAGGTTAATGTCTTTGCTAGTGATGAAAGATATCATTCTCTTGACTATAATGGTATTTTAGTAAAATCAAGTGCTGATAATGAAGTATATTATTGCATTGAACCAGAAGTTAAAATGCCATTATATAGTGAAGCATCTTATAACTCTCATACCATTTATGAAGGTAAAACAACTATTATAAAACAATGTCGTTTAACTGATAAAAATTATGACAGAGTAAGTTTACTTTCTTATTATGGTTATCTATATAAAGATAACAAAGTAGATCATACTTCAAAAAAATGGTATGGTATAACTCAAACTTTAATTTGGGGTACAGTAAGACCTGATGTTACTTATGTATTTAAAACATCAAGATATGGCAATATAGATTACAATTTATACAAAAATGAAGTAAATGAACTAGAAACTTTAGTTAGTAATCATAATAAAGTACCAAGTTTTGCTAATAATTCTTTTTCTTTAAAACAAGGCGAAGTTTTAGAACTTGTTGATATTAATAATGTACTAAGTAGTTTTAATTATTCAAGTAATGATATTGCAAAACTAGAAATAAAAGATAATACCTTATTGATAACAGGATTAAAAGATGGTGAAGCCAAAATAACATTTACCAAGCCTAAAGCAAATTATGATTTTAGATTGTTTAAAAGTAGCACTGTTCAAAATGTTGTAACTCGTGGTAATGTTGATAATCCAAGTTTTACCATAAAATTAAAAATTACAAGCGGAGAATTAACTATTTTAAAAGTTGATAGTGAAGATAATAAGTACAATGAAAATTTAAATGGAACTTTATTTAATCTTTATGATAATAATGATAATTTAATAAAAGAAATAGAAATACAGAATGAAAAAGAAACAATTGAACTTCCTTATGGTAATTATTATTTAAAAGAAATTTCTTCTTCTTTATCATATAACTTAAATGAGAAAAAATATGAATTTACTATTGATGATAACAACAAAGAAATATCTATAGTTATACCAAATTCTAAAATAAAAGGGGAACTTATTTTAGAAAAATATAAAGGTGGTTTATCTGAAGAATTTATAAAAGAAGCTGATGCAAAGTTTGAAATCTATAAAGATGATATTTTAATTGATACAATTACAACTGATAAAAATGGTATTGCTAAAATAACTTTAGACTATGGAACTTATTTAGTAAAACAAGTAAAAGGAAGTGAAGGATATTCTTATATTGATGATTTTTATGTGTCAATTACTGAACAAAAAGAATATAAATATGAACTTAAAAATATCAAAAAATCAGCTTTACAAATAACAAAACTTGATTATTCATCAAATAATCCAATAAAAGATACAACCTTTGAAATCTATACAATTGATGATAAATTAATTTATGAAGGTAAAACAGATTCTTTAGGTATTTTATTAGTAGAAAATTTAGAAATAGGTAAGTACTATATAAAAGAAAAAGAAGCTTCTAAATATTATAAATTAAATACTGAAAAAGTATATTTTGAAGTAAAAGATAATGGAAAATTTATAAAACTTACTATAACTAATGAAAGAAATACTGGCACTTTAAAATTTTTAAAATTAGATAGTAAAAGTAAACTACCATTACAAGATGCCTTAATTAAAATAACTTATTTAGATACTGATGAAGTATTATTTTTAGGAAAAACTGATGAATCAGGTTTAATAATATTAGAAAATATTACCGCAGGAAATTATAAAATTGAAGAAGTAACTGCACCATATGGTTATATATTAAATAAAGAACCTATTACTTTTTCAATAATAGATGATCAAGAAGTTGTAGAAATAACAATGGAAAATGAAAAAATAGAAATGCCTAATACCTTTGTTTCTTATGATTATTTAACAATAATTATTATATCTTTTGCTTTACTTATTTTAACTAGGATAATAAACTTTAAAAAACATGAAAAATAAAATTATTTTATTTTTACTTGTCTTATTCTTAACTATTTCTTGTTATGAAATATATAAAATATTTACTATAAAAAAAACAGAAAATATTGAAATAGAAAAAATAGAAGAACTAAAAATAAGTGATGATGAACCAAAAGAAAATAAAAAAAAAGAAGAAGAAATTATTTTAACAAAGCCTTATCTAGGTTATATTGAAATAAAAAGACTTGGCATTAAAAAGTTGATTAGTTATGGAACAACTGATGATGTATTAAATAAGAATGTTGTAGGACTTCATAAATCATCTATATTACTAGATGATTCTTATGGCAACCTTATTTTAGCGGGTCATAATAATAAATATGTATTTGCTAAACTTTTAAAAATAAAAATAGGCGATGAAATAAACATAATAAGTCATATAAAAACTTATACTTTTAAAGTATTTAAAATAGATATTATAGATTCTGATAACTATTTTTACTTTAAAACTTATGATGATTCTAAAATATTAACTCTTATTACTTGTTATAGTAAAGATAAAAGATTCATAGTTTTAGGGAGAGTGATAAATTGAATATAATTGATGTTAAAAATGTTAGTAAGTCTTATACAAAAAAGAAAAATATAATAAATGTTATAAATAATGTAAGTTTAAAAATAAAAAAAAGCATGATAGTTGTTGTTTTAGGAGATGTTGGAAGTGGTAAAACAACTCTTATAAATATGTTATCAGGAATTATTCCACCATCATCTGGAGAAATAACAATAGACGGCATAAGAATTGATAACAAAAATAAAGAGGAACTTACCAAATTTAGAAGAGATAATGTGTCATTTGTTTTTCAAAAACCTAATTTAATTTCATATTTAAATGTCTATCAAAATATAGAAATGGGAAGTTATTTATCAAATAATCCTATTGATATAAATGAAATAATAAAGCTAACTAATCTTGATCATTTAAAGTATAAATATCCTAAAAATTTATCTGGAGGAGAAATGCAAAAAGTTGCAATTGCAAGAGCAATAGTTAAAAATCCAAAAATATTATTTCTTGATGAACCAACAGGTTCTCTTGATAAAGATTCTACTAAAAAGATTCTAGAACTTTTAAATATAATAAATAACAAATATCAAACAACAATAGTTTTTATAACTCATAATTCTAAAATAAAAGATATGGCAGATATGATAATTGTATTAAATAATGGTAAAATAATAAAAAAAATAATTAACAAGGATAAAAAAGATATTTCATCCTTAGAAGTTTAAATGATTTTATTTGTTAATGCTTTAAAAAGTTTAAGAAGTAATAAATTAAAAATAATATTAATTACCTTTTTAATACTTTTATCAACTACAATATATACATCTTTTAATACAATGATTAATTCAGTAGATGAAAGTTATAACAAATATTTAAAAAAATATAATGTTTTTGATATTGCTTTTGAAATAAACATTAATTATGAAAATGATTTTACTAATGATAAAATAAATTCATATTTTAAAAACAAAAAAATAACTAAGAATGAACAAATTATATTAGATGAATTCTTAACTTGTAAAGAAAATAAAAACTGTAGTAAAAATGTTTTATATGAAATAGAAAATATCTTTAGTAAATATAAATTAAAAGATATTTATGAACAAGAAAGATTAGAAAATTTAAAAGACAAATACGATTTTATTTATGAAATCTATGAAACAAAAATAGTAAGTAACTTAAAAAATACTATAAAAGTTATTCCATATAAAGATTATAAAATAAATATACCTTGTTTGGTAAAAGGAAATTTTCCAAAAAATGATAATGAAATAACTGTTTTACCTTTGTTTTCATCTTATAATAATTTAAATATTTATGATAATTATAATTTAGATAATAAAAATTTTATCATAACAGGATATACTTATTCAACAAGTGATATTTATCCAACATTTTCAAATAGTAATCCTATTTTTGATTATAAGAAAAATAATATAGTTTTTACAACCTATGATACTTTTAATAATCTAAAAGGTATTTCAAATAAAGTCTATGTTTTAAAATTTAATAGCACTACTTATGATTTATTTAAATTAGAACATGATATAGTTAAAACTGATAAAACTTTATTAATGGAAACATCTTTAAATACTTTAAAAGAAGATTTAATAGTTTTAAAAGTTTTTCAAAATACATTTTTATATCTTTTTTTAACAATAACATTTATATTACTTCTTGTTATTATTAAGAAAAAAATAGATATTGAAAAGCCATTTATTGGTATTTTAAAATCATTTGGTTATAGTAAAATAAGAATAGCTTTAAGTTATTTAGTTTATCCTGTTATAACATCTATTACAGGAGGGCTTTTAGGATTTTTATCAGGTTTTATTTTAAGTCGTTTTATTAAAAATATTTATTTAAGAAGCTTTAACATAGAAGTATTAAAGAATAATTTTTATGTAAAAGACTTAATTAATTGTATTTTTATTCCTCTTATATTTTTAAGTGTTTTAAGTTTTATTTTTATTATGTTTTTACTTAGAAAAAATATAATAAATTTAATAAAAAATGATAAAGATTATAAGATAAATTTTTTATTAAATTTTATAAATAAAACAAACACCAAAAAAGATTTTTTGAAAAAAATAAGATATTCACTTTTAACAAAGTCTTTAAAAAAATTATTTATTGTAATTTTAATAAGTGTAGTAGTAGGTTTTTTAATCACAATTATTTTTACTTGGTTTAATTTATTTAATAAAATAATAGATACTAATTTTTCTAAATATAGTTTTTCTTATATGATTACTTATAATAATTTAATATCTGTTGATAGTGATTCTAAAAGTGATAATGTTTTAACTATAAGTAGTGATACTTTAAAAATAACAGATAAAAATAAAAATGATAAAAATTTAAAAGATAATAAATCTATTATATTAAATGGAGTAACAGATGATTTAAAATTTATTTTATTAAGAAATAACAATAAAAACCTCTTAAATCTTTTAGCGGATAAGACAATTATAATTAGTTCTAAAACAAAACAAGATTTAAATTTAGATATAGGAGATTACATATACTTTAAAATAAATAATAAAGAAATATCTTTTGAAGTGGTTGGAGTTTATTTAAATAACTTAGATAATAGTTGTTATGTTAAAAATAAAGATTTAGCAAGTAGTTTAGGTTTTTCTAAAAACATATACAATGTAACTTATTCAAATGATGATAAATATGAAAAATTAAATTTAACAAATGAAGAATTATCTAATATAAATGAAATATATTCACTTGATGTTTTAAAACAAAATATCATAAATAGTCTTAGTTTTTATAATAATTTTACTTATATTATCGTTTTATTTTGTCTTATTATCGTTTTTATTGTTATAGCAATTCTTACAAATATTTTAGTAGATGAAAATATAACAATTATTTTTCTTATGAAAGTTTTTGGTTATACCAATAAAGAAATATATAAAGTTATTTTAAATGTTTATACTAAAGTTTTAATTATATTTTATCTATTGTCTATACCATTAGCAAAAATAATGTTAACTAAGATAATGAAATATTTATCAAGTTATCTAGATATAAATTTATCGTTTAAATTAAATATATTTAAAATAATAATAGGTTTAATTTTATTTTTAATTTGCTATTTTATTGCAATAAGTTTGTCAAAAAGAAAAATAAATAAAATATCTATGGAAGAAATATTAAGGACGTGATTTTAATGGAGAATATAATAGAACTTGTTAATATTTATAAAAAATATAAGTTGAACAATAACATTTATTATTTGTTGGATAATATTAATTTAAGTATAAAAAAATCTTCTATAACTATTATAGAAGGAGAAAGTGGAAGTGGTAAAACAACACTTTTAAATGTAATATCAAATATTGATAATATATCAAGTGGTGATATATATTATAATGGTTTTAAACTAAGAAAAAATAAAAAGTATTTTGGAATTGTATTTCAAGACCTTAATCTTTTTCCAAATTTAAATGTTTATGAAAATATAAAAATAGGTAATTTAAAATCATCAAAAAAAGAGATTATAAAGATAATGGAAGAACTTGACTTATTAAAATACAAAGATAAAAATATTTTTGAGTTATCTGGTGGAGAAATGCAAAAAATTGCAATAGCAAGATGTCTTGTAAAAACAAAAGATGTTATAATTCTTGATGAACCAACAAAATCTTTAGATAGTAAAAATGCAATCAAGATTATGGATTTTTTAAAAGAAATAAATAAAAAATATAAAACTACAATTATATTATCAACTCATGATAAAAGTTTAGAATTGTATAGTGATAAAATTATTAGATTAGCAAAAGGAAAAATAGAGTAGATTTTAAAATTTTAAATTAATAAATATTTGAAAAATTACCAAAATGTGTTATTATTAACCCGTATAATATAACACGTTTTTATTTTTAAATGGAGGCTAAAATGAAAGATAAAAAAAGTTTATTAATAGATGAGCAGATAAAAAAACTAAAAAACTTTTTCTTAACCGATGTAAAAATAATAAATAAATATTTATTAATAGCGATAATACTTGTAATACTATCATGTGTAGGACTAACATCCTATGCATTATTTAGTTATGAAATAGAACAAGAAAGTAATATAAAAATAGTTTATAGTGATTTAATAGGACCAACTTGTGTAATAGAAGGACCTGATGCATCAGAAATAGGAATAAATAGTAATGCCAATTATATTATGAATTGTACTGATAAATTTGGTGTTGTCTCTTCTACTTTAACAAGCGATAATTTTACGATAACAGGAGATATAACAATAAGTAATATAGAAAAAGAACAAATAACTAATGGTTATAAATATATAATAGAAATAACTTCAGGAGATATTGATACAATAGGAAATATAAAGTTAAAAGAAAATGTAATCCAAGATATAAATGGTAATTATAATAAAGAATCTAATGTAAGTGATAATGTTATTGTAACATCATATAAAATATTTTATTTACAATCAAATGGAGCAACATATGAATATCATTTTGATCAAGGAATGACTTGGAATGATTTTGTTAATAGTAGTTATAATAATGGTAATTTTAGTATAAATGGAAGTTATCTTCTTTATGGAAATAGGTATGATGTTTTACTTTCAGATTCATTTGTTCTTACCACTAGTACTATAACTAAAAATACAACATATAGTGCTAATAAAAGAATTATTTATAAAAATGGATATGCAGGATTATATTGGGGTGTTAAATCAGTCGATTATACTGGTAGTATTGGTAGTTCTTATATATCAGCTTCAGGAAATGGAACTTCAACACGTATGTATGAAGGTTATATTATATTATGTTTTACATCATCTGTAGGTTATAATTTTACAAATTATTCATCATTAATAATATCCGCGCGGATGTTAAATGGTGGAGATTATTTAGGAGGAATTGTTGGGTACCTTCCTTATGCATATTATTCTGATGCTCCAGGAACAAATAAATTTACATCCTATAAAAAAGTTAATAGTACATCAACTACAACTTATTTATTTGATATTTCAAGTATTTCTGGAAATTATTGTATAGCTATTACTTCTGGTGGAGCGGATTTTTATTATTCAACGGAAGTGACAAATATTTATTTTCAATAAAAATTATTTGTAAATTTATTAAAATTATATTATTATATATATGTAGGTGAGAAGTAATGAAAAAAAAGAATTTAATGTTTTTATTAGGTTTTGTACTTTTACTAGTTTTAGTAGGAATAGGTTTATATTTTTTCTTAAATAAAGAAGAAACTGATAATAAAAAATTTGCTAAAGAATATGGTATAGAAGAAGATAATGTTTTTGTATATAGAACTGGTTCTGAAATAATTAGAATACTTGAAAATGGAACTGGAGTTGTTTATTTAGGATTTCCTGAATGTCCTTGGTGTTGTGCTTATGTTAAGTATTTAAATGAGGTGGCTAAAGAAGAAGGAATAGAAAAAATCTATTATTTTAATATTTTAGAAGATAGAAAAAATAATACTGAAACTTATAAAAAAATTGTATCTCTTTTAAGTGATTATATGTTATATGATGAAGAAGGAAATGAAAGAGTTTTTGTTCCGGATGTTACATTTATATTAAATGGTGAAATTATTGGACACGATAATGAAACTTCAGTTATAACAGAAGATATAACACCAGAAGAGTATTGGACTTCTTCTAAAATTGATAGTTTAAAAGAAAAATTAAGATTATATATGATTGATATTAACAATTTATCATGTAGTTCTTGTGGAGTATAAGGAGGAATTTATGAAATACTGTCCAAATTGTGGAAAAGAATTAAATGAAGGCGCAGATGTATGTTTACATTGTGGAAAAGTAATTAAAAAAGGTAATATTCAAAGAAATGGTAAGTCAAAAATTTTAGCTGGTTTACTTGGAATATTTTTTGGGTACCTTGGCGTTCATAATTTTTATTTAGGTTATAATAGTAAAGGTACAACTCAACTTTTACTTACTGTATTAAGTTTGGGATTATTATCTTTTATTTCTGCTATATGGGGATTTGTTGAAGGAATACAAATTCTTATGGGAAATATGACTGATGCAGATGGTAATGAACTTGTAGATTAATAACATTAATAAAAAGAAGCAATTTTTTGTTTCTTTTTTTTGGCGTTTTTGTTATAATTATTGTATAAAAATGGAGGAAATTTTATGAAACAATTTAAAAATTTATTATGGGGTTTAATTTTGATAATTATTGGTCTTATTATAGGACTTAATTCACTTGGAATTACGAATATTAATTTATTTTTTAAAGGATGGTGGACTTTATTTATTATAATACCTTGCTTTATTGATTTATTTTATGATAAAGACAAAGTTTTTGATATTATAGGATTAATAATTGGAATATTATTATTACTTAGTTGTTATGATTTATTTAGTTTTGATATTTTATTAAAATTACTATTGCCAATTATTTTAATAGTCGTAGGTTTATCATTAATATTTAAAAATAATGCTAAAGTAAAAAATATCATAAAAAAACTTGAAAAAGAAAATGGTAAAACACCAGAATATTGTGCAACTTTTGGTGAAAATAATGCATGTTTTGATGAAGAAGAATTTACAGGTTGTAATATCGATGCAATTTTCGGAGGAGTAAAACTTGATTTAAAAAATGCTAAAATAAAAAAAGATGTAGTTATTAACGCAACAAGTGTATTCGGAGGAATAACAATTATTGCACCAGATGATGTTAAAATAAAAATTAATTCGACACCAATTTTCGGTGGAGTTGAAGATGAAAGACGTAAAAGTAAAAAAGAAACAACCGAAAAAAAGACAAAGACAATTTATATTAATGCAACTTGTGTATTCGGAGGTGTTTCATTAAAATGAGTGGTATCCAAAAAATAATAAAATATTGTGCTCTTGCTTTTGCATTTTCTTTGATTGTTTTGATTATATCATCAATTTTACTTGGAATTAATTCTTTATCTAATGCTTTTATATCAAATGATAATAAAGAAAATACAGACAATAAAGATGTAGTTGATTTAAATGTTCCAGTTTTAAATATTTATGAACTAGATATTGATCTTAAAGCATCTAATTTAACTATAAAAGAAGGAAATAATCTAAAAGCAGAAACTACAAATAAAAATATTAAAGTAACTCAAAAAGGAAACACTTTAACAATTAAAGAAAAAAATAATAGTTTACTAAAAAATAATGGTGGTAATTTAACCATTCATGTTCCAAAAGATTATATATTTAATAAAGTTGATATAGAAATGGGAGCAGGTAATTTAGATATTTTTGATCTAACATCAAGAGAATTAGAACTTGATTTAGGAGCAGGTAAATCTGTTATTAACAACTTAAATGTTTTAAATAATGCAACTTTAGATGGTGGAGTTGGTAGTATCGATATAAATGGTGGAGTAATTAATAACCTTAAACTAGAAGTTGGAGTTGGAAGTGTTAATTTAAGTTCTATCATAAAAGGTAGTAGTTATATTGATTCTGGAATTGGAAAATTAAATTTAAACATTTTAGATAGTTTTTCAAACTATAGAGTAAGTTTAGATAAAGGTATTGGCAGTGCAAAACTTAATGGTAATAATATGGAAGATAATATTGTTTATGGAACAGGTTATAATATTATAAATATAAATGGTGGCATTGGAAGTATTTTTGTAAACTTTAATAATTAAAAAGAACTTAGTTTCTTTTTTTGTTATTATAAATTATTATTAAAAACTAATTAATGAATTGAATAATAAAAAAAATGTCTAATATTTAACGACTAATTAAAATTTTGATGTATAATATTTAATAAAGGTGATTTATATGAAAAAAGAACAAATTAACATTACTGATTTTATGTCATTATTTTTTGCAATTTTAGTATCAAGAAATATATTAGAACTTGATTTATCTTTATTTATTACTTATCTAGAATCTTGTAAAGAAAATAAAAAATATTTAAACTTGATTAATATAAAAACAAAAAGTGTTTCTAAATACCTAGAAGAATTACAAAGCGTTATTTCCATTTTGAATGATGAAAAAAATATAAAGAGTTATTATTCGGTGTTAGATAATATGGTTTATATAAATGATAATTTTAATTATCAAGAAGTAGTAAAAAATAATATTTCTTATTTTAAAGATGTATCTTCATTTATAAATGATTTTATCTCATATGAGAATTATTATAATTATTATGATAATTATGAAGAAGAAGAGTTTTATAGGGTTTTAAGTTAATATGACAGATAAAAATTTAAAAAAGTATATAGAAGATAATATTTTTCCAATATATAAAAAAAATGAAAGTGGTCATGGAATAGAACATATAAATTATGTTATAAGAAGAAGTTTATATTTTTCTAAAAAATTAAATTTAGATTTTAATATTTCTTATACTATAGCTTGTTATCATGATATTTGTCATCATATTGATAGAAAAAAACATGAAATTTTATCTGCTGAATTTTTTTATAACGATAAAAATATGAAAAAATTTTTTAGTGAAAAAGAAAGAATAATAATTAAAGAAGCAATTGAGGATCATCGAGCATCTAATAATAATATTCCAAGGAGTATTTATGGAAAAGTTATATCAACATCAGATAGAGAAACAGATGTTAACTTATTTCTTAAAAGATGTTATAGTTATACAATAAAATATAATAAAAATCTTTCAATTGACGATATTATACAAGAGTGCTACAACCATACTAAAGATAAATATGGATCATGTGGCTATGCTAAAAGTTATATAAAAGATATGGAGTATGAGAGGTTTTTACAAGAAATAGATAAGCTTTTAAAAGATAAAGAGTTATTTAAAAAAGAGTTTATAAAAGTAAATAAATTATAGTCCAGGAGATCCAATAAAAGAAGTTTGTTTATTTTGAAAATAAAGAAGACAGATAATTCCTACGATTAAAAAAATACTTCCGAATACTTTTACAGAATAAAGATTTTTATCCTCAGATTTTTGATAAAATTTATAATTTCTTATAAAAAAATATATATAAATGAATAACGTTACAGTTATAGTTAATTCAAATATATAATTTGATTTATTTTTAAAAATATTACTATTTGTCTTTAAATATTCTTTTTCGTTATAGTCTCCATATACATTAAGAAAGCAAAGAATTGCAAAAATAATCCATAGAAAATCTTCAAAATTCAGTCTATTTATCTCGTTTATTTTTTCGTTTGTTTCCATATTAAATTATATAAATTATCAATTAAATTTATTACGGAGATTAATAGTTATTATATAATATAAAAAAATGACACATATAATCATGTGTCATTTATAATTAGCGACAGTCTCTACGATCGTGATCATGACAATCGCATCTATTATTAAATAGGCAAATTACAATAATTACTACAATTATAATCCAAAGCCATTCTCCTCCGCCACCGTAGCCATAACCACAGCCGCATCCTCCGTATCCTCCGTATCCGTACATATATGTCTCTCCTTTCAATATATTATATTATCTTAAATAAGAATGGGATATAGTGTTTGCCTATAAAATAAAAAATTAATTTATTTCAAAACATGATATATAAAACAAAAAGACCTTTACTTCATTTTTAAATTATGATAAGATTATTTATGTATAATACGGTATTTTTATAGTGTAGGAGAAGATATTTATGAAAAATAAAAAGGAATTAAAAAAAACAAAAAAATCTAGATTATTTTATTATGCACTTATTGGATTTTTACTAGTAATAGGTGTGTCGTTTGCATTTTTTAGTGCGAATTTTATTGGTACTAAGGAAAATATAATAGATTTAAGGGGATTAGTATTTAGATATACTGAAGAAAGTCAAGCAATTGCAATTACTAATACTTCTTTTATTAGTGATGAAGAAGGAAAAACACAAAGCAATTATTTTGACTTTAATATATATATAGAAAATGATTATAATTATGGAATTACTTATAATATCTATTTAAAAGAATTAGATGGTAATAACATTGATCAAAAATATATAAAAGTTTATTTAACAGATCAAGATGACAATGAAATTGTTATGCCAACTTCAGTTAGTAATTTAATGAGGTATCCAAATGATACAAATTCATATCTTTTATATACAACAACAATTACTCCAACAGATACAGGTAATAACACTCAAAAATATAGATTAAGAATTTGGATAGATGAAAATTATGAAGATAATGATATAAATTATGAGCTAGATGGTAATACACAAACAGGAACAATAAAAGATAGAACTTTTGGTTTTAAAGTTAATGTTGATAATTTAACTTATGAAGAAGATACAGAAAAACCTATTATAACTAGTGTTACATCAACTGATGGAATAACAAGAACTAGAAAGCAGATTTATGTTACAGCAACAGATAATATTGGTATAACTGGTTATATTATAAAAAATGTAAATGAAACTCCAACACTTACAGAAAATTGGCAAACAAGTACATCTTTAAGTTATGCAAGTGATAGTATTTATGAAAATGGTACTTATTACGTATGGGTAAAAGATGGTAATAGTAATATTAGTGATGTTGCAACAGTTGAAGTTACAGATGTTGATGTTAGTGTTCCAGTTTGTACTTTTACAGGGCCTGATATTAATAATATAACAAGTGGTGAAACTGCTAAATTTGTTTTAACTTGTGTTGACAGTGATGCTGGTGATTGGGTTGATACTGATGTAACCGCAAGTGATATTATTTTATCAGATTCAAATATTGTTCAAATAAGTAATCCAGTAAAAGAAGAATTAACAGATAGATATGGCTTTAAATATACCTTTAGTTTGACTGCTAGAAATGTAAATGGAACAACAACTTTAAAAGCAAAAAGAAATATAGTAAAAGATTATAGTGGAAATGGTAATGAAACATCAGAAGAATCAAGCACTTTAACTGTTTCAAATTTAACAAAATTAAAAAATGCTGTTTTAGTTAATAATGGAGATAGTTATACTAGTAGCACAAGTGTTACTTTAACTATAAATGTAGATGGTGCAGAAAATATGTGTGTTTCATTATCAAGTAATAAAGATATTGATTGTAGTAGTGGAAATTCTAATTGGGAAACTTATAGTACTTCAAAAAACTATACTTTAGATAGTAATGATGGTCTTAAAGAGGTTTATGTTTATTTTGACAATGATAGTGTAGGAGCTGATTCAATTACACTTGATACAACTAGTCCAAGTTGTACAATTAGTCAATCTCAAGAAAATATTTGGACAACAACAAAAACCATTACAGTAAATGCTACTGATGAAACAAGTGGTATTGATCCTAATGGATATTCATTTGATGGAACTAATTATTCATCTGTTGTTGCAAAATATATAACAGCAAATGGTACTTATACTGCTTATGTTAAAGATAATTTAGGTAATGTTGGTAGTTGTACAACAACAGTTTCTAAAATAGATACAACTTCTCCTGTCATAAGTTCAGCATCATACACTGATCAGGAAGGAACTCAATATTTAAGCTATACTGCTAGTGATGTAGGTTCAGGACTTAGTGGTTATTATGTTTCACTTGATTCAACAACTCCAAGTGCTAATTCTGATGGTTGGGTTAGTACAAGTGAAGAGAACGTCATTACTAATGTTGAATACATATCATCAAATGCTTATTATATATTTGTAAAAGATAATGTTGGTAATGTTAGTGCCTATTTCTTAGTAGGAAAAGATACAATTCCACCAACTTGTACGATTACAGCAACACCTGAGGGACAATCATCAATTAAGACTTTAACAATTACATCAACTGATACTGATTTGGCTGATGCTCCATATTCATTTGATAATTCAAACTATAGTACAACAAATACTAAAGATATTACAGTAAATGGTTCTTATACCGGATATGTAAAAGATACTGCAGATAATGTTGGATCATGTTCTATAACAGTAACAGGACTTGATACTGAAGCTCCAACGGTTACTTTATCAAAAACAGGAGGAAATGGAAGTGCAACAATAAATGCAACAATTGCTGATAATACTGGAGTAGTAGGTTATGCAATTACAACTTCGACTGCAACACCAACATCTTGGACATCAATTTCAAGCACACCATCAACAACAGCATCATTTACTAAAACAAGCGCAGGAACATATTACGTTCATGCAAAAGATGCTAATGGTAATACAGGTTATTCAAGTGTATCTTTAAGTTTATCAAGAAATAGTAATTGTAGTTGTTCGGCATATAAACAAAGTTGTACTGAAACATGTAGAGATACAACTTGTGCTCAGTATGATACTTGTGCTGCTTGTGGATGTGCTTCATATAATTCAACTTGGGTATATGGTAGTTATTATAATAGTTCAACAGGAAGTACTTCACAAACATGTAATGCCTATGGTTGCTATAAAACAGTATGTACTTCTGGAAAATGTTATGAAGATGATCCATCCTCACCATATTGTTGTAGAGATGCAACTAAATATTGTGGTGCTTATAAGAGTTGTTCATCATGTAGTTGTTTAAGATATAATCAAAGTTGTACAACAACTTGTCGTGATACATCAACCTGTGAAACTTATTCAGCTTGTTGGTTATCATAAGTGCTTGACGTTTATAAAAACTTGTGATAAAGTAAATTTTGTAAATGCGATGAATAAGGACACGATTATTATATTTATTTAAAAAGAGAGTTAGTGGTTGGTGTAAACTAATAAGTAATATAATAATTACTACCTTAAAGCAGAACTAGAAATAGATAATCCGGGTTATTCCGTTATTAATAATAAAGTTATAAGGTAGGATGGTACCGCGTAAAAAGACGCTCCTTAATTTAAGGAGTGTCTTTTATTTTCTTGGGGGGGCATATGGATAAAAAAATATTTGATGAAATGACAATTTCTATGGCAGAATTTTTATATAACTATATGGGTATTGAAGATTCAAAAATTTTTATTATAACTCATGAGGATATAAAAATGCTTTTGCCTAATTTAAAAAGATATTCATTTTGTGAGTTAAAAAAAGACTTATCACTTCTTTACGATGGAGATATCATTTTAGTTAAAGATCCAAAAGGATATGTTATACCATATTATAATCCTTTAAGGTATTTAGATATTGAGACAAGTGATTTAAATGAAATAGAACAACCTGTAAAAAAAATAAATGAGAAAGAAATAAAAGATCTAAATGAATTAACAGATTATGAATTAAAACTTGAATATTTAGCAACTAAGAAAAATCATAAATACAAAATGTGTAGATTATTAAAAAAAGAAATTGAAGAAAGAGGAATAAAAGGACCTGGAAAAAAGAAAAAAATAATAGAAAAATTAAAAGGAGAGATAGAAAATGATTAATATAAAAGAAGATAATAATTTAAATATTTTAAACCATAGTTGTGCTCATTTACTTGCACATGCTGTAAAACATTTATATAATGATGCAAAGTTTTGGGTTGGTCCAGTAATTGAAAATGGATTTTATTACGATATTGATTTAGGAGATAATGTTCTAAAAGAAGAAGATTTAGTAGAAATTGAAAAAGAAATGAAAAAGATAGCTAAATCTGATAAATTAATAAAAAGAATAGAATTAACAAAAGCTGAAGCATTGGAAATGTTTAAAGATGATCCTTATAAAGTTGATTTAATTAATAACATGAGTGATGATGAAGTAATTAGTGCTTATAAACAAGATGATTTTACTGATCTTTGTCGTGGTCCACATATGCCAAGTACTAAATCTATGAAGTATTTTAAACTATTAAAGGTGAGTGGTGCTTACTATAAAGGAGATTCTAAAAATAAAATGCTTCAAAGAATCTATGGAGTATGTTTTGAAACAGAAGAGGATCTTAATAATTATCTAGCTTATTTAGATGAATTAAAGCAAAGAGATCATAGAAAAATAGGTAAAGATTTAGATATTTTTATGACTCATGAGTTAGTAGGATCAGGACTTCCACTTTGGCTTCCAAATGGTGCTTTTATCTTTCATGAACTTGAAGAATATATAAGAGAAAAAGAAGTTAAATTAGGTTATAGTCATGTTTATACTCCAGTTTTAGCAACTTCAAATCTTTATAAAATAAGTGGTCACTGGGATCACTATCGTGATGATATGTTCCCTTTAATGGAAAGAGATGGAGAAGAATTTGTACTTCGTCCAATGAATTGTCCACACCATATGTTAATATATAAAAATACTTTACATTCTTATAAAGATTTACCAATTAGAATTGGTGAACTTGCTCATGATTTTAGGTTTGAAGCAAGTGGTGCAGTATGTGGTCTTGAAAGAGTTAGAACATTCTGTCAAAATGATGCCCATATCTTTGTAAGACCTGACCAAATAGAAGAAGAATTTGGTAGAGTTGTAAATTTAATTTTAGATGTTTATAAAGATTTTGATATAACACCAACTTCATTTAGATTATCATTAAGAGATAAAAATAATAAAGAAAAATACTTTGATGATGATGAAATGTGGGAAAAAGCAGAAAGTATGTTAAGAAAAGTTCTAACTGATTTAAAAATTGACTTTGTTGAAGCAGAAGGTGAAGCAGCCTTTTATGGGCCAAAATTAGATGTTCAAGTAAAAAGTGCAATAGGGCATGAACTTACACTTTCAACTTGTCAACTTGACTTCTTACTTCCAGAAAGATTTGATTTAACATATGTTGATTCTGATAGATTTAAAAGAAGACCTGTAGTACTTCACCGTGCTATATTAGGTTCAATTGATAGATTTGTTGCTTACTTACTTGAAAATACTAAAGGTGCATTAAAAACATGGCTTGCACCAGTTCAAGTAAATATTTTACCTGTTAATAATAATTATCATTTAGATTATGCTAATGAAGTTAAAAAATTATTAGAACTTAATAATATAAGAGTACAAATTGATGATAGAGAAGAAAAACTAGGATATCGTATGCGTGAATCTGTAACTAAAAAAATACCATATACCTTAGTTTTAGGAGATAATGAAAAAGAACAAGATCTAATAACTTACAGAAAATATGGTAGTGAAGATAAGGTAACTGCTAATATAAATGAATTTATTACTTATTTAAAAGATGTTATTGATAATAAAAAATAGCAAGTATTAGTTTATTTGCTTTTTTTATTTTTCTAAACATAATATTTACTATAAAATGATTTTTGTGTTATTATATAAGTATAAGGAAAAAAGAGGATGATTTATGAAAAATAAAACCATTAAAAACTATTTAATACTTTTAGGTATATTTATAATTACTTTTGTAATTTGTATTTATCTTTTTTCATGGATTAAGCAATATAATGAAGCAAAATTAGGTGAACCCGTTATTACTAATACTTTAAAAGAAATAAAATATGATAATTTAGATAATTTCTTAAAAGAAAATGAAGTTGTTGTAGTTTATATGTGCACAACTTATGAATTATCTTGCAGAAATTTTGAGCAAAATTTTTCAACCTTTATTAAGGAACAAGATTTAACAGATAATATTTTATACCTTAATCTTGGATATAGAAATGTTGAAAATAATCTGTTAAATAAATTATATAATAAATATAAAAATGAATATTTGATTAAAAAAATAACTAATTATCCTACAATTGCGATATTTAATAATGGAAAAATGGTTGATTTTTTAACAATATCTAGTAATTATAATATGGAAATAGTAAAAGAATTTTTGGAAGGATATGATATAAATGATTAATATAGTTTTATATGAACCAGAAATACCTCAAAATACAGGAAATATTATGCGTACTTGTGTAGCAACAGGTGCAGTACTTCATTTAATTGAACCACTTGGTTTTTTACTTAATGATAAAACTATTAAAAGATGTGGAGTTAATTATATCGATAAATTAAAATATTATGTTTATCCATCATATGAAGATTTTTTAAGTAAAAATAAAGGAACCTTTTATTATTTTACAAGATATGGTAAAAAGCCACATACATCATTTGATTATAGTAATAAAGATGAAAATATTTATTTAATTTTTGGTAAAGAATCAACTGGTATTCCAAAAGAAATTTTAAAAGATAATTTAAATAATTGTATGAGAATACCTATGACAAAAGATGTTAGAGCTCTTAATTTATCAAATTGCGTTGCAACAGTAACATATGAAGTATTAAGACAACAAGATTACAGAGATTTACTAAAAACAGAACCCCATAAAGGAGAAAATTATTTAGAAGACTAAAAAACTAACCAAAATTATTGGTTAGTTTTTATATTAGATATTATTGGAAGAACTATTGGTTTTCTTCCTGTTTCCATTTTAATAAAATTAGAAACATCTTTAGTTAATTCTTGTTTTATATCTTGATAAGTATATTTTGGATTTTTAAAACTTTTATTAATTGATTTTATAGATACTTTTTCAATTTTATTTATCAATTCTTCATTTTCATTTATAAGAATAAATCCACGAGTTGTAATCATTGGTTTTGTAAGTAATTTTTTATTTTCCATATTTATATTAGCAATTATTACTAATATACCATCATTAGCCATAATTTTTCTATCGTTAAGTACAGCACCTGATACTTCACCAATTCTACTTCCATCAACATATGATTCATTAACATCTATAGATCCAACATGATTAACATTTCCATTATCTAATTCTAGAATATCTCCATTATCTAGTATAAAGGTGTTTTCTTTTGGAATATTACATTCCATTCCCCATTTAGCATGTTTTTTAAGCATTCTATATTCACCATGAATAGGCATAAGATATTTTGGTCTAATTAATCTTATCATTAATTTTAATTCATCACTCATAGCATGACCTGATGCGTGAATTTCTCTTTCATTAGATGTTGTATAAACTTTTACTCCTTTTAAATAAAGATTATTTATTGTTCTTGCAATAGCATTGGCATTACCTGGTATAGCAGAACTTGAAAAAATAACAACATCATCTGGTCTTAGAGATATCTGTTTATGAATTCCATCAGCAATACGAGAAAGCGCTGCTAAAGGTTCTCCTTGAGTTCCAGTACATAAAAGAACTACTTCGTTTGGCTTTAATGTATTAGCAACTTCAGGTGATATAATAACATCTTTTGCATCAATATATCCACCTTCCATAGAAATATTGATATTATTTTCCATACTTCTACCAAAAATACATACTTTTCGATTATATTCTTTAGATGTTTCAATAATATGTTTTAATCTATAAATATTTGATGCAAAGGTTGCAATAATTAATCTGTTATTAGTATGCTTTGCAAAAACTTCATGAACTGCTTCGTCAACCTTAGATTCAGATAGGGAAAATCCTTCATCCAAAGCATTAGTTGAATCTGCCATAAGAAGTGTTACACCTTCTTTTGATATTTCAGCCATCTTAGGAAAATCTGCAACTGGGCCAATTGGTGTTAAATCCATTTTAAAATCTCCAGTTTGAACAATATTTCCGTTTGGTGTTTTAATATATATTCCATGTGAATCTGGAACAGAGTGGGTTGTTCTAAAAAATGATACCTCAAAATTTCTAAATTTTAACTTATCGTTACTTGTATAAACACGTAATCCATTATAGTTAATATTTTTTTCTTCTAATTTTTTCTTAATTAATGCGTAAGCTTGATTTGGTGCGAAGATTGATGGAATATGAACATTTTGTAATAAAAATGGAATACCACCAATGTGATCTTCATGACCATGAGTAATTATTAAAGTTTTAATCTTCTTTTCGTTTTTCTTTAAAAAATCAAAATCAGGTAAAACATAATCAATGCCATGTAGTTCTTCATCTGGAAATAAAACACCAGCATCGATTATTATTATCTCATTGTTATGCATTATACAATACATATTTTTACCAACTTCGCCTAAACCACCTAACGCAAAGACATAAGTCTTATCTGGTTTAAACTTAAACATTATAATTTTCCTCCTTTTTTAAATATTTATAAAAGAATCAACCGATATAATTATATAATAAAAACCTTTAAAAGTCTATATTTTTCATCAATTTTAGATGATTTCATATCAAAAATATTTCATAAATTTATTTCTAGTCAATTGCTTTTTTAAAATTTTTATAAAAAAAATATCTAAAATTTGGAAAAATTTTTCTTTCTTATTTTTTCTTTAAAACTAGTAAAAAATTTAAAAATTTAGTTGAAAATTTCAAATTGCAACTCAAACTTTACAAAAAATCAACTATAAATTGGTAGAATGTAAAAGTGTGATATAATAAAATTGGTTTTGAGGTGAGAAAAATGAAGTTTAGTGAAAAATTACAAACTTTAAGAAAAGCAAAAAAACTTTCCCAAGAACAATTGGCAGATATGCTTGATGTATCAAGACAGTCAGTATCAAAATGGGAATCTGGCCAAACTTATCCAGAAATGGATAAATTAATAGAATTATCAAAGATATTTAAATGTACTTTAGATGATTTAACTAATGATGATGTTAAAACAATTACATCAAAAGAAAAAGAAAAAGGAAATATTAGCAACTTGGTTTACAGTTTATTAGATTTAATAAAAAGAAGTTATGAAATGTTAAAGAAAATGACTTTTAAAAATATTTTAGGATGCATATTAGAAATGTTACTTGTAATAATTGCTTTAGTAATATTTCATAATATAGTTGATTATCTTTATTATTTAGGAGAAAATATTTTTATCTATTTGGGTAAAGCATCTGGAATAATATGCAATATTTGGAATGCTCTTCTTGAAATTATTTATATAATATTATCAGTTATTATATTTGTTTATATTTATAAAATAAGATATTTAGATAGATATGAAAAAATAGAAAAGATAGAAAAAGTAGAAGATAAAAATGATGTAGTAGATAATGTTAAAGAAGAAAAAAATTTAAAAAAAGAAGAAAAAGTTGTTATAAAACATGAAAAATCATTTAAATTTTTAGATATTTTAGGTAGTGTTTTTATGTTTTTTGTAAAACTATTTATTTTATTTGTATCAATTCCTTTTGTTATTACTTTAGTAACTTTAGGAATGCTTCTTATTATATCTATTATTTTACTTTTTAGTGGTGTAACATATTTTGGAATATTTTTAGTAATAATTTCATCATTATTTCTTAATTTAGTATTTCTTTACATGGTTTATTATTTTATTTTTAATAAAAAAATTGATGTTAAAAAATCATTAATTGTTATTTTGTCTTCTCTTGTTTTATTTGGAATTGGAGTAGGTATTAGTGCTATTGAAATAGCAAATACTAATTTTACTAATAATGTATCAAGTATCGCTAAGGAAGAAAAAATAGAAAAGACATTTAAAATGAATGATAAACTTGTTTTTTATCCATCTTTTAATACTGATTATGAAATTGATGATACTTTAAAAGATACAGTTAAAGTAGAAGTGTATTATTATGATAAATTTAATAAAGTAGAAATAAAAATGTCAAATAACAATATTTATGTAGATAATAGTGTAACAAATAGTATTTCTTCAAAATATTTATATAATATGGTTTTAACTGATTTAAAAACTAAAAATATTCATAATTATTATGTTTTAACTACAATTAAAGTTAAAGTAATAACATCAGGTGAAAATATGAAAACTTTAGATAATAATTTAAATAAAATTCGCTATGATGAAAATGTAGAATATTATGAAAATAGAATTAATGAATTACAAGAAGAACTAGAAGAAAATTATTATAATAATAGCAATTTAGAAGAAAGAATAAATGAATTAGAATCTGAAAATAGTGAATTAAAAGATAAGATAAATTATTATAAAGAGTCATTAAATAGTATTATTTATGACTAAAATGTGATAATTTTATAAAAAAAACTTGAAAAAATGTGATTTTTTCAAATAAAAATGGCAAAAAAGTGTGATTTTCGCCATTTTTTATTGTATAATAGTAACAAGAGGTGAAGAGCTTATGGAAAGAAAAATTATGGATGAACTTTTGAAGTGGAAATTAAGAAAAAATAGAAAACCTTTAATTTTAAGGGGAGCAAGACAAGTTGGAAAAACTTATATATTGAATGAATTTGGTAAAGAAAATTATGAAACAATTGCTTATTTTAACTTTGACAATGATGAAAATTTATATAATATTTTTGAATACACTAAAGATCCAAAAAGAATAATTGAAAATTTATTACTTTATTGTGGAAAAAAAATAAGTGAAGAAAAAACATTAATATTTTTTGATGAAATTCAAGAGTGTCCCAATGCCTTAAATAGTTTAAAATATTTCTGTGAAAATGCTAGTAGTTATCATATTGTTTGTGCTGGTAGTTTACTTGGTATAAAACTATCAAAAAGTGGATTTCCTGTTGGGAAAGTTGATTTTTTAGATATGACTCCTATGACATTTACAGAATTTTTAAAAGCAGATAATTGTGGTAATTTGTTAGAATATCTTTCATCAATTAATAAAATTGAAGCTATACCTGATCTTTTTTTTGTACCGCTTGAAGAAAAACTTAAGGCTTATTTTATAATTGGTGGTATGCCGGAAGTTGTTGATAGTTGGGTATTAAATAAAGATATTGAAGAGGTAAATAGACTTCAGGACAGTATTATAAGATCATATGAAAATGATTTTTCAAAACATACTACTAATAGTGAAAGTAATAAAATATCATTAGTATGGAATAGTATCCCATCTCAACTTGCAAAAAATAATAAGAAATTTTTATATCAAGTTATAAAAGAAGGCGCAAGAGCTAGAGAATATGAAGATGCAATTAATTGGTTAAAAGATGCTGATATAGTATTAAAAATAAATAATGTTACTAAACCTGAACTTCCACTTTCAGCTTACCATGATTTAACATCTTTTAAAATTTATTTAAATGATGTTGGTCTATTAAGAAGTAAAACAAATATTGATAGCAAAATAGCAATAGCAAAAGATGATATATATGGCGAATATAAAGGATCATTAACAGAAAATTATATTTTAAATATGTTAAAAAATATTTATGGCAATTGTATTTCTTATTATACATTTGATAACTTTGAAATTGATTATGTTCTTCAAACAAAAAACGAAATTATACCTATTGAAGTTAAATCTGGAAAGAATATAAATAATATTAGTTTAACTAAATATAATGAAAAATATAATCCTAAGTTGAGAATAAGACTTTCAATGAAAAATTTAAGCTTAGATGGTAATTTACTTAATGTACCATTATTTATGATTGAATATTTACCTAAACTTATTGATTTGGCTTTGGAAACTATTAAAAGTAACAATTAAAAGTAGTTTTTGCCATATTCCTATTGTAATTTGTCTAATTTTGTAGTATAATTTTAGAGATTTTCAAAAAAAGAGGGTGTAGAAAAATATGGATAAAATAATAAATATTGCGGTTGTTGCACACGTCGATGTTGGTAAATCTACTTTAGTAGATGCACTACTTAAACAAAATGGGGCTTTTCGTGATGCCAGTAATGTTGGGACACAAATTATGGATAGTAATGATCTTGAAAGAGAAAGAGGAATTACTATTTATTCCAAGAATTGTTCAATAAGATATAAGGATTATAAAATAAATATAGTAGATACTCCAGGACATGCTGATTTTTCTTCAGAAGTAGAACGTATTATAAAAACTGTTGATACAGTAATTCTTCTTGTTGATAGTAAAGAAGGAGTTATGCCACAAACTAGATTTGTTCTAGAACAAGCTTTAAAACAAAATTTAAATCCTATTTTGTTTATTAACAAAATTGATAAAAAAGATGCTCGTATTGATGATGTAGTTAATATGACATTTGATTTATTTGTAGAACTTGGTGCTAATGACAAACAACTAGATTTTCCTATTATTTATGGTACAGCAAGAGATGGTATAGCAAAATATGAAGTAGATGATTCTTCAACTGATATGACGCCACTTTTAGAAACTATTTTAAAACATACTCCTGTATATGCTGGAAGCGAAAATGATCCTTTACAACTTCAAATATCAAGTTTGTCTTATGATGATTATTTAGGAAGACTTGGAGTTGGTAGAATAACAAAAGGAGTATTAAAAAGTGGCGCAATGGTTGCTGTATCTAAAAATGATGGTAAAATTGAAAATCAAAGAGTTGGAAAAATCTTTGTTAACGAAGGAATAGAACGTCGTGAAGTAAAAGAAGCTTATTATGGTGAAATTGTTACAGTTCAAACTGTTTCTGATATATCAATTGGAGATACAATTTGTGATTTAAATAATATTGATCCACTTCCACCAATTGAAATAGAAGAACCAACTATGTCAATGAATTTCTTAGTAAACTCTAGTCCATTCGCAGGACGTTCAGGTAAGTTTTTAACTAATCGTCATATTAAAGAAAGATTAGATCGTGAACTTGAAACAAATGTTGGACTTCGTGTTGAAAGTTTAAATGGAGCAGATGGGTATAAAGTATCTGGTCGTGGTGAACTTCATTTATCAATTTTGCTTGAAGAAATGAGAAGAGAAGGATACGAACTTTCAGTATCAAAACCAGTTGTTTTATTTAAAGAAATTGATGGAGTAAAATGTGAACCATTTGAAAGAGTACTTATTTCATGTCCAAACGATTATGCTGGAACAATAATAAATGATTTAAATGAAAGAAAAGGTAATCTTCTTTCAATAACAAATGATGAAAGCTATACAAAATTAGAATTTTCTTGTCCAACAAGAGGTTTAATCGGATATCGTTCTAACTTTATTACTAATACTAAAGGTGAAGGTATCATGGTAAGAAGTTATGAAAACTATAAACCATACGTTGGAGAAGTAAGAAGAAGAAAAAATGGTGTACTTGTTTCTATGGAAGATGGAAAGGCAATGGCATTTTCTTTATTCAATTTAAGTGATCGTGGTACTTTAATAATAGAACCAGCAACAGAAGTTTATAAAGGAATGATTATAGGTATTCATAATAGAGATAATGATTTAAATGTTAATCCTTGTAAAAATAAAAATTTAACTAATACTCGTGCTTCTGGTTCAGATGAAGCATTAACACTTATCACTCCAAAAAAATTCACTTTAGAAGAAGCATTAGAATTTATTGAAGATGATGAATATGTAGAACTTACTCCTGATGCGATTAGACTTAGAAAAAAAATTCTTGATGATAAAGAAAGATTTAGACAAGCAGGAAAAGAAATGAAATAAAGAATTACAAACTATGTAGTTCTTTTTTAATAAAAAATATGTCAGTTATAATAATTTTGTGTTAATATATATATAGGTGGTTATTTATGATTAAAAATGATTCAATTACATCTCGTGATGTAGATTTTGCAAAGTGGTATACAGATGTTGTAAGAATGTCTCATCTTGCAAGTTATTCTAATACTAAAGGTTGTATAGTTATAGAACCAAATGGTTATGCAATATGGGAAAATATGCAACAAGTTTTAGATAAAAAATTTAAAGAAACTGGTCATAAAAATGTAAGTATGCCAATGCTTATTCCTGAAAATCTTTTGAAAAAAGAAAGTGATTTAATAAAAGGTTTTGCACCAGAAGTTGCTTGGGTAACTGAAGGTGGAAGTAAAAAACTTGATGAAAGAATGTGTATAAGACCAACTAGCGAAACATTATTTAGTGATTATTATAGTACTATTGTAAAATCATATAGAGATTTGCCATTAAAATATAATCAATGGTGTAATGTACTTAGATGGGAAAAAGAAACAAGACCATTTTTAAGAAGTAGAGAATTTTTATGGCAAGAAGGTCATACAATTCATGAAACCAAAGAAGAAGCAGAAAATGAAACAAGAATGATTCTTGACATTTATAAAAATTTCTTTGAGGAATATCTTGCAATTCCAGTTATAACAGGAAGAAAAACTGAAAAAGAAAAATTTGCTGGAGCTGAATATACCTTAACTATAGAATCTCTTATGTATAATGGTATTGCTCTTCAATCTGGAACAAGTCACTATTTTGGACAAAAATTTTCTAAAGCATATGATATTAAATTCTTAAATAGAGAAAATAAATATGAATATGTTTATCAAACATCTTGGGGAGTAACAACTCGTATGATTGGAGCCTTAATAATGGTTCATGGGGATGATAATGGACTTATTTTACCTCCAAAAATTGCACCAATTCAAGTTGTTGTTATACCAATTGGTAATGCTAAAGACAAAGCATATGAAATTTATAATAAGTTAAAATGTTCTGGTATTAGAGTAGAAATAGATGAAAGTGAAAAAACTCCAGGATATAAATTTGCTGAAGCTGAAGTAAATGGTATTCCATTAAGAATTGAAGTTGGAGAAAGAGATTTAAAAGAAAATAAAATAACATTATCAAGACGTGATAATTATGAAAAAATTAAAGTTGATATAGATAATGATATAGTAGAAGTAGTTAATAAATTACTTGAAATTATCCAAAATGATTTATTTGAAAAAGCTAAAAAAAGACGTGATGATTTAACTTTTGTTGCGCATAATTTATCTGAAGTAGAAAAAATAATTAATACTCAACCTGGATTTATTAAAGCAATGTGGTGTGGAGATACTTGCTGCGAAGAAAAAATGAAAGAGATAAAAGGTATAAAATCACGTTGTATTATAGATGATGAGAAAATTGATGATTGTTGCGTTGTTTGTGGCAAGCCTGCTAAAGAATTAGTTATTTGGGGAATTCAATATTAAAAGTAGCAAAAAAATGCTACTTTTTAAATTATTCCTTGACTAAAAAATTAAAAAAATATATACTAGTTTTAGATAATAATTGGGAGGGATTATTGTGTTTGGTAATATGTTTAACAAAAAGAACAAGAAAAATGATGATAATTATAACGAATATGAAGATGAAGGAAATTTTTCCTATAATGAAGATTTAAAAACAAATGAATTTAACGATGCTACAATAGAATATGGTGATGGCGAAGAATTTGAAGAAGAAGTATTTGATGAAGAAGAACCAAAAGAAATAAATAAAAATAAAATGTTATTTTATGGTTTGATTGGATTTCTTATTCTTTTACTTTTAATAGTTTTATTAGTTAGAGGTTGTGTTTTAACAAATGGAACATTAAAAGAAATAAAACTTACAGCACCAGATATTATTTATGTTGGTGAAAAAGAAAATGTAACAGTTAAAGCAACTGGTAGTGGAAACTTAAAAAATGCTGTTTATAAATTTGATACGTCAAATAATAGTATTGTTGAAGTAAAAGCAAAAGGATATGTAAAAGGTAAAACTGCTACAAATGAATTAATTCCAATAACAACAGGAAGATTTGTTTTAGAAGTATCAGGACAACTTGAAGATGTAAAACTTCCAGGTGTTGAAAAAGAAATAGTAATTTGTAGAAGATTATCTGATGAATCATTTAATAGTGATGAGTTAACTGCTGTTATTGATAAACCAATAAAATTAAATATAGACTTAGGTGATGACGACGAGTGCTTTAATGATTTACAGTATAAAATAGCAGATACTGAGATTGTAAAAATAGATAATAATGGTAATTTAGTAGGATTAAAAAAGGGAACTACAACTATAACTTTTACAAGTGATGGTAAAGAAATTACAAAAACAGTTAATGTTGGAACAGATTTGGTTGCAGTTAAAGGATTAAAAGTAAACAAGACAAAGGTAGTTTTAACAGTTGGAAGTAGTGAACAATTAAAAACTACTATAGAACCAAGTAATGCAACTAATAAAAATATTAAATGGCAAACTAGTAATAGTGGGGTTGCAACAGTTTCAAGTTCAGGAAAGATAACTGGAGTAGGAAAAGGAAAAGCAATTGTTAAGGGAACGACTGAAGATGGAAATTTTAGCGTTTTAATAGATGTTACTGTTAACAACAAATCAACTTCAACTAATCCCTCAAATCCAACAACACCTTCTAAAGATACTACTGCACCAAAAATAACAAGTGTAAAAATATATAGTAATAATCAATATAAAACATATGCAAAAAAAGATGATAAGATAACACTTGAATTTGTAGTGAATGAACAACTTGGAACAAAACCATCTGTTAAAATTGGTGGTAGTGCAGTAACAACAACTTGCGATGGTCAAACTTGTAAAGCAGTTGGTAAAGTAGTTAATACAACACCAGAAGGGGAAGTAAGTTTTTTGATAAGTTCTTATAAAGATAAAGCAGGAAATACTGGAGCAGAAATTACTAAAACAACAGATGGATCTAAAGTTATTGTTGATAAAATTCAACCAAGATGTACTATTACTCCTTTAACTAATACTGCCACTTCTCAATCTGTTAAATTTACTTGGAGTGATGATACTTCTGGTGTTCGTTATGTTCTTAAACCAGATGGAACAGACAAATCATCTTCAGTTGTAGGAACTAAAATTGATGGAAATCAAACTTTTACATTTGATATTAATTCATATACTTATGTTAAAAAGATGACTATTACTGATTGGGCTGGTAATTCTATTAATTGCACTCATACTGTTGCAGGAACTGGTTCTGTATCACAAACCTTTACTGCTACATTTAAAACTACAACAGGTATTTCTAATATAGGAGCTACTTCATTATCATGTACTACTTCTGGTACTAATAAGTCTTGTAATATTACTGCTCCTTCTGTTGCTGCTATAAGTGGCTATAGTGCACTTGGTTGGAATACATCTTCTTCTGCAACAACTGCTTCTTATAAAGCAGGGGATTCAATAACTTTATCTTCTAATATAACTTTATATGCTATTGCTAAGAAAAATTCTTCTATTAGTAGTGGTGGTGGTTCTTCATCTTCTGGTGGAGGTAACACTATAATTATTGGTGGAGATGATGATAGTAATTCTAATTCTAATGGTTCTGATGGTACTACTAGTGGTAAAGTGTGTGGTTGTGCTAAATGGAATGCATGGAGCGGATGTAGTACTAGTATACCAATTGATGATCCAGATCCAAAAAGTACATCATCTATACAATATAGTTGGTGCTATACATCAGCTAGTGGTAATTATGAAATTTATAGAGTTAGATATTGTGGACAATATAAATATTGTTAAATAAATCAAATTAAGTATGTGTAAAAAATAGATGCAATAAAAATGTATCTATTTTTTTATTTTGTTATAGATTTCGACAAATTTATAGTTATTGTAATGATAAAGTTAAAATACAAACTATGCAAAGAATAATTAACGATAATATAATGCATAGAATATTATTAGAATATTATAAAAAATTAATTATAATTATTAGTTAAAAAAAACTTGACAAAACAGATAATTATGATTAGAATAACTAATTACTTAAATGAATCTGTGGTGGGGCTTATGGATGAATATAAGAAAAAAAAGATATTTAAAATTATAATACTTATTTTTATATTAGTTATTTTGTTGATACTTTTATATTTAATTAATAAATATCTAAATAATGATTATAAAAATATTGATTTTGATGAAGAAATAATGACTAATATAGTAATTAATGATTTAAATGATGTAATTAGTAATAAAAAAATTATAGATAAGTTGAAAGAAAAATATAATAATGAGGACATTGTTGGTTTATTAAAATTAGAAAATGCAAATTTTTCTATACCAGTTGTTCAAAGTAGTGATAATGATTATTATACAAATCATAATTTGTATGGTAATAGAAGTATTGCTGGAGCTGTTTTTCTAGATTATAGAGTAGACATAGACTCTAGCAAAAAATTAATTATTTTTGGTCATGGTTCTTCTAACATTAAAGCACCATTTAATGTTTTAGAAGAATTTGATGATAGAGATTTTTACGAGAGGAATAAAATTGTTGAACTTACAACAAGTACTACAAGAAAAGTTTATGAAGTGTTTTCTGTTTATGTAGAAACTATTGATTTTTCTTATATGAATCTAGATTTTGATAATGAAGAAGATTACCTAAATCATCTAGAAAAATTAAAATATAGATCTATATATGATAGTGATGTAGAGTTATCTAGTAATGATGAAATACTTATACTTCAAACTTGTAGTACAAATAAAGCATATCGTAATTATCAAAAAAAATATTTACTTATAATATTAAGGAGGGTTTTAAATGAAGAAATTTAAATTATTTACATTAGCTTTATTATTATTTATGCCATTAGTAGTAAATGCCCAAGAAGAACAAATTTGCAAATTATATGAAAGTGGCACAAAAGATGTTGATGTTTTATCTATGGATGAATTTGAAAATAGTTTAAAATTAAAGGTTGAAGAATTAAATAAAGATGGCTATGGACATTATACACATAGATATGTTATGAATGTTATAGAAACAAATGAAGAAACAACTAAATCTTTTTATGAAACTGTAGAAGTTTCTGAAGTATTTAAAAAAGAAGCTGATGCTATTAGTTATTTTGATGGTATTAAATTAGAAAAACCATATGTAAAAGGTGAATATGTAATTTCACAAAGAGAAATACTTACTACTTCAGATGGTGCTAAAAGTAGCATGGTATGTTTAACTTTAGATTGTGCTAGTGAGATAGATAATCTAAAAAAATCATTAGCAAGTAATCAAGAATTAGTATATGATATTACAGCTAAATCTAGTATTAGTGTAGATTTAAAAGATGTTAAATATACTAATAATAATGAAACTGTATATTTTGATACAGAAAAAGAAGCAAAGGATTTTGCAGAAAATTATACTCCAACATTAGATGGATATGAATTTGTTAAAAATGAAGTAAAAGAAGAAACAATTACTATAACAGAAGAACTAAATTATAGTGATTTAAATGATAATGATACGTTTGAAACTGAAGAACTTGCAAATGAAAAATTACAAGAATTTCAAAGAGAATACAATACTAATAATGGAAGCGTATCAAAAGTAAGAAATAATAATGATACAACAACAAGAGGAACATTAAAATTTGAAAATCAAAGTGAACTTGAAAAATGGTTAGAAGAAAATTCTATTGATAGTTCTTTAGGAAAATTAACTACTGTTATAACTCCAGTAAAAGGTGAAGAAGAAACAATTAGTGGTACTTATAATACTTTAGAAGAATTAGAAAACTATGTTAAAAGTTTAAAAGATTTAGGATATACTGTAGATTATGATTATGAAAAAATCTATAAAGGAATTACAGGAGAAGTTAAAACAGGAGAAAAATTTGATAGTAATACTAGATATCAATTTTCTTATAGTGATACTAATTACATTTTAATTAAACAAGGTAGTGGAAATTTAGCAGTATGGACTGAATTTGCTTTAAATGAAACAGAAAAAGATAATTTTGTAAGAACATACAATAATATTAATGATTTTGATGGTTCAACAAGAAATATTACAAAGAGTCAAATAACTTGGATTAATGGCTTTAAAGCTCATGATTTATCATTTATTGGAAACAATTGGGGAACATATACCTTTACTAAAGAAGGAAATAATATTGTTATGACTTGTGATAAAATTTCACATCTTATTGAAGGTTATTCAACTCCAAAATTTGCTTATGTTTTAAGTGGAACCAAATATAAAGAAACAGAAGAAGTAGAACTTAGTTATGTTAAAACAATTTATGGATTCTCTTATGTTGTTAATGCAACAGTATCTGTAGAAGAAGAAACAACAAAATATGTTATTATTTCTAATTTCATGAAGGAAATATTTGCATCTTCTGCTAGTTTAGATTATTATGTTAAAACAACATCAGTTGTTTATGAATATGATTTAAAATATGATGTATTAAAAGAAGAAACAAAGAAAGTTAATAAAGTAAATTATGTAATTGAAGAATGTGGATATGAAAATGATATTGGAGGACCAGATTATGAATATCCAAATCCACCATATACAGGAATCAATACAGGAATTTATACTTTTGTTAAAATTTTATTAGGACTTTCTATTGTAGCAGTTTTATTTAAAATATATAAATTAGTAAAAAATAATTAATAAAAATTTATAAACATGTCATTTTGGCATGTTTTTCTTGTGTCTAAAAAAATAAAGTGTTATAATATGAGCAGTGAAAAGAGTGAATTTATTATGAATATAGAAATAAAAAATTTATGCGTTAATGCAGGTGAAAAAAATATTTTAAATGATTTTAATCTTAGTATAGAAAAAGGTACTATTCATGTTATAATGGGACCTAATGGTGTTGGTAAATCAACTCTTTCTAAAGTTATCTTAGGAAGTAGTGATTATGATATTACTAAAGGTGATATTTTATGTGATAACAAATCAATTCTTTCTTTAACAACTGATGAAAGAGCAAAACTTGGAATATTTTTATCATTTCAAAATCCTATTGATATTGAAGGTGTAACTAATAGTGAATTTATTAGAACTTCACTTAATGAAATAAAAGGTGAAGTTGTTCCTTTATATGATTTTATAAAAGAAATAGATAAATATTATGATGATTTATCACTTGATAAAAGTATGATGCATCGAAGTGTTAACGAAAACTTTTCTGGTGGAGAAAAACATAAAAATGAAATTTTACAAATGAAAATGTTAAAACCTAAATTTATAATTTTAGATGAGTTAGATTCTGGACTTGATGTTGATAGTTTAAGAATTGTTTGTTCTAATGTTAACGATTACTTAAAAGAAAATAAAGATGTAAGTGTTTTAATGATAACTCATTATCAAAGACTTCTTGATTATATAAAACCAGATTATGTTCATGTTTTAAAAGATGGTAAAATAGTAAAAAGTGGTGATTTTACTTTAGCTAAAGAAATTGATCAGTATGGTTATAATGAATATGAGGCAAAATAACTAAGCAAGGAGTAAAATTATGAATAAAATAGTAGTGGAAAAAAATAAAATAAGTAGTAATTTTCCTTTAGATATAGATGATTTTAATATTAATTTAGAAAATGAAAGCATATTTATTATCTATAAAGATAGCGATTGTAATTATAACTTTAATATAAAAAACAATGTTAAAATCTATGAATATTATACTAATAGTAGTTGCTATAATACTTATAATTTAGATAATAATAGTAATCTAACTCTTAATAGATTTTCTTTTGATAATAGTTTTAAAACTGATATAAATTTAAGTTATAAATCAAATATTTTATATAAATATGCTTGTATAAGTCTTAATGATAATAATTATATAATAAATGTATATCATAATGATAAGGATACTACTAGTAAAGTAGTTAATTATGGAATTAATTTTACAGATAAAAAACTTGATTTTTTAATTAATAGTTATATAAAAAAAGAAAGTATCAATTCAAATGCTATTCAAGATAGTAAAATTATCTTAAAAAGGAATGGTAATTCTTCTATAAAACCTAATTTAATAATAGATAACAATGAAATAAGTTCAAGTCATTCGGCTTATATTGGTAACTTTAAATCAAATGAAATATTTTATTTGCAAAGTCGTGGAATTAGTTATGATAAAGCAATAAAATTACTTGCGAAATCATTTTTAACTAGTAATATGGAAATAGATGAATTAATTAATCTTATTTTAGATGATTTAGATAGAATTTGGGGGGTGTAATTTATGAATAGAGAAGATTTCCCGATGTTAAAAAATAATGTTATTTATTTTGACAATGGTGCGACAACTTTTAAACCACAATCTGTTATTGATAAAACAACATCTTATTATAGTAACTATACATCAAATGCTCATAGGGGAGATTATGATATTAGTTTAATAGTTGATAAAGAATATGAAGGTGTAAGAGAACAAGTTAAAAACTTTATAAATGCTTCAAATACTAGTGAAATAGTATTTACAAAAGGTACAACAGAAAGTTTAAATATGATTGTATTTGGCTTTATGAAACATAATTTAAAAAAAGGTGATGAAGTATTACTTTCAAAATCAGAACATGCATCTAATATACTTCCTTGGTTAGAACTTGAAAGTGAAATAGGAATTGTTATTAAATATATTCCTTTAAATGAAAATTTAGAGCTTACTTTTGATAATTTAAAAAGTGTTGTATCAAAAAAGACCAAAGTAATATCTCTTGCTCATATAACAAATACAATTGGTGATGTAAGACCAGTTGTAGAAATAGGAAAGTTTTGTAAAGAAAATAATATTTACTTTGTTTTAGATGGAGCCCAAAGTGTACCACATTTAAAAACAGATGTTAAAAAATTAAATTGCGATTTTTTGGCATTTTCTGCTCATAAGATGCTTGGTCCAACAGGAATTGGAATTTTATATGGTAGATATGAACTTTTAAATAAGCTTAAACCTTTAGTTTTAGGAGGAGGTATGAATAGTAGTTTTACAGATAGTTCCTACGAACTTAAAACTTTGCCAACAAGACTTGAAGCAGGTACTCAAAATATCGCTGGAGTTGTTGGTTTAGGTGAAGCAATATCTTATTTGGAAAAAATTGGTATGGATAAAATTCATGATCATGAAGTAGAATTAAAAAAATACTTAGTAAAAAAACTTTCTAATATTTCTAATGTTAAAGTATATAATAAAAATACTATATCAGGTACAGTATTATTTAATTTAGATAATATTTTTGCTCAAGATACTGCTATATATTTAAATAAACATAATATTTGTGTTAGGGCAGGAAATCATTGTGCTAAAATCTTAAAAGATGAATTAGGTATAAAAAATACTTGCCGTATTAGTTTGTATTTTTATAATACTAAAGAAGAAATAGATGAACTTGTTAAAGTGTTAGAAAATAGTTATAATATATTTAAAGAAGTGATATAAATGGATAAAGAATTAAAAAGAGAAATAATATTAGACAATTATAATAATCCTTTTAATAAAGGTGTTCCAAATGATGATAGTTATATTATGATTAATACAAATAATGAAAGTTGTATTGATAATTTGGATATTTATTTTAAAGTAGAAAATGATAAAATAGTTGGTGTTTATTTTGATGGTGAAGCTTGTGCTATTTCAACAAGTGCAACTTCTATTATAAATAGGATTATTTTAAATAAAACTAAAGAAGAGATAAAAGAAATCGTTGATAATTATAAAAATATGATAAACGAACTATCTTATGATAAAGAAGTTTTAAAGGACTTAATTGTTTACGATGATATTTATTTACAACCAAATCGTAAAACTTGTGCCTTACTTCCTGTTAAGGCAATTGAAAAAATATTAGAAAAGATGTAAATTTTATAATTTTTTCTTGTTAATTATTGATTAATATTGCATAATATATATGAATACATTTGAAAAGGTCAGATGCTTTTCCTTACTTTTTAGTTTAAAAGGAAGGCAGGTGGTTATTATGACACAAAGAGAAAAAATCTTATTTATCATAATACTACTATTATTTTTTATAATAATAAAATTATTATGAATATAAAAAAGCATCTGAAGTAACTAATGTTGATTTCAGATGCTTCTACAACAATATGGAAAAGCATTTGATTAGGACTTCAAATGTATTCCTTTTTTATTATATTCAAGGTTTCCTTGACATATTCATAATAACATAAAAAAAATATAATTTCAAGTTAATTTTAGAATAAATAATCTATAATATAATAAAAAAATAAAGTAGTTGTATTAAATTCTACTTTATTTTTTTAAAATAATTTGTTGAATTCAGATACTTTTTGTAAAAAACTAATAGAAAAGCATTTGATAACGACTTCAAATGTATTCCTTTTTTATTATAACATATAAAAAAAAGATAAATTAAAGGTTAATTTTTATTTTTTTTAATTTTTATTTATTAACAATTATTTGTAGCAAAACAAGTAAAACTATGGTAGAATATTTATGTATATAAAGAAGGAGGCAATATATGAAAATATTATCAGTAAATGCAGGTAGTTCATCTTTAAAATTTACATTATTTGAAATGCCTGAAGAAAAAGTTCTAATTTCAGGAGTTTTTGAAAGAATTGGAATTAGTGATAGTTTTTATACAATTAAATTGAATGGAGAAAAAATAAAAAAGGAAGTTAATCTTGAAAATCATAAAGATGCTTTTCAATATTTAGTACAAGAACTTTTAGAAAATAAAATAATTGATAGTTTAAGAGATATTAAAGGTATTGGAAATCGTATTGTTCAAGGAGGATCTTATTTTGACAGAAGTGTTATAGCAACAGAAAGTGTTATTTCAAAAATCGATGAATTAAGTGTTTTAGGTCCACTTCATAATCCACCTGCTATTGTAGGTATTCGTGCTGAACAAGAAGTATTTAAAGATGCTACTTTAACAACTGTTTTTGATACAGCATTTCATCAAACTATGCCAGAATATAATTACATGTATGCAACACCATATGAATGGGAAAGTGAATATAAAATTAGAAGATATGGTGCTCATGGTACAAGTCATAAATATGTAACTTTAAAAATAAATGAGATTTTAGGAAGAGAAGATACTAAACTTATTACTTGTCATATTGGAAATGGTGCTTCAATTAGTGCAGTATTAAATGGAAAATGTCTTAATACATCAATGGGACTTACTCCAAATGCAGGACTTATTATGGGTTCTCGTTGTGGTGATATTGATGCAACTATAGTACCTTATATGATGGAACAAGCAGGACTTACACCAAAAGAAATGGATGCTATTTTAAATAAAAAATCAGGTTTACTTGGAATAAGTGGTGTATCAAGTGATGCTCGTGATATTGAAAATGGAATAAAAGAAGGAAATAAAAGATGTATTCTTGCTAATAAAATGTATGTTAGAAGAATTGTTGATTATATTGCAAAATACTATGTTGAACTTGGTGGATGTGATGCTATAGTATTTACCGCAGGAGTTGGAGAAAATGGCATAGCAACAAGAGCAGAAGTTTTACAAGAATTAGAAGTTTTAGGAGTAAAATTAGATAGCGAAGCTAATAATTGCCGTGGTAAAGAGGTTTGCATAACAACAAAAGATTCTAAAATTCCAGTATGGGTAATTCCAACAGATGAAGAATTAATGATAGCAAAAGATACATATGATTTAGTAAAATAGAAATGGAAAAAGTAATGAATAAAAAAATATATAAATTGATAAAAAAATACGATAACATTGTAATAGCAAGACATATCAATGCTGATCCTGATGCTATGGGAAGTACTTTTGCTCTAAAAGAAGCAATAAAAGAAACTTTTCCAGATAAATCTGTTTTTTTAGCAGGAGTTGCATCATCAAGATTTAATTACATGGGAAAGTTTGATCATGATAAAGATTATGAAGACTTTTCTGATTGTTTATTAATTACTTTAGATACACCAGTAAAAAGATTGCTTGATTTGGATGATTTAGATAGATTCTCTTATAAAATAAAAATTGATCATCATCCAAAATTAGAAGAATATTGTGATTTAGAACTTATTAATGATAAAAAATCAAGTGCTTCAGAAATGGTTTATGATTTAATTAATGAAACGAATCTTAAAATGAATAAAAAAGTTGCAGAGTATTTATTCTATGGAATAATTGCAGATACAGGAAGATTTTTATTTTCAAATACCTCATCATCTGTTTTAAAAGTTATTGCAAGTTTAATTGATGAATATAATTTAGATATAGAAAAACTTTATTTTAATCTTTATAAAAGACCAATTAATGAACTTAGATTACAAGGTTATATGGCAAACAATATTAAGTTAACTAAAAATGGTGTGGGTTATATTAAAGTAACAAGTGATGTTATGGAAAGCTTTCATTTAGATAGTGCATCATCTGGTGGTGCGATAAATGAATTTAACAATGTTGAAGATTTTATCGTTTGGTTATCAGCAGTTGAAGATAAGAAAAATGGTAATATCAGAGTATCAATAAGGTCCCGTGGGCCTGCGATTAATCATATAGCTGAAAAATATAATGGTGGGGGACATAAAGTAGCAAGTGGCGCTAAAGTAAAATCATTTATTGAAGTTGATTCATTAATTGAAGATTTAGATAAAGTTTGTAAAGAATATCAAGGAAGTGAAAATAATGAAAATAACTAGTACTGAACTTGTTGTTAGTGCAGTAAGAAGAAGTCAATATCCCGAAGATGGATTAAAAGAATTTTTACTTTTAGGAAGAAGTAATGTTGGAAAAAGTAGTTTTGTAAATACTTTAACAAATCAAAAAAAACTAGCTAGAACATCATCAACTCCAGGAAAAACAAGAAATTTAAATTTTTATTTAATCAACAATAGCTTTTATTTTGTTGATGTTCCAGGATATGGTTATGCAAGTGTAAGTAAAAAAGAACAAAGAAAATTTGGACTTATGATTGAAGAATACTTAGAAAAAAGAGAAACTTTAAAAAGAACATTTTTAATAGTAGACTTAAGACATAAACCATCAAATGATGATGTTTTAATGTATAAATTTTTAAAATATTATAACTTGCCAGTAACAGTTATTGCAACCAAACTTGATAAAGTACCAAAAAGTAAAGTTGAAAAGTGTAAAAAACTTATACTTGATACTTTAAAACTTGAAATGGGAGATTTATTTTTAACTTTTTCATCTGAAACAAAAGAAGGAAAAGATAAAGTATTATCTCATCTTGAAGAATTACTAAATCAAGATAACAATGATAATTTAGAGACCTTATAGGTCTTTTTTTCATACAATATTTTAGGTGGGTTTTAATGAAATATGTTTTTAAAGACAATAAGATAGTTGTTTATTTAAATAAAGAAAATATAAATTTTGATATAACTAATAAAGAAAACTTAGAAGAATACATAAAAGAACTTGTTTTAAATATAAAAAAAATATATAGTTATAAAATATCAGGTAGGTATAATGTTAATATTTATGAAAATAAAAAAATTGGTTTAATTATAGAATTTATAAAAAAAGAAAGTTTTGATTTTTTCCCAGATTTAATCGATTTAAAACTAAATGTTTTTTATGATAGCGATGTTTATTTAAAATTAGATGATTATTTTTTAATAAAAAAATATAAAAATATCTATTATAATAACAATAATTTTTATGTTAATGTAGATGATTTAATAAAAAAAGATATCTTAATTTTAAGTGAATTTGGTAAATATATTTATGGAATAAAACTTAAAAAAGTAAAAGAAAAGTTAAACTTATTAAATGTTAGTATTTAATTATTACTAACATTTTTTCGACAAAAAATCTTATTTATATTTTATAAAATATAAATAAAGGAGATAAGTACTATGAATATTAAAGTTATTATACCAATATTTTTTTCTATTTTAGTAGGTTTTTTATTTGGAAGAGTTATTATTAATAATTATGAAGATACAACAGTTAATGCCTTTAATGAAGGTGAAAAAACTTATTTTATAGAAATTGGAGAATATAGTTCTTATGATGATGTAAAAAAAATAAAAGATGTTAGCAATTATTTAATAGTTTATGAAAGTAATAGTTATAAAGTTTATGCTGGAATTACAAAAAATAAAGAAAATGCTAATAAAATTAAGGATTTTTACAAAGATTCATTTAATAATATTAATGTAAGAGAAAAATATATTAATAATGAAAACTTTATCGTCCAATTAAAAGAATATGATAAGGTAATATCTATAATAACTAAAAAAGATGATTTAGTTTCAGTTCAAAAAATAATTTTCTCTAATTATAAGGAGATGGTTTTATTAGATGACACTAATGATTAAAGAAATGGCAGAAAGTGAAAGACCAAGAGAAAGATTGTTAAAATATGGAGCAGAGTCTTTATCAAATTCAGAAATACTATCAATTATTTTAAAAACGGGAACAAAAAATGTAAATGTGTTAGAAATTTCAAATAATTTAATAAATAAATTAGATGGTTTTAATAATTTAAAAAATATTAATAAAGAAATGTTAATTAAAGAAAAAGGCATTGGTATAGTAAAAGCAGTTGAACTTTTAGCAGCTATAGAATTAGGTAAAAGACTTTTTGTGAAAAATGATTCTTATAAGAAAAGTAAAAGATATCTAAATGCTAAAGATATATTTAATGATAATAAAGATTTATTTATTGATATAAAACAAGAGTATTTTTATTGCATCTATTTAAATTCAAATAAAGAAGTAATAGAAAGGAAAATGTTATTTATGGGAACAGTAAATAAAAGCTTAGTTCATCCAAGAGAAATATTTAAAGAAGCTTATCTTACATCAGCATCAGGAGTAGTTTGTATTCATAATCATCCATCAGGAGATCCAACACCAAGTGTTGATGATATTATTCTTACTAAATCACTAGTTCAAATTGGAAATATTCAAAAAATACCAATTATAGATCATATAATATTTGGAGATGATAGGTATTATAGTTTTTATGAGGACAATAAATTAAAAATATAATGAAAGCATATAATTATAAAAAAAATAAACCAAAAAATAGATTTTACCTTTTTTTACTAGGTCTTGTTGTTTTATTCTGTTTATGTTTTTATCTTTTTAAAAATAATATGTCTACTATATTAACTTATATCTCATATCCATATATTTATATTAGTGATTTTTTTAACAATTTTTCTTCAAATAAAAAAATAATTGAAGAAAATAATGAATTATTAAAAGAAAATTTAAATTTAAAAATAGAACTAGAAAAATACCAAATTGAACAAGAAGAAATAAGTATTTTAAAAAATCTACTTGATTTAAAAAATATTTACACTAATTATGATCTTATAAATGCTACAGTTATTAGTAAAAATAAAGATTATTTTTTAAATTATATTATAATAGACAAGGGAAAAGACTATGGTATCTTAAAAGATTCAGCAGTTGTATCTAGTAATGGTTTAATTGGTAAAGTAGAAGAAGTAATGGATAAAACATCACTTGTTAAACTTATTACATCAGATAATAAGATTTCAATAAAAATAGTAGATGATGTTAATACTTATTATGGAATGATTTTAGAATATAAATATAACAAATTATTTTTAGAAATAGAAGATATATCTTTGATTAAAGAAGAAAGCGATGTTTATACAACAGGATATGGTGTTTTTCCTGAAGGAATATATGTTGGTAAAATAAAAAAAGATAATGATTTATTATATGTGGAAATAGAAGATTTAAATAATTTAAAATATGTTTTAGTATTAGGAAATAAAATAAATGATTAAACTTATCATATATGTAATAGTAACATTTTTTCTAGATAATATACTTACTAATATCAATAATTTAAATTTTTTTGTACCACATTTAGTAGTATCATCTTTAATAATAATAAATATCATTTTAAAAGATAATGAAAAGTATCTAATATTATCATTAATAATAGGATTTATTTACGATATACTTTATTATAATATGCCATACCATATCTTTATTTTTCTTCTTTTAGCATTTATAGTTATTATTTATTTTAAATTATTTAAAATAAATGTTTTTAGTGTATTATTTCTTACTATATTTATTATTTTTATTTATACATTTATTATGTTTTTAATATCTATTATCTATTTAAATAATAATTATACTCCTTATTACTTTATGAATTACTTTATAAATAGTATTTTATTAAATATCATATTTAATACTATATCTTATTATTTATTTTGTAATAATAAGTCGGATTATTTAAGGAAAAAGATATAAAACTATAACATATTATTTAGTGGGTGAAAAATATGAATAATGAATATAAATCAGTAACAAAGTATTTAGAAAAAAATAGAAAAAAAACAAATTATAATATTAGTGGTTTCATTAAAAAATTATTTTCAAAAGTTTTAGTGTGTATTTGTCTTATAATTGTAGGATTAATTGTATTAAAGTATGACAAAAATAATAGCAAGACTATTTATAAATTTATTTATGAAGACAATTTTTCATTCGCTACAATTAATGAATTTTTTAAAAGTCATTTTGGGGATATTTTACCTTTTCAAAATGTTTTAGATAGTAAAACAACAGCTGTATTTAATGATAGTTTAAAATATAGTAGTTTAAGTATATATAAAGATGGAATTGCTTTAGAAGTAGATGAAAATTATTTGGTTCCAACTTTATCAAGTGGTATTGTAATTTTTATTGGAGAAAAAGAAGATTTTAAAAATACAATTGTAATTCAAACAGAAAATGGGGTAAATATTTGGTATGGTAACATAACAAGTTCTAATGTTAATTTATATGATTATGTAAAAGAAAATGAAATTCTTGGTATGACAAATGGAACTACATTATATTTAGCTTTTGAAAAAGAAGGTAATTTTGTTGATTATAAAACATATTTCTAAAATATTTTACTTTGATAAAACTTTTTTACTTTTATGTATTATAGTTACTTTAACTGGATTATTTAAACAATTTATGATTATATTTTTTCTTATCATAATTCATGAATTAGGACATTTTTTAATGGCAAAATTATTTAAATGGAATATAGATAAAATAAAAATATATCCCTATGGTGGATGTGTTAAGTTTAGTGAATCTTTAAATAAACCAATTTATCAAGAATTTTTAATATTAATTTGTGGTCCTTTATTTCAAATGATTGGTTTTTTATTTTTAACTTTTCTTTTTAATAAAGGATTAATATTTTATCAAGATTACTTAGCTATAAAAAGTTATAACTATACACTTTTATTATTTAATTTACTTCCAATTTATCCTTTAGATGGAGGAAAAATCTTTAATCTTGTTTGTAATTATTTTTTTAACTATAAATCCGGTAATAAACTAGTTATTATAATATCATACATACTTAGTATTATAATTTTAATATTTAACAAAAATTATAATCTTTTATTAATGATTATTTTATTACTTGTAGAAATAACAAGATATTTAAAGAATCAAAATTTTATATATAATAAATTTTTATTAGAAAGATATTTAAATAACTATAATTTTAAAAAACATAAAGTAATAAAAGACTATAAAAAAATGTATCGAGATAGAAAACATGTTATAAAATTAAATGAAAATTATGTTACAGAAAAAGAGTATTTAAAAAAACATTTTGGAGAAAGTATATGAAAAAATTAATTATTTTTTTAGTTATAGTAGTTTTTACATCATCATTTATTTATTGTATTTTAGATAAAAAAGAAGAAGTAGTAAAAGAAGATAATGAAATTAGAGCGGTTTTTATATCATATATTGATTATTCTATTTTAAATGGAAAAAGTATAAATGAAAAAAAAGACATAATAGAAAAAATGATAAACGTAATTAAAAGTTTTAACTTAAATGCTATTATTTTACAAGTTAGACCATTTAGTGATGCTATATATAAATCAAATATTTTTGCAAGTTCTAAAGTTGTAGTAAAGCATGAAGGTGATAATTTGGATCTTGATATTTTAGATTATTTTATTAAAAAAGCACATGAAAATAAAATAGAATTACATGCATGGATTAATCCATATAGAGTAAGAAATACAAATGATTATAGTGATATATCAAAAGATAGTATTATTTATTCATGGTTAAATACTAGAAATATAGAAATAAAAGATGGAATATATCTAAATCCTGCATCAGAAGATGTTTTAAATCTTATTTTAAATGGTGTATCAGAAATAGTTTCTAATTATGATGTAGATGGGATTTTATATGATGATTATTTTTATCCTTCGAAAACTATTGATTTAGAAGAATATAAAAAAAGTGGTACAAACCTTTCAATTGATGAATATCGTATTAATATAATTAGTAATCTAATAAAAAAGACTTATGAAACAATAAAAAGTATAAAAAAAGATGTTAAATTTTCAATATCACCAGCGGGAAATATAAATAATAATTTAAATAATGAATACTTAGATATTTCTTTTATTTTAAAAAATAATAATTATTTAGATTATGTTATGCCTCAACTATATTATGGTTTTGATAATCAAACACTACCTTTTATAAAAACTTTAAAAGTTTGGAATGATTTAATTTTAAATAACGATACTAAACTAATTGTTGCTTTAGCACTTTATAAATCAGGTAATGTTGATAAATATGCAGGTAGTGGTAATAAAGAATGGACTATTAATTCAGATATTATAACAAATCAAATTATAGAAAGTAGAAATGTTTCTAAATATAGTGGTTTTAGTATTTTTAGATATGAATTTTTAATAAAAGAAGGAAATGATAATTTATATAAAGAAGTAAATAATTTAAAATATTTATTAAATTATTAAAAAATAATTTTTATGTTTAATATATTACTTTTTTTCTAATAATAATAAAAGGAGATTAATAATGGAAAAACCAAAAAAATATTTACTTCTTTTATTTTTGCTTTTTATCGCAGCTTTAAACTTTAATATAATTTTAAAACCACTTAATTTAACAACTGGAGGTAATCAAGGTCTTGCTATACTATTAAGTCATATTTTTGATCTAAGACCATCTTTTATAATATTAATTATAAATATAATAATGCTTATCTTAAGTTATTTTCTTTTATCTAAAGAAACAACACTTGGAACGGTTGTGGCTACATTTGTTTATCCACTTCTTGTTAGACTAACTAGTTTTATTAATTTTAATATTAATAACTATGAAATAATTTTTGTTATAATATCAAGTATAATTTGTGGTGTTACTTGTGGTTATATTTATAGATTAGGTTTTTCTCAAGGTGGAATAAATATTTTATCTGTTATTTTAAAAAAGTATTTTAAAATAAAGATATATAAAACTAATTTTATTATTAACTTTATAATTTTGTGTTTTGGGATTTATTACTTTGGTTTTGTAAAAGGAATCTATTCGTTTATTGTTATAATTATTAATAGTTATTTAATCAATAAGATATTGAGTAAAAAAACTTCTTTAAATTCTAAAAAATGATTTAGTGAATATTATTTTATCAAGGAGAAAATTCTATGAAAAATAAACTCATTAAATTTTTTATTTTGTTTGTTTTATTATTAGTACCAAAAAATGTTTTTGCAAGTGATGGCATTGTAGCAAGAATTGGTAATAATTACTATGATTTATTAAGTGATGCAATTGATGCTGCAGGATCTAATGATGTTATTGTATTAACATCAAGTATTACTTTAAAAGATACACAAAATATTAATAAACCAATTACAATTGATTTAAATGGTCATAATATTTTAGGAGAATCTATTGTTTTTAAAGTTCAAAATGGTTCCCTTACTTTAAAAGGTAAAGGTACAGTAAAAGAGATTAATCCTTATTATGCTCCAATAGTTATTAAAGGTTCAACTAATCCTTCTGATACTAATTATAGTAATGTAAATATAGGATCTGATGTCTTTTTAGAAGGTTGGTCTGGTATTTTTATTGATCAAAATGAAAAACTTTCATATGGTGTTAATGTAACTATAGATGGATCGATAAATTCTGTTTTAGATGTTGCAGGAGGAAAAGGTTTTGGAGTTTATATAAATGGTAATGTTAAAAATAAAACTAATTATCCTGTAGTAAATATTAACAAAAATTCTAAAATAACTTCTTTAGGTTCAGGAATATATATGGCAGGATATTCAAAAGTTGTTATAGATGGTGCTTATATTGAAGGAATTGATTCTGCTATAGCAATAAAATCTGGTACTTTAATAATAAATGATGGAACACTTTATTGTACTGGTGTTGATAATACTCCAACTGAAGGATATGGTAATGGTGTTAATCCATCTGGAGCATCACTTCAAATAGAATCTAATAGTAGTTATGCAGGTGATATTGATATAACAATAAATGGCGGTAGTTTAAGAAGTCAAAATAGTAATGTTATTTATGAATATTTAGCAAATACAACTAATACTAAAGTAACAAACATTGATATAACTGGAGGAAACTTTTTATCAAGTGCTTCAAAAGATGTTTTTAATCTTTCATCTAGTTTTAAAACAACTCACGATAAATTTATAAGTGGTGGTAGATATTCAAGTGATCCTTCTATTTATTTAAAGTCAGGGTATCAAATAGATTTTAATGATGATAGATATGAAGTTATAAAAACTACAATGAAAGAAGATTTGGTATTTAAAGAAGAAACTAAAAAAAGTATGACTATAACAACTATTGTTTTATGTGTTTTAGTAGTTTTAACTGGAGCATTTGTATTTGTAAAAAAGTATTTCATTATCTAATGAAGTATTTTTTTTAATATTTCTTTAATATTTTAGTGTATAATATTTAAAGAAGGTGATGTATAGTGCGCATTTTAATTATTGAAGATGAAATGTCTTTAGCAGATTTAGTAAAAGAAAGACTTGAAAAAGAAAAATACATTGTTGATACAATTTGCGATGGTGAAGAAGGTTTATATAATGCTTTATCAAATGTTTATGATTTAATTATACTAGATGTAATGCTTCCTAGTATGGATGGTTTTACTATTTTAAAAAAGATAAAAGAAAATGAAGTAACATCAAAGGTTATCATGTTAACAGCAAAATCTATGATTGAAGATAAATTAAATGGTTTAAAAAGTGGTGCAAATGACTATGTAACAAAACCATTTCATATAGAAGAATTAACAGCTAGAGTTAATAATTTGCTTAGAAATGACGAAAAAGGAATTAAAGATTATATTGAAGCAGGGGATTTAAAACTTAATATAAAAAAATCCAATCTTTTATGTACTACAACTAATGAATCTATTGATATAGTTTGTAAAGAATTTTTGCTTCTTGAATATTTAATGAATAACAAAAATCAAATAATATCAAAGGAACAAATTTATGATAAAGTATGGGGAATTGATAATGAAATAGAATCTAATAATCTTGAAGCTTATCTTTCATTTATTAGAAAAAAAATAAAAATAATTGGATCAAAAGTTAATATAAAATCAGTTAGAGGATTAGGTTATAAGTTGGAGGTATAGATTATGAAAAAATTAACTAATAAGGTTTTCTATACTATTCTTTCAATATTTACTATATTTCTTTTAATATTATTAGTAATATATAATAGTCAACTTTATAATAATCAAAAAGAAAACATAAAAAGTAGTTTAAATCAAATAAAAAATATAATCACAAATGAAGAAAATATTACTTCCTTAGATAAAAATATTTTTATTAATTATAAAGTTTACACAATAATTCTTGATAAAAATAATAATATAAAAAAAATTATAAGTCATAATTATGATGGTAGTGAAGATACTAATAATTTAGTTGATGTTACCAGTAGTATCTTAAATAATAGATTAAAAAGTGATAATTTATATTTTAATAGGTATTTTTACATTTTAAAAAATGGTTCTTTTTTGACAATTATTGATAATTATAATGGACAGAAATATTTATTATTATGTTTAAAATTTTCTTTAATTTTATTTGCTTTGCTTGAAGTTTTAATTATTTATTTATCAAAAGTAATAACTAATTGGATAACAAAACCTGTAATAGAAAGTTTTGAAAAACAGAAAAATTTTATTGCTGATGCTTCACATGAATTGAAAACTCCACTTGCGGTTATTATGGCAAGTGCTGATGCTTTAGAAAATAATAAAGATGAAACTAAATATCTTGATAATATTAAGCAAGAAACAGAAAAAATGAATAGTTTAGTTTGTGATTTATTAGATTTATCAAAAGTAGAAAGTGAAGTTGATAAAGAATCATTTTCTAATATTAACTTATCAAAACTAGTTAATAAAACTATTTTAACTTTTGAATCATTGGCTTATGAAAATAATTTAAAGATAGAATCAGTAGTTCAAGATAATATAATGTTTAATTGTAACGAAAAGGAAATAAGTGAAGTTTTATCAATTCTTTTAGATAATGCTATAAAACATAGTTATAAAAATTGCTCTATAAAAGTATCTTTAAAAAGTGTAAAAGATAATATTACTTTAAAAGTAACAAATAAAGGAGAAGAGATAAAAAAAGGTGAGGAAGAAAAGATTTTTGAAAGATTTTATCGTGGTGATAAATCAAGAAATAGAAACGATAATAGATATGGTTTAGGACTTGCTATTGCAAAAAGTATTATAGTAAATCATGGTGGTAAAATAACAGCGTCATCAAAAGATTCTTTGACAACCTTTAAAATCACTTTGACAAATTAACAATTTAATGTATAATATCAAAATATGGTGAAGTTTTATGAATGATGAATATTTATTTAACTATATAAAAAATAATGAAATAGATATAGATATAAAAGAACAATTACAAGATGATTATAAATTTATGATGAAAGTAATAGATATAACAAATGATAAAAATTATTATCATTTATGTAGTTCTAGAGTCAAAAATAACTATGAATTTGTAAACTTTTTAATAGATAAATTTTCTGATGATAAATTATTTGTTGGAGCAGTAAGTTATCTTTGCTTACAAAATAATAGAATAATTGATATTAATTATAAAGAAGTATTAGTAAAAGCATATGAATTATTAAAAAATGAAGAAAGAAGTTTTCTTAGTTATTATTTTAAAAGAATGGGAGAAGCCTTTTATAAAATTGAAATGAATTTTATAAATAATTATAAAGAAGATAATGATATTGTAGATTATAGCTTTATTTTTATTAAATTTAAATATAAAGATAATTATGTACTTATGGATTTTTTTGCTAAGAAATTCATTAATGAAATATTTTTTAAAATTAATTTTTTAGAGGATTTAGTTCATGAATATTTTAATGATTATGAAGAGTTTAAAAGTTATGGAGTTAATAATTTTTTAATTTATATTATTGAAAAATATGATTTTGTTTTAGCAGATTATGTTAAATGTAATGTGATTTTATTAGATTCTGTTAAAGAAAAATTGGAATCTATAGAACAAAACTTTAATACGTATGTTAAAAATGAAAAGAATAATCTTGTTTCTTTTGAAAAAACAAGAAAAAAATTAGGATATTATAGGGAAATATGATAATTAAATAAAAAGTTACTTATTTACTTGTATTAAAAATATATATGTAGTATATTGGTCTCTAGGAAATACTAACTGTTGAGTACTTGCCAAACTTCTAAAGAAGGGAGGCTTGATATTATGAAGAAAAAAGATTTGCTAATCGGTTTTCTAATATTAATTATCATTTTATTATTGACAAATTATGGTGATTTGATAAAATAATATTTAAATTTATTTGAGAGGACATTGTTTGTTATGAATAATCAGATATTTGAGATTAATATTTATTTTAAAAAATTTTTAAATTATATAAATAAGTATCTTTTGAAAAACGTTTATATAACAAATTATAATAAATTTTTTATAGTATAAAAGTGACAAAAAAACACTTGTTTTTGTCACTTTTTTATGAGTTAACAATTATAATTTGTAAAATTATATAAAGTTTTATAAATCAGTTTTTTAATATATAATAAAATTATGAAGAAAGGAAAGTAGAATTAACTACTAAAGTGTATTTATGAAAATTTGCTTTGTTCACGAAGAATATCCAAATGAAACAAATTTTGGAGGTATAGCTACTTATCAAAAAATTATGGCCGAATATTATGCAAATCATGGCGATCAAGTTTGTGTAGTAACTAGAGGTAAAAAAAATATTGAATATTATGAAAATAATGTACATGTTTTTAGAATTGCTTCATCTAACAATGTTAATAGTATTAGTTCAGTTAAACAATATAGAAGAAAGGTAGCAAAATTATTAAAAAAACTTCAAGATAATAACGAAATAGAAATCATTGAAACACCAGATTGGGGTGCTAATACTATATATTTTGAAAAATATAGAAAAATTCCAATTATAGTGAGATTACATACACCACTAAAAATATGGCTTAATTATAATAATAATTATTTTGGTATTTCTAAAAGTTTGATGTTAAAATGGGAAAATGAGATGCTTAATAAAGCTGACGTTATAACTTCATGTTCTGAATTATTAAAAGATATGGTTCTTAAACAATATAAAATAAATAAAAATATTATAGTTATTCCTAATCCATATAATGAAATAGATTTTACGTCATCTTCAGAAAATAAAAATTTAAATTTAATATATGTTGGTAGTTTAGAAGAGAGAAAGGGCGTTTTAATTCTTGCCAAGGCATTAAATAAAATTATGGAAAATATTAGTGATAATTATTTATATGTAGTTGGAAAAGATACTACTCGAAATAAAAAAAACATTTCTACAAAAGATTATATGTTAAATATAATAAATAAAAAATATCATAATAGAATTAAATTTGTGGGACAAGTTGACAATAAAGATGTAAGCTTATATTTAAATATGGCTTATGTAGCAATATTTCCGTCTTTATTTGATAATTATCCATATACAATATTAGAAGCAATGGCTACTGGAAAACATATTGTATGTAGTGATAATATTGGAAGTGCGAATTTAGTAAATTTGAATAATTATGTGTTTAAGTCTAATGATTCAAATGATTTATCTGCTAAGGTTTTACAATTATTTAATGAAAAAAGAAATTATATTAATTATAATAATATAAAAATAGTTCATAAAAATTGTAATCAAGATTACATATGTAAGCAAATGAAAAAAGTATATAGAAGGGCAATATTAGATTATAATAAAAATAATTATAGTGAAGTTGAGATAATTGATGCATTAAATAAAGTAATAAATATTGATAATATTAAAAGTATTGTAAGATTAGAAGAAAATTTGGCCAACATTATATATATAATATCAACTAACAAAGGTAAATTTTTAGTAAAAAAGTATAAATATGATTATAATTTTAATATTTGTAATGAATTGTATGATATTTATGAGAATAATAATATAAATATTATACGTCCAATAAATAAAAAAATAGTCTTATTAAATAATAATAAGTATAATATTTTTAATTATATTGATAATACATTTGGTATAATAGAAGATGATTTTATAATTAAACTGGTAAATTTAGATAGAAAAACTACTAAAAAGGCTAACATTATTGAAAAGTGTAATAAATATTATGATTATTTGATTAATTTAGTTAATAAGAATGATTTGGTAAAACAAGATGAGATTTTTGTTATTAATGAATATGAAAAAGTAAAATTTTTAAGTTTATTTAATGAGCAATATTTAAATCATGGTGATTTATCTTTATCAAATATTATTTTTAATAATAACAAACCATACATAATAGATTTTGATGAAACTATTATTACAACTAAATTATATGATTTTGCTGTTATGCTTATAAAAATAAAAATTGGAAACAAAACATTAAGTTCTAAAGAAATATTATCTATTATTATTAATTTAATGACAGATAATAATTATAATATAAATGATTATATAAATACTATTAAACTGTATTTATGTAAAATATTACTTGAAAAATTTTATTTATTTGAAAAACATAAAATTGATTTATTTTCTAAATTACAATTAAGTGATAATTATAAAAAATATATAAAATTGTTAATGATATTTAGTAATATGTGAGGTAATAATGAAAAGAATAATAATTGCAATTACGGGACCATCAGGTGTTGGAAAAACAACATTAAGTAATCAATTGATTAAAAAAGATGATTTTGTTACACCTATTCATACTACAACTAGAATGCCACGGGACGATGATGAAAAAGGATTTTATAGGTACATTAATCATGAAGAATTTAAAACAGAAGTTGACTTAAATAATTTTTTGTTTTGGTCTGGTGATAATTTTATAATAGATGAAAAATATGGTAATTATTATGGTATACTTAGTAGAGATTATAATGTTGTTTCATATTATGATAGATTAATATTTTTTATCTCTTATAAAGACATTGATACAATATTTCAATTGAAATATAATGGTTATAATATTGAAATTGTAAATTTATCATATTTTGATATTGAGGGAAGTGTGGAAAAAAGATTATCTGATGAAAGAAGAAATCATTCTCAAGAAGATATTAGAAAAAGAATAATTTGTGCAAAAAAATATGAAGAAATATTTGAACAGAAAATTAAAGATTATAATATCTTAAAAATTTATACTGATTTATATAATATAGATGAGACATATGATATTGTTAAGAAAAAAATAATTAAGTGAGGTATTTAAATGGAATATTGGGATTTATATGATTATCGAGGAAAGAAAAAAAATAAAATAGCAATAAGAGGCTCTAAATTAAATGATGATGATTTTCATTTGGTTGTAAATGCTTGGATTTTAAATAATAAAGGTGAATTTTTAATAACGCAAAGAGCAGCAAATAAAAGCCATCCTTTAATGTGGGAATGTACTGGCGGCTCGGCCTTGAAAGGGGAAACGTCTTTAGAAGCTGCTGTTCGTGAGATTAAAGAGGAACTGGGAATCGATATTGATAAAAAAAATGCTATGTTAGTTGGTGTGTCAAGACGATTTTATAGTTCATGCCCTGATATATTACATGTATGGTTATTTAAATTAAATAGAAAAATAAATGATTTTAAAATTCAAAAAGAAGAAGTTAATGATGTTATGTGGGCTTCTAAGGATAAAATACTTCAATTGTTTAATGATGGACAATTTGAAGCAAATTCATTTTTTAATAAAGTTGTTGATATTAATAATTATAAAAAAGTATATTATGTTGGTTTTAATGCTAATAATGCTATATGTAATGAGAATTTTATAGATGGTTCAATTACTTTGAATCCGAATAGGGAAAAAGGAAATATGTATTATACAACGAAATATATTAAAGATAAGTCTGATTCAGAATTTTTAAATAATTATAAAAAGTTTGTTGTAGATATAATGAATGATATTACAAGAAAATATAAAAATGTTTTGTTTTTAGCATTTAATAAAAAAATAAGATATTTATTAAATGATGAAACAAAATTTAATATATTAGGTGAAAATGATTATTCTTTAATTGATAAATTAAATGATAAAAAGTACACTAGAGAAATGTTAAAAAATAAAGTTCCAATTATTAATATGAAATGGATTAATAAAAAGATAAATTATGAAGATGCTAAAAAAAATATAAATTCTGAAAAATTTGTTATACAAGGAAAAATTGGATCAGGTGGAAATAATACTTTTTATATAGATAGTAAAGAAAAATTTTATAAATATTCTGCGATGTGTAATAATGAATATTATCTTTCTCCTTACGTTGAACATCTTCCAGTTAATATTACAATTATTATTGGTAAATATGATAACGTTATATTACCAACGTCAATTCAACTTATAAAATTGGAAAACAATCAATTTAAATATTTTGGAGCAGATTTTATATATTCTCAAAAACTAGATGATAAAGTATGTCAAAAAATAAAAGAATATTCATGTGTCATTATTAATGAATTAAAGAAAGAAAATTATAAAGGAATTTTGGGAATAGATTTTATTATAGATAATAAAAATAATGTTTACTTTATGGAAATTAATCCTAGATTTCAATCATCTTCTTTTCTCATTAGCAAATATTTATCAAAATATTGTTCAACATCTATTGCGGAACTACATTATTTGGCAATAACTAATAAATATATTGGCAATGTTTATTTAGATAAAATAGATAATAGTTTTTTAAATTGCACTAGTATTGATGATTTTGACGAATTTAAATATTATAAAGTAATAAATAATGGATATTATAAAAAAAATAAAACTTCCAATTTTAGAAAAGTGTTTAATTATTCTGTTATTAATTGTAATTCTTTTCAAAAAAGAACAATTGATAAATAGTAATATTATTGTAAAAATTAGTGTTTAATATTATTTGAAAGGTAAGATCTGAATGGAAAAAAAAGAATTAGAAAAGGAAAAAGCAAAGTTAAGTAAAACAATAGAAATAGTTCAAGAAATTTTAATGGAAGAAAAAATAAATTTAAAAAAGTTGTTTGATGATTTTATTGGTGATAAAAATGAATTTTGGCTAACTATTGATGAAAAAAAAATACATATTAGTAATTTAGAAACATCACTTAATAAACCTTATTTTGCTAGAATAGACTTTATAATTAGTGATGAAAATAAAGTAAATACAATTTATATCGGGAAAAATGGTATTATGAAAGATACAAATATAGTGGTAACGGATTGGAGAGCTCCTATTAGTTCTTTATATTATGATGCTGAAGTTGGAAAGTGTAGTTTTGAAGCACCTGATGGTATTATTAATGGTGAAATGAGTTTAAAAAGACAATATGAAATAGAAAATGGTGTTTTACAAGAATACTTTGATGTAAACTTGGTTTCAAATGATGATTTGCTTCAAAAGTATCTTAATAGCAATAATGATGCAAGGTTAAAGAGTATTGTTTCTACTATTCAAAAAGAACAAAATGAAGTTATAAGAAAAAAGTTGACAGATAATTTAATAATTCAAGGTGTTGCTGGTTCTGGAAAAACTACAGTTGCTTTGCATAGAATAGCATATTTGGTTTATAATTATATAAATAATATTAAACAGAATCAATATTTAGTTATTGGTCCAAATCCGGTATTTTTAAAGTATATCAAATCAGTTCTACCAGAACTCGATGTTTCTGAAGTTGAACAATGTACTTATGAGCAATTTGCTAAAGAGTATATAGATGAGGATATAATTATAAATCCATCTGAAAAAAAAATTATTGCTAATATTTTAAAAAATAATAATAATGATATAGATAAATTTAAATGCTCTATAAAGTATAAAGAAATGTTAGATAAATTTATTGAATTATATTTTTGTAGTATAACCGCAAAACCTTTAATGCTTGGTAATTTTGAGGTTATATCAAGAGAAAGAATAACAGAGGTATTTCAAAGTACAAAAAGTGCGTACTCAAATAATTTAAATAATAGAATTGAAAATACTATTGATAAATTATGCCAAATTATTGAAAGCCAGTATGATAGTATCTTATCGAGGTATAATGATTATGCATATGATCTTTTTAAAACTGTTGTATCTAATGAAGAAAAAGAAAAAATGAGAAATAAATTTTCCAAAGAAAGAGATGAATTGAATAGGAATTGTAGGAGTTTAATAAGAAAATATTTTAATAAATCAAAAGTTAGTACAACAAGATTATATAAAATATTTATCAGTACAATCAATGATTTTAATTTTTGTGATTACAAGATGATAGAACAACTGAAAAAAGAAACATTAAAAAATATAAGAAATAATTCTTATGATTTTGAAGATTTGGCAGCGCTTATATATATTAAGTCATTTATTTCACCAAATAAATATTTTTCTAAAATTAGACATGTTGTGATAGATGAAGCGCAAGATTTAGGTGGATTTAATTTCTTTTCTTTAAAGAAAACGCTACCATTAGCAACATTTAGTATTTTTGGTGATCTTGCTCAATCTATTTATGATTATAGAGGAGTAGATAATTGGGATGAAGTTAATAAGGTAATGTTTGATAATAATGGAAATATTATTAATTTCAACAAGAGCTATCGTACAACTGCAGAAATTATGTCTGTTGCTGATGATATTGCTGAAAGTATTGGATTAACTCGTTCAGAACTTGTTATTAGACATGGTAGAAAAGTTGATTTTACTTTTATTGATAGTGATAAACAAATTCCAGATTATATAGCACAAAAAATATGTAATTATAAAGAAAAGGGATATAAAAATATAGCTGTAATAAGCAAGACTGATTTTCTCTCTAATGATATTAATAATGATTTAGCTGAATTAGGAATACATATTCCAAATGTATCGTCAGAAGATGATTTGACAGATGAAAAATTTAGAATTTGTACAATAGCAAATCAATTAGCAAAAGGTTTAGAATTTGATGCTGTTATTATTAATAATGCAAATGAAGATATATATTCATCTGATAGTAGACTTGATTTAAAATTATTATATGTTGCCATTACAAGAGCTTTACATGAACTAGATATTGTTTATTCTGGAAAAATAACAAGGCCCTTAGAAAATCATATAAAAAAAAGAATGCAATGATAATTTCTTTTTGTTTTACTATTTATTTGTTGTTGATAAAAATAATAATTCATAAATAATTATTTACTAAAATAAAATTAAGTAGTGATATTTATGAATTTTTTTATATGCTTTTTGCTTACATTTTTAGCAGGAATTTCAACAGTACTAGGTTTTTTTATAATTTTTATAAGTAAAAATAAACAAAATAAAATAATAGTAAGTGCTCTTGCTTTTTCAAGCTCTGTTATGTTTTTTGTGTCATTTTTAGATCTTTTGCCAGAAAGTTATGAACTTTTGATAAAAGATTTTAATATTGTTTATGTTATTTTAACCATAATGTTTTTCTTTGTAATTGGAGTAAATATTTCAATGTTTATCGATAAAAGTTTGCCTGAAAAATATGATGATAATAAACTTTTTAAAGTTGGTTTAATATCTATGATTGCTATTATTATTCATAATATACCAGAAGGAATGGCTACATTTATATCTAGTTATCAAGATATTAATTTAGGTATTCTTTTAACATTTAGTATTGCTCTTCATAATATACCTGAAGGAATTAGCATAGCTCTTCCTATTTATTATTCAACAAATAAAAAAAATAAAGCATTTTTATATACTTTAATATCAGGTTTTTCCGAAGTAGGAGGAGGTATAATTGCTTATTTTCTTCTTAGACCATTTATAAATAATATAACTCTAGGAGTTTTATTTGCTATAATCGCAGGAATTATGTTTCAAATATCAATATTTTCTATCCTTAAAACATCTCTTAGCTACAAAAATTATAAATTAACACTTAAATATTTTCTTCTTGGACTTATTATTGTTATTATAACAAGAATAATCTTATAATAATAAGAAGTTTTATTTAATAAAAATATTATATTAAAAATGTGTTAATATGTGGTATAATACTTTTATAAAAACGTGTCCTTGTAGCTCAGTAGGATAGAGCAATTGCCTCCTAAGCAATAGGTCGTTGGTTCGAATCCAATCAAGGACGCCACATTATATTAAGACAAAATAAAAGCTCTTTGATTAAAGAGCTTTATTTTTATTAGTTAAATTTTTTTGCTTTAACTACAAAACCACATCCAAGAAGTGAAACAATTCCTAAAGAAACATATAATAAGATATTATCTCCAGTTTCTGGGTTAGAGTTTTTCTTAACAAGTTTTGCCATACCATCTTCTATTTTTTTAGTAATAGCATCAACTTTATCTTGTTCATCTTTAGTGAAGTTTAATTCTTCAATTTCATCTTCAATTGAGTTTAGAAGTTCTTCAAATTCTTTTAATGATTTTTCAGTATAATCATCTTCATTTAGTTCAAGCACTTTTTCTAAAATTTCAAGTAATTTAGTAATATCAGCACTTTCTGCAATAGTGAAAGTACCATCTCCATTATCAACAAATACTTTTTCTCCAATTTCATCATCTGGTAATAAAACAATTACACCTTCAGGAACAGTAATTACATCATCAAGATTTAATTCACTATTTAATGTAACAATAGCGCCTTCTTTAGCATATTTAAGTGCAGATACTGGAGCTTCAACTTCTCCTTTAATTTCTGCTCCATTTGTAACTGTTGCAGCTGGAGTTTTTGCTGGATCTTCATTAAAGAAAGTATCTGTATTATTAAATTCTCCACCATTAATTTCAACTGGTGTAGTTAATCCTTTATAACCTTCTAATAAATGTTCAGCATTAAATGTACCACCATTGATAACTAAAACACCTTTATCATTTGAATCAGCTCCATAACTAGCTACGAAAATATTTGTTTTATCGTTTCCAGCTGGAGTTTCAAATGTACCACCATTAATAGTAGCAACATTCCAGTTCATTAATGATACTTGATAACTATTTTTAAAAGTACCATCATTGATTTCTAAAACAGCGTTATCATCGTTTTTGATAGTATTCATACCACCATCAAACATGCCACCATTAACAACTAGTTTTGGATTTTTTTCATTAACTCCTTCAACGTATCCATTTCTTTCATTAGTGCTGGTAAAATTATAATATCCATTTTCAACTAAACTTGATTCTGTTCCATTTACAGAAACATTAGCATCTTCAATTGTCATGTTACCATGATTTAAGATTACATAATAATTGTTATCACCAGTAGTATCACGTTTTAGTGTAGCACCATCTACTACTGTTGTACCATTATTATATAAACAAGCATATCCTTTTGTTGTATTAATAACAGTTCCGTTACCTGTTAATTTTAATGTAGCACCTTTTTCTACGTAGATTGTATCGGCTTTAAGACTAGTATCGTTTTTTAAAGTAAATCCTGCTAAATCTAAAGTGATATCTTTTCCACTTTCAACAACAAAAGCGCTAGTTAAAGTAACATCTTCTGTTAGGGTAATTTTACCATCTACTGCTTCTGGTAAAACTTCTGCGGCTTGAACCATTTGTGGCATTAAAAATCCTACTAACAATGCCATACATAAACCCATAAATTTTTTCATTTTTCATATCCTCCTTATGATTTTAATAATATCACAATACATAAATATTATCAATGGTATTATTAGATATTTTATCTTTTTTTTACAAAAAAGAGATAAATTTTTGTCAGTTTTTGGCAATTGTAAAAATACATCTTTACAAAACTTATGTTTGCTATATAATTATGTTGGTGGTGAATTTTGTGAATAAGTTTTATTTATGTGTAGATTTAAAAACTTTTTTTGCATCTGTTGAATGTGTAGAAAGAAATCTTGATCCTTTTAAAACAGATTTAGTTGTTACAGATTCAGAAACTAATGGGGTATGTCTTGCCATAACTCCAAAAATGAAAGCAAGAGGAATTAAAAATAGATGTAGAATGTATGAAATACCAAAAAATATAAAACCAATTATAGTAAAACCAAGGATGAAAAAATATTTAGAATACTCTTCAAAAATTTATGAAATTTATTTAGAATATTTTTCTAGTTCTGATATTTATATTTATTCCATAGATGAAGTTTTTATCGATATAACACCATATTTAAAAATGTATAATAAAACTCCTTTAGAGCTTGCTAATTTTATAATAGAAAAAGTTTATGAAAAATCAAAAATAACTGCAACAGCAGGAGTTGGAACAAATCTTTATCTTGCAAAAATAGCTATGGATATAATTGCAAAACATAACCAATCTAATATTGGGTATTTAACTGAAACATTATATAAAGAAAAATTATGGCATCATAAACCTTTACATGATTTTTGGCAAATAGGAATAAAAACAGAAGAAAAACTTCACAAATTACACATAAAAGATATGTATGATATATCTTGTTATGATGAAAAAAAACTTTATAAAGAATTTGGTGTTAATGCAAAATACTTAATAGATCACTCAAAAGGAATTGAACCACTTACAATAAAAGATTTAAAAAATTATGTTCCTAAACAAAAATCTATTTCAAATAGTCAAATATTATCTAGAAATTATAACTATATAGATGCCAGAAAAGTATTAATTGAAATGGTTGATAGTATTGTTTTAAGATTAGTAGAAAAAAATTTATATACAGATTCTTTTGGTATTTATATTGGTTATTCTTATTCCTCTTCAAAACCTCTTAGTATTACTAAAAAATTAAAGAAAAAAACAAATAGCTATAGAACTATTTTAAAATATGTTTTAGAAGAGTATGACTATAGAGTACAAGAAGAATGTTTTATAAGAAAAATAGGAATTTATTTAGGTAATCTATCTAAAAAAGAATATGAACAACTTGATATTTTTAATTGTTATATAGAAGAAAAACAAGATGAATTTTTGGAAAAAACGATAAATGAAATAAAAGATAAATATGGTAAAAATTCTATTTTAAGAGGAGTAAGTTATTTAGAAGGTGCAACTGCTAAAAAAAGAAATACTTTAATCGGAGGGCATAATGAATGATAGAGCAAAGATTTTTTTATCTTTTGATGCTTTAAATATTAACGATTATATAGAAAGTAAAAAAGATAGAAAAAATAAAAATTTATTTAAAATAAAAACGTTAAAAGAGGGTGAAAATATTCATATAAAATATTTTGATATGTTAGAACCTAAGGAAATTTATGGAATTTTAAAAAAAATAAATTATGAAAAAAAGTATCTTTATGTTCATGATTCAATAATTTATTTTGATGATATTATTTTAGTTTCAAAATAAACTTGTTTTTATTTTGACAATTTAGTAAAATAAAGTTGGTGAGATATATGAAAAAAGCATTAGTTTTAGGTGGTGGTGGTGCCAAAGGTTCTTATCAAATTGGTGTAATTAAAGCATTAAATAAATTACATATGAAATTTGATATTGTAACAGGGGTTTCAATTGGTTCGATAAATGGAGCTTTATATGTTCAAGGTTCTTATCATTTAGCTAAAGTAATGTGGAAAACAATTAAAACTAGTGATTTATTTGATTATGATATCGGAGGGACTTTAAATGTTTCCGATTATAAAGGGCTTATAAAACAAGTATTTAATGGTGGAATGTCTTTTGATAAAGCAACTGCTTATTTAAATAAAGTAATTGATGAGAAAAAAATAAGAAAATCTAAAATTGGTTATGGACTTATTACAGTTTCTCTTACAAAAAGAAAACAAAAATGTATTACAAAAGATCAAATTCCTTATGGTAAGTTAGTAGATTATATAGGTGCATCTTGTATCTGCTATCCTTTTGTTGAAACTAAAAAAATAGATGGAGAGCAATTTATCGATGGTGGATTTTATGATAATATGCCAGTTAATTTAGCTATCGATATGGGAGCAACTGAAATAGTAGCAGTTAATTTAAATACCCTTGGTTATGCTAGACCTCCAAAAGATAAAAATGTTAAAGTTGATGTAATAAAGATGTCAGATAATAAAAAATTTACGCTTTCATTTTCTAAAGAACAAGCAATAACTAATATGAAAATTGGTTATAATGATACAATGAAACACTTTGGAAAACTTGATGGTAAAATTTATACCTTTAAACATGGTGATTTAGATTCAAATTATAAATACATTGAAGCTAATTATTTAAATATCATAAAAGAAATTTTAATGAATAATAATTCTATTTTAGAAATATTTAAAATAGGTAAATTTAAAAAATTATTTAATTCTATTTCTAATAAAAAAAGCATCAAAGAAGAAATTAACGAAGCTATTGAATATTTAGGAGAAATTCTAGAACTTCCTAAAGATAAAATTTATAATATAAATAGTTATAATAAGAAATTAATAAGAAAAATAGATGAATTATCATATATTAAAATAAATAAAAATTTAACAGGTAAGTTTTTAGTAAGTTATATTTATAACAAATATCAAAACAATGATATAGAAAAAATAAAGAAAGAATTATATAATATTGCTCTTTTATTTCCAAAAGAATTTTTATCAGCTTTATATCTTATTTGTTTAACTAAAAAATATGATTTAACTTTTAAGACAGAAGAACTATATAATGATATTCTAAAAGCATTTAAATTAAAGTAGGTATTTTATGGCAATAACAAAAACAAAGTTTATTAATTACACAAGATGTAATAATTATGTTAATTTTGAAAAAATAAAAACTTGCGATTTAAAGCAAGATATAACTTATGAAGAATATCAAGAAGAAGAAAAGTATGAACAAATAAAAGAAGTTTTTGAAGAATTAGATAATTCTGATATTAAAATGCCATCAAAGTTAGAATCAATGATGGATTATTATAAAGAAGTAGAAATTGAAGCAGGAAGAATATCTAATGATATTTTTAAAGGACAATCTATTTTTAGTAAAAATACTTATAGTCAAAAAAGTTTTAGTTTTACCTTAAATGATATTAAGTACCTTTGCTATGTTGATATCTATAATGAACAAGAATCATGTATTAATATTGTTGAAGTAAAAGCAACAACATCTAATAAATATACTAGTATGACTTATGGAAAAAGAGGTGATATCAAGTTTCCTTTGTTTATTAAAACTGGAGATTTTTATACATTAAGTCCTTGTGTAAGTATAGATAGCGAGATTAAAAAAAATTATGATGAAAAAATTAGCAAACTATTAGATCGTTTTACATCTGTTGGTAAATACATTTATGATTTAGCAGTCCAAAGATATATAATTTCTCATGATAAAAGTATCAATAAAAAGGTAAATTATTTTTTGGCAGTTTTAAATTCTTCTTATGTTTATGATGGTTATATGGAAAATGGTAAAAGATTGTATAGAAAAATTAATGGTGAAGATATAATCTCTTTATTTAAATTAAATGATATAACTTTAAAGTACAAAGATATAATTGAAAAAGAAAGAATTAATTTAGAAAATAATTTAAAAAATAGAGAAACTAGTTGTAAAGTAGGATGTTATTGTTTTTTAAATAAACCATGTGAATGTACTTATAAAAATATTTGTTTTAAAGATGTTCCAAAAGAAAATGCAAGTTTTAATTATCTTAATTTTAAAAGTTTTAAGGATAAAAATGGCAATACTTATGATAAATATGATTTAATAAACAATGGTTATTTAAAAATTGATGATATACCACTTGAGTTTTTAACTAATGAAAATCATCTTATTCAAAGAGATTGTTACGATAATAATAAAGTATATGTTGATAAAGAAAAAATAAAATCATTTTTAAATGATTTAAAATATCCAATTTATCATTTGGATTTTGAAACATTTCCTTGTCCAATGCCAAGATTTTTTGGAGAAAAACCTTATAGTCAGTCTTGTTTTGAATTTTCACTTCATATTGAACGTGCTCCAGGAGTTTGTGACCTTGAAAAAGATAATTATATTTTTTTAGCAAATACATTATTTGATGAAAGAGAAGATTTAGTTAAAGCTTTAGTTTCTTATATAAAAGAAGATGGAACCCTTCTTGCTCAAAATGTTTCTTTTGAAAAATCACGAATAGAAGAATTAGCAAATATTTTTCCTAAATATAAAAAAGATTTATTAAGAATAAAAAACATGGGCTATGATCTTTTATATATTATAAAAAATAGTGAAGAAATTTCAAAAAAATTAGGATTCATAGAAAATGCAAAAACTATAAATTACTATAATCCTAAACAAAGTGGCAGTTATTCAATAAAAAAAACGTTACCACTTTTTACTGATTTAACATATAGTAGTTTAGATATCCAAAATGGAACCGAAGCTTTAGTATCTTATTCTATGTATGATAAGTTAAGTTTTGAAGAAAAGAAAAAAGTTATGGAAAATTTAAAAATATATTGTAGACAAGATACTTGGGCAATGGTTGAAATTTTAAGAGGATTAAGAAATCTAGTTAAATAAATTTTTGTTTGCAAAAATTTGTCAATATTTGTCAAATCACTTGTAAATAAAAATCTTTTAGTTTACACTTAAAATAGGGAGTGTGATAGAAATGATTTATCCATCAATTGATAAATTATTAAACCTAGTTGATTCCAAATATCGCCTTGTACATATTGTAGCTAAAAGAAGTGATGAAATGACTAAAACTGGTTATTTACAAAAAAGAGAAAGCGAATATGTATCCACCAAAAATATTGGAAGAGCACTTGAGGAAATTGCAGATGGCCTTATTATAATCACAAAAGAAAAGGAAAAAAGGGAAAAAATAAAACTTCAGTAATTAACTGAAGTTTTATTTTTTAGTGTTATTATTTATTTCTTTTGTATTTTTCCAAATCATTATAAACATTAATGATGTTTCATAAATTACTCTAACTAGGATTGGACCAAATATTAGAACAACTAAGAAAGTTAGGAAACTAACAGAAATAAAACTAAATGAAAGTAAAATAACGTAAATAGTGCTTATTAAATATAAAACTTTTAATATTACTTCTAAAATCATAATTTTGAAATTTAAAAAGTCTTTAAGCCATTTTAGGAAACCCGTTAATTTCATATCTTTTTTTGAATTTAAAAATAAAAAATAAACAAGAATTCCTCCGACAATTGCTAAAACAATTGCTAAAACAGCCCAAACAATTGAAGCAACACCTGTTGTTACACTACTTTGGTAGTAATCTCCATAACCTAAATCATACATATAAAATACACTCCTTTCTAACATTATATTAACATTTCTTTTTAAATTTTACAAATTTTGTTTTATAATAAATGTAAAGGGTGGTAAATTTTATGAAAATAGAAAAATATAAATATTTAAATGGCGGAAAATATAAAGTTTATATTGATAATAATTATTATGTAATTTATGAAGATATCATTATAAAACATAATATTTTATCAAAAAAAGAACTAACAGATGAAGAATTAAATTTATTTTTGAATGAAAATAGTTATTATGAATCATATTATAAAGTTTTAAATTATATCAAATTTAGAATAAGAAGTGAAAAAGAAGTTAGAACTTATCTTGAAAAAAATAATACAGATAAAAAATATATTGATAAAATAATAGAAAGATTAAAAACTGAAGGATATCTAAATGATGAATTATTTTGTGTTTATTATGTTGCTGATTCAATAAATTTAAAAAATATTGGTCCTCTAAAAATAAAAAGAGAGTTAAAAAAACATGATATTAGTGATAATTTTATAAATAAAGCACTAGAAAAATTTACAAAAGATATTCAGCATGAAAAAATAAAAAAATATATAACAAAATGTGAAAAAGCAAATAAGAACAAATCTTTATATAGCCTAAAACAAAAAATATTAAATGACTTAATTAACGATGGTTTTTATAAAGAAGATATATTGATATTTTTAGATGAAATAAAAGTAGACGAAAACTTAGTTTATGAAAAAGAATATCAAAAATTATACAATAAATTATCTAAAAAGTATGAAGGATATGAACTATCCTATAAAATAAAACAAAAGTTATATCAAAAAGGTTTTTATAGATAATAGACATATAATTTGTTTTAGTATATAATAACAAAAAAGAAGGTGAAATCTTATGGAGATAAAAGGTTTAGATCATGAAAAAATAAAGAAAATATCTGAGTTTAAAAAAGAAGATAAGTTTGTTTTAGATTTTCGTTTAAAAAGTTTTGATGTTTTTAAGAGTTTAGATCTTCCAAATTTTGGACCTTCACTTAATATTGATTTTGATGATATTATTTATTATAAATCAGATACCAATGAAATAAAAAATTCTTGGGATAATATAAATAAAAATATTACTTGTGAATTTAAAAATCTTGGTGTTGTATCTAGCGAAAAATATTTAGATGGTATTGGGGTTCAATATCAAAGTGAAGTAATATATCATAATATGTTAGAAGAACTTACTAAAAAAGGAGTAATATTTACATCAATTGAAGATGCTTTTAAAAAATATCCTGATCTTGTAAAAAAATATTTTTCTAAAATAGTAAAGTATGATGAAAATAAATTTGTTGCCTTAAATGGAGCTTGTTTTTCTGGAGGTAGTTTTATTTATATTCCAAAAAATACAACTCTTGATAGGCCACTTCAAAGTTATTTTAGAATTTCAAGCCGTGAGCTTGGTCAATTTGAAAGAACTTTAATTATAGTAGATGATAATAGTAGTCTCAATTATGTTGAAGGATGTACTGCAAAAAGTTATACAAAAAGTAATTTACATGCTGCAGTTGTTGAAATATACGTTGGTAAAAATAGTAAATGTCGTTATACAACAATTCAAAATTGGAGTAATAATGTCTATAATTTAGTTACAAAAAGAGCTTTAGTAGAAGAATCTGGTGTTATGGAATGGATTGATGGTAATGTTGGTAGCTTTAAAAATATGAAATATCCAGCTTGTATTTTAAAAGGTGATAATTCTAAAGGAACATGTATAACAATAAGTGTTGCAACATCTAAACAAGAACAAGATACAGGTGCTAAAATGATTCATTTAGGAAAAAATACAAAAAGCAATATTATATCAAAATCAATTTGCTCTAAAGGTGGAATAGCAAATTATCGTGGTAAGATATTTATAGATAAATCAGCAACAAAAAGTGAAGCTATTGTAAAATGTGATACTTTAATATTAGATAAAGAATCAAAAAGCGATACTTATCCTAATAATATTTGTTTAAATAAAGAATCTTTTATAGAACATGAAGCTACAGTATCAAGAATAAGCGAAGAAAAATTATTTTATATGATGAGTCGTGGTATAAGTAAGGAAAAAGCAATTGAACTTATTGTACTTGGTTTTACTGAAAAGTTTAAAAAGGAACTTCCAATGGAATATGCAGTAGAACTTAATGCTTTATTAAAGAACAATTTTTAAAAAAATTAAAAAATGCCCAAATTTAGATTTTGAGGGCATTTTTATATGCAAAAAACTAAAATTTCCTAAGAGGAATTTTGATTTTTCAATCAATTTTAAATGTTTTTGGTAGTTAAAAAATTAAATTTGGTCATTTGCAAGTGATGCTTTTGTTATGTTATTGTACCACATCGAGGAGGTGATTTTTTGCTAAATCAAGTAACACTAGTAGGAAGACTTGTTAGAAATCCAGAACTTCTTGAAACAAATGATACAAAGCTTACTCATATTACTTTAGCGGTACCAAGAGGATATAAAAATATCAATGGCGAATATGAAACTGATTTCATTGATTGTACTTTATGGCGTGGTATTGCATTATCAACTGCTGAGTATTGTAAAAAAGGAGATTTACTTGGAATTAGAGGTAGACTTCAATCTAGTAACTATGAAAAAGATGGTAAAACAATTTACAAGACAGATGTTATTGTAGAAAAAATAACATTTTTAACAACTTGTAAAGAAAAAGCATCAGAAGACGAAACAACTAAAGAACAATAAATTTAGTTGTTTCTTAAATTTAATAATTATTAATTGATATATATTAAAAGATAAATCAAAAAAAGAGGAATTTTTATGAACTATTATAATGAAATAAAAAAAGAACTAATAAATAATGAAGTCTATAAGAAGATTAAAGACTATAGCAAAAATAAAAGTGATTTAACTACTTATTATAATGTTGGAAAACTTCTTTATGAAGCTGGAAATAAATATGGTGAATGTATTATTAAAGAATATTCTAATAAATTAATTATTGATGTTGGCAAAAAATATAATGAAAGGACATTAAGAAGAATGCGCCAATTTTTTAAAATGTTCAATAATGAAAAATGGTCGCCACTGGCGACCAAATTAACATGGAGTCATTATACAGAATTATTACCAATAAAAGATAAAAATAAATTATTATATTATTTAAATATTTCTATTAATCAAAATTTAAGCAGAAATGATTTGAGAAAAAAGATAAAAACTAATGGATATGAAAGATTAGATGAAATAACCAAACAAAAATTAATAAAAAAAGATAAAGAAGAAGTCCAGGATTTTATAAAAAATCCAATAATAATAAAAACTGGTACAGATTATAATGGAATATCGGAAAAAGTATTAAAAAAACTTATTTTAGAAGATATAGATAATTTTTTAATAGAACTAGGAGAATGTTTTTCGTATATAAAAAATGAATACAAAATAAAATTAGGGGATAGATATAACTATATTGATTTACTTTTATACAATATTAAATTTAATTGTTACGTAGTGGTTGAACTAAAAGTAACAGAATTAAAAAAAGAACATATTGGTCAAAAAAAACTTTATATGAATTATATTGATAAAAATATAAAAACAATTAATCAAGATAAAACAATAGGAATAATAATTTGTAAAAAAGATAACAAGTTTGTTATGGAATATTGTAGTGATAATAGGATATTTAGAGCAACTTATATTTTAAATTAGAGAGGTAAATTATGAACTATTACAATGAAATAAAACAAGAACTAATAAATAATGAATTATATAAAAAAGTTAAAGATTATAGCAAAAATAAAAGTGATTTAACTACTTATTATAATGTTGGAAAACTTCTTTATGAAGCTGGAAAACATTATGGAGATTCTATAATAAAACAATATTCAGAAAATTTAAGTATGGATTTATTAAAAAAATATAGCGAGAGAAATCTTAGAAGTATGCGACAATTTTATGTTTTATTTAAAGATGAAATTTGGAAACCAGTGGTTTCCAAATTGATGTGGAGTCATTTTATAGTATTGATGCCATTAAAAGATAAAAATAAAATAAACTATTATATAGATCAAATTGTTAAATATAATTTGAGTAAGAGAGAATTGATTAATAAGATAAAAAGTAATGAATATGAAAGATTAGATAAAACAACTAAACAAAAATTAATAAAAAAAGAAAAAGAAGAAGTACAAGATTTTATAAAAAATCCAATAATAATAAAAAATAGTATAACTTATAATGAAATATCAGAAAAAGTATTAAAACGTTTTATTTTAGAAGATATAGATAATTTTTTAATAGAACTAGGAGAATGTTTTTCGTATATAAAAAATGAATACAAAATAAAATTAGGGGATAGATATAACTATATTGATTTATTGCTTTTTAACTATAAATATAATTGCTTTATAGTGGTTGAACTAAAAATAACAGAATTAAAAAAAGAACATATTGGTCAAATAAAACTTTATATGAATTATATTGACAAAAATATAAAAACAATTAATCAAGATAAAACAATAGGAATAATAATTTGTAAGAAAGATAACAAGTTTGTAATGGAATATTGTAGTGATTCTAGGATATTTACTAAAGAATACGTTTTAAATTAAAATAATATTTGATATACTAATTTTATAATTGATTTTTGATATATTTAACTAAAAAGTAAATAAATAGTCTATTTCCATTTAACTTTTAGTTAAAACAAGCGAAAATATTATATAATTTTTTTATAATCTATAGTTATAGAGGTGATAATTTTGTTTTTAGGTAAAAGAATAAAGGAAATGCGTAAAAAAGCAAACATGAGTCAAGAAGAATTAGGAAAGATTTTAGGTGTGTCAAAAGTAAGTGTATGTCATTGGGAAAAAGATGTAAAAAAACCAAGTAGTAAAAACTTAATAGAACTATCTAAAATATTAAATGCACCACTTGAATATCTAATTGGTAGTGATAGTTACGTTGTTTCTGAAACAAATTCAAATTACGGAATGATGATGGCAAATGAAGAAATAGATATAATAAAAGAATTAAGACATCATAAAAAATTATATGAAATGTTAGTGGAAAATCCTAAAAGAGCTTTAGATAGATTTGATAAAAATCTTTTCTAAGCTTTTTTTATTTAATATTTAGCAAAAAAATCTATTTAAAATTCATAAATTGTTTGACCTAAATTACCACAATCAATTGACTTGTGTGGCAAATTGGGTTAAAATTTATTAAAATAAATCGTTTAAAAATGGTAAAAAAATGGATAATCTTAATGACTGTTGAAGACCTATCTAAGTTAGATTATTTTTTTATTTTATTAATTTTATTATATATGATACAATTATCTTAAGGTGGTAGAATGATTTTTGATATTATTAATAAAAAAGAACATAAAAAACAACTTACATATGAGGAACTTTCTTTCTTTTTTAATGGTTATTTAAAAGGTAATATAACAGATGATGATATGACTAAACTTTTAAAAGCAATTATGAAAAACAACTTAAGTATTGAAGAAATATATGATTTAACTGATATTTTTATAAAAAGTGGTGATGTTTTAAATATACCAATTGATCCTTGTGTTGATAAACATTCAACTGGAGGAATTGGTGATAAAACAACTTTAATTGTCGCACCCATTGTGGCTAGTTTAGGAATATATATGCCTAAATTAAGTGGTAGAGGTTTAGGATATACGGGAGGAACTATAGATAAACTAGAAAGTATTAATGTAAATACTAATTTAACAGAAGATGAATTTATTACAGGTGTTAAAAAAATAGGTTTTAGTATAACTGGTCAAACTAAAAATTTATGTCCTATGGATAAAAAAGTATATGCTTTAAGAGATGTAACTAATACAACTGAAAATATAGGATTAATTGCAACATCAATTATGAGTAAAAAAATAGCAGGTGGAGCTAAAAATATTGTAATAGATTTAAAAGTCGGTAATGGTGCTTTAATAAAAAACAAAAAAGATGCCAAAAAACTTGCTAAAATAATGATTAATATTGGTAAAAAATATAATAGAAAAGTGGTATGTGTTTTAACTGATATGAATAATCCTTTAGGAAGTAATATTGGTAATTTATTAGAAGTAGAAGAAGCAGTTGCAGTTTTAAATAATAAAGTAAGAAATAATTTATATAATTTATGTGTTTATTTAAGTTCAGTTATAGTAGAAGTTGGTTTAAATATCAGTTTTAATTCTGCTAAAGAAATGGTAATTGATGCTATAGAAAGTGGAAAAGCTTATCAAAAATTTTTAGATTTTATTGAATATCAAAATGGAGATTTAAATTTGCTTGAAAAACATGAAGAGGGGTATCAAGTTTTAGCAACAAAGTCTGGTTATATAAAAAATATAGATGCTTTAAAATTTGGAATTTTATCAATGAATTTAGGAGCAGGAAGAAAAAATAAAGATGATAAAATAGATTTTAAGGCAGGTATTGTTTTAAATAAACAAGTAGGTGATTATGTAAAAGAAAATGAACTTTTATGTACTCTATATGGTAAAGATGAATTTTTTCAAGATACAAATCAATATTTTGAAATTGTAAATAGAAAGCAAAAAAATAAAAATATTGTTATTTCCATTATTAGGTAATGTAAAGAAAGTGTAAAATGCTTTCTTTTTTTATTCTTTTTTATTATAATTAAAATGTAATAATTAAAAATATGGGAGATGTGGTTATGAAAAAGCAAAGAAAATTTATGTCAATATTATTTTTATTTTTAATTGTGGGAAATCTAGTTGTTACAAATACTAGTTTTATTGTTAATGCAACTGGTTCTAATAAAGTAGAAGATACTATTGTTTTAAATAATAATAATATTACTTATTTGAAAAATAAAATTGAAACATTAAAACTTGATTCTTTATATGAAGAAGATAACTCATTTAAAGAAACATTAGATTTTATGGAAAAAGAAGTTCTTGATTTAGAAAAAAAACTAAATAATAAAAAAAACATATTAGAAGAGGGAATTTTACTTAGTGATTTAATTAAAACATCATTTATAGATAAAAAAGATATATATGATACTTATTTTACAGATGATGAATTAATTACAATAACAACTATTAAAGATGTAACTTATTTAGAATTTAATGAAGAGTTAAATGACTATGAAGAAAAAACGCTTTTAACTAAAGAAGAAATAGAAAATGCCTTATATAATAATTATTTATTAGAAATAGAAAATGAAATTAAATCATATTTAGATAATTTTGATACTAGAAAAACAAATCTAATAAATCTTTATAATGAAGTAATAGAATTAAAGGAACAAAAAGTACTTGATCTAACAAATGAATTAAAAGAAATAGAAAACTTTTATGAAGAAGAAATTCTTTTAAATAATGTTCCAAATATGATTGTTAATTCTCTTGATATTAGAGATTTAATTGAAAGTGATATTGATAAATTAGAAGAAATAGTTTCTTATTTTACAATTGATGAAATTACAGATAAAAAAGAAAATATCAATTTAATTTATGGAAAAACTATGGATAATATTAATACATTTTATTTGAATAATAAAAATTATATTGAAAATGGTTTAAAAGAAAAAATAGAAAGCTTTGATGAAACTCTAACTAATATAAATGTTAGTCTTTCTACTAAAGTAAATCTTGATGATTATAAAAATGAAGAAATAGATAAATTTATTGATTTAGTTGATAGTGAATTAATTGAAGTTTTAGATTCTATCATAAAAGAAGAAGAAAATTATGATAACCTTATTAAAGACATTAATTTATATTTAGAAAGAAAACCAAGTGATAAAGAAGAAATAGAAAAACTTTTAACTAATATAAATGCTTTAAGAGTATATATTAATAAAGAAAAAGCTTTAGTTATAACAAATCTTATAATAGAAAATAGTGATTTAGAAGATGAAGATGTTGTTGATGTTCTTTTAGAATTTATAGATTTTCCAATAGAAGAAGATCAAAAAAATAAGTTAGAAGAAGCTAAATTAAGTTTTTATAATCTTACTTTAAAAGATAATACTAATTATGATATGAGTTTAGTTTTAGATAATTTAATACTTGAAGATATAAAAGAAACACTATTAAAACAAGATTTTATAGATAATTTAGATTATGGTGATTATATATTTGAAGTATTAGATAGTGATAATATTACAAATGATGGTAAAGTAATTATTTATGATAGAGATGATAAATTATTAAAAGAATATAATATCGTTATTAAAGGAGATATCAATAATGATAATATATTTGATGAAAAAGATGTTTCTTTATTAAATGAAAAGTTATTAAAAGAAAAATTAACTGATTATGTAAGACTTGATTATAATGGGGATAAATTAATTGATATTTATGATCTTGTGTTAATGAAAAATAGATTAGAAGAACAAAAAGATATTGAAGAAACAAAAGAAAGTACTTTTGAACTTTCAGAAATATCAAAAGATAATAAAACTTGTTATAACATAACTTTAAAAACAGATGGAGTAGTAAGTGGATTTGGTTTTGATTTATCAGTTAGTGATAATTTAAATTTTGATAGTATTATAAATAATGAATTAAATATTAATATAAATGAAAATAAAGTAATTGGATTAGGTAATTTTAAAGATGGTGATAGTTTTACTTTATGTTTTGTAGAAGACTTAAGTATTAGTAATACTAAAGTATTTAGTTTATCTAATATTAAATTTATCTATGATAATTTAAATACTAAAGAAATTGATAATTTACAACTTGTTACTGTTAAAGTAGTTGAAGAAGTAAAAAAAGAAAACAAAGTAACATACTTAAATAATTATAAAGAAGAACAAAAAACTGAAGAAGTAAAACAAGAGGAAAATATTAACAAAGAAGAAAATAAAGAAGAAGTAAAACAAGAAACAAAAGATGAGAAAGAATTAGCAATAACAAATGTTATAAAAATTATTATTATTGTTTTACTTGGTGCAGTAATTGTTTATTTCTTAAATAAAAAAGATAATGATGAAGAAGAAAAAGATTTCTTAAGTGATGACAAAGAAGAAAAATCTAAATAAATATAAAAAAATAAGTCTCTTATAGACTTGTTTTTTTATATTAGTTTTCTTCTTTTATATAATCATGTTGTTTTAATTTATTAATAATATAATCATCAGATCTAACACCAACAATTCTAGAAAAACTTCCTAATTCCACTCCATTTTCAAAAAAAAGTACAGTAGGAGTTGAATTAACAGATAATTCTTTTATAAATAATTCTTTTTCTTCTTGTTCAAGTTCAGTTAAATTAATTACAAAAGCTTCAACTTTATATTTTTCTAAAATATTATTAAATTTAGGAGTAAATTTAATACAATGAGGACAATCTGTTTGTTTAACATATAAGATAAAAGTATCATTATTATGAACTTTTTCTACATATTCAATATAATTTATTTCTTTTAAATATTTTTCTTTATTATTGCCAATAAAACTAAAAGTAACAATTATAGCTATTAAAATAACGATAATAGTACTAGTTAATATTAAAAATTTATTATTCATACACTTCACATCCACAGATAATAATAACATAAATAAAAATAATTGTAAAATATTGTAATAAAAGTTGACAAATACTTAAATATTTTGTAAGATTAATTTGTGAGAAAGAGAGGTTTTATATATGTTATTATTAGATTTTTGTGAGGATACGGCAAGGATTTGGAAATTAGTTGGAGATGTTATTAATATTTTTAAAATTGTAATTCCAATTATTATCGTATTACTTGCAATTATGGACTTAGGTAAAGCAGTAATGGCTGGTGAAGAAAAAGAAATAAAAGAAGCACAAAAAATGCTTATTAAAAGAATTATCTATGGTGTAGTTATTTTCTTTGTTGTAACAATTGTTCAAGGTGTATTTGGATTAGTTGGTGAAAATGTTCAAGGCAGTGAATGTTGGAAATGCGCAACAAATCCTAGTCAATGTTCATATCAAGGAGAATAAGTGATAAATTAATTAAAAAATAAATAATAATATTGTTATTTATTTTTTTTTTTGTTATAATAAATTCGGATTGTTAGGTGAATTTTATGAAAAAAATATTTTATATACTATTAAATTTATTGATTTTTACTCCAATTAGTGTTTTAGCAGCCAGTGAAGGGGAAGAAATGATTAATGATTGTTCGGGAATTCTTGGATCTGGTGTTGTTGATGTATTAAACTGGGTTTATACTGGAATTTTATTTGCAGTTCCTGTTTTAGTTGTTGTTTTGTCAATGAAAGATATGATAACAGCAGTAGCAGCAGGTAAAGCTGATGATATGAAAAAAGCTCAATCTAGCATGATAAAAAGAATAATAATAGGTGTTTTTATTTTCTTTGTCCCAATACTTATAAAAGCAATTTTACAACTTACAGGTTTAGTTGGAAGTTGCTAGAAAAGGAGTGAATTGGTATGTGGTTTAACGTAGGTGCAGTACTAATTAATATTGTCGCAGGAATATATAGAACAGTTGCAAGAGCATATAATTTAATGCTTAGTTTTACTGTTGACACATTTTCTTTGACATCAAATGCAGATTTGGCTGCTAAAGTTAATGGTATAATAAATAGTATTTATACGCTTATAGCTGTTTTTATGTTATTTAGAATAACTGTTACTATGATTCAATATTTGATTGATCCGGATAAAATTAGTGATAAAAGTACGGGAACAGGTAAACTTGTTAGCAGAATTATAATATCTCTTACTCTAGTTATTGCTTTTCCTATAATAATGGATAATGTTATAAATCCATTACAAGATGCTTTGTTGCAAGAAGGTAGTATCTTATATAGATTATTTAGTGTGGATGATACAAAAGCAGCTTCTATTGAATGTATTAATAACATTAATTCTGCAAATAGCTATTTAAATGGTGGTACTTCTGGTAAAACGGGTATTGGTGAACTTATTTCAGGATGTGAATTTGATCAAACGTTTTATGATAGTTTAAAAAATAAAGTTAGAGATATTAAAAACAATAAACAACTTCCTAAATATGAATGTTATCTTAATAAAAATAAAGTTAATTGTAGTGAATATCTTGATAAAAATTATTATGTTACATTTGGTGTAGGTAAAACTGGTGCATTTACTATTAATCTCACTGACGATCAAGAAGAAGCAAAAAAATTTTCAGATGCGCTTGATCAAGGATATAGTACTTCACAAATTAATGGTGGTATATCAGAAAGCTTATCTGAATTATTAAATTCTGATGGTGGAAAATTTGCTATGGATATTGCTTCTTCATTTTCTACTGATCCAATAGAAGTTACTAATACTAAATTTATTGCAGATCCGTCTGGAGTTCAAAAATTAGCTACATTAGTTAACGAAAATGAAATTGATTATGATACTTTTATTTCAATAATTTGTGGAATAATATTGGTTGTTATTTTTCTTATATTATGTATAGAAGTAGTAATACGTAATTTAAAATTACTAGTATTACAAATACTTGCACCAATTGCTTTTATTTCATATATGAATCCAAATGATAAAGTACTAAATAATTGGTTTCAAAAATTTATTGGATGTTATTTGGATTTGTTTTTAAAAATTTTAGCGATTAGAATGTCAATATTCTTTGTTAGTCTTATTTCATCAACAATTGGAGGAGGACTAGAAAAAATACTTATTTATTTGGGAATATTCTTATTTGCAAAATCAGTTCCAAACTTAATTTCAGATATATTTGGATTAAAAAATATGGGTGGAACATTCAAAGATTCAATGGGTGCACTAAAAACTGCGGCATTTACTGGAGCTGGAGCTGTTGGTGGTACTATTGGTTCTGTAGCGGCTTTAGCAGGTGGTTCTACATTAGGACAGGCTGCTAAAGTATTTGGAAGTGGTTTTTCAGGAAAAATGGGAAATGTTAAAAAATCGTATGGTACAGTAATGGATACTGCCAAGCAGAGAAAAGCATCTGGTATTAGTTGGACAGATGCTCAGAAATCCGAATTTCCTTGGCATAAAAGTACTAAAGATGTTTTGGATGCTAAAAAATCGGCAAGTGACAATTATAAAAATTTAGATGCTGCACTAGATGGTAGCGTATTTGCTTCTAATAAAGCATTGGGTCAATTAAATAATTTATGGGAAAATGGTACTATTGATGAAAAAGTTGCTCACGCTGCTGATTTTGGTGTTAACACAAGTGGAAATTTCAAGGATAATGATGGTGTATTTAAAAAATTTGATAAACTTTCTACTGAAGCAAAGTTAAATGTAATGGATTCTGCTTGGGGTGATAGGAAAAATGCTGAAAGAGCAAGAGTTTTAGTTGAATCCTCTAATGCGGTTGCCTCAGGTAATGCTAATGACTTTCAAAAAAATATTGTCACGTTATCGCAAAGACTTGATCTTAGTGAAAAAAATGCTGGTGTTGAAGTGTCAGGAATAAGCACTGCATATAAAGTTACAGAAGATGAAAAGAAAAGAGGAATTACTGCAGAATCTAAAGCATTTGCAGCACTTAAAAAAGCTAAAGAACATAATAAATCTGGATATCAAAAAAAATCTAATTAATAAGTTCAATATTAATTTAAATAAAAAGGAAAGGTGTGATACATATGTCAGAACAAATATTTTTAGTACCTGCTAATAGTAAAAGAGCACAATTAATCTTTGGATTTTTTAAACCACTTGATTTAGCTGTTTTTGCAGGTGGAATTGGGTTAACATTAATATTATTATTTATTATGTCTGTTGATACAATTGCTAATGTAATAATTATTATACTTCCTGTTTGTATTACGGGAATGTTAGTTTTTCCACTTCCTAATTATCATAATGTTATGACTTTAATTTGGGATATTATATGCTTTTATTTCGTTAATAAAAGAAAATATATATGGAGAGGTTGGTGTTATAAATATGAACAACGCGATGAATAATAATATGCAAGCAAATACTGGTGCTAGAATTAATACTGGTAATAGGACAAATAAACCTGTTACAAAAGTATTAGATCAAAAAATACAAAATGACAGAAAATATACTGAAAATTGGATTAATGTAAAAAAAATATCTAATGGTATTTTATATAATACTGAAGGTGTTATGATAACAGGTGTTAAAATTAGACCAAAAAATATCTTTATTTTAGATAGATATTCTATGGATAATACTTTAGTTGGTCTTATGAATTTCTATAATACTATTGATTATGAGTTTTGGTTAATTATTGCAGATCGTCCTGTTGATATTGCTGTATATCAAGCTGAATTACAACTTTTATATAATAGAGCAGGTGATCCAACAATTAGAAAAATAATAGGACAGGACCTTGATAAAGGTGATTATTTTGTAAATAATAGTGTTGTTGATACTGAATATTATTTGCTATTTAAAGAAAGAAATGCAGATATGATGCAGAAGAAATTAAGAGGTATGATAAATGGACTTGCAGCAGCGGGACTTGTTGCTAGTCAAACATCAAGTGATGACTTAAGAATGATACTTGATAATTTCTTAAATGGGGGTAGAAATTTTGAATCTGGGACGGTGATGCCTTTATGAGTTATTTTAAAAGTAAAATTGCACCTAAAGGACTTGATTTTTCAAATCCTAACCACATAGTTGTAAGCGATAAATATATGTCAATACTTACAGTTGTATCTTGGCCAAGATCAATTGGTGTTGGTTATATTTCAAATATTACTAATATGCCTGGTGTTAAAATTGTTGTAAAACATATACCAGTTGCATTTTCTGTTTTATCTAAGATGCTTAATAAGGAATTAGCTAATTTAAAAGTTAGATATCAAGAAGAAAAAGATAGAACAAATCAAGAAAGAATTAGACAAGATTTTGATACTTTGGAAACTTTTGTTCAACAACTTGCTGCTGCTCAATCTAAGATATTTGATTTTCAAATGCATATTGTAATAACTGCAGATACATTTGAAGAGTTAGAACTTAGAAAAGGAACTACTAAAAACTATTTAGATGCAATGGGACTTCGTGCTGTTCCTTTAAGATTTGAACAAGAAAAAGTATTAAAAAGTATTTTACCAATATTTCCTAAACAAGATATAGAACAAAGAATTGGTACAATTATGCCAAGTCCAACGATGGCTGCGATGTATCCATATATCTTTGATAGTATAAAAGATCCGGGACCATCATGTCTTCTTGGGACTGATTTTTCTGGAGGAGTTGTATTATTTAATCAATTCTTATATCAAATAAGAAAAGAACACAACAGAGTTAATGCCAATATGGTTATCCTTGGTACATCAGGAAGTGGTAAATCAACTGCTGCTAAACTTCTTCTTAGAACATCCCTTAGAAATGGTTATAAAGTAGTATGTATTGACCCTGAAAACGAACTTATCGATATGGTTAATTTATTTGGTGGAGATTCGATTGACTTAGGAAAAGGTGGAGACTTTGGATTAATTAATCCACTTGAAGTTTTAATTGATGCCGATGATGAAGAAATTAAACAAGGACTTGGTTATACAGTTCTTACAAAAACCCTTCAATTTTTAAAAGGATTTATGAAATATTATGATCCATCAATTACTGAAGATGTTCTTAATTTATTTATAGAAATGGTTCAAGAAACATATCGTCGTTTTGGAATAGACTTTAATACTGATTTTTCAAGACTAACATCAAGAGAATATCCAACATTTGATGATGTTTATACAACAATAAAAAGTAAATTAATTTCAATGACAGATATGACTCATGAAAGAGATATTATGGAACGTCTTGAACTTAAAATAAGACCTTTAACTAATGAACTTAGATTTTACTTTAATGGACATACAACAATTGCACCAAGAAGTAATTTCATCGTATTTAACATAAAAGAACTTATGAATTCTGATATTAATATTAGAAATGCACTTTTCTTTAATGTTTTAAAATATGCTTGGAGTTTATGTTTAGATAGTAGTATTAATACTGTAATGATGGTTGATGAAGCCCATGTATTATTATCTGGTGGTAATGTTTTAGGAGCGGATTTCTTAGCTCAAATTCAAAGACGTTCAAGAAAATATAACACTGGAAATATTATAATTACTCAACAACCAAGTGACTTTACACCACAAGCTGTTATTACACAAGGTAAGGCAATATTTGATAATGCTTCATATTACCTAGTAATGGGACTTAAAAAACAAGCTGTTGAAGACTTATCTCTTTTAATAGATTTGAATGATAATGAAAAAGAAGCTATAAAAAGATATTCGCAAGGTAATGCATTATTTGTTTGTGGATCTAGAAGAATGCAAATTAATGTAGTAGTAACACCTGAAGAATTAGAATCATTTGGTTCAGGTGGGGGACTATAATATATTTTGATAAAAAATTGATAGAAAAATAACTATCAGTTTTTTTATTATATTACCCGTTGAAATAAAATAGTAATTTCCAAAACTATCATTATTTGTCAAGTTTTGGAAAGAGAGTTAAGATCATTACAAAAAACTGGTGATCATTATCCAAAATATTTATTAACTTTAGACATGGATTTAGAATCAGATTACGATGGAATAATCAAAATAAATGTAATATATTGGTTATTAAAAGAAAAAAAATAATAAGGGCAATTATACTAATTATAGGAGTATATTTTGTCCTTTTTTTTGATAATATTTTACTTAATAATAAACATTTTATCAAATTATTAACTTTTATTTTGTTATTAATTTACATCTTAAAATATACGTGTTATAATTATTTTAGCTATTATTTAAATATTTAAGGAGGAGTATTATGAAACTTAAATTTAAAGCAAAACCTCAAGATTGGTTAATATTTGCATTATTTTTAGTTGTACTTTTATATGCTACATGTATATTTGTTTTAAATGTACATAGTGTTGCAAGAGGGGAAGGTTTTTTTGGACTTAATCCATTTCCTGCTTTTTTTTCAAGTATGATTGGTTATACAGTAATGTTTTTTCTAATCTTTCTTGTTGGAATCTTTTTAGCAGTTAAATCATATTTTTTTGAAAAAGAAAAAGGTTTTGGAATATCTTTTGGAGAAAAAGAAGACAAAGGATATAATAGATTCTTTACTGATAAAGAAATGAAAGAAAGACTAAAAAAAATTAATATTAAAGATGATACCTATAATAGTGCTGGAATTCCAATTATTAACAATGGAAAAGAAATTTGGTTAGATGATGAAAATAGTCATAGTATCGTAATAGGAACTACTGGTTCAGGTAAAACTCAAGATTTAGTTCATCCTATGGTTAAGATTTTAGCACGTAAAGGTGAATCAATGATAATAACAGATCCTAAGGCAGAAATCTATCAACAAAGTGCAGGGCTTTTAAAGAAAAAAGGTTATAAGATTGTTGTATTAAATTTCCGTGATCCACAACGTGGTAATTGTTGGAATCCACTTGATTTACCTTATAAATTATATAAACAAGGTGATACTGATAAAGCAATGGAACTCTTAGATGACGTTGCAAGTAACATTCTTTATGAAGAAGGTGGTCAAAAAGATGCTTTCTGGGAAAAATCATCAGCTGATTATTTTTCAGCTTTAGCACTAGGACTTTTTGAAGATGCTAAAGAAGATGAAGTAAATTTAAATAGTATTTCTGTTATGTCAACAGTAGGAGAAGAACGTTTTGCAGGAAGAAGTACTTATATAAAAGAATATTTCAATGATAAAGATCCAGCAAGTGCAGCATATACTTGTGCATCAGGTACAGTAATGGCTGCTGAAGAAACTAAAGCAAGTATTTTATCAACATTTAAACAAAAAATAAGATTATTTGCTTCTCGTGAAAACTTAAGTGAAATGTTATCACATAGTGATTTTGATATGTTTGATATAGGACGTCATAAAACAGCAGTATTTATGATAATTCAAGATGAGAAAAAAACATATCATGCTCTTGCAACTATATTTGTAAAACAATGTTATGAAACACTTATTGGTGTTGCTCAAGATTCTCCAAAAGGAGAACTTCCAGTTAGAACTAATTTTATTCTAGATGAATTTCAAAATATGCCACCATTAAAAGATGTTACAACAATGATTGCAGCAGCAAGAAGCCGTCGTATTAGACTTACTATGATTATTCAAAACTTCGCAGGACTTGAAGCTACTTATAGTAAGGAAGTTGCTCAAACTTTAAGAAGTAATTGTACTAATTTGATTTATTTACTTACAACAGAATTATCTGCTTTGGAAGAAATATCAAAACTTTGTGGTGAAAAGAAAGTTAAAGTAGGAAAAGGTGATAAAGAACACGAAGAATCACGTCCTTTAATTACTGTATCAGAGCTTCAACTTATGAAACCAGATGAAGCAATTGTAATTAGAACAAGATGTAGGCCTTATAAAACAAAATTATATAAAGATTACAAAACTGATTGGGGTATTCCAAATTATAAAGCCGAAGAATTTGTCCATAGAGAAAAAAGACCAATTCATGTGTTTGATTTAAAATCATTTGTTAAAGAAAAAAGACAAAATAAATTTATGGAAATGATGGACCAACCTAATCCATTTATGAATTTGGGTGGTGGCATGCCTGATAGAATATCAACAAATAATAATCCATTTAATATGGAACAAGAAAAATTTAATGTTGATGATCTAGTTAAAAAAATTGATCAAAAAATTGCAGAACTTGAAGCAGAAGAAAAAGCAGAAGAGGAAAAAAAGAAAAAAGAGCAGAAGAAAAAACCTGAATTTGTTGATATTAAACCAATTGATCAGGATTCATTAGCAGATTCTAAAGTTGTTATTGATGAAATAAAAGACTTAACAGATGAACAAAGTAGTGAAAAAGAACCTGAAAAAGATGTTCCAACTGATGATCAATTCTTTGATGATTTCTTTGATGAATAATATGTATTTAGGGGAAAGAGGTTAAAAAATGAGTAAATATTATAAATTATATTTAAATAATAATGATAGAAAAAACCTTTATCATTATGATTACGAATTAGAAGAAGTTGTTTTAAAAACTAAAAAAGTTGTTCATGTAAAACAAATACTTTTTGGAAAAAAAGATGTAGTAATTGATGAAGAATTTTTAGATTCTACTATTGTAATAGGAGAAGAAGTAAATGGAGTTATGTATGACATTGTTTCTGGTGAAAAAATAGAATCTTTTAAAAAACAAACAAAAACAGAAACAGGTTTTACTATTTATAAAGAAGAACAAAATAGTGATTATCCATTTCTTAGTTATTATAAAAAAGAAGGATTATCAAATTCAGAAGTTGCTTGTGTTTTAAAACAATATTCACCTGATGATATAAAAAGATATGTTGAAAAACTAAATTTAATAGAAGAATTAAGTTTAGAAAACTATAATAAAAAACAAGAAAATCGTAAAAAACAAATTCAAGATGAAATTGAATCAGAAGAATTTATTAAAGATTTCAAAAAAAGATTTAGATAATAAAAAAATTAGGTTCTTTGTCAAATAGTGTTGGTAAACAATAAATTTGATAAATGAATTGAT
>CAMEXD010000001.1 GCA_945947035.1 uncultured Mycoplasma sp. | reverse complement strand
TATTAAAAAGAGATTAGAAAGTGAAAATTATTATGTTCCAAATAATGCAGTACCTATGCAAGAAGTTGTTAAATACCTAAATATAGATATTCCATACTTAGAAGCTAGAGCAAATACTATAAAGGAGGCATAAAGATATGAAGGCTTTTGAAGAACTAAAAGAAACCACAAAAAAAGACATCATAATCGATGGGATAATGAGGTCTAAAGGTGTGTACTTATTAGTATCTAAACCTAAAGTTGGTAAGTCGTTATTCGCACTACAGCTTGCCAACTCAATTGCCAACAAAAAAGCATTTTTAGGTCATGAGATTCTAAAGCCTTCACCTGTCTTATATATTACTACAGAATTGTCAGATAGTCAATTAAAGGACAGGTGTAACCTACTAGGAATAAGTTTTGAGAAGAATAAATTCTTTGTAATAGATAGAGATGAAAATCAAAGTATTAACTTTATGGATATTGAATATCAAGTTAAAGAATTTGCTGAAGAATTAAATGGAAGAATATTAATTCTAGATATGTTAAAAGATATTGATTTCAATATTTCTTATGATATTAATAGTTATCAAGATATATCTCAAAAACTTATGCCTAAGATCAGAAGCTATGCTGATAAGTATAATTTAACAATATTATTTGTTCATCATTTGAACAAGTTAGGAAAAACACTAGGCTCAACTGGATTTGATGCCGTAGTAGATGGAATAATTAGATTAAGTAAAAACACTTTTGATAATAATACTATCAAAATGGAAATTATAAATAGAGATTTCCCTGATGAAGAAGAATATCTTCATAAAGATAAGAATCAAGTTTTCTCAATAGCAAGAGATAATACTTTAGAATATGTTAATCCAAATATAGTTGCTTTTGTAAAATATGCTATTAGAGAAAAGGAATTTGATTTTACGATTAGTGAAATCATAAACAAGGCAAATCTTATGTGTACCCCTACTCAGTTAGGTAAACTCATAAGCACACATAAAGATTTCCTTGAACAAGAAGGTCTTCATATTTCTAAATATAGAACTAATGATAACCGTGTAATGCATATTGTATATGAAGAGCCTTCTTTAGAAAATGAGTAACGTGGCACGTTTTGTTTCGAAGAAATGAAAGTGGCGATAGTGAAACATTTTCACGTTTTAGAGAATTGATAAATTCGATAAAACACTTGTTACACAAGTGGAGCCTTTGAATTTATTTCATTGGCTTCTGACTTTGTAACAAGCATAAGGGATTTTTAAGGATTACCTTAAACTCACGGGCTGTGCCCTAGTGAGATATGGCACACTTATAAATAAGAATGCCAATATTTATGAAAGGAGTACAAAATGAATGTAGATTATCAAGTGCTCACTTTTAAGAATCAAATAAAACCCAAAGATATTGGTGGACTTGGAGTCGAATTAAATGATAGAAAAGGTTCTGGGAATTATGATAAAGAAAGAACTCAATTTAATATAGAATATGTTGGATTCGATGGACATCCTACTCTATCTAGTAAAGTATATGAAACAATCTATACTAATAATATTCATTTCAATAAAGGAGATAATACAAATATATTAAATGGTTGTGTTGTAACATCTGGTCCAGAGTTTTTTAAAAAACTGGGATTACCTATGAAAGATACAGGAAGAGTTCATATAGAAGGTAAACATATTGGAGAGCCTATCTTCTGTCCTGATATCAAATCTAAAGAAGATATACCCGAACCAGTATTAGAATACTTCAATGAATCATATCGATTTTTGTCGAATATTGTCGGTAAAGAAAATGTAGTTTATGCAGGAGTACATTTTGATGAAGATACTCCACATATGCACTTCTACTTTTTGCCAGTAGTAGATCATGTTAGAAGAAAAGTATTTGAAACAGATGAATCTGGTAAAAGATTAACTAAACAAATATATACTAAAAACAATACAATCAAAAATGTTCCTATTCAAAAGCTAAATGAAAAAGGAAAACCTATATATGAAGTTGAATATGGAAAGTTTCTAAATACAGATGAGTTTTGGAAACAACTCGGAGGTAAAGCATCATTTGCTAGACTTCAAGATCAATATAATGAATATATAACATCTAAAGGTTTTGAATTAGATAGAGGCGAAATTGGTGCTAATAAACATCACCAAGACAAAGCTGAGCACAATATAAAAGTATTAGAAGATAAAATAGATAAATTAAATAAAGAACTTGAAATAACTAAGTCCATAAATGAGATTGAATTAAAAACTAAAGATGAAATTAAGAATCTAGATGAAGATACAGTTTTAAATCCATCTAAAGACTTTTTAAAGCGATATAAAGACAAAGATGTAGAGAAACTTATAGATTATAGTAAAGAGATTAAAAAAGAAAATTTAGCTACTAAAAAAGATTCTGATAAGAAGTCTATAGAAATAGAAAAACTTGAAAATCAAATTAAAAATCTTAAATCTGGTAAAACTTTACAAGATAAAAATAAAATAATTGAGAACCAAAAATTAATCATAAAAGAAAAAGATGAAACAATAGAATATCAAAATAATATAATTGAATCATTAAAACAAGAATTAGCTAATGTTAAAGAAATGGCTACTACTCTTCTACGAAATGTTAAAGAAGTTGCTACTGATTTATATAAAGCACTTAAAAGAACACTTGGATTTAATGTTGATAAAAATCAAAAATACGATTACTCTACTTTTAAAGATTTAAGTAAAAAAGTTAATAAAAAATATGAACAAGATAAATCAGATGATTTTGAATTGTGATATAATAAATATAAGAAATCGTTTATATTTCTTAGATGGAGGAAAATATGAAAAATTTAAACAATTATGATTGGTATTGTGATGAATGTAATGATCTTTTAAATACTCAATCTGGATTCAATACAAGTTGTGGAACTTGGTCTTGTAAAAAATGTGGAGAAGTTAATTATATCGATGAATCCGAAATATTAGATGATTATCAAATAGATGAATTTAAAAATTCAGGTTTTGATTCATATAACGAATACAAAGATGATAGAGATTCATCGGAAGCACTTAGTGCATATGATGCAGCATTAATTTGGCAATCACATGGTAGAGATGAAGATTATACATTTGGATATTCAGAAGATGAATTAGAAGATGCATTAAGATAAATTTTATTAACGATAGCTTAAATGAGCTATCTTTTTTATTGATAAAATTGATAAACAATCAATGATTATTAAAAATAAACAAAATAATGGTAAAATATAGATGTATGTCGATATTTTACGGATAAGAAAAGGAGGAATGAAATGTCCGTAAGACAACTTAAAGAAAATAAAATAACAAAAGATGGAAGATCTTGGGTATTCATACAATATAGTAAAGGTTTAGATGGTAAAAGACATCAATATCAATCACAAGCATATATGACTGAAGATGAAGCAATACAAGCTGAAAAAGCATATTTAAATAAATATAAAGACGTTGAAGTAAATCCACATATGACATTTAAAGAAGCTTATACTATTTATTATGATTACCAAAAAGATAAAATAAAAGACTCTACTCTAAAAACTTATAGAGATAGAATTAAATATATGGGTTTATTAGATAATGTAGAATTAGTAAATTTAAATTGGGATTTATATCAAAAATGGAGAGCACAAATGAATAAAACTAACCTTTGTGATAGATATAAAACTGATATTCAAAAATTTATTAAGCAAGTCATCAACTTTGCTGAAAAACAATGGGATTTTAATTTAAGAAAATTTTATAATAAATTAGAACCATTTAAAACTCCAGGAGCATTAAAGAAAGAAATGGATTTCTATGAACCAGAGGAATTCTTCAAATTTATTTCAGTAGTCGATGATTTAAGATATAAATGTTTCTTTGAATTATTATATTACTGTGGATTAAGGCGTTCTGAAGCTAGAGGATTACAATGGAAACATATAGATTTCAATAATAAAACTTTAACTGTTTCTCAACAAGTATTAAATCCATCTAATTCAAATGCTAGTACTGAATGGTATATATCTAGTACTAAAACCGAAGCATCAAATAGAACAATTCCAATTTCAACTACTCTATTAAATGATTTAGCTGAGTTAAAGAAAACTAATGAACGATTATCAAAATTTAAACAAATTTGGTTTGTACTTGGTGATGATGTTCCTATGGCTACTGGTAGAATGTATTTCTATAGAGATAAATATGCTGAAAAAGCTGGAATAAGAAGAATTAGATTACACGACTTCAGACATTCATGTGCATCAGCATTAATATCAGGTGCTGCTCCAATAACTGCTGTATCAAATTTCTTAGGTCATTCTGAAACTACTGAAACACTAGAAACCTATACTCATATGTTCAAAAAAGATCTTGCAAATGTACCAAAATTCTTTGACACATTAGAAAAAGACTTTAACGAAAAGTCTTCTGAATAAACTATATTAAATTTATATAAACCATCAATTTGATGGGTAAATGATGGGTAGCGTTCTACTACTTTTATTAAAAACCCCTATAAAATCAATAAAAAATGGAGCCTTTCGGCTCCTTCAGGGGGTTTTGGTTGAATACTACTTTTACAATAATCGTAAAAGCAGTGCGGGTATATCCACCACGCATTTTAATCATAAAGTATTTTTTTAAAAATGTCAATTGATTTTTTAGAATTTACATTAAAAATTATCCCTCTTGAATTGTTGAAATAATTTCATCTTTTAATTTCTTTAAACTTTCATCACTATTTGTTAAAAACTCCAATGAATCTTTTTTTGTCTGTAAAAGAATCTTATAATCTTCTTTTATATCTGCAATTTTAAATGTCATATCTCCACTTTGTTTTACTCCAAATAAATCACCATGTCCTCTTAATTTAAAATCTTCCTCACTTATCTCAAACCCATCATTAGTTTTAGTCATAACATCAAGTCTTTTGGTATCACTATCACTTATTAAAATGCACTTACTTTTTAAGTTACTTCTTCCTACTCTACCACGCAACTGATGAAGTGTTGAAAGTCCAAATCTATTAGCATCAAATATAACAATCATTGTCGTATTTGGAACATCTACTCCTACTTCAATTACTGTAGTACTAATTAAAATTTGAGTTTCATTATTAACAAATTTTTCCATTATCTTATCTTTTTCAACTTGTCTTAATTTACCATGAATTATATCTATATTAAATTTTCCTTGAAAAGCAAGTTCCATTTTATCTTTTAATTCATTAACTGTAGTTAAATCAGAATTCTCATTTTCTTCAATTAAAGGTGCAATAACATATATTTGATGATTATTTAAAAGTTCTTCATACATCATCTTTAAAACATCTTTTATTTCACTTGTACTTTTTAAAAATGTATCTATTTTTTTTCTACCACTTGGAAGTGTTTTAATTGTAGAAATATCCATATCACCATAAATTGTTAAAGCATAAGTTCTAGGAATTGGTGTTGCACTCATATATAAAATATCTGGTGTAACTCCTTTATTTTGTAGACTTGTTCTTTGAAGAACTCCAAAACGATGTTGTTCATCAGTTACTACAAGTCCTAAATTTTTATAAGTTACTCCTTCTTGAATTAAAGCATGAGTCCCAATAATAATATCAATTTCTCCATTTTCTAATCTTTTGTAAATTTCATCTTTTCTAGCTTTAGTAATAGATCCTGTCAATAATTCTATCTTTATATTAGTATCTTTTAATAAATTTTTTATATTATTATAATGCTGATTAGCAAGTATTTCTGTTGGTGCCATTAAAGCAGTTGTATAGCCACTTAAAACACAAGCGTACATAGCTAAAATTGCAATAATTGTTTTACCACTTCCAACATCACCTTGTAGTAATCTATTCATTCTATTTGATGAACTTAAATCATCTAATATTTCAGTTAAAACTTTATCCTGATCTTCAGTTAACTTAAAAGGAAGAGTACTAATTAACTTATCTAATGCTTCATAATTTATTGTTTTAGAAATACCATTTTCCCTTGTTTTATTTTTTAATTTTAGATAATTAATCTTTGTCATAAAACAAAATAATTCTTCATATTTTAATCTTATTCTCGCCTCTTTTAATTTATCGTAAGATGGTGGATTATGGACAATATTTAATGCTGTTTTTTTATTTAAAAAGTTATATTTTTCAATCAGATACTTTGGAATATAATCTTCCAAATCATTACCATAATCCATTAAAGCATTATTAATTAGTGAACTTAGTGTTTTAGAATTTAATCCCACTGTCCCATGATAAACAGGTTCTATTTTTTCTCCCTTTGGTAAAAGACCTACTCTTATTTCTGATGCTACAATAATATTTTTTTGTTTTTCAAATTTACCAAATACAGTAATAGATGTTCCAACTTCTAAACTTTTCTTTAAAAATGCTCTATTAAAAATAGAAACACCAACAATATTACCATCACTTGTTGTAAGTCTAAAATTCATTTTATTTAAATTATTTTTAAGTCTTATTAAAATAGGAATTGAATCAACTTTACCATCAATTATTACTTTATCTTCCTCATTACAAGATTTTAAATCACTTCTTTTTATTAAATCATATCTATAAGGAAAATGAGTTGTCAAGTCAAGAACTGAATAGATATTTAATTTATTTAAAAGCATAACTGTCTTTGGCCCAATCTTTTTTACTTTACTAACATCTATCAAGTATATCACGTCCTTTTTAATTCAGATTATAACATATTTTGACATTTTTTTAAAGTACAAATTTTAAATTATGATAAACTTTTTTTAATAATAAATCAAACATTTTAACATTTAAAAAAATGCTTTGTTTAAAGCATTTTTTACTTATTATCTTCTTCTGGAATAACTACTTGTTCTTCTTTTGCAAATATTTCTTGATCTTGTTTTTTATTATTTAAAACAAGTTTTGAAGTTTTTAAATTAACATCTTCACTTATTATTTGATCTTGTTTAGGTTTAAATATTTTCTTTCTAAATAAGAATAATAATAAAAGTATTACGATAACAAGAGCAATAGATATATAAATAAATGTAGTTTTAGCATCTTGATCTTTTTCAATATTAATTGTATATAATCTAACGCTTTTATCTTCACTTGTTACTCTAACAATTATTTTACTACCATTTTTTAAAGCATTATTTCCTTCAATTTGAACTATTGAATTAGCATCTTCTGGAGTATAGCTAATTGTTAATCTGTTTTCATCATTAATCTTTATAGTATAATTAGTTATTTCTTTGTTAAAATCAATTGGATAATTATTAATTAAGAGTTCACTTAAATAGTTATTACTTGATAAAGCTCTTCCTTCTTCTAATCTATTTATTGTAATTTTATAACTTAAAACAGCTCCATTTTCTGCGATAACATTAATAGTAAAAACATTTTCTCCGATTATCAACGCTTTATTTCCTATAACTTCAACTTTTGCTTTAATATCTTCTGGTACAGCAATTACTTCTGTTTCTAAAATGTTATATAAAACGTTAACATTATACTCATATACATTTTTATCAAAGTTAAGTTCAACATCTTTTAGCTTTAAAGCTTTTAGATAATTATTAGAACTTTTTTCACTTTTTGTTATATTAAGAGTATAAGTTTTAGTAGAGCCATTTTCTGATTTTACTTTAATTTGAAAAGTATTAAGTCCATCTTGAATTTCAACTGTTCTAGGACCATATCCTTCAACATAAGTTGATGAATCTACTTCTTTAGTTGCTTCAATATCAAGAGTTTTAACATCATTTGACACACTGACGTTATAAGTTAAAGTATTTTTATTAAAACTTGGTGATAAAACACCTTCACTTACCTTTAATTCTTTTAAATTATTATTAGTACTTCTTTGATCAATTCTTTCGATATTTAAAGTATAAGTATTTGTTGCGCCATTTTGTGCTACAACCATAATCTGAATAGTATTAGAGCCATAATTTAAATTAACACTTCTAGGTTCATATCCACTTTTAAAAGTAGAATTAGTATCCATTAAAATTGCATTTACTGTAACAACTTCTTTAGTAGTTTTTAAATTATAAGTATTTGTTCTTGATGAAAATGAAAAATCAATTCCTGATACTGTTAAACTTTTTAAATAGTTATTACTTGATAATATTTTTATAGCAAATCCTGATTCTTCATCTAGATCATATCCTCTTACTTTTATTTGTTTTGTTCCATAGTTAACGTTATTATTAACAGTAAAGGTTAAAGATGCAATATTTAGTGTTGTAGTAAGACCTTGTCCCGGATCATAATGAGAATTAGTAAGATCAATTATAGAATTAGAATTACTAGTCCAATTTGATGCAGGTGTTATTTTAGTTAAATTAAAATCTGTAGAATAATCTATTGCTGATTTAAATGATGTTATAGAAGTTCCAGCTTCTGGTGTTACAGATACAACACATGTAAAGCTTTGACCTGCAACTACTTCATACTCGCTACAAGTAATAGATGATGTGACTTTAGCAGAAACAACCATTGGAAATAAAAATAAAATAAATAAAAATAAAATTTTTTTAATAATTTTCATAAGTTTTACACTCCCTTTTACTCTATTACAATATATCATAAATTTAAAATTCTTTCAATAATTTTAAATTACAATTTTTTTAAACAAATTTCACAAAATAGGTTGACTTTTTAAGTAAAAATGATTATTATATAAATCACCAATTCGGTTTTAGGCGAATTGGATGCTAGTATCACACTAGCCAACCCCTTTTTATTCTTTTTATTGAAGTCGTTCCTCAGGGGGTACGACTTCTTTTATTTAACAAAAAAACTTTAGTTACTAATTTAGCTAAAGTTTTTATTTTTTTCTAACTAAAGAATCCATTTTTTTAAATTCTTTTTCTAAAATATCATACATGTAATAATTATTATCAATATTAAAATTTATTGTTCTAAAAAAGTTTTTTCTTCTGTTTACATAAAATGACTTTATAAAACGACTCTTTTGTTCATCTAAACTACAATTATTTAACAAATTAAGACTACAGCAAAATCCAATAAGATAACAATAATCAATTTCAATTTTCAACGTTTTTAATATATCGTTAAAATAACTATTAAAATTATTTTGTAAATCAATATTAAAATCATCTTTCATTTTACAGATTATATTTTCTTTAGTAAGTTTTATTTCACTTAATGATTTTATAATAGCAATATTTCTTATATCAGTTTTAAATCTATTTAAACTATTATATTTAGAATGTAAAAACATATTATCTTTAGTTTTATTATACATAAAATTATCACTATATAATTCCATAAATATAGAATTAAATTCCATTAAATCAGGATTAGTATCATAATAAAATTCGCCATTTGTCATGGTATTAATACTATGAGTTAATTCATGATTATACGATGATGTTCTTGAAGATATTATATGTTTGGGATAATAAACAAATCCTTTTTTATTATATAAATCAACATAACAACAAGGTCCATCAAAAAAGGTATCACTACTTATTTTAACTAATTTATTATCATAAATATAATCTAAATATTTTTTAAATTCTTCTGAAACATCTGTAAATATTTCGTAAGATAATTTATATAAATCATCATCTGTTGTTTTATCATCTATATTAAAATCATCAGCATTAGAAATTTTTAAACCTTCAACTAAATTAATAAGATTATTACTAAATTTATTAGGCAAACTATTTATTAATTCTTTATAAGATATTACTTCTTCTTTTAATATTTTTAAGATTTCTTTATCATTAAATGATATTTCTTCAAAAGAATCATCCTCTAAAATCCCCATTAAAAATTTGTTATAGATGTCAATTAAATTTAAATTTTCTAAATCGATATAACCTAAATTTTCAAGATTGTTTTTACACGTCTTAACTATATCTTTATCCCAATTAAGAGTCATAAAAAATTTCTCCTTATCTATTTTTTATTTTGTTCTAAATTTCTTACCATTTTTTTTACTTCAAAATCTTTTTCAGCAAATAAATTTATATAAATATATGGATCATTATAATCAAAATCAATTGTTTTTATAAACTCTTCAAAAGTACTAAAATTATTAAAAACAGAATCAACAAACATCTTTTTCATATCATTTAAATCTTTATTAAATAAATTTAATGCATAACAAGAAGAAACCAAATAAATAATCATAGAATAAATACTTATTCCATTTAATAAATCATCAAAAATATCATCAACATTATATGAAGATAAGAAAATATTTTTTTCTATTTCTTTTTTTATTTTTCTATTAGTTAAATGACCATCTATTTTTGATATATCATTCATTAAAGCAATTTTTATTATATATTCTTTTAATATAGAAAATGTATTATAAAGTGAATATAAATATTTTTTGTTATTTGTTTTATCATACATAAATTTATCTGTATAAAAGCTCATAAACATAGAATGAAATTCAGTTAAATCTGGATTTTCTTTATAGATAAAATCGCCATTAGTTATAGTAATCATACTATGCGCAAGTTCATGATTAAATATTCCTTCTTTAGAATTAGTGTCTAAGTCATTATCTGTAATTAATGAATAACCTAGTTTGTTATATGTATCACATATTGTCTGGGAATCTACTTTATTTTTTGATACTTTAACTAATTTATTTTGATACATATAATCTAAAAATCTTTCAAAATAAGGTGATAGGCTTCCATAAACTAAATATGATGTATCAAATAAATCTTGATTAGTTACTCTACTATTACTTATATTTTTATAATCACTTTGAAGAGCTAAACATTTTAAGCTTTCAATAAAAAATTTAATATTATCTCCTCCAATTTCTGGATCATTTATATAATTTAAAAAAACTTGTCTTTCCTTTTCCAACTTTTTTAAATCACTAAGTTCTTTGTTTTTTTTATCTTCTCTATTTATTTTTTTAACTTCTACTTTTTTGTCAATATAAAATTTATAAAATTTTAAAATTTCTAAATCATAAGAGTTTAAATCATCTTTTTGCAATAAATTTTCTCTTTTTTCTATCATCAATTTTTTATCCCAATCTAACTTCATAAAAATTTCTCCTTCATTGTAATTATTTATTATAGATGTTTTATCAAAAATTGCAATAAAAAAGGATAAATTCTATCCTTTTTCTATTAAATCTTTTAAATCATTGAAACGATTTTCAGAAGTTTTTTTATTTTGTTCTAATAGGTTTTTATCTTTACTCATTACGTATCTATTTTCTCTTTCAAATATTTCTTCGTATTTAGTAAAATCTGCTTTACTATCAAGAGTTAATTTATTATTTCTTGGATCTCTTCTAAATAATGGAAAATAACCTGAATCGGTTGCTAATTTTTCTTCTTTTAGAGAATCTTTCATACCAGATTTAATACCATGAGCAATGCATGGTGCATAGGCAATAATAATTGATGGTCCATCATAGTTATTTGCTTCAGTTAAAGCTTTTATTGCTTGCATATAATTAGCTCCTAAAGATATAGTAGCAACATAAACATGAGGATAACATAAAGCAATTTTTGCTAAATCCTTTTTTTCTTCTTTTTTACCATCACAAGCAAATTTTGCAATGGCACCACTTCTAGTTGATTTTGATGCTTGGCCACCTGTATTTGAATAAACTTCAGTATCAAGTACTAGAATATTTATATTAGAATGATTTGCTAAAATATGATCAATTCCACCATAGCCAATATCATAAGCCCAGCCATCTCCTCCGACAGCCCAAATACTTTTTTCCTTAATAAATTTTTTAAGAGGTTCAATCTCTTTAAAATCTTTATAATCAAGATTTTCATATACTTCAAAACTAACTTCTTTTGAATATGAATTTAAATATTTATCAATTAATTTTTTATTATGACTATTTACTTTATCTTTATTTTCTATAAATATTCTTTTTATTTTATCTTTCATAAAATCTTCGGAAAGTCTTATGCCATAACCAAATTCAGCATTATCTTCAAACAAAGAATTAGCCCAAGGTACTGTATAAGGTGTACTTGGAAGACTTGCACCATAAATAGATGAACAACCTGTTGCATTTGCAATTATAAGATTATCTTCGAATAATTGTGATAATAATTTAAGATAAGTTGTCTCTCCACATCCAGCACAGGCACCACTGAAAGAAAATTTTGGTTTTACAAATTGACTACCTTTTATCGTCTCTTTATTTAAAACATGTTTTTCAGTTACGTGTTTTTCTAAATAATCAAATCTTTTTTGTTCTTCTATTTTTATTTTTTCCATAGTTATTGCTTTAGTAGGACAAACTGAAGTGCATAAACTACATCCTGTACAATCAAGTGGAGACATACAAACTGTAAATTTATAATTTTCATTATTTATGGTAGTGTCTTTTAAAGTTTCTTTTATATAATCTGGTGCAGCATTTGCTTCTTCTAAAGATAAAAGATAAGGTCTAATAACAGCATGAGGACAGACAAAACTACACATATTACACATGATACATTTATTTTTATCGTAACTTGGAACAATATTACTTATTCCCCTTTTTTCAAGAGATGAAGTTCCAGGATCAAAATTACCATCGCTATATTTTAATAACTTACTTACTGGTATATTATCACCATTTAAATGCTCCATCATAGAAAAGACAGTTTTCTTTTCTTCATCTTTTTTCAGATTAGAAACAAGTTTTGATAAATCTACCAAAGTTAAAGAATCTAATGCTTCATTTAAAGCATTGATATTATCATTTACAACATCAATTCCTTTTCTAGTAAAGTTTTTCTTGATTCTTTCAATTATATCTGTTTTACATTTTTCTAAATCATAAATATTTGATAATTTTATAATGACTGCTTCCATTATCATACTTATTTTATTTGGTATGTTATTTCTTCTTGCTATTTCACTGGCATTTATTATATAAAATTTAATATTATTCTTTTTTAATTCTTCAACCATTTCTTTGGGTATTATATCCTTTAATTCTTCTTGTTGTTTTTCAGTATTTAGAATAAAAATACCTTCATCTTTAATACCTTTTAAACAGTCATATTTTTTAAGATAAGTATCTTTAGTTACAACAACAACTCTAGGATTTTCTACATAATAAGTACTTCTTATTTTATTATCACTAAATCTTAAATGACATTTAGTAACACCACCTGATTTTTTACTATCATAATAGAAATATCCTTGAACGTATTTTTCAGTGTTATCTCCAATAATTGTTAAAATATCCTTTGATGTTGTAACCATACCATCAGAACCATAACCATAAATTAGTATTTCATCATGACCATTGTTAAATTTTGTTTTAGTTCTTTCTAAAGATTTATTTGTAACATCATCTATTATACCTAAGGTAAAGTTATCAAATGGCTTTTTATCTAAAAAATTATAAACAGCTTCAATATCGTTTGGAGTTGTATTTTTAGATGATAAACCATATATTCCTCCATATACACTTATATTCTTTCTGTTTTTATTAATGACATTTGAAACATCTAAATAAAGTGGTCCGAAACTACCTTGTTCTTTAGTTCGATCTAAAACTGCTACTTGCTTAACACTTTTTGGCAAAACATCTAAGAAATATTTACTAGAAAATGGTCTATAAAGATGTACTTCAATTAAACCTACTTTCTTTTTAGTATCAATAACTTCTTTAATTGTTTCACAAACACTACCCATAGCAACAATTACCTTAGTTGCATTTTTATCACCATAATAATTAAATGGTTTATAATTTGTTCCAATTTCTTTATTCAATTTTTCCATATAAGAATTAACTACATCAGGTAATTCATCGTAATATTTATTACGAGATTCTACTGCTTGAAAATAGATATTATCTCCTTGATTTGTACCAAATGTTTTTGGATTATCAACATTTAATCCTTTATTTCTAAATTCATTTAAAGCTTTTTTATCAAGCAATTTTTTATATATTTTATTATCAACGACATCTATTTTGTTATATTCATGACTAGTTCTAAATCCATCAAAGAAGTTAACAAAAGGAACATGACCGGTTAAAGTACTAAGATATGGAATACAAGTTAAATCCATTACTTGTTGAGGTGAACTTGATGCAAATATAGCAAATCCTGTACTTCTTACGGCATAGATATCTGAATGATCTCCCATAATTGATAAAGCATGTGTTGCAATAGTTCTTGCTGCAACATTAATAACACAAGGAAGAAGTTCTCCTGCTATTTTATACATATTTGGTATCATAAGAAGAAGACCTTGACTTGCTGTATAAGTTGTTGCAAGAATACCATTTTGAAGCATACCATGAACACTAGCTATAGCACCTGCTTCACTTTGCATTTCAATAACTTTTACCTTATCAGAAAACATATTACAAACACCACTTGCACTAAAACTATCTGCAAGTTCTGCCATAGTTGAAGCTGGTGTTATTGGATAAATACAAGCCGCTTCAATAAAATTATAAGCTACTCTACTACAAGCAGTATTACCATCCATTATTTCTTTTTTCATAAAAATATCACCACTTTAATTATATAATAATTTAAAACAAAAAACTACTAGTAATAATTTACTACTAATAGTTTATCTTTTTTATTTAACGACAAACGGGGTAATTTATTTCTGAATTTTAGTTTTAAATACCTTTTTAAAGTTATTAATAATCGCGAATCCAAAATTTATAAAATTATTACATCAAATATAAAACAAACATAATTTGCAAATAAAAAATAACATATTTCTATGCTCTATTATTTAATGTATAAGCAATTATTTTATTAAATCCAAATTCATTAACAAAATAATTAAAAGGACAATTTTCCAAATTAGAATAAATATTTTGCTTATCTCTAAATAATTTATTTCTTTCACTAGGATTAATTAATTCATTAAATAATATTCCATCCATAAATGAAACATAATGAACTTCTCTTTCTCCCCATCCAATAAAATCAATTATTTCAGTCATTTGCTTATCTTGTCCTCCTCCTGATTCTTTTAAAATTTTATGTTCAACGACTAAAAAAGTATTATCAATTTTAATTAATGCATCAGGCATCTTTCCTTGATGAGTATTTTTAAAATCAAAATTAATATGATTTACTTCAATTATTTTATCAAATAATCTATTATCTCCAGAATCAGGCAAAATATAATATAAATCATTTCCTATTTGAGATTCATCACTTATCTTCGGAATATTAAATTCTCTACATATTTTCTTTAATTTTTCTACACCCATAGCGCCTTTTCTTTTATGACTGTAACTATCTGTTAATACTTGAAAAATAATATCCGAATAATCTCTATTTAAGTATAATTGATGCCTATCTTCTAAATAACAATCTATAATATACTCTTTTTCTTCATTTGTTAATTTGTTTAAATACATATCATATGTTACATCATGAACCATAAGATATTGTGAAAATGGACAATAATTCATTCCATCAAATCTCAAACATTCATCCATTTCTGCTAAAATTTCAGCATTATGAGTAGAATCTCCAGCATTTTTATAATTAGCATAAGAAATAATTAATTCAATTAATCTAGAATTATTTGATAATAATTCTGTTGAAATTGAATCATCCATAGGTAAAATAACTTTATTTAATGTTTCTCTTGCAACCAAATCAACATTTTTTGCTGGGTGTTCTAAACATTCATTAAATAATTCAATGTTATTAAGCATATACTTCACTCCTTAAATTATCAATAGCCATTTCAATAATGCATCTTGCAGTTCTATAGTCCAATCTTCTTCTTCTTTTACCATCTTTTGTATTACCTTTAAATGGTGATAAAGTTATATCTTTAGTTTTATTTCTATAATTTTCTAATAATCTATTACATTCTAAAACTAATTCTTTAATATCTATATCACTACAATCTAAATCAATAATTGTTATTAATCTAGAACTATTTCCAACTTTAGATAAATCATAATCAAGTTTCTCTTTTTCATAAAATTTGATTTTTTTATCATTAGTAGTAAGATCAACTGCTCTTAAAGCTAATTTCCCATTCTGAACATTAAATCTAATTGAATAATCATTTTTTGGTGTTAGTCTTAATTCTTTGAAATATGAATAATCATTTAAATATTCATCATCTGCATATACTTTTATCTCAGGTGGAACTTTAATTATATTATCAAAGCAAACCACACAAACGGGATTATCTGTATCAGCAAATGGATTTTCTGTCAATATAGTAACACTATATACTCTACTTAAATTTTTTTCAAAAAATTTACTATTTATATAAGTTTCAGGAACAATAGCTACTACATAATCTTGAGCTTCAAGCATTTTATCAATAGCTAATTGGTATAAATCAGTATGTTCTTTAAAATAACTATAATCAATATTTATATTTTTTCTACTTGCACTATACTTAGTTAAGTATGGGGGATTAGTTATTATAATAGCATCGTCAACATGAGGAATATTTTTCAAACTATCATTTAACTCCCATTTTAGATTTTCATCAATATCTAAACCTTTAGTTTTTTTTATTCCATATTTTGATGATATTTTTAATAAGTCACCATTTCCTGCATATGGATCATATGCAATAGAACATTTTGAATTTTTAATAAAGTCTATTATTTGTGGTTTAAGCCATAAATCTTTTTCTGTAAAATATTGTCCCAATTTCTTTTTATCTTTTACATTCATATTTATTCACCACCATCATAATAATATTGTATCATTTTTTTTGTTCATAATCTACTAATTAATAAAAATTCGTTTATATCGACTAATAGTTTATCTTTTTTATTTAACGACAATATTGACAATTTTATCTTTTATTACGATTATCTTTACTATTTCATGTCCTTCAAGATACTTTTTAACATTATCTACTTCTTTAGCAAGATCTTTTATTTTTTCTTCATCGAAAGTTCTTGAAACATTTATAGTGCCACGAAGTTTTCCGTTTACTTGAACTGCTATTGTAACATTATCATCTTCTAGTTTACTAGAATCATATTCTATCCAAGATGATTTACAAAGTACTTCACCTAAATGACATTTTTCATTTAATTCTTCAGTAATATGAGGACAAATTGGATTTAATAGTAAAAGGAAAGTTCTGTAATCTTTTTTAGTGATTGATTCTTGTTCTTCAAATTTATTAAGTAAAATCATAAGACTTGATACTGCTGTATTATATTTCATACTATCTAAATCTTCTGATACTTTTTTAATTGTTTGATTGATTAAGATTTCTAGATTACCACTATAATTTTCATCACTATTAACTTTAGAACTGATACGATAAACTCTATCCAAGAATTTACGACAACCTCTTAAGCCATTCTCACTCCAAGATGCATCTTTTTCATAATCACCAATAAATAATTCATAACATCTAAGAGAATCAGCACCATACATCATAACCATTTCATCAGGATTTACAACATTTCCTTTAGATTTACTCATTTTTTCACCATTAGCTCCTAAAATCATACCATGAGCAACTCTTTTATTGAATGGTTCTTTATAAGGGATTAATCCATTATCATACATAAATCTATGCCAAAATCTTGCATATAATAAATGTCTTGTAGCATGTTCCATACCACCATTATAGTAGTCTACCATATTCCAATATTTCATTTTATCAAAATCGGCAAAAGTTTTATCATTTTTAGGATCCATATATCTTAAATAATACCAAGAAGATCCAGCCCAATTTGGCATTGTATCAGTTTCACGTTTTGCCATACCACCACATTTTGGACAAGTAGTATTAACAAACTCATCTATTTTAGATAATGGACTTTCTCCAGTATCAGTTGGTTCATATGAAGCAACATTTGGAAGTAAAACTGGTAAATCCTCTTCTTTTACTGGAACAAAACCACATTTTGGACAAATAACAATTGGAATTGGTTCACCCCAGAATCTCTGTCTTGAAAATACCCAGTCTTGAAGACGATAATTAATCTTTTTAGAACCAAGTTTATTTTCTTCAAGATACTTTAACATTTTTTCTATTGCTTCTTCTTTGTTTAAACCATTTAAGAAAAAAGAATTAATATGTAAACCATCTTCTACATAAGGTAGGGTATTACCTCCTTCAATTACAGGAACGATAGAAATACCAAACTTTTTAGCAAAAGCATAATCTCTATCATCATGAGCAGGAACAGCCATAATGGCACCAGTTCCATAATTATTTAGAACATAATCCCCAACCCAAATTTCAATTTTTTTATTATTAACAGGATTTATCGCACTAAGTCCTTCAATTTTAACACCAGTTTTTTCTTTTGTATTATCAGTTCTTTCAATATCTGTTTTAGCTTTTGCTTGTTCTACATACGCTTTAACTTCAGCAATGTTTTCAATTTCATTTTCATATTTCTTTAAAATTTCATGTTCTGGTGATACTACCATAAAAGTAACTCCAAATAAAGTATCACATCTAGTTGTAAATACTTTTAGATAATCATCTTTTTTATCTAATTTAAAATTAACTTCAGCACCAATTGATTTTCCTATCCAATTAATCTGAGCTGTTTTTACTCTTGAAACAAATGAAGTGTCATCAAGTCCTTCAAGTAATTTTTCTGAATAATCACTCATTCTAAGCATCCATTGACTTTTTAGTTTTTTAACAACTTTGCCACCACATCTTTCGCAGACATTTCCTTCTGATTCTTCATTTGACAAACCAATTTTACAATTTGGACACCAATTTATTTCTTTTTCAGCTTTATAAGCCATACCTTTTTCATAAAACTTTAAAAACATCCATTGTGTCCATTTATAGTAATTAGGATCTGTTGTATTTATTTCTCTATCCCAATCAAATGATATTCCGAGTCTTTTGATTTGACTTTTAAAAGTTTTTATATTTTCTTTTACTGCATCTTTAGGATGAATATGGTTTTTTATAGCATATTGTTCTGCAGGAAGCCCAAATGCATCCCAACCAATTGGATATAAAACATTGTATCCTTGCATTCTTTTTTTTCTTGCCATAGCATCAAGTGCAGTATAGCTTCTAACATGTCCAACGTGAAGTCCAGCACCACTTGGATATGGAAATTCTACTAAATAATAATATTTTTCTTTGGAAGTATTTTCTTCTGCTTTAAATACCTTTTCTTCTTCAAAATACTTTTGCCATTTTTCTTCTACTCTTTTATGATTATACATTTTTACACATTCCTTTCTTTTCGTAATACAAACCAAGTAATCTATAACTTAAAATTGTTGATGTTGCAAGTAAAATTATTCCAAGTAAAACTTTTAAAATAAAGTGAATTGGAACATTTACTGCAAAAAATACAGTTATAGTTAAATCAAGTGATAATAAAAAATAAATTTGTTTACATAATTTTTTATAAGATGCCTTTTTTAAATTAATATTATATAATTTTATAAAAAGCTTTACCTCAGCCATTTGTCTATTATCATTCTTTTTTTTGGAATTTTTATCACTTAAATATCCAATAAAATAATAACAAAGATATGCCACTACAAATAAAATAATAAATTCAATCAAATAAATTAACATAATACATCACCTTTTTTCAATAATATTATAATAAATATTAATTAAAATAACAAGAAACTTTGGATAATTAAAAAATTTTTCATCAATTATTCTTCTATAAACAAATAATCATGAAGTTCAACAAGTGTATTTATAATTCTTTTTTCAATTAACAATATCATTGGTATATAATTTTCATAAATATCTATCGCGGATAATGCGTTATAATATTCAGTTTTACACTTGTCATCTATATAAATTGGTGGAATATTTTTTAATCTTAACATCCAATTTAATAATGCTCTAGAAATTCTACCATTTCCATCACTAAATGGATGTATCTTTATAAATTGATAAATAAAATATACAACTTTTTCTATATATTCACTAATTTGATATTTATCAATGTTTTTTATAAATTTTTCGAATTCAAAGTTCAATTTTTCTATTTCACTACCAATATCTACATAGCTAACTGGTTGTATTGTTCCTTGCATTATTACTGCGTCATCTGTTCTATAATAACCAGAATATTCAGGAAAGGATGCATAAGAATATAATAAGCTATGAAGTTTTTTACATTTTTTTATTTCTAATTTATCTTTTGTTGTTAAAACATATTCTTGTAATGCATAGTTTCCTAATGTCATTATTACATTTTCATCTTTAGAATTAAAAAATATACTTTTTTCTTTATTATAAGACAAATCTGCTAAAATATATGGAACATCTTTTTGCTCTATTCCTTCCAATTTATTATCATAATAAATATAATTATTTAGAAATTTTGCACCTGTATTTTTATTCAAATCAACCATACAATATAAAAAACTATCAATGGCATTTCCTATTAATACAAAATCATTCTTTTGTAATATTAATTCTTTTCTTTTTTTGTCAGGATGATAACTTCTAATTCTTTTTTTTAATTCTTTAGAATCTGTATTACCATCTATCATGTTTAATGTATATGCCACTTTATATACACAACTTTCAAAACTAACACCAAAGTATTCAGCAATATAAATTATACTATCAAAATCAATATAGCCTTTTTTATTTTTATATTTTTCACATAATTCTTGTAATTTATACTTTGGCATTAATAATTCTGATGCATATTTATCTGCAAACCTTTCTATTTCACTATTTGAATTAGATAAACATTCTATTTTATTTATTTCATTTTTATGTTTTTTGAGATCTTTTATAAAGTGACAATACTCATGTGCTGCACTAAAACGTTGTTTTGTCCACGATCTTAGTCTGTTAATTCCTACTATGGTAACATCATCTTCATCATTTATAATAATTCCTTCTAAACTTTCAAAATCAGAAAATGATATTAAAACACCACTATCTTCAAGCAATTTAAATGGATCAATTGGAAACTTAATTTTGCCATACTTTGTTTTAATATTTTCTAGTGTTTTTTCTGCTAATCTTGCTGGTGTCATCATTAAATTCATACTATATTTTATAAATCCTTATTTTTATATTCATTTTTTAATTTTATCAAATCAAGTATTTCTTTTTGATCTTTTAAGCTTAATTTTTCGAATCCTCTTGCATAAGCTTGTTCATTGCTACTATATGGATTATCATTTATAATTTCATCCATACTTATTTTGTATAAACGTGAAAAATTATTTAATTCATCTGCACTGACTTTTCTTGTTCCTTTTTCAATTCTTAAAATTGCATCTCTTCCAACATTCAAAATATTTGCTACTTGTTCCTGTGTTAAATTTAAATATTCTCTTGCTTTTCTTAATTTAATTCCTACTTTTTCATAATTTATTTCTGACATATTTTCACCTCAAATCATTAACTAATAATTAATATTATATACAAAAATGTTGAAAAAATCAACATTTTTTTAATAATTTATTTATTTATTTTAAATTATTTTATTTAATCAAGAAACTTTGTATAAAAAAACATGTCATTTGAACATGTTTTACTTACTATTATATTTTTTTATAAAATCTTCTTTATATTCTATAAATTTATCTTCTTTAATAGATATTCTAATTTCTTCCATCATTTTTGTTAAAAATCTTATATTGTGAATTGATAAAAGACGTTGTCCAAATGTTTCCTCTACATTTATTAAATGTCTTATATAAGCTTTAGTATAATTTTTACAAGTATAACAATCACAACTATCTTCAATTGGAGTAAAATCTTCTTTATATTTGGCGTTTTTTATATTAATCTTACCATATCTTGTAAATGCGTTAGAATGTCTTGCAATACGAGTTGGCAAAACGCAATCAAATAAATCAACTCCACGTAACACGCCCTCTAAAATGTCAAGAGGTTCTCCTACTCCCATAAGATATCTTATTTTATCTTCTGGCAAATAAGAAATACAATTATCAATCATCTCATACATTGTTTTTTTATCTTCACCAACACTTGTTCCTCCGATTGAATAACCATCAAATCCCATTTTTACAGTTTCTATTGCACTATACTTTCTTAAATCACTAAATGCTCCACCTTGAACTATACCAAATAACATTTGATTAGGGTTATTATGAACATCTTTTCCTCTTTTTGCCCATCTAAGAGTTCTTGAAACACTTTCTTTCATATATTCATAAGTACAAGGATAATAAGGACATTCATCAAAAGACATAATAATATCAGCGCCAAGTTTATTTTGAATTTCAATTGATTTTTCTGGAGTTAAAAAAAGTTTTTTTCCATCAATATGACTTTTAAATTTTACACCTTCTTCACTTATATCTTTTGGTTTGGCTAAAGAAAAAACCTGAAATCCTCCAGAATCAGTAAGCATTGGTCTATTATAATTCATAAATTTATGAAGTCCACCTGCTTTATAAATAATATCTTCACCAGGTTTTAACCATAAATGATAAGTATTTGCTAAAACTATACCACAATTTTCATTATATAATTCTTCTGGAGATAATGTTTTTACTGTTGCTCTTGTCCCTACTGGCATAAACATTGGTGTTTCAAAATTTCCATATTTACTTTTTATTATCCCATATCTTGCATTATTATCTTTTTTTAAAAGTTCAAATTCCATTTTACTACTCATAATTTTAGCTCCTTTATATTTGTTTTTACATTATCATTTATTTCTACTTCATCATTTAAAATAGGATTATCTAGTGTTTTTTCTTCACCAAAAGGAAGTATTATTCCATCATATAAAAAACAATTTTTATTAAATCCAATCTTTTTAGAATAATTAAAATAATAAATACCCTTTTCTAATAAATTAAAATTATCTTTATATATTTTTAATAAATAATATAATGATTTATTTGTTTTTTCTATACTTTCTAAAACAATATCAAAAAATGGTGTATTAACTGTCGATAAAAAGATATTTAATCTTCTTTCAAAAGTTAACTCTCCTTTTTCTTCTAAATCAAAAAATTGTATTTTAAATTGTTTATTGTTATTTAAATTATCTATAATCATCTTTTTTAAAAGTGATTCTAAATATAAATAATTTTTACAAAAGTAGAATAACTCAGATATTTTTTTAGTCATCAAATTCTCCAATTAACATAGCATCTCCAAACGAGAAAAATCTATATTTTTCTTTCACTGCTTCTTTGTAGGCATTAAGAATAATTTCTCTTGATGCAAAAGCGCTAACAAGCATAATTAAAGTTGACTTTGGTAAATGAAAATTAGTTATTTGCATAGCTATGGCTTTAAATTCATAACCTGGATAAATAAAAATATCAGTATTCCCAAAACATTCTTTAAATGTGCCATATTTTGTCATTACTGTTTCTAAAGTTCTAGTTGATGTTGTACCTACACTAATAATTCTATGTCCATTTTTCTTAGTTTCATTTAAAATATTTGCGACTTCTTTCGTCATTTCATAATACTCTGTATGCATATGATGATCTTTAATATTTGTTACTTCAACAGGTCTAAAAGTACCAAGTCCAACATGAAGCGTTATATAACAAATATTAACACCATTTTCTTCTATTTCTTTTAAAAGTTCTTTAGTAAAGTGAAGTCCAGCAGTTGGTGCTGCAGCACTTCCTAAATTTTTAGCATATACAGTTTGATATCTTGATTGATCTGTTAGTTTTTCATGAATATATGGTGGAAGTGGCATTGTTCCAAGTTTATCTAGTATTTCCATAAATATACCATCATAAATCATTTTAAACGTTCTTATGCCTTCTTCTTTTATTCCAATACACTCTGCTTTTAAAATACCATTACCAAATGATACAACAGTCCCTACTTTTATTCTTTTCGCAGGTTTTGTTAAAGCTTCCCAGGTATTACTTTCTAATTCTTTTAGTAAAAGTACTTCAATAACTGCCTTAGTATCAGTTTTTTCTCCAATTAATCTTGCTGGTAAAACTTTGGTATCATTAAGTACCAAAGTATCTCCTTTTTTTAAATAAGATACAATATTTTTAAAAGTATCATGTTTTATAAAACCCGTTTTTTTATCCACAACCATAAGTCTTGAAGATGATCTATCTTTAAGTGGTGTTTGAGCAATCAACTCTGGTGGTAATTCATAATTAAACTCTTCTATATTCATAAAAACGCCTCTTTCATAACGATACATATTATACAATATTTAATCTTAAATGAAAAGTATTTTTTTAATACCACATATTTGTTAGATTACCATCATTTTTATAAACATCATCCATAAGCATAATATAAGTCCAAGAATCTGGCATTTCTTGTTTTTTATAATCTTTAACAACTAATCCGTAATAACTATCAAGAGATTCTGCAACATAATAAGTTTGTTTATCATCGATTCCTATAATAATTCCAATATGACCCCACCAATTAATTAAATCTCCAACTTTTACTCTACCACTATTAATAAGTTCATCTGTTACTAAAACTCTTTCACCTTGATCGGTTAACTGATTTGGTTCTGGAGTTTCACCAGCACCAATATCACCAATATCAAAACCACCATTAATTAAAGTCCAAGTAACAAAGCCACTACAATCTAAACCATTTGGCATAAGAGTGTTAGATCTCCAAATACCAGCATCTTCATAATTCATTAAAGGACATCCCCAAATTGCTGGGCCAGCGTATGTTTTTTCTATTATAGAAAATTTACTATTATTTAAGTATAATCCTTTATGATAATATCTTCCTTCACCATCGGCATAATGTACCCCAGTATCACTTAATCTACCATTTTCAAAGAAATAATCAATTCGGTAAGGAAATTCTAAAGATAAAAATCTTGCTGCAGCAACCACACCTGCTCTTGTTTCATATCCTGCTTCATTTATTCTAAACTCTAATATTTCATCTAATAAATCTGCTTCTTCTTTACTATATCTATTACAAGTTAAATACTTTTTTTTATAATTAAAATGATTAGGTTCTTTTACTATAAGTGATGATACTACAACATCTATTTCCTTTTCTTCACTTAAATATTTAATTTTTAATTTATCTCTTCCATCTTTTAATCCTTTTATTGTAAAATCATCTGAAATTTCTATGATATCGCTATTTATTTCATAAGAAATTTTAGAATCACTAAAAGATTCTACAACAATATTTATTTTATAGGTATCACCTTTAGCTAAATAAATTTTACTAGGAAGTTCAAATACTAATGCTTCATTAATATAATCAGTAATATATATATTATTTTTCATAAAACTATTACCAATTTCAACATCTTTTACATCAGTTGTAGTAGTTAATATACAACTATTATCTTCTACAATAGTTTTTTCGTTCATTAAACAATATCTTTCATTATTAAATAATGTATCATTTAAAATTATTTTTAAACTAGCTATTTTTGTTTTTTCATCATAATCAATTATTTCAACATCTTTTATTTTTATCTGTTCTTTAAAACTGAAATAGAAAAAGCTTCCAATAAAGATAAGACCCAACAAAAAGACAAAAATTGAAGTAAATATTAATATTTTATTTTTACCTCTTTTCTTCTTGCTTTTTTCTTTTTTAGGAATTTTGTTAACCTCATTATTTTGATTAACAAAACCTTTTAATTTACTAAAATCTATTGTATTTTCTTCTTTATAATTATCCATATTTAAAGCCCTTCTTATTACTATAAACAAAGTATATCATTTGACTATTATTTAAACAATAAAAAATTTAAATAATTTTTTAAAATAATGCATCTTGATGTTTTTTTCCAAAATATTTATACGCTTCATCAGTAGCGATTCTACCACGTGATGTTCTTTTTAAAAAACCTATACTTATAAGATATGGTTCGTACATATCTTCAATTGTTGAAACTTCTTCTCCAACACTTGTTGCTAATGTATCAATTCCAACAGGTCCTCCATTAAATTTATCTATAATTGTTAAAATTAATTCTTTATCTGTTTCATCAAGTCCTATATCATCTATCTTTAATCTATCAAGTGCTTTTTTAGTTATTGAAATATCAATTACACCATCACCATCAACTAAAGCAAAATCTCTTACTCTTTTAAATAATTTATTGGCAATTCGTGGTGTTCCTCTACTTCTTTTAGCAAGTTCTAAAGCTGCATCACTTGTTATTTCTGTATCAAGAACTTTGCTGGTTCTTTTTATTATATCAACAAGTTCATCATTTGTATAATATCTTAATTTATTAACAATACCAAATCTATCCCTTAATGGACTTGTTAAATCTCCTGCTCTTGTTGTTGCTCCTACTAAAGTAAATGGTGGTAAATCAATTTTGATGTTTCTTGATGATCCTTCACTGCCAATTATTAAATCAATAGTAAAATCTTCCATTGCAGGATATAATATTTCTTCAATAAATCTTGGCATACGATGAATTTCATCAATAAATAAAACATCTCCTGGCTCTAAATTTGATAATATTGCTGCTAAATCACCACTTTTTTCAATTGATGGACCACTAGCAGTTTTAATACCAACTCCAAGTTCATTTGCTATAATATATGCCATTGTTGTTTTACCAAGTCCTGGTGGACCATATAATAAAACATGATCTAAACTTTCATGACGCATTTTAGCAGCTTCAATAAATACCTTCATATTTTCTTTTGCTTCAGTTTGACCAATATATTCATCTAATTTTGATGGTCTAATATTTTTTTCAAAATCTGTTTCAATTTCTTTTTCTTCCATAAAAACACCCTATCTTAACATTAATTTTAAAGCTTCTTTAATTTGATTTTCAATAGATAAACTATTATCAACCTTACCTACTACTTCTTTTATATCTTTTTCTCTGTAACCAAGACCTTTTAAAACTTCAATTAACTCTTCATAACTATTATCTACTTCAACTCCAGTAATATTAATTTTACCCTTTAAATCAAGAATAATTTGTTTGGCAACTTTTTCTCCAATCTTAGGAAACTTTTTTAAATACAAAATGTTTTCTCTTTCAATTGCATCAACAATACCACTAATGCTTCCTGTTGCAAGCATAGGAAGAGCCATCTTTGGACCAATTCCTTTAACACTTATTAACTTTAAAAACATCTCTTTTTCTATTATTTCCTTAAAACCAAACAAACTATGACTATCTTCAGTAATTTGTTCATATAAATAAATCTTGTATTCACTATCTATATTAAAAGAATAAGGATTAGCAACATAAATTTGATATCCAATATTATTACATTCAACAACAATATAATTTGATGTTTGTTCTTTTATTTTACCTATAATATAATTATACATAAGTATCACCTTCCACATTAATTATAATAAATAATATTAAAAAAGTAAACAAAAAATCAAACAAACTTTTGTATAACATCATATAATATAAAGAAGTGTTTTTTCCTTGACAAAATAACTTTTTTGAATTATTATTTTAAGAAAAAGAAGGAGGTAAAAAATGAGTACTAAAGATAGATTATATTATAAACATTTACTTAGAGGAATTATTGATGAAATAAGAAAAATTGAAAATGATAGTTCCTATAATTTAAATCCAGAAAAAAAACAACTAGACATTTTAGAAAAAAAAGTAGAATATAAAAAGATAACAAAAGAAATTGCTATTTTAGAACATAAAGATGAAGAATTTATAGAACAAATTGATGAAGAATTATTATTATATTCTAAAAAATTAATTTCTTTTAGAGAAGCTTTAGGTTACAAAAGTGATGATCTAATAAGATATTTAGAAAAAGAAAAAGAAACTAGAAAATAAATTCTAATTCCTTTTTTTTAAACCATTTTATCAATATCAGGAACTTTATCATTTAAAATTGCATTTATAATTTTATCTTCTTTTTCTTTAGAAACTTCCTTCCCTGTTATTACACTAAGTTTTTTTACAACATCTCTTAAGGCAGCTTCATTTTTTAAATTATCATCTTGTAAATTTTTAGCAAGATTAAGAATTGTTTCTTTGTCAACATTGGTTTTCTTTTCAATCTTTTTAAAAAAATTATCAGTTAATCTCATTTAAAAGCCCTCCTTTTTTATTATATGTTGGAGGGCTTTTTTTGTCATAATAAATCGTTTTTATTTTTAAATTCTAACACTATTGGTGTTCCTGTAAATGAAAAACTTTCTCTTATTTTATTTTCTAAATATCTTTCATAAGAAAAATGAACTAAAGTCTTATCATTAACATGAAACGTAAATTTAGGTGGTTTTATTCCTGATTGATGAGTATATGTTATTTTTAATCTTTTTCCTTTATAACTTGGTGCTGGATTTAAATCATATGCTTCTCTAATTAAATCATTTAAAGTACTTGTTTTTATTTCTTTTACAATATTTTCTTTAACTATTTCAACTTGAGGCATAAGAGTATGAATTCTTGATTTAGTTAAAGCACTTAAAAATACGATTGGTGCATAATCTAAGAATTTAAATTCATTTCTTATTTGTTTTGTAAATTCCTTAATGTCCTTGTCTTTATTAGAAACTGTATCCCATTTATTTACAACAATAATTACACCTTTTCCTGCATCTTTTGCATATCCTGCGATGTGTTTATCATGTTCAATAATACCTTCTTCTCTATTTACAACAAGAAGACAAATATCACTTCTTTCTATTGCTCTCATACTTCTAAGTAAACTATATTTTTCAATATTCTCGTAAATTTTTCCTTTTTTACGAAGACCTGCTGTATCTATTAAAATATAATCTTCTTTATTATATTTAAACTTAATATCAACAGCATCACGTGTTGTTCCTGCAACATCACTTACTATTAATCTATCTTCATTTATTAAAGCATTAACTAAACTACTTTTACCAACATTAGGACGTCCAATTACACATATTTTAGTAGGTTCTATTTCTTCTTGTTCAAATGGTTTAAAGTCTTTTACAATTTCATCTAATAAATCAAGCATACCAAGATTATTTTCACCGCTTACTGGAATATATGTATAATTTCCAAGTTCATAAAAATCATAAATATTATTTTTACTCTCTTTTGTATCAGTTTTATTGATAACTACGATTACTTCTTTATTTGATTTTCTAAGCATATCACGAACTACAAAATCATTTTTAGTTAATCCATCTTTTGCATCAACAACAAATAGTATTTTATCAGCTTCAATTATTCCTATTTCTACTTGTACTTTAATAGAATCGTTAAATAGTTCTTTACTAACATCAATACCACCAGTATCAATTAAGTTAAATTTGCAATTTTTATAATTAACTTCACCATAAATTCTATCTCTTGTTACACCTGGAGTATCTTCAATTATAGATATTTTTTTACCTACTAATTTGTTAAAGATTGTACTTTTACCAACATTAGGACGACCTACAATACATACAGTTGGAATTTTCATATAACCACCTTCTTATATTACTAAAGAATTAGGCAAAACCTAATTCTTACTAATTATTTTCTTTTAAAATATCAATTACTTTTTGCATTTCAACTTCATATTTTACTGCTTCAATTCCACCAACAGCTTTTATGAAATCATCTTTAGACATGCCATAACCTTTAGCAGTTTTTTCTGCTTCAGCTTCAACTTCTTCATCAGTCACAGAAACTTTTTCTAAATCTTTTATTTCTTCTAAAATAAATCTATATTTAATATGATTTAATGCTTCAGGCTTCATTTGCTTTTTCAAATCATCTTCAGTTGATTTAGTGATTTCATAATAATAATTAATATCCATTCCTTGCATTCTTAATTGTTCATTAAATCTTTCAACCATATGGTGTAACTCATGTTCAACAAGTTCTTCTGGAATATCAACTTCAGTATTATCACTTATTTCTTTTAATAAATCATCAACAAACTTATTAGATGCTTCAATTTCTTTACTTGACTTAATTGATTCTTCAATATTTTTTCTTAAAGATTCTTCATCATTTATTCCATCCATAGCTAAATCTGCGAAGAAATCTTCATCTAATTTTCTTTCTATTTTTTCTTTAATTTCATTAACTTTTACTTTAAATACAGCTGGAGCTCCTTTTAAATCATTACTTGGATAATCTTCTGGGAATGTTACATTAATTTCTTTTTCTTCATCTTTTTTCATTCCAACTAGTTGATCTTCAAATCCTGGTATAAAGCTTCCACTTCCAATTTCAAGTGAATAATTAGAAGCTTTTCCACCTTCAAATGCTACTCCATCTTTAAATCCTTCAAAATCAATAATAGCGATATCACCATTTTCAACAACACCATAGTCTTTTACAACAAGTTCACTATATCTTTTTAACATATTATCAATTTCAGCATCTATTTCTTCTTTTGATACAGAAACTTCATCTTTTTTAACCTTTAAACCTTTATATTTTTTAATATTTACACTTGGTTTTGTAGTTATTGTAAACACAAAAGTACATCCATTTTCATCAATATTTTTTAAATCTACTTTTGGTTCAATAATAGGTTCATAATTATTATCTTTTAATGCTTTAGAATAAGCATCAGGTAATAAAGCATCAACCGCATCCATGTATAAAGATTCTCTACCATATTTTTTCAAATACATATCTTTAGGAACGTGGCCCTTTCTAAAACCATCCATTTCTACATTTTTTATTTTTTTATCTAAAGCATTTTCAATTGCTTTATCAAAGTCTTCTTTTTCAATTTTAATTTCAACTTCAAATACATTTTCTTTTTTCATACAAACTTTCCTTTCACGCATAATATTATAAACTAGAAAAGTATTTTATGCAAGAATAAGTTTATTTTATCAATTTTTTCTACTTCTATATATATTGGATTTTTAAGCATATCACTTATTGTTAAGTCTTCTTCTTTTGTTATTATATTTATATTTTCTTTACCTTTTATACTTAATCTTTCATAAGCATTGCTTTTTATCATTTTTTCTAAAGCTCTACTTGATAGATTTTTTTTAATACAAAAATTTATATAATAGTTTCTTTTGTTTTCATCTTTTATAGATATCAATATTTTCAAAAACAATATAAAATTGTCTCATTCTTGATAAATTTGTATAGTTATATCCCTTTCCATAAAGCTTAGTTAACTTAACACTCCATGTTTTAATTAATTCATTCCCATATGTTGCACGACTCTTTCCTCCTTGTGCTTCAACTAGTAATTTTCCTATATTATAATAAGTATTTACTAAACTTTCATTTTTATAGTAATTGTATTTTCTTATATTTACTTCATTTGTTTCAATAAGTTTTTTTATTTCTTCTAAATAATTATTCATAAAAATATTCCTTTCATAAAAAATTGTTTTTTATAATAGCATCCCATAAAATAAAATTTTGTCGAAAAAAAGAAATATATTTTTTTTATATTCTGTTAATAATAAGTATGAAATGGTGATTAATATGATTTATAGTGATTTAGAAAAAAACATTAATAAAATAAAATCTGATTATAATAATTCAATTGATATATCCTTTAGAGATATTATTTTATTTGATACCAAAATTTCTTTAGTATACAATTCTTCTTTATGCGATAACAAAAATGTCAATGATTTCATTTTAAAAAACATCAGTAATTTAGAAAAAAATAATATAAAAAAAGATGATATAATTAATATTTTATATAATACTATACCAAGTGTTGAAATTGAAAAAATAGAAAACTTTGATAAAATATATGAAAATTTAGGCAATGGATTTGCTATTATTTTATTTGATAAAAAGAAAGAAGCACTTGCTATTGAAGCAAAAAAAGAATTATCAAGAGCTATTGAACAACCAGTCGTTGAACAAGCTATTCTTGGTCCAAAAGATTCTTTTAATGAAAATTATCTTAATAATATTGGTTTAATTAGAAAAAGAATTAAAACAAATAACTTAATAATTGAAGAAAAAATAATTGGAAGAGAAACAAAATCTAAAGTTGGTATTTTATATATGAAAAATATTATTGAACAAAAACTTTTGGATTCTGTTAAAGAAAAATTAGACAAAATTGATGTTGATGGCATAATTGATAGTAATTACATTAAAGAATATATAGAAAGTAAAAATAATGTTTTTACTTTAATCTATCCAACAGAAAGACCTGATGTTGCTGTTATGAATCTTCTTAAAGGAAAAATATGTATTATTGTTGAAAATTCACCTGGTGTTTTAATTATTCCAACATTCTTTACTGATTTATTTAATGCATCAGAAGATTACTACCAAAAATCTAAAAATGTTATTTTTACAAGAATTATAAGATATATTTCATTTTTTATAGCTATAGTTTTACCGGCATTTTATATTGCTATAACAACATTTAATCATGAAACTATACCAGAATCGCTTCTTATTAATTTTGCTCTTCAAAGAGAAGGTGTTCCTTTTCCTGCTTTTGTTGAAGCTTTAGGAATGACTCTTATTTTTGAAATATTACGTGAAAGTGATATTAGAATGCCTAGTTTATCAGGTAGTGCCATAAGTATTTTAGGTGCAATTGTTTTAGGTGATGCTGCTGTTGCTGCTGGTATCGTTTCTCCTATTATGGTAATTGTTGTTGCAGTATCAGCAATTTGTTCTTTAATGTTTACTGGTCAAGCAATGGTAAATGGAATTAGATTTTGGAAACTATTATTTATGATTTTTGCAACAACTGCAGGAATTCCTGGAGTAACATTTTGTGGTTTTATCTTTATTATAATGATGGCAAGTTTAAAATCATTTGGCAAACCTTATTTATGGCCTTTTGCACCATTTAACTTAAATTTTGCAATTAAAAGTATCTTTAAAAAAGATATAAAAAATGATAACTTAAGAAATCCGCTTCTTACTGATGACAACTTTAAAAGGAGTAAAAAATTATGAAAAAAATAATAACTTTAATTTTGATTACTTGTTTTTGTTTAACTGGTTGTAGTTATATTGAATTAAATGATTTGGCAATTGCAAATGCTTTAGGAATTGATTATAAAGATGGCAATTATGAAATCGTAGTACAAATTCTTGACTTACAACAAAGTGGTGAAGGAACAAGTCAGACTAAAACTATTCTTTATGAATCGAAGGGAGAAACTATTACTCAAGCATTTAGAAATGTTTCATTATCATATCCTAAAATGCTTTATTTAGGACATCTAAAATTAGTTGTTTTAGGAGAATCAATACTAGAATCAAAAGTTGACAATTTATTTGATTATTTTTTAAGGAGTCCATCAACTAGAAATGATTTTGATGTTTTAATAAATCCTACTGGAAGTGCTAAAGATATTTTAGGAAAAAGTAGTGAAAACTCTAATTCTGTAGCTAGTAAAGAAATCTTAGAATCTTTAAAAGTTTCAACTCTTAGACAAGGAACTACTGTACAGTTTAATATGGAAGAGTTAATTAGCATTTTTTTAGAGGGAAAACAAACTCCTATTTTAACATCAATTGAATTAGTTGATGAAAAAAACAAATTAACTGGTGTTGTTGCTTTGGATAATAAAAAAAATGAATTTATTAAATTAAATAATAATACAGCAATTGCTTATAATTTAATTAACAATAATTTATTTGATATTGGAATTAATATTGAATACAAAGATATTTTAATGGATATCTTATTAGTTAGACCAAAGAATAGTTTTGATGTATCAATTAATGATGATGAAGTTACAGTTGATATTAATATTGATATTTCAGCTCAACCATCAGAAATAAGAGAAAAAATAAATTTAGAAAAAAAAGATGTCCAAGAAGAAATTCAAGATCTCATTAATAAAGAAATAAAAAAATATTTAAATGATTTAATTGAAACTTGCAAAGCTAATAATATCGATATTTTAGGATTAGAAAAAATGATATATAAAAAATATTATAAAGAATATGATAATTTTAAAAACAAAAATATTTATGAAATTGCTAAAATCAATTTAAATGTTAATTCCAAATTATTTAGATATGGAAATGTTTATCGAAGTACTGAAGGAGAATAATTATGAGTAAAATAAGTTCAAAAGAATTATTTGTATTTACATTTTTTTTAGGAGTTATTTTATTTCCTGGATTTGGTAACACTTTAGTTTTAGAAACAGGAAAACATGCAGCAATATTTTCATCTTTTGTTGGATTTTTAATAGGTTTCATTCCTCTTTTAATGATTGTTTATATAATTGATAAAGCAGATGATAAAAACATTTTTGAATACAATAAAGAAAAATTTAAATGGCTTGGACAAATATTAAACATTTTATATGTAATTGCAATTATTTATATAATATTTGTTGAATCATGGTCTATTGTTACTTTTACTGTCAGTCAATTTTTATCAAGAACATCTTATTACTTGATAGTTGCGCTTCTTTCTACTTCTCTTTCTTTGGTTGTTTGTAAAAAACTTGAAGTCATTGGCAGATGTCACATTATCTTATTTTTATTATTTATGTTGATTATCTTATTTGCATGGATCTTTTTAATTCCAATTGTTGAATTTGATAATTATTTACCTATTTTTGATGTCTCTAATGAAAACTTCATAAAAACTTCTTTAATGTTTCCTACCTTTATAATTGTACCTTTAATTAGCTTAATTAGCATAAGAAAAAGTGATATTACAGACTCTAAAAAATTAAAAAGAAGAATAATCTATGGTTATGTATTTGGTTATTTGTTTGTACTTGTATTTTTTCTTTTAATCATAGGTGTTTTTGGTATTGATATGAGTATTATATTTACTTATCCTGAATATGCACTTTTAAAAAAAGTTAAAGCTTTTGATTTTATTCAAAGAATTGAAAATGTTTTAGCGTCCACTATTATAATTGCATCATTTACTTCCCTTGCTGTTTTGTTCTATAGTCTAATAGCTTATGTAAAAACTACATTTAAAATAAAAAAAGATCTTATTTTAAATATTATTACAGTTTTTCTTTGCTTTGCTATTCCTCTTGTTTCTATTACTTTGTTTAAAAATTATTTAATTATCAATTTATTTACTAAATTTCCTCTTTATTCTTCTTTTGTGTATATTGTTTTATTTGTCAATTTTATCTTAATTATGTTATCCAAAAAGAAATCAGCTAAAAAAAGCTAATTTCTTTTTATTTCATTATCTTTAGATATTGTTATTACTTCTTGATTAGAACTAGTACTTTTTGGTTTATAATTTATAATGTTTTGTTTTTTTAATGTTTCATATATTGTCGGAGCTCCAATAAAGCCAAATACACTTACCCATACTGCTAAATTAATCTTTAAATCATAAAAAATAATAGCAAAAGGAATTCCTACTAAAAATGAAAGAATTAAATTAATAATCCATACTTGATAACTTTTATTAATTATTTTTAAATCTTTTATTTTTTGAATTAAAGCCATTAAAATAACTGAAAAAGTAATACTTATCATTAATACTTCTAATAAAGTATCAGTAACCAAAGAATCCATTTTATTACCTCCTATTTTATTGGAATGCTATCAATTTTTTTAATTAAGTCACTCACAACATCACAACATTCAAATTTTATATATGCATTATATAAATCCATTAATCCTTCTTTTTCTTCTATAGTAATAGATTCTTTTTTTATGAATTCATCGTATTTTTCTATTATTTTAATTTTTAGCATTACTATAATTCCTTTATTAGTATCATCTAATTTATGTTTATAATTTAATATCTGTTTAAAGAAATAACCCAAAAATGAGACAATTAATCCAAATAATATTTCTATCCAATACTCTAATATAAATTTAAGCATCCAATTTTCACCTCAATATATTTTATGAAGTTGTCTTTTCTTTGAATATTACTATGGCCAATACTTAAAACAAAAAAATTGCAATTTGTTTTGCAATTTATTGTTTATCAATTACTTGATAAAAATCAAGTCCATTAGTTTTTAAATTATCTAATTTTAATTTTGAATTAGTATTTCCTACAACTAAATATTTACTATCTACATCTATTATTTTAGTTAAAGTATAAGTTTTATTTCCTTCATATAAAGTTTCATCTTGTTTTTCTAAAGATTTATCATATGTTACAATTACTGAGTCATTGTCAAGGATATTATCATTTTTTTTACCATAAACACCAACTACATATAATTTATCATCTAAAAGTACACTATCATTAAATCTTGAAATATTATCTTTAACATAATATTCTTCTTTAATTATATTACCTTTATTATTAATTTTAATTAGTGCTGCTTGGTAATTATCTGTTTTATCTTTTCCTTCTAATTTTGAAGCTGTTATAACAAATTCACTATTATTTATTTTAGTTATACTTGTTAAACCCATTGTATCTGTATAACCAAAATAATTATGCCATAATTCTTTTCCTTTAAAATCGTATTTATAAATAATACCTGTTCCCTTATATTTAACACCTACTGCTATAATACCATCATCAACAATTTCTATATCGTTAAATAATCCATAAGATGTTGCTCCACCATGAGATATTTCTAAAGTTTTTTCGCCATCTTTATTATATTGTAAAATAATTGCTCCACCTTTTTCATCACGTCCTAAAGCACTACTTTCAAATATACTTGATCCTCCGATGAAATATGAATCTTTATATTCTTTTACAACATTAAATTTAGTATCTCCTAAAGCATTGTAATTTTTTCTCCAAACGATATTAAAATCTTTATCATACTTTATAATTACACCTTCAGTTGCACTATCTTTGTGATTAGTATCACTCATTTCTATATTTCCAACTACAATATAACCATCTAAAACCTCTAATAAATCGTTAAATTCACCATTGTATCCTAAATCTAAACTTATTTCTTTTACTATTTTTAAATCATCATCATAAACCCAAATATATGGTTTGTTATAACCAGGAGCTTCATATTTTAAAAATTTACTATGTTTTTTATCACTAAATCCAACAGCAACATAACCAGTATCTGTTTTTATAACACTATTAATGCCACTATAATAAGTTGAATTATTTCTAATATTAATCATTTTATAGCCAAAATATATCAACTCTAATAAGAAAAAAATAGCAAGTCCAATTGTTACATATTTTAATAATTTAATTGTTTTTTCTTTATTTTTCATAAATAAACCTCCATAAAAAAATGTTATCACTATACAAGTAATGATAACATATTTTATATTTCACATCAATTATTTTTCAGTTTTTTCTTTTTCTAATTTATCTAAAACGTTTTTTGTTACCTTGATTGCATATTCTCTTAAATTATCAATTGCATCATTTACAACTGGTGTTGCAGATTCTTTAACACTTTCATAAAGATCTTCTATTTGTTTTCCTATTTCTTCACTTTTTTTCTTTGCAATTTTTAATACTTTTTCTTTATCAAGATCTTCTAATTCTTTTTTTATTTCATTGATCTTTTTTTCAACATTTTCTTTTACTTCATCTGCATCAAGATTTTTAACCTTATTAACTAAATCATTAGCTTTAGTTTTAAGATCTTCTCTTGTTTCACTACCTTTTTTAGGAGCAAATAAAAATCCTAAGCCAACACCTGCACCTAATCCTAATAATAATTTTCCTAAACCACTTTTCTTACTCATCAATTTCCTCTTCCTTTCTTTTTCTATTAATTAATCTATCTATTAAATTAATAGTCTTATCAATTAAGGTGTTTCCAACAAGTGATATAGCATCTGTTATACTATCTAAACAGTTAAAAAAACCATTTATACTTTTTAATTTGTTTTCAACATCCTTTAATATTATATTAATTTTATCTGTTGTTATTATTAATTTTATTGCAACAACAATTAAAAATATTACTAAAACACACACTAACACCAAAAGAATAGATAACAATATTTGATTATATTCAGTCATAAAATCCTCCTTTTTTATTCCTTATTATCATACATTAAATCAATTAAATCATATAAATTCTTTTCTTCAACTTCTTCTTCTTTTTCTTCTTGTTGAGATTTTATTTCATCTTCTATTTTTTTGTTTTCTTTTATTTCTTCTTCTACTTCTTCACTCAATTCTTTATTTTTAATAGTTCTAGTCATTTTTTCTTTTGCTAAATCTTTGTAATCAACATCATATTCAAGACCTAAATCTTCAAAATATTCAACAGCATCACCAATTGATATTTTATCAATTGCAGGTTTATCATCAACATTTTCCATTTCATAAAGAAGAGATTTATCTTCTTTTTCTTCTTTTGGAAGTTCTTTTTCTTCAGGTATTCCATAAGCTTTTTTTCTTATTTCATCTAAGGTAGCAGTTTTTGTTTTTTCTTCTAAAAACATACTATCTAAAGATTTCTTACCAGTTTCGTATTTTACATCATCAACATCACTATTTTCTAAAATACCATAAACTGGAGAAATAATTGGTGAAGGTTTAAACTTAGTTTTTTCATGTTCAAATTCTTCTTTAACATAACCACCATAAATTATTTTTTGTTCTTGTTTTATTGGTTTTTGATATTCTTTCTTTGGTTCTTCAGCAATTTCATCAACAAAATCTTCAACATCAAATATCATTGGAGTTTTATCAATCTTAACTTCAGGTTTTTCTGTTTCTTCATCATAATGTCTTATTTTTATTTCTGGTTCTTCCTTAATTGTTTTTTCAACATCAATTTTCTTTGCTATTTCTTCTTCTACTTCTTCTTCCTCAAATAAAGCGTTTTTTATTTTATTTAATAGTCCCATTTTTTTCCACCTCTAAATTATTCTGATTCAATATCTATAATATCTTCATCTAAAATACTTGATTTATTTTCCTCTTCTTCATCATAGGAAACCCACTCTAAAAAGTTTGTCGTTTCATTAGATGGACCTAGAAGATTAAATTTTTCTTCATCATATTCCAAAATATTTTTTCCTACTAAACTATCAATTATTTTGTCATTAAACTCTAAATTATTTAATATAATAAGTGACTTTGATAAAGCTTCTTTGTAATTATTAGTTATAACTTCAATTTTAGCATAATTATACATAACTTCAACAAAGTATTTACTATCATACTTAGTAACTAGAACATAGCCAGATTTCTCAGAATCATTTAAGATTTTTGAATAAAACGTTTCTTGTTCTTCATTAATTTTATAATCATTACTTACTTTATTATAATAACTAATTAAATCAACATATAAATAGTATTTATCACCATTTGTTGTTAAAACAACATTACCAGCTTTATCATTCATTACATTCATATTCGTAGGAACATATAATTTAAATCCTTTAAAAGCTGTATTTGTTTTAACTACTTCATTTAAAGATAACATAACAACATCATCTGGTGTTTTTTTATTAATAGTTGTACATCCTGTTAAACAAAATAAAACTAGTAATAATATTAAAAAATATTTTTTCATAATATACCTCTATTATAACAAATTATTTATTTTTTGTATACACTAACCTTGTATATTCTAAAACCTTTTTTAGAAAATTTTTCTTCATATTCTGTTAATATATTATCATTATTTTCTAAATTATGCAAATCTAAAGATATATCTTTTATCTTATATCCATAATCTACAAATGAAATAAGTGAATATTCAAAAAGACCCATATTATCTGTTTTAAATTCAATTTTCTTATCATTTTTAAAGATAGAATCATACTTTTCTAAAAAGTTTTCACTAGTTAATCTTCTTTTACTATGTCTTTTTTTAGGCCAAGGATCAGAAAAATTTAGATAAATTTTTGATATTTCAAAAGAAAATAACTCATCTATTTTTGAAGCATCATAACATACTAATTTTAAATTATTTGGAAATTCTTTATTTTTAACTGCAAGAGATAAAATACTATCAGATTTTTCAATTCCAATATAATTAATATCAGGATTTTTTAAAGCAAGTTCTTTTATAAAATTACACTTACCTGTTCCTATTTCTATATGAATTTCATTATCATTTGAAAATAATTTATTCCAATTTCCTTTATATTCTTCAGGATTTTTAACTATAACAATTGCATTATCTAATATTTCTTTTTTACCTTTAACATTTCTAAGTCTCATAAAATTCACCAATTAAATTATATAATATAATATTAACAAAATAAAGGCTTTTGCATAAAATAATTATGAAAAAGGAGGACTTTTATGAATCCACAAATGCCATATGGTTTTAATCCAAATATGATGTCACAACAACCAATGATGCCAAATTATTTCGATTATATGGATAATCAAAATAGTAATGTTTCGGCCTTAGAAAATAAAATAAAAGAATTAGAAAAAAGAGTACAAGCTATTGAAAATAAACTTAATATGACCTCTTCAACTAATTTAAGTGATTCATATCAATCAAGTATGTACATGATGTAAAACTTACAAACAAGTAAGTTTTTTTAATTTTTATAAATCACCATAGCAGAAAAACAATATATTTGATCTTCAGAAAACATAGATGTACTAACACCAAACTTTATATCAACAACTTCATTATCTAATGTACTTAGAAAATCATTAACTTTTTCTTCCAAATCCTTTTCATGAGACTCATCAAATAATTTAACTTTCATATTCTTCACCATAACAATTATAAATTATATAAATAAAAAAATATGTCTTATTTTGACATATTTTATATTTTGTTAAAGAATATTTATAATTATCAAAACATCTATTCCTTACTGCTAAAAAAATTCGTTACTTCGACAATTTTTAGGAAAAATTGCCGAAGATTCTTTTTATTTCCCAAATAACCCCTTTTTTTCATAATCTTTTACTGGTAATTTTCAGAATATTCATCACTATACTAGCTTTAATTATGTTTAGAATATACACCTCAAAGGTGCAAAAAATTTACTAACCATAAATTTTTTTATTTTTTCCAGTATTTCAAAATCCTGTTTGAAATACTGGAAATATCCTCTTTCTTCTTATTTTAGAAAAAATTAATTTTTCTCTTCTTCGTTATAGTGGGGGTTATAGTTCTTTAACTAATTGTTAAAATTAACAATTAGTTAATTATCAAAGAGGACCTGGAACTGTAATTGCTGTAACTATCGCCGTCGTAGTAGCTACAGTAGAAAACACCTGCGTAGGAACCATCGTAGTAGTAACCGCCACGTCTAAACCAAGGGTTACTGCCATTTACAAAGTACGCGTAATCACCAAACCAATTTTTTGTTTCAGTAAGTGCATGTTGCATGTCACTTGTATAATTTGTTATTGGAGATCCTGATGTTCCTGTATTTGTATAACTATTATAGTATTTACTCTCTGGATATGCTACTCCATCATATGTACTACTACAATCACTTCCTAGGCATCCACTAAATCCTGAATTATTTGATGTACCACCTGACCAGTTTTGTGTTCCATCTGTATATACACCCATTACATATTCATGAGCTCCACCACTCATATCATATACGCCATAGATATTTCCTGTTGTTGATGCTAATTGTCCTTTTGGTACTTCTTTAGTTATTATTTCTACCTCATCCAATATCACTAAATTTTTAACATATCCTTTATCTAATCCATCTGCATTTGAACTATCTTTTGAATATGTAAATGTTAAAGTATATGTTCCTGCATCTAATATATGTACTTTGTTATCATAAGAAAGACTTGATTCTTCTGTTCCTCTTGTTGTTCCACTTATTTTATCACCTGTTATTACATCTGTTGTTCCATTATTTATTGTATATGACATTTCATCCCAAGAGCGCCAAGTTTTATCACTTGATACTGAATAATCAAATGATACTACTCCTTTTGAACTTAATGTAAATGAGAATGTCAATGTTGTTGTTGTACTATCTTGACCATTGTTACTACTAGAATATACACCATCTGTATTTGTCCATGGATAAGTGCTATCATTTGTTATTGTTGTACTTACATTTGTTCCTGTTCCTTCTACTACACTCGTTTCTATTTTATTTTCATTATATTTATATGTACCTTCAGTGGTAGATGTTGTATTTGATGACCCTGGAGTTTCTCCACTTCGTCCTGTATAAAAACTTTCGCTATTGTTGATATATACTTCTGTACAAGAAGTTGATGATGTACATCTACCATAGATACTTTGAGTCAAATATGCTACTGCACCCCATTCATTATTTTTCATCATATGAGTATCTAGTGTTGTATCCTTGGTTGTATCGAATCCAAAACTATTACCACTTTGTTTCATACTTAAACTTGCATAATAGAAATTACTTACATTATTATATCTTAATGATACTACATTTGGTTTTATTATTATTCCACTTGCATTACTACAGGTATCATTTGTACATCCCAAATTATTATCTGTTTCACTACTTGATAATGTTTCATGACTTGTTTCAAACTTACCTACCCAAAAGCCATTTAAGCTTTGTGCACCAAATGTAAATGCATCATGAGCATTTGTTTTATTATCTACAAAGGTTATATTAAATGCTCCTGGAGAACTTTTAGTTCCACCATTATAACTTCCAGTTGATGTTGCTCTAAACCTTGGTATCCATACCCACATCGTATTTATATCATTCATACTTATTGGTGTTCCAACATCTGCATTCATATAAGTATCTCTATTTGTGCTTGAAACTGTTACTGCATTAGCCCACATTTTTCTATTATAATCATACCATTTATTATTACTATCTATATTTGTTTCATCTGCTTTTTTCCATACTTCATTTGTTTCATCATAATATACTGGTATCATTCCTGTTGCTAATTCCGGTTTATTTGCTCCACTTTTATCTAAGTTATTATCTACTATCTGACTAGCAACAATTTTTATTTTAAAATACGCTTCTTGATTTAATAATGCTTGTTTTTCTTCAGTTGTTAAACTTCCAAAGTTTAACCATATTCTTAATTTATAATTTTTTGTTGTTCCTGCTGTTATTGTATCTTGATAAATTACTCTTCCTGAAGTTTCTATATTAACTGCTGGTTTTGATGTTCCATCTACTTCTACATTTGCTCTTACATAATTAGCAGATAAAGTATTTGTTTTTGTTGGATCATCTATTAACTTGATTTCATAATAAGCATCATTACTTCCAACGTTTTCTATACTAAAAGAGTAATAATTATCGCTTGCTATTCCTTCTTCATCTGTTAATTCTTCTAAGTTTAATAATTCTATTCCACCATTTTCTTCTGTAAACCTTAAAGCAATTGATCCTACTTTTATTACTTGATTTTTACTTGACTCTAATACTGTATTAAATATAGCATAACTTACCCCTACTAATAAAGATATAGTACCAACAATTGCAACAATCATGGCAATTTTAATTCGTTTTTTATTTATATTCTCCATATTATCACATATCCTTTACTATCTATTTAAAATTATATCTTTTTTTTTAGAAATTTACAAGTAATTTATTATCTTTTGTGGTATACTTTTTTTATGAAGGTGATAATTGATGAAAATAAAAACTTTTTTTAGTATTTTAATAGGAAAATTTTCTTTATTTGCATGCAAACTTATAGGAAGAGGAAGTTCACTTCCTGGTGATATTTGTTATAAATTTAATAAAAACATTTTAAGTGATTTTAAATATCCTAAAACTGTTATTGCAGTTACTGGTTCTTCAGGAAAAGGCTCTACTACTAGTATAATAAGTAATGTTTATAAAGATTTAGGTTATACTGTTTCCTATAATGGCAAAGGTTCTAATGAAAGAAGTGCAATAATATCAACATTACTTGAAAATTGTAATTTAAAAGGTGTTGTAAAAACTGATGTCTGTGTTTTTGAAATGGATGAAAGATATGCAAAATATGTTTTTCCTTATGTTAAACCAACACATGTTGTTATAAATAATATCACAAGAGATCAACCTCCTCGTCAAAGACATTTTGATTTTATATTTGATGAAATAAAAAAATCTTTAAACAAAGACATAAAATTAATTATTAATGGTGATGATCCTTACCTTTTAAAATTTAATTTAGATAATACTTATGATGTTACTTATTTTGGTATTGAAAAATTAAAATATTCTTATAAAGATAATAAATTTAATAACTTAAATATCTATCGTTGTCCTAAATGTTTAAGTACTTTGGAATATGATTATTATAATATTGAAACTTTAGGATCATATAAATGTCCTAAATGTGATTTTAAAAGACCTTTATTAACTTATAAAATAACTTCTTGTAATTATGATAAAAATGAAATAAAAATTAATAATAAATATAAAGTTAGTATTACTAACAATATGTTATTTAATTTATATAATACTCTTGGTGCTTTTGCTTGTCTTTCACTAAATAATTTAAGCAATGAAAAAATAGCTAAAAGTATTTCCAAAATAAACAATAATAATAAAATATTTTCAAATTATAAATGTGGAAAAAGAGATGTTTATGTTTTAAATAACAAAGCAGAAAATGCATCAACTTATAATCAATCAATTCTTTTCGCATCAAGATCTAAAGCTAAAAAAACAATTGTTTTGGGATGGAAAGAGATATCAAGAAGATATAATTTTGATGATTTATCTTGGCTTTATGATATTGATTTTGAGTTGTTAAATGATGGTTCTGTTGATAAATTTATTTGTACTGGACCTCAAAAATATGATATAGCAGTTAGATTAAAATATGCTAATATACCTGAAGATAAAATAAAAGTATACTATGATTTGTTTGATGCAAAAGAAGAAATAAAATCATCAAATGGAACAATTTATGCAATTCTTAATTTTGATTATGTTAAACCATTTAATGAAGTAATGGAGGAATTAAAATGAAATTAGTAATTGGACATTTATATTATGATTTAATGAATCTTTATGGAGAAAATGGAAATATTAAAGTTTTAGAATACCAATTAAAAAAGCAAGGAATTGATGTTTCTGTTAAAAAAATTTCTCTTGATGATAAAATTGATTTTTCTAATCTTGATTTAATATATATGGGATGTGGCACTGAAAATAATAGAGATATTGTGTTAAAAGATTTATTAAAGTATAAAAAAGAAATAAAAAAAGCTTTTAATGATAATAAATTTTTCTTAATTACAGGAAATGCTCTTCCTTTATTTGGTAAATATATTATGGATTTAGATAATCATAAAACTAACGCTTTAGGTATCTTTGATTTCTATTGTAAAATGGAAAAAAATAGAATTGTTAAAGAAGCTAACGTAAGTTGTACTTTTTTAAAAGATAATTTACTTGGTTTTATAAATAAAAGTGATAATATTTATCAAAATGATAAATTAATTGAATATGGTATTTATAAAAATAACTTCTATGGAACTTATCTACTTGGACCAATACTTGCTAGAAATCCTGAATTTATGGAATACTTTATTACTAATTTAATAACTAATAAAAATGGAAAACAAAAAATTATGCCATTTGATAAAACATTAGATGAAGAAGCATATTTAGATTATATAGCATTTAAAAACAGTTGATATATTTCAACTGTTTTTAGTTATCATTTAATGATTTTATTAAATCGTTCATGTTTGTATAACCTTTTCTATCACCATTTTTTAGTTCATTTATGATTGTTTCACCTTCTTGCAGTGATTCATTTATTATTTTTGACTTAATATTTTTAATATCTTTTTTAGAATCAACTTTTTTGATAATAACTTCATAAAATAACACCTCTTTTATTATATAAATCTTATTTTTTACTAAGACTAAAATTTGGAAAGGCTTTAACAAGTCTTTTATAAAATCCTGATTTAGAAAGCAATAATTCTCTTACTTTTTTATTGATATCATTACTTGAATCTTTTCTAACTAATTTAGCAGTTTTAGTAAATTTACTAATTATAATTGTTGAAAATATATAATCTAGTAAAAGCAAATTTAGAAATATTATACAAATGATAGTTAATATTTGATCATTTATTTTTTCAAGTAAAGAAATCATAAAAGGATTAACAAAATAAAGTAATATTATCCCTAATGCTCCAAAACAAACTGCATTTGATAGACATATTCTACCATTTATATTAAATAATCTTCCTGTATAGTCCCACCATCTAGTATTAAATAATTTTTCCATTATAAAACTTGTTATATATTCTAGAATACTACATATTACTACAGCCATAATAAATAATACTAAAGGATCATCTAAATATTTTTTTAAAAATATTGTCATTAGTACCGCGCCACATCCATATATTGGACAAATAGGTCCGATTAAAAAACCTCGATCGGCAAATTTTTTTGATCCTATAGAACAATAAATTGTTTCCATTAACCAACCTAAAAAGGAATAGATTAAAAATAGTAAAAATAATGTTTTTATATCGTACATATACTAACCACTCTTTCAAATTTTAAAAAAGCAAACAAGATTTGTTTGCTTAGAAATTTTTATGTTGTAAAAACCTTGGAATATCTATTTCTGTTGGTTCAAATGAACTTCCAGTACTATCATCATCTATTTCTTCTACTTCTGGTGTTACTCTTCTTGCCGTAACAGTTGATGTTTCTTTAAACAATGGTTGTTGTTTTGTTTTTTTATCAAAACCTGTTGCTATAATTGTAACGATTACTTCATCGTTTAAATTCTCATTAATAACAGAACCAAAAATTATATTAATATCAGTATTTGATGCCGCTCTTACTACTTCAACAGCTTGTTCTGCTTCAAATAAAGTAAGATTAGATCCACCTGTTATATTAATAATAGCATCTGTTGCACCATGAATTGATGTTTCAAGAAGTGGAGATGCAACAGCTTGTTTTGCTGCTTCGATTGCTCTATCTTCTCCCATTCCAATACCAATTCCAATAATTGCATTTCCTGCTTTTTCCATAACAGTTCTAATATCTGAAAAGTCAAGGTTAACAAGTCCAACTACTGCAATTAAATCTGAAATTGATTGAACACCACGAAGAAGTACGTTATCAACTTCTTTAAATGCATCTAACATTGGTGTTGATTTATCAATTATTTCTCTTAATCTATCGTTTGGAATAACAATTAGAGTATCAACATGTTTTTTTAACTCTTCAATACCAGCAATGGCATTATCCATTCTTCTTTTACCTTCAAATGAGAAAGGACGAGTTACAATACCAACAGTTAAAGCTCCTAAATTTTGTGCTATTTCAGCAATGATTGGAGCAGCACCAGTTCCTGTTCCTCCACCCATACCACAAGTGATAAATATCATATCAGCTCCTTTTAGAGCTTCTTCTATTTCTTTTTTTGCTTTAATTGCTGTTTCTTTTCCTATTTCTGGACGAGCACCAGCACCTAATCCTGTTCCTAATTGAATTTTCTTTTCTGCTTTAGATGCAGTTAAAACCTGAGAATCTGTATTTACTACAATAAATTCTACTCCTCTTACTCCAGCATCTATCATTCGGTTTATAGCATTTCCACCGCCTCCACCTACTCCAACTACTTTAATTTTAGCTAATTGATCTGTCATAGATAAATCGAACATTACTTATCATCTCCTTCAAATATCTTAAAGATTTTGCTCAAAACTCCCAAAGAACTAACTTTCTTTCTAGTTGATAGCATTTCTTCAACTTGTTCTTCATTTAACATTGTATATTCTTTATCTCTTAAAATTAATTTTTCATTAAAATATTTTATTGTTCCATAACTTGCTGCATATTTATTATCTCTAAGTCCTACAACACCTATATTAATAACTGTTGATGTTCTTACAAATAATTCTTCAACTATAGCATCAAAACCAAGCATTGATGTTATTCCCCCTGATATAATTATATAACCTATTTCACGATTTGTTAAGTTATTTAATTCATTTTTTGCATTTTTTAGCATTTCAACACATCTTGCTTCAATAATTTCTGATAAACTATACTGATTTATTTCTTGTTTTTGGCCATTTCTATCAATACAACTATATTCTTCATCACTATCTGCATATTTTCTATTAGCTACTGCAAATGTTTCTTTTATTTGTTTTGATACATTTAAATCAGTTTTATAATTAAAGCTAATATCACTATCAATACTATTTCCTCCCATAAGAAGAATCTTTTCTTTTATCATGATACCTTTATTAAATACTGATAATTTTGTTACTTCACTTCCGATATCAATAAGTGCTACTACTTTGTTATCTAAATCTTTTGTTTTCATAGAATAATAACAGCCAATTGATGAAAATGATATATCTATTACTTCTATTCCTAAATTTTCTATTATTCCAACAACGGAATAAACATTTTTCTTAGGTACACTTGATGCTACAGCTTTAACATTTAAAGTTTTACTTTGCATATTAAGTGGATTTTTTACTATTTTTCCATTATCTAATTTATATTCAATAGGCATAATAGATACTACTTCCATATCAGGTTTTATATTATTTTTTAATGATTTTTGAAGACAATTAAAAATAGTATCACCATCAATAATATTATTTTCAGTTCTTATATCATTACTTGATTCTACTATATCAAATGTAACATTATTTGATGGAACAATAGCAAGTACTTTATTTATTTTAGTACCAAGTTTGCTTTCGATTTCTTTTATTCCTTTTTTTATAGCATTACTTACTTTTTCTGCATTAATAATTAATCCTTGTTTTACACCACTTGATGGCGTAACAACTGATGCTAGACAATTATACTTTTTGTTAAAATATTCTAAACAAACAATTTTAATACTATCTGTTCCTATATCTATACTAGTAAATATTTTTCTCATATCTTACCCTCTTAACTTCTTAATTAAATTATACAATACTAAAAAATAAAACGCAAGAAATAATGAAAAAAAGCCTAAATCTAGGCTTATTTTAAAACTCTTGTATAATTTAAATTAGCAATAAAATTATAGGTATAAACACCATTTACATCACAAACATTATTTTTGTACATTGTAATACCATAGTTTTTACATAATTTATTTAACAATACTTCATCTATATCGTTATTTAAACTAGTCATTAATTCTTCTGTTGTATCATATTTTGATAAACTAAGATAGGTATTATTATTAAAATCAAATTGAAAAGAATATGATACTTTATCTTCATTTATACTAACATTTTTTCTAAGACCTTCTTTAATTAAAAAGAATAGTTTAATTGTATTAGGATTTTCAATATACTCTTTTTCTTGTAGTAATCTTTCTTTAATATTAACCAATTCTTTTATAAATTCTTCTTTCATTTTATCACCATTTTAATTATATAGTAAAAGATATAATTTTAATACATTTTTATTACTTCTAATTTCTTTTCATTATCAGAGTTATGGATTAATACTACTGTAACTTTACTTGGATATCCTAAATCTTTTTTATAAGTTACATCAACTGTTACTTTATACGCTTTTTCATCGTTTATATTTTTATATTTATAAGTAGTTTCTTTTATTTCAGAAGCTTCTACTTTTGATACTACTGGTAATTCTTGAGTTCTATTACCATATACATTATGTTCTATATATTTATATACTGTTTCACTGGCTTCTAAAATGAAGTTTTTTTGTTGATCACTTCTTATAAATTGAACTCCTCCGATATCATTTTTTGATATTTTATTATCTAAATTATAAAAATCTAATACTAATAATCTTGATACTAAAGAAGCATATTCTTTTTCATCAAATTCATCTTTACTTAAAAGTTTTCTTAATTCTTCAAATAAATTTTTAAATTCTTTCGGAGCATCTTCTTCTAATTCGTATCCATAATCTCCTATTTTATCAACTACTTTTACTTTATTAGGTGTTGTATTGTTGTTGAAGAATCTTTTATAAGCTAAAAAGCCTATTACTAAAAGTATTAAAACTACTAAACTAATTATTAAAATATTAACTTTTTTCTTTACACTCTTTTTTAATTTCATTATTTTTCACCAATCCTTGTTTCATCTATATATTTATCTTTTGATAACTCAGTTTCAAAATAGTTATATACTGCTATGTTATTAGATATATTAAGTATTTTTTCTGTATAACTTTTACATTTTTTTATATAATCTTCTTCTAAAGGAACATCTTGTAATAATTTGTATTCATTTTTACTATCGTTATAATATACTTTATCTGTAATAAAATTACCATTTGGAAAAGCTACTATATTTTCTTCTTCAAAATTTGCAAATAAATCTTCTCCTAAAGCATATTCATTATAAAGTCCAAGCATATTTAATATTGTTGGTGATATATCAATCATACCTGATACTTTAGTTATTTCTTTTTTATATTTTTCTTTAAATTCATCGTCTTTTGACCAAATTATAAAAGGAGTTCTTCTATTTACTTCATACCAATAGTAATCAATTTTTTTATAATTTGGATCATTTTCATCTAGTATAGTATTGTTTAAATAATCATAATTATAGTAGTATTCCCATTCACTTTTACTAATTCTTGCATCATGATCTCCATATATTATAATAATTGTATCTTCAAGCAATCCTTTTTCATCCAACAAATCAATAAACATACCAATTTGTTTATCAGCATAATGTACTGATTTAAAGTAATTTCCAAGTTTTGTTCCTTCAAGATATGGATAAGTTACACCATCAACCATCATACTTACATCAAAATAACCATAACTATCAATATCTTCAAATGGGGTATGATTACTTAACGTAATTATTGTACCATAAAATTTACCATTTGTGTTAGAAATTTCTTCAATTATATCAGCAGCTTGTGTAAAAAATGATTTATCACTTAGTCCAAATCCAATTGTCTCTTCTATTGTATATGAATTTCTTTCGTAAAAATTATCATATCCTAAGGATTTATACATATTATTTCTATTCCAAAATTCACCAGTATTAGCGTGCATTGAAAAAGTATAATAACCATTTTCTTTTAATATTTTATACATTGATGGATATGTTTTATCAGAATAATTAACAAATGCTGTTCCACTTTTAACAGGCATAAAAGATGTAGCAACTAAATATTCTGTATCACTTGATGTTCCAATACTTACTTGTGAATAAAAATTACTAAAATATATTCCTTCACTTGCTAAATAATTTAAATTAGGTGTAACAGGTATTCCATTAAATTCTTGTTCCATAGCAAGTGTTTGAATGCTTTCAGCATGAATAGCTATTATATTTTTACCTTCAAAAATACCTGTATATTCATTTATACTTTGTTTTTTATCTAGTTCTTCATAATACTCTGAAATTTCCTTTTTTGCTTTATCTGATCCAAAAAGTGGAGCAACTTTTGGTTCAATACTTACAATAACATCATTTAATTGATATAAATAAACTCCAAATTTAGTAACAGAATATTCTCTATTCCATTGATTATAAAATCTACCATAATCAACTAAATCTAATGTAGTTAAAAACAATAAGAAGAAAAATAAAAACCAAAAATAAACAAGTTTTAAAACTTTCTTTCTTTCTTTTTTATCATAATCTTTTATTTTAATATTTTTATTTTTTAAATGTTTATTATAAAAAAACATAAAAATTGGAAACCATAATAGAATAAAAAATTCTATATTTAAAAGATTACCAACAACATTTGCACCACCAGTTTCAGTATTTGTTAATGCAAAAGAAATAAATGTTACTGAAATAAAACTATTATAATAATGATAATAAACAATATTTGCTACTCCTATAATAGAAAATATAATTGATAAAGTAAATATATATTTAAATCTATTTTTTTCTTTAATACAAAAATATAATCCTCCGAAAAGAAGAGATACAAATAAATCACTTATAATTGGAGAAATACCAAAATAATTTTTAACTGTTAAAAATCTAAGAAGTGTTCCATTTATAACACTTCCAATAATAAACCATGTAAATAAAGGATTATCTTTTAAAATTATTTTTGTGTTTTTTAAAAAATTTTTTATTTTTTCAAGATATTTCTTTATTTTTTTCATTCTTTCACTTCCTCTTTTGACAAAGAATTATATCTATTAATATTCATTGCCATACCAACTACGAATAAATATGAAAGTAAATATACCCAAAGTAATAAAATAATAATATTAGCAAAATTACCATAGAGTTCATTATATTTAGCAATATTAGTGATATAAAATGAAAATATTTCAGTTGCAATTATCCAAGATACACTTGTAAACATTGCTCCAACAGTTGTTGTATTACTTTTGATATTTTTTGATGGAGCCATAGTATATAAAAGTTTAATTGAAATATAAATAAATATAAATGATGTTAATATTTTTACTACTTTTAAAATACTAATGTACTTAGATATCTCAAAATATTTCTGAACTATTTTTATAATTATACTACCAAATATTGGTATAAATAGCATAAATATTAGAAGTACAATTAAAACGATTGTCATAAATATTGCTTTTAACTCTACTCTTAAATCATTTTCTTCTTTTATTTTATATAAATTATTAGATGCAATAATTATTGACTTTGGTGCTTTAGTGGCCATAAATATATAACCAAAAATAACTATTAAAATACTTGCATTTTGATTAGTTGTTATAAGAGGTATTATAATCTGTGCTAAAGGATTTGGCAAGTAATTACTAATTATGTTTGTTAAATTAAAATTTGATATAAAATTTGATATTACACTAGCGCAAATAGCAAGTATTGGTATAAAGGAAAGTAGCAAATTATATGCTAACTGTCCTGGCAATACTTGCATTTCTGGCTGATGTAATATTTTTAAAAAGTTTTTTATTGTTTTTATAATCTTTTTTTTCATATTATCTGTAGTTCTTTTCTTTATCCATGCGCATCTCTATTGTTGCTTCATTTATCGCATCATCAATTGTTTTTATTTCATCATCTATTATGCTATATCCCATTGCTGCCCCAAATCCATATGGAAGTTTTTCAAATTCTTTTGACAATTTTGATAAATATGTTGTAATTTGAGTTTTACTATAACCTAGTAAATAAATTAAAAATTCATTTCCATCTGTTCTTATAATTTCACTTTTTTCAAGTTGAGTATTAATTAAAATAGCTGCTGCTTTTTTTATAAGTTCATTTCCTTCTTCATGTCCATAATTATCATTTACATATTTTAAATTATTTAAATCTATCATAACAATTGTCCTTGGATAAATTTTAGTATTATCCCATTTTTCAATATTATCATTTAAATAATTTCTATTTTTTAAATTAGTTAACATATCATTATATTTTAGAATATTTTCTTTCTTTGTTATCTTTAGATTCTTAGAATTTCTCATTATTATTATACCTAAAAATCCTATTAATATTGGACATAATATAATAGCTACTACAATCATATAAATACCTTTAAAATTACCAACAGATTCTTCAATAGATAGTAAATTATTAATTGCTAGCATCTCATATTCATAAGAATTAATATTATTTAAAGTAAAGTTTAATATATTATATAAAACTTCATTTGTTTCTTTAACTACAAACATTTTATTTCCAGTATAAGTATCAGTAAATAAATATTTATAATTTTTTAACTTAGTATCTTTTAAATATAAGTAATCAGCTTTATCTAATAAAATTATTCCATCTTCACTTATTTTACTTTCATAATTTTTCATTGTTTTTGTATTACTATTAATATTAGTTGAGACATAATCATATAAACTACCATCTTTTTTTAAGTATAATTTGTTATTTGTTAAACCATGCTTATTATTAATATTTATATATGTATTTGATAAAGCAGTAAATTCTTCATTAAAACTTGAAACTGTCTTTAAATATTTTTCATTGTCATAAATTCCATCAATAAATGCTAAATCAAGTTTTCCTGCATCTAAATCTTTTTTTAATTCATCAATTGTTTCATAAGAAATGTAATCAAATTCCATTCCAATCATATTAATAATAGAATTAATATATTCTCCTGCTACTCCATATAATTTATCATTATTTAAAACATTATAAGAAGTATTTTTAATATATCCATATTTATAAACTCTACTTACAAGTGTTGACTTTGATATTTCAGTAAGTTCATATTTTTCACTATAAAAATCAAGTAAATTTTTTTCATAATTTAATCTAAGTTTAGATGCTTTATAATTTTCTAGTAGTTTTACCATAATATTATTTAATTTTTCATTGTTTCCAAGTCTTAAAACATATTTATTTGAAAGATTTGATATAACATATTTTACAAAATAATTTTCATTTGTTATTTCATTTAAATAACTATATCTTGGAATAATGGCATATGATACTTTATTATCATTTAAATCTTTTAATAAATTTGTTATAGAATCATATGTTTTATATGTTAAATAATTATTAATGAAAAAGTTTTTAATATAATTAGAATCACTTTCTAAAATTCCAATTGTTGTTCCATTTATTACTTCTAAATCATTTAGATATCCTTCATCACGTCCTAATAAAATGAAATTATCTTCTAAAATTACAATATCTTCTTGTTTTATAGCACTACTTGGATCTAATACTACAATTGATAAACCATTAAAAGTCTCGTCTGTTTTATAATTATATGGTTTTTTATTAAATTCTAAACCCGTCTCAGTTTTTACATAATCTAAAAAATCAAATAATACACCTTCCCCAGAATTTGCATAAATATATGTGTTATTGGGAATATCTATATCTACTAAAACAGATTTATTACTTTCTATCCATTGCTTTTCTAGTAAAGTTAAGTTGTTATCTTCATCTTCTGCAGTTAAAAAATAATAAACTGCAAAACCTAAAACTCCTATTACTAAAATTCCTATTAATGATTTTAATAGAATATTACCAATTTTGGTTTTCTTTCTTTTTAATTTCATAAATTACTACTCCTCATCTTTTTCATATGATGCTGTTGTATATTTAAAGTCTTTAGCATTTTTTCCTAAATATCCAATTGTAGGATAACCATCTATTTCTTCGCCATCAATATCTAAAAATACTTGAATATCATAGAACTCTTTTTGTTCTTTTGAAATTTGTTCTGTAATTATACTAGTTAATTTTTTAGCATCAGTTAATTTTGTATCTTTATTAACTTTAATAATAACGTTTAAAATCTTACCTTTAATATCACAACTTGCTTCCATAACTATTTTATTATCTTTTAATGCATTAACGATTTTTTCTTTTTCTTCTTTAGTTATTTCAACACTTTCAATACCTTCTAATCTATTTCCATAAACTGGATTACCAGCACCTGAAAATAAAAGATTATATAATAAAGAAACTACAAGTGCAATTATAATAAAAATTAATAATCCTATCACTGTATATTTATTATCTTTTAGAATTTTCTTAATTTTTTCCATTAAATTCAACTCCTCATACTATAAGTTATTATAACTTATCTGCCTATTTTTATCAATTTACATCTTTTGACAGTAAAGTTTTTAATAAATTGTTTACAACTACAGGATTAGCGCTTCCTTTAGTTTCTTTCATAACCATTCCCATCAAATATTTAAAGGCATTATCTTTACCATTTTTATAGTCATTAACACTATTTTTATTTTCATCTAAGACTTTATTTATTATGATAAGTAAATCATCTTCATTACTAACTAATGATATGTTATTTTCTTTTAAAATATTTTCTAAAGTATCATCTTTTTCAAGACAATCATTAATAATTTCTTTAAAATTCTTTGATGATATTTTTCCTTCATTTAAACTATTAACAATATCAACAAATTTATTTTCTAAATAAGTATCTGTTATTTTTTTACCTGTTTTATTTAAATAAGATGATATATCTCCAAGTAAGATATTACTAGCGATTTTTAAGTTTATTTTTTTATCTATAAATTTATCTAAAAAATCTGATAAAGGTTTATTATTTATAAGTTTATCGATATTAACATCTGATATTTCATTTTCTTTATAAATTTTTCTTCTTTCATTTGGTAGCATAACTAAAGAATTTTTTACACTTTCAATGTAAGAATCATCTAAAATAACGTAAGGAATATCAGCATCTGGAATATATCTATAATCATTTCCTACTTCTTTTTTTCTCATTGATACAGTTGTATTTGTTTTAGAATCAAATCTTCTTGTTTCTGGTACTATTTTACCACCTTGTTCTAATATATTTATCTGACGATTTATTTCTTCTTCAATAGCAGTTTTAACATTTGAGATTGATCCAATATTTTTAACTTCACATTTTGTTCCTAAAGCTTCAGTTTTACTTACTGAAACATTTACATCTGCTCTCATTGAACCTTCTTCTATTTTGCAATCACTAACTTCTAGATATAGTAATAGTTCTCTTAGCGATTCTAGATATTTAACAGCTTCATCACTTGATTTTATAACAGGTTTTGATACTATTTCAATTAGTGGTACGCCACTTCTATTGTAGTTTAAAAGTGTTTTTCCATTTACATGAATACTTTTACAAGTATCTTCTTCAATATGCATTTCTTCTATTTCAATATATCTATCATCATCTATTTTTAATCTTCCATTAAAGCCAATTGGAGTTTCATTTTGGGTTATTTGATATCCTTTTGGTAAATCTGGATAGTAATAACATTTACGATCAAAATGCATTTTTTTATTAATACTACAATTAAGAGCAAGAGCTGCTTTTAAAGCTTTATGAACAACTTCTTTATTTACTCTTGGTAATACTCCAGGATAACCTAAATCTATGATATTAACATTAGTATTAACAGAATCACTATAGCCATTTATAGAATGAGAAAATATTTTGGTATTAGATAAAACTTCAACATGTACTTCTATTCCTATGGTTGGTGTATATTCTTTATTCATTATTTTCACCTCTTAAGTTAATCTTTTTTTCTATAAATGAAGCCAATTGATAAACTCTTTTTTCATCAAATCTATTACCAATTATTTGCATTCCAATTGGAAGATTATTTTTCCCTTTATAAATTGGAAGACTAAGTCCAGGAAGACCTGCCATATTAACTGGAATTGTTAAAATATCATCCATAAAGCTTTTATTTGCATCATCTACTAATTTGTCAAGTTTACAAGGAAATGAAGTTGTCGTTGGTCCAATTATTAAATCGTAATCTTCAAACACTCTTTTAAATTCTAAACTCATGCATTTTCTAATTTTTAAGGCTTTATTGTAGTAAATTTTTGCATTTGGTCCACTTAAAAGATAAGATCCTATCATCATTCTTCTTTTTACTTCAGCGCCAAATCCTTCACTTCTAGTTTTTTTGTATAATTCTTCAATATTTTTAGCATCGTCATAACTATAACCATATTTTATTCCATCAAATCTTGCTAAATTAGTACTAGCTTCTCCAAGTGCTATTACTTGATATAAACATACAGCGTTATCTAAGTATTTCATATCAACTTCTTCTACTTCTACCCCTTCTTGTTTTAAGATAGAAACTACTTTATAAAAATTATCAAGGATTTCTTTGTCAATTAAATCACTTACATAAAATTTAGGAATTGCCACTTTTAATCCCTTAACATCTTTTCCAATTAAACTAGTAAAGTCTTCTTTTTCTGTTTCAATATTTGTCAAATCTCTTTCATCTTTACTACATAAAATATTTAAAAGTAAAGCACTTTCATAGACATTTCTAGCTATTGGTCCAATTTGATCCAATGAACTTGAAAAAGCCACAAGGCCAAATCTTGATATTCTTCCATATGTTGGTTTAAGTCCTACAACACCACAAAAACTAGAAGGTTGTCTTATTGATCCTCCAGTATCACTACCTAAAGATAAAGGAACAAGACCTGCACTAACACAAGCTGCAGAACCACCTGAAGATCCTCCAGGAATCAAAGTTTTATCACATGGATTTAAAACATTACCATAAAAACTTGTTCTGTTAGAACTTCCCATAGCAAATTCATCCATGTTACATTTTCCTATTATAATCATATTTTTTTCATTTATTAAATCAATTACATGGGCATTATATATAGGATTAAAATTAGAAAGCATTTTAGATCCACATGTTGTAAGTAAATTTTTTGTTACAATATTATCTTTTATTGCAATAGGAATGCCAAATAAAATATTATCAACTTCTTTATTTTCTAATTCTAATGCTTTTTTAATTGCTCCTTCTTTATTTAAAGTAATAAAACAATTTAAATCTTTATTATCTTCAATTTTTTTAAATACTTCGTTAACTAAATCAATTGGCTTAATTTTCTTTTCTTTTAATAATTTATTTATTTCTTCTATACTTAAATCTAAATAATTCATTATTCAAATACACCCCTTACTTCAATATAATCTGCATATTTTTTTGGAGCATTTTTTAATATTTCTTCTTTGGTTAGCATTTCTTTTTCTTTGTCATCTGATAAAACACAAATATTTTCATTGGGACTTATCATAACTTCATCAGATAAAACTTCAATATCTTTTATTTTATCTACTTCATCAAGTATTTCTTTTAATTTTATTGCATATGTATCTATTTCTTCTTCTGTTAATTCTAATCTTGCTAAATTAGCTACATGTAATACTTCTTCTTTACTTAATCTATTCATAACATCCTCCGTCTTTTATATTATATAATAAAATCGTTATAGAAACAAATAATATTAAAAAAAGTATTGAAAAAAACTCCAATACTTTAATTATTTTCAATATCATTATTACAAGAAAATATATTCAAACAATTTTTTTATCATAAATTAATTTATAAATAGTTTAAAAATATAACTATTTATCATAAATAATATTGTACTATTAAAAAGATTAATACACTTAATGAAGTGTTTTTTTTAAAATATTAATACCATAAGCACTAATTATATTTTCATTTAAATTAAATTTATTTTGCAATTTTAACGTTTTTATAACACTACCAATAAATCTATTATCAATACAAACTGCTACTTTATTGGACAATTGATTTTGTTAACACATCATTTTTTATGTTAAGATATAGAAAACAATTAAACAACTTCAGACATATTTTCAAGAATTTCACTATAAATTTTAATAAATTTCATATAATCATCTATATCAACCTGACCTATTTTAAATTGAATATTTTTAGTAGGTATTTTATAAATATTATTGCATTTTACAATACTATTTTTCTTCAATCCATTTCTTTGACTTTTTTCCAAAAAAGAGTTTGTTTTATATTTTATCTTTTCAATATGAGATGATACTAACATTCCAAAATATTCAATTGGCATTAATTTATTATCGTCGCTTATTATTACAAACAAATGATTTTTTCCTTCTTCTCCATTGTCATAACTATACTTTGAAACAAAAACTATAATCTCCAATTTCATATTTTTTCATAATTATCCTCTCTATTTGCAAAGGTATTGTTTTTTTCCTTTATGTTCTTCAACTTCACAAGATGTATTTTCAAATGCCGAAGAAAGTGGTTTAATTAAATTAAGTTCTTTAGATTTATCAATAATTTTTTGAATTTTTTTCTTTAAATTATTATCTTTTAAATTTTTATATTTTTTTTCCATTTTTATCCTTCTTATTAACATAATATTACTTGTCAACTGAAAAATAAAATTTTATGCTTATTATATATATTTCAAATAGTTTTTTATTATTTCATTAAATTTTTATTCAAAAAAAGCAAATACAAGTATAAAAAATATACTTGCTTATAATTATTATTTATTTAATTTTAAATATTTCATTATATAAATTATTTTTATTTTCTTTTACCAATTTAGAAAATTCTTCATCACTCATTTTTTCAAAATCATCTGTCATTTCATTAGGTATTTCAAATACTTGTACATTATTATCTACTTTTTCTTCCATTTCATGGAAAGTATTTTTATCTAATTTATTATTTATTTTATTGACAATATAATTTATAAGAAGTAAAAATACCCATAAAGCAAATATAAAAGTACTAGCTTGAATTAATACTACTAAAGTATCGTTACTAAATACTTCCGTTTTTGTATATATATCAATATCATATTTTACAATTACATCAAGTGTTAAAACAAATAAAATAAGAATAATAACAAAGGAAACAATATTTAAAGCTTTTGTAAAAAAATTAGTTTTTTTATTAATAAAAGTTGCAACTAAAACAAGAATTGAAATAATTATCATACAAAAATATGCAATAATATTTGGAAAATATAAGAAAGAAAAAACTTGATCTACTAAATTATCACTTAAACTAATAATTGATTTTCCATATTTAATTAAAATAAGAACTGCAATTAAAAGATATCCAAAAGCTACTACATATTTTAATTTTTTATTTTTTATTCTATTATATAATACTAAGACAAAAGTAGTAAGTAAAAATATTACTACTACTGATAAAAAAAAGGGAGAAGATATAATTAAGTTAAATAATATTTTTATTCTATCTAAAAATGTATAACCCATTATATTTCACCCTTTTCTTTTTATTATAAATTTTGTTTGTTATCAAGCTCAGCAATATAAACAACTTGTGTATCTTTTGTTCCCCATTTACATGTTACAAGTGCTAAAGTTGTTTTACGTGAATTTCTATAGATCGAAACTTTTCCTGTTTTTTTAACTTCATAAATATTAACTAATTTATAAGTATATCTAACATTATTATAATAAATATAGATAATATCGTTATTTGATAACTTCTCTAAATTTTTAAAGTAACAATTCCAACATGTTCCATTATGAGCTGCCATAACCATCAAACTGCCATCAACATCAGGGTAGATAGAATCTTTCATTATGGCAACATTTTTATTAACATTATTATCTTTAGAATTAATATCGACAAATCCTTTTTTTAACTTAATTTTAGGTATTTCTAAGTATCCAATATAATCATAAGTTATTGTTATGGGTTTGTTTGGTTCTTTATTCTCATTATTATTTATTGGTTCATCTGTTAATATATTATCAATTATTTCATCATCATCAGATAATTCTTCATCATTATCTAAAGTATTATCATCAATTTCATCAGGAATACTTGATAATTCAAAACTCATTTTCTCATAGACTTTATTTTTTTTTGATAAAAAGTAATCATGTCCCAAAAGTGCTATACCAAGTATTATACAAAGTACTGCAATAAGAATTATCTGTTTGTTAGATATTTTTTCTTTTTTTAACATTATTATATACTAAATATCCTCCAAAACCTATTAAAGCAACTCCACCTATAATTAAACAAATATTTAAAGCAACACCAGTATTTGGAACTTTTGTAGGTTTTACATTGTAAACATTTATATTCATACCAATAATTTCAAAAGCAGAATTAGAAGTAACTGCTCCAATTGTTCCATCTTCTTTTACTACGAATTCAAATTTTACCTTTAATTTTTCATAGTTTTTAGGTGCAGTATCTTCATATAAAATATATGATCCTGGTTCAAGTTCTATAGCAAATGATGAATCTTTTTCAGTTGTAAAGTTAGCAACTAAAGTACCATCTTTTTTTGTAAGTACCATTTTTGCACCTGCTAAAATACTTGCTGTTGCGCTATCTCTTTTATATATTTTTACCTTAGATTTATCATTTATTATTTTTAGTGTATAAATACCACTTTCTTGTAAAATAGAAATATAATTTAAATCTCCTTCTTCTAATGTAAGTTTTCCATTTACTATTTTTACGATAAATGGTGCACTTAAAATATCATATCCTAATGGTGATTGTTGTTCTGTAATTTTATAAACACCATTTTTTTCAAGAAATATTGTACTTCCATTTTTATCTATTGTTGGCTCAGAAACAGTTTCAAATTCTCCATTTTCATTTTGTTTTTCAATCATAAATACAGCATCACCTAAGGTATTACCATTTTCATCAACTTTAATGATTTTTATTTCAAATGGATTGTTTTTTAAAGTTATATTTTGAGCAAAATTTTCATCTACTGTACCTTTATTAATTTTAAATTCATAAGGATCAGCTGCAACATAATTACCAGTAGCATTCTCAACTTCTACTAATCTGTATTCTCCTTCAGGAACTTCTGTAAATGTTAATTTACCATTGTTATCAGTTGTTAAATTTTCAAACTGAGTTCCATCAATTTTAGTAGCTTTTACCCATTCCCCATTAACTTTTTTTTCTAAAGTAAATTTCATGCCAGACATTGGAGCATTATTTACTGCATTTAATTTTGTTAAATTTACTTTAGCTAATGCATTAATTATAGTAATTGGTACACTTACTCCTTGTTTAAGAGTTATTGTGCCATTATTAACATTATCACTTATATAAACTAAATAACCAGAACTATTTAATTCTTCAATAACAATAGGTGTATCAGCAGTAACAATTACTGATTCACTTGTTTCACCACAAGATACTTCTTTAGTTTCATTTCCTATTTTTACTGTGAATTTTCCACTATTAAAACCTTTACAAACTTTAGTAACTGATATTGTTGGTTCACAATTTCCAACATCATTAACAGCTACAACTTTACTTGAACCATTTGAATATTCATATAAAGCATAAAAAGTATCATTTGCATTACATACACCATTATCTATTAAATTATGTGATATTTCATTAAGTTTATCTGTATCGGTGCTTCCATTACTACAATAAATTGTTGGATAAGAGCTTATTTTATTCCAAATATTATGTTGATTTGTTCCCATATTAGCCATATTAGTATAATTATCACATGTTATATAGCAAGTATTAGTTTCTGTATAAGGAATAATATTGCTACAAGCATCATTTCCATTAATACAAGGAAAATCAACGCTACACAAAGATGAATAATACGTACGATTATTTTCATCAGTTAAGTCATATACACCTTTATTTACTCCGTTACAGGAATAAGGATTAGTATTAACATCAAATCCTGGAACTACACCATTATTTTTGATATCAACTGCAAATACATTTGTTATTCCAAATAAAAACATAAATAAAGTCATAAAATAAGTAAAACTTTTTTTCATATTATCATTTCCTTTCACATCACAAAAAGACATACGTCTATTCTCATATAAATTATAACAAAAAGAAAGAATTTAGTAAATACTATTTTTATCTAGATTTTGAAATTTAAGAATTTTTGTTATATAATACAAAAAGGTGATTTTTATGTTTAAGTATTCAAATTCTAATAAAAGATATCATACTCTAGATTATTATTATAAAAATAAGTATAATTCTAAGATATTTAAAATTACACTAAATCAAAATTGCAGTTGTCCAAATATTGATGGAACAAAAGGTTTTAAAGGTTGTATTTATTGTAAAAATGGAAGCGGTGAAAATAGATTTATGCCTTTAAAAGAACAATTTGAATTAAACAAATCTATTCTTCATAAAAAATGGCCCAATGCAAAATATATTGCTTATTTCCAGGCTAATAGTAACACCTATGGAGATATTGAAAATTTAAAGAAGAATTTTTATGAAGTACTTACTTATGAAAATGTCTTAGGAATTAATATTGCAACTAGATGTGATTGTATTAATGATGATGTTTTAGAGATTTTAAAAGATTTAAATAATAAAACTGATTTAGTAGTTGAACTTGGACTTCAAACAAGTAATAATAAAACTCTTAAACTTCTTAATACTTGTTATACCAAAGAAGAATTTGATAAAACTCTTGATTTGCTTATAAAAAACAATATAAAAGTTGTTGTTCATATTATAAATGGTCTTCCTTTTGAAACAAAAGATGATATGTTAGAAACAGTAAAATACTTAAATAGTAAAGATATTTTTGGTATAAAAATCCATATGCTTCACATTTTAAAAGATACAGAACTTGAAAAATTATATAATGAAACTAAATTCCATGTGTTAGAAAAATGTGAATATGTTGATATTGTAGTTAATGAACTTGAGCTTTTAAGACCAGAGATTGTTATTAATCGTATAACTGGAGATCCTAAAGTTTCTGATTTAGTAGAACCTTCTTGGCTTGTTAAAAAGTTTACTGTTTTAAATGATATCGATAAAGAAATGGTAAGAAGAGATTCTTATCAAGGAAAAAAAGTTCAAAATTGAACTTTTTTATTTTCTTCTATCTATTCCAATTAAAGTCATTTCGTTTGTTAAATATTTTATTCTTTCTATGATTCTTCTTGCTTTTACTTTATCAACTTTACTGCCAGTCATAGCTAAGTGACTTTCTAATTCTTCTAAAGTTAGGTTAGATGTAAAAAATGTTGGTAGATTTTCTTCCATACGATATTGAAGTAATGTTCCTAAAATTTCATCCCTAGCCCAAGTTGATAGATTTTCTGCACCTATATCATCAATTAAAAGTAAAGGCACTTTTTTAATATAATTAAATTTATCAGAATAACTTAATCCATCTTCCATTTCTTTAAATGATTCTTTTAAAGTTCTTAAAAATTCAGGAAAATAACAAATTGCACATCTAACATCTTTTTTAGCAAGTTCATTAAAAAGTGATGCAATAAGATAAGTTTTACCACTTCCAAAATTTCCTGTTAGATAAACTCCTTTTTTTCTATCTTTAAAAAAGCTACTTATATAATCATTAATATATAAAATAATTTCTATTCTTGATTTATCGTCTGTATAAATATCTTTTACTTTTGCATTTTTTAGACTACTTGAAATATTATATAATTCTATATTTTTACTATATTTGTTTTGTTCTTCTTCGTTTTCTTTAAACTTACATGGAGTATATAAAAAATTTAATTTATCATTTATTATTTCATAAAAATATCTATAACCTTTTACTTCATTTTTACAAAAAGCAAGTCCTTTACAATCTATACAATGATTAAATTCACATAAAGAATCTTTTAATTTAGATGTTGTTTTACAAAGTTCTTTATCAGGCAAATTTATTTTATCAACAAAATTTTTAAAATCTTCATTCTTTTTTTCTTGATTGAATTCTTTTAATAAATCATATTTTTTATTATTTACTAATTCACTTACTTTTTTCATTTTTATTTCACCACACTTATTTTTATTATTTCATTTATATCATCATCAACTGCTTGAATGTTTTTTTTAATTACTTTACACTTATCACATTTATAAATTATTTTATATAATCCGTTTTTAGATTTTTCAACACCAATTGGTACTAAATCTCCTAAACAAGTACAACTTCTATCTCCTGGATTATTATCAATATGGATAGAATGTAAACAATAAGGACAATGATCTCTTGATGTATAAGAAAGTTTTTTCACAAACTTTTTACAATTATTGCAAATAAACTCTTCATCATTTTTTGAAAAATTTTTAATATCCAAGATAATCACCTCTTTTATATATAATAACATATTTATATATATTTGATTGCTTTTTTTTATTATTTAAGATAAAATTATAATAGGATGTGATACTAGTGAAGAAAAAATCTATATTTTTATTATTAATAGTCTTACTTCTATGTGGTTGTAGTAATAAATTAACTTGTACTAAAAAAACAGACAACGAAATAAGTAAAGTAAAAGTAAATTTTAAAGACAACCGACCTATTACTTTAAATTATAAAAAAACTTTAACCTATGCTGAAGGTGATGCTTTAATTGAAATTGATTATTTAGATGAAGAAGATTATTTTAATAAATATATTGGAATTAACGGGTTGGATTTTAAATTAAGTAAAAAAGATCGTCAAAATAAAATTGTATTAGATATTAATGTTGATTATAGTTTATACGATATCTCAACAGATTTTGATCTTCCAATTATTTATAGTGATAAAATAAGTAATACTAATTATCTAGAAAATAATGGTTATGAATGTAAATAACGCTTAAATTTAAGCGTTATTTTTATGAGTAATTTTTAAGTAATTCTTTTAATTTATTTTGTTCCTCTTCGGTAACTTCTTGTTTTTCAATATTTTTATCAAACCATTCTGGTACTTTTGCTTCTTTTACTTTTTCTATTAGTTTAGGATCTGATTTTAATTTTAATAAATTTTTATGCTCTTTTTTGCAGGCTTTCATAGCTTCTTCAACTGTTTCAATGCCAAGTCGTTTCCACTGTGAAGCAATTGTTTCTATATAATTTTTATTTAATCTTTGATTGTTTACTTTTAAAACATAATCGATTAAAACATTAACAACTCCTGGGGTTAATTTTAAATCTACTAAAAGTGATTCTAAAAGTCTTAGATCTCTTTCAACTACTTTACCATCTTTATATTTACTTTTTAAAAATTGATATGGATTAGCATTTTCAAATGTATAAATCATCATAGCTTTTTTACTAGTATCTCCACTTGGTGTTTTTAAATAATCAGGTTGTTTTCTATATATTAAAGTTGGAAGATTACTATTATTTTCAAATTGATAATAATTTCTACAGCTTTTTCTTAAAGCATCTTTATCTATTGCACCATTTTCTTTGACATTAGCTTTTATTAAATCTCCAATTGTCATAGTATCTAAATTATACACATAACTTAAATTACAAATTAAATCTATTAAATCTTTATTAATAGCATTTTCTTTTACAATTCCATTTAAATTACTAATTAAAAGTTCGATATCAATTGTGTTATTAAATGAAATTTTATTGATATTTCTTTTTACTAAATCTTTATTTTCTATAAATGATGCTGCTGGTACTGTTGTAAACACATCATCAAATTTAGTTGTTATATCTTCATAATCTTTAAAATTAATTCGTGGTGTTTTATAATTTTCAACTATTCTAATAAATTCAGTTTTACCAACATTATTATATAATACAACACTAAGAATAGGATGATTTAAAAATTCATTTGCAGAAAGTGGTGAATAAAGTACATAAATATAATTATTGATATGATCTTTTTTCACATAAGTTTTTAAAAGACCTACTGCTTCTAATTTTTCACGAGCTACTTTTATATCAGTAAGTGAAAGTTGCATTATACTAAGTAAATGATGATGATTATATAATCCTTCTGTTTTACTATTTTTTTCTAAATCATTTAATAGTGTATAGTAAAAAGAAATTGCATTATGACCTATTATTGGTTGATATAAATCTATTAAAATTTTTTTATCTATTTCTGTTATAATACTTTTATTAATAACTACATAACTATCCGCTGGAAGTAAAATCATTTCGATCACCTAAATTTTATTATACAAGAAAAAAACTAATTTATCATTAGTTTTTAATAATTTTTTACATTTGTTTTCTAAAAACTATTAATTGTTCTGGAAGTAAATAGATATTATTGTTATTGTAAATTAATTCTTGTGGTGTTGTATTAAAAAATCTTGATACAGAAGATAAGGTATCACCCATTCCTGTTATATAAGTTGTGATACCTGGTTTTGGTATAAGTATTGTTTGTCCTGGATAAATATAATCATTAGGATCTATTCCATTTATCTCTGCTAAATTATTAACACTTATATTATTACTACTTGCAATTTTATATAAAGTATCGCCTTTTTTAATAGTATAATAATCAAATATATTAGATGTTGTAGTTGGTATATTTAAAGGTTGATTAACTTTTAATTCATAAGGATACTGCAAATTATTAGCTTTTATTATTTCTGATGCTGGAATATTATAGTAACTTGCAATACCTTCTAAAGTATCATTTTCTTTAACAATATATATTTCCATAAAAAGTCCTCCTTCAAAATAAGTATATGAGAAATTTTTATATTTTTTACTTTTTATATATTGCATATCTATTTGTTTTATTAAATAACAATTCATCATAAGTAATTACTTTTTTAATTCCATGATAAATATCATAATAATACAAAGTATCTTTATTTATAAAATATAAAGTATTATCTATTAAAGAAATATTTGATACATCTTCCATCTTAAATAAATATATTTTTTTATCTAAAGTTTTATTATAATAAATAAAATTATTATCTAAAATGTAATAAAAGTTTTCATCATTTGAATAAATTTCATCATATTTTTCTATATTTTTTGGTATTTTTAAATCTTCTTTAAAGATTAATTTTTGTTCTTTAAAATCATAAATATTAAGTCTTTCAAATTCGCCATTATAAAATAAACCACCAGTTTCTTTGTTACCAATTTGTTCTATTTTTAATTTTTTAGGATTAATTCTATACTGAAGCAAATTATCTGTATCAAATATATATAATTTATCATCTACTACTCCATTTATATAATAATCATTAGTTATTTTCTGATTTTTCTTTAGATTTAATTCTTTTATTTTATTGTTTGTCATATTAACAACATAAAATTTGCTATATTCATACTTTTCATCATAATCAGGTATTACATAATATTTAGAAACATTAATGCCAAAATTATTTATGTAAATATCGTTAGAAAAAAGATTCAATTGACTTAATTTTTTATTATTAATACTATAAAATCCATTATATTTCCAAATATATATGTAAGTATCATCTAAAATATTATCTTGATAAACTAATGCCGATGATAATCTTTTAGAGGAAGAATTATCACTAAATACTTCTACATTAAATCCTTTTTCTTTTATTTCACTAACAAAGTCTTCTAAATCATCTTTAAAATAATCATAAGTATATACATTATTATTTTTTAGACATAATATATTTAGAGTTTCATTATTTTTAAATATTGGAAAAATACATTTTAAGTCATTTTTTTCATAATATAATACATCTTTTAGAACTTTTTTTGCTTTAGAAAAGCTTTTTTTATAGTCAAAATAAATATTATTATCATCAAATTTTACATTAAAGTAATAATTACCATCTTTATAAATTTCTTCTATATCGAAAGTTTTATTATTAATTATTTTATAACTTACTTCATGATAATTTTTAAAAATAAATACTATAAATTCCAAAATGATTATTGCTAAAAATATTATTAAAGTATTTTTTATAATTTTTTTCATAATACATCACAATTAAATTATATCAAAAAAAAGAAACAATTAACAACTTTTGTTAGTTATTTGTTCCTTTATTATATTTTTTCTTTTCTTCCATCATATAAGAAGAGATATTTGTTTCTATTTCATCTAATGACTTTTTACTAAGGTTAGTTATATATACAAGTTCTTTTACTGTATCTATTACGATTTTGCCAAAAAACAAACCCGAATAAACTGTTAAATCATTAAACATATCTGGTGTAATAGAATATAAGAAATAACCAAACACTATTCTTTTAGTAGCTATTATAAGTCTTTTATTAGTAAGAACAAAAACATGAGTTGACACTATATCATACCAATGTTCATTTTTTTGTCCAGCAAAAGCATATATGATTTTTTCATCAACATCAAGATGCTTTTCAACTACTTCACAATGTTTTTTTATTCTAAATGCTACAGTTCCAGGATATGTTTTTAAAAATTTATTTACTCTTTTGTATAAGTCTGTTGCCATTATTTAATTACTCCAGTTGATTTTAAGAAGTCAACAATTGTTTGTTTTTCAGCATAACCTGAGAATGCTTCAACAAATTTTCCTTTCTTAAATACTAAAGTAGTTGGAGTACCCCATTCATTTTCTTTTAAATATTTTGAAGAGTTAATAAGAGTATCATAATCTCCATCATCAAAATATGCTATATCAACATAATACATATCAATTTTTTGTTCTTTAATAATTTCATTCATAACTGGTTGATACTTAGAACAGAAACTACATCCAGTTCTTCCTATTACTACAACAAAATAATCTTTTTTCATAAGTTCAACATAATCATCCATTGATATTGTAACAAATGTTTTTGGTAAAACACCCTCATCAATTAAAAATTGTTGAATATTAGCTGATGTAAATGAACCTTCATATGATTCTTCTCCATAAGATAATATTTTATCATTATCACCAAGAACTTCTTCTTTTTGTTCATCAGTTAATTCATCTGTATAAACGTATCCAAATTTTAATGAATTTTCATTTGCAAATTGTTTAAGCATTTCAAATGTTTCAGTATCTTCTTTTGATCCAAAATATACAAATGTATCTGAATTATTTTTTGAAGATGTAGTATAATCTTCATATGACATTTCTTTGAAATATTTATCCTCACCTAATTTTGAAAGAAAAAATATTCCAACAATAACTGCTACTACAACTAATAGAGTTATAATTAAATTACAATATTTTTTAAAAAATTTCTTTAATGTTTCCATAAAATACCTCCCATAATAAACATTTTCCAAGATAATTCTACCATTTATAACAATTAAAGTAAACATTTTTTAATAAATTAGCAACTTTTTACTAATTATTATTAATTTTTTCTTGACTTTTTGAATATAATTAATATATAATTAAAAGTGCCTACAAGATTCTTGTAGTTTAGATGCGGATGTAGTTTAGTGGTAGAACTTCAGCCTTCCAAGCTGACCACGGGAGTTCGATTCTCCTCATCCGCTCCATTTATGAAAATAGCTCACTAACTATTATGGTTTGTGAGTTTTTATTTTGTCCGTAGATAGACTTGAAGACTTGTTCTACGAAATATAAATTTAGCGTTCTCTTTCTAGGAAGGAGAACACCTTTTTATGTTTGAAATTACATTACAAAAGAAGATTTAGATAATTTTATTAAAAATAACTATAAAGAATTAAGTGAATTAAAAGGTACAAGGGAAAATTTTTTGAAAAGATACAACAGAGCAAAAACTAATAAAAAACAAACTAAAATACTTGCTGAAATGATGTCATATTCTACACAATTTATATCAAATATCGAAAGTAGAAATCATCAAACATTTTCACTCGGAACTTTATGGAGATTAGCTTTAGTGTTAAATATTGATATAAAAGAATTATTTAATGAAGATAAAATAACTTAATATTCAAAATTTAAGTATAAAAAAATATTAGTAGAATATACTAGTATTGACAAATACCATTAAAAATAGTATTATTGTCATATAAGAACTCTGTTCAATCCGAAGCTTCACGTTTAGTACGTGAAAGGTTTATGTAGGAAGAATGGAGTTTTTTATTTTGAATTTTTAGTTAATGATGAATCAAATACACTATTTTTAGATTTAAAACACCAATGTCTATAAGGATCTTCCCAATTGTTAGTAAAGTCACCACGACTACTAGTTGATACACCTATATTAAAATTAGGATAGATAGTTTTGATGTTTCTTAAAATATTTTTATATAACTTTTCTTTAGCAATAGTTCTTTTAGCGCGTCTATTACTATCTGGTATTTTCTCCTTATCCATATTATTTAATTTAAAGTTCATTGCCCCTAAAATAATATCCATACATTGTAATATTACGTGATTTTTAGAATCTACTTCTGCTATATCTTCATTATAAATATGAACATTATTAATACAAAAAAAGTCATTAAGTGCATAAATATAACCCTTAAACTCTTTATTTTTCTTTTTAGTATCAGGTAATTTATCAAAATATAGTTTTAATATTACTTGATCTTTTTCTTTTGGATTGCAATAATCTATACCAAAAGCATGTTTAATAAATTGATAGTATAAAAGGAAATATTCTTTTTCTTCATGTTCTCTAGTTAAATTTTGTGGCACTTGTGCATTTTGCCTAAACATTATTCTTATCTTAATTTTATTAGATTTAACAAACTCAAAGAAATAATCAATTAACTCTAAATACTTATCTAAATATTGTTCAGTTACTTTTGTCCATTTAACTTCTTGAAATAATCCTAATTCTGCCTTTTTATTATTAAGTTTTTTACTTATTTTTTCAAGTTCAATATAATTAACTAAAGCACCACCATAAAAATTGCTATAGTATTTACCTTTTCTATGTGATTCATCTGCATAAATTAAATATTGTTTTTTCATTATATCACCACTAAAAAGATATTTTATCACACCTTCTTTTATTCCCCAATAAGATTATAATAACTTTCCTAATAAATTTCCTAATATTATTCCTAATAAAATAATGTAATAAGAAATGCAGTAAGAAAGCGTAACAAATGTCGCAAGAATATAACCTTTTTTTCAATTTTAGTGTTAAAATATTATTGGTGATGTATATTGAAATATTTGAGTGAAGAGGAAATTAAAAATGAATTAAATGATTACATTTATAATGTAAATATAAAGTATGCCACACTTCTTAATGGAAGCTGGGGAAACGGTAAAACTTATTTTGTTAAAGCATATATTAAAGAATTAGAAGATGAATATCAAAAAAATAAAGAAAATAATAAATATAAAAAGCCAATATATGTTTCTTTATATGGGTTAAATAGTGTATCAGAAATAAAAAACAAAATAGCATTATCATTAATTAAGAATGAAAAAGTTAAACAGATATTGCCATTTGTTGATCTTGGACTAGAAATTGGAAGTAAATTTATTGCTAATAAAACATTTATTCAAAGTTCAAATAGTAAGATAAGTAAAATTATTAGTTCGTTATATAAAATTGATAATTTAATTATTTTTTTTGATGATTTAGAACGATGCAACATAAATATAAATTCCATATTAGGATATATAAATGAATTGGTGGAACACAACAATATAAAAGTTATAATAGTTGCTGATGAAAATAAAATTGGAAAAGTTAATTATCAAAATAATTTGGAATTAAAATACTTAACTGCACTTTCTAATAATATTAAAATTGAAGATAAACTTAAAAAAAAGGATTCTTGGTTGCCATCAAATGAAACAAATCAAAGTACTGCTATTCAATTTACAAAAGATGAAATTATTGAAAGAACTAAATACCTTTTTAGTGAAGATAGCATATATAGTGAAATAAAGGAAAAGTTAATTGGAAAAGTTATTTATTACAGAGCTAACATTTGTGACATATATGATAAATTTGTAGATACCATTATAACAAATAATGATGCTAATAAAACAGCAAAAAATAATAAGGGAAAATTTTTAAAACAGTTAGAAGATGAAAAATATTATAATTTGAGAACAGTACAATTCATTTTTCAGTGTTTTAATAGATTAGTTGAAGAAACAAAAAATATTATTAAAAATAAAGATGTAGAAAACATTTATTTGAATGATTTGTTTTCATATTGTACTATTAAATCTTTACACATAAAGCAAGGAAAAAAATCGTATAATTGGGAACCAAATCAAGAATTTGGTACCGTTTATTTAGGAAATCAACTAGCAGATTATATATATAAAAATTTTGTTGTAGGATTTAGATTTGTAGATGATTATATAGAAAACTCATATTTAGATAAAGATAGAATAAAAATTACTCTAAATGATTATAAAAATATGGTTTTAAATGAAATAAACAACCCAAACGATCCATTATATAAATTAAAAACTTGGTGGCTTATACCAGAGAAAGAATTAAATACAATTATTGACGAATTAATAACAAAAATTGAAAATAATGATTATGATTTGGAATTGTATTCAAAAATAGTAAATTATTTGTCACGTATCGAAGAAATGGATGTATGTAAAACAAAGATAGATAAGGCAATTAATGGATTAGAAAGAAACATTGATAAGGGTATTGTAAATGGAAAATATAATGAAGATAGACTTTTTGATGGGACTCCAAAAACTTCCGAAATATATCATAAAAATATAGATAATATTAAAAAATTAGTAAATCAAAAGGAAAAACGAGATCATGAAACACAGATTAATATTATTTTTACAAGTGATGATTGGGGAAGCAAATTAAAAGAATATTGTGAAACTAACAATTATAAATTTATGCAAAATAAAAATTTTGCTGAAATTTTAAGTATAAACTCAATAATATCAAACATAAAAAATAAAAGTATTGAACAAATTTATGAATTTTGGTATGCACTGCAAAAAATATATAATTACTCTAATATAAAAGATTATTATACCAATGATAAAGATAAGTTAATGGAGTTGAAAACTAAATTAACCGGTATCAAAGATGTTGATAAAGTAAAATTATTTGTAATAAATAAGATTACTGAATTTTTAGAAGATGTAATTACAAATCTATAACACTATAATATTTATTTGTACATACATCTTGAAATAATTTCAAAAACTGATATAATTTATTCAGTTGATTTAATCAATTACTTGTTTCTATTTTTCGCAAATGTCCCATGCCTTTGCTTCATAAGAAAATACGCTCGAAATTTTCGAGCTTTTTTATACAAATAATTCATTTATGGATTAGTTTTTTTCATAAATATTTATTAGATTTACTCATTAAAATATACGTGATATAATCAGGTTAGGAGGTAACTATGAATAGTGAAAATAAAAAGAAAAAAAATGTGGGATTATTGGTTGGATGTATTTTATTACTAATTGTTATTATTGTAATAATATGCTTTATATTTTTAAAAACGAGAAGTTATACAATATTATTTGACACGGATGGTGGAACAGTAATTGAAAGTATCAAAGTTAAAAATAATGAAATAGTAAAATTACCTGATGAACCTACAAAGGATGATTATGTGTTTGCAGGTTGGACAGATAAAGATGATAATTATGTTTTAAGTGGAACGAAATTTACTGAAAATATGACATTAAAAGCTGTTTGGATTAAGAAAGACAAAAAAATGTATACAATAACTTTTAATTCTGGAGATGGAGAAACTATTGGTAAAATAGTAGTTGAAGATAATTATATTACAAGACTTCCTAAAACTCCTAAAAAAGAAGGATATGTATTTGTTGGATGGGCAAATGAAAATAATGAAATAATTCAAATTGGATCTTATATAAAAGAAAATATTACTGTTAAAGCACTTTGGAGAGAAAAAAACAAAACAACAAATAAAATTACTTTTAATACTGATGGTGGAAATAATATTGAAGAATTACTTGTTGAAAGCAATAAAAATATTATATTGCCAGTAGCACCAGTAAAAGATGGATATATATTTAAAGGATGGCAAGACCAATTTGGAAACATTATAGATAAAGATACGATAATAACAAACGATCTTGTGTTAATAGCAATCTGGAAAAAACCATATGTATGCCCAAAAGATTGTACACCTATTGGTGATGGAAGTACTTGTAAAAGAGAAAAAACAACAAATCTCGTAACTACTTATACTTGCCCTTCTGGATACACTTTATTTAATGGAAAATGTTTAAATTTTAATAATAAATATTTATCAGAAAACCAAAGTAGTGATAAATCATGGACTGGATGTAAAGGTAATGATTATAGATATGATGAGATAATTGGTGGTGGAGTTATTGCATATTGTTTAAAACAGACTGATAAAATTGCTTCTAAAAATTGTCCTTCTGGATATACTAAAGATGGAACAAATTGTAAAAAAACTGAAATAGTTAATTGTCCAATTGAAACTGATTAATAATCTTAAAATATTAGTTATTATTAAAAAAGCAAATAGAATTAACCTATTTGTTTTTTTTAATTGCTAAACAATAACATACTCCTTTAGGTGCAATTATTTTATTATTTGGATTTAAAGTATTATATTTTTCAAAATAAATACTAGTCATTTCTTCATTGTTTAAATGTTCATAAATTAATAATCCATTTTCTTCTAATATTTTTTCTATTTCTTTATATGAATATTTTGCTTTCATATGTTCATTGGCACCACTTGCTAATTTCTCATTTATTATCGTTTCTTTACTACCTTCATAAGTTGGATAATCAAAAACAATACTACTTCCACTACATATTATACTAGAAATATTTTGAATCATCTCAATAAATTCCTGTTTTGTCAAGTAATAGCTAATACCTAATAAACTACTAAATGATATTTTATTTTTATCATAATTACTATTAATAATATTGTTAATCCAATTCTTTTTTGTAAAATCACATTTAATAAAATCAACTTTTGAATAATCTTGTTTATTATTTTTTAATTTTCTAATTTTATCATCAATCATTTCACTTTTATCGATTTCAAATACTTTTAAACCATTAATATTTTTTCTATAAGCAAAAGTATCATAACCAGATGCAAAAATTAGATATTCCATGCATCCAAATTTAATTGCAGTTAACAATGATTTTTCACAAAAAGCACTTCTTCCTAAAACAGATGGAGAAAGTTGATTATCAACTATCCATCTTAATGCATCTTCTTTTTTTCCAACAAAGTTGGGATTGAAAAATTTAATTCCACTTGACATATTACTTGAAATAGCATTATATTCTTCATTACTTAAAATTTTTTCTGCAATATTATCACTAAAAATTCTATAATCATTATTCTTATAATGATAACATCTTGCAAAACAACTTACTAAAGCAGTCATATTTTTTTCTACCATTTTTTTCACCTCTAATTTTTAATACACCTATTTATAACTTAATACAAGTCTTGAAAAAATAACAATTTTATGGTAATATAAAGCCATAAAGAAAGAGAAAATATAACAAAATTTTCTCTTTTTAATATAATGTATTTTTCATTTTATGTCCCCTAAATGGGAATCACATAATTTTACATACATTTTTTTATTAACAAGTTAATTCATAAGTTGATATTTTTCTAATATCAATTTCTTAGCTTTAGGTTGACCTTTTTCTATTGCTGTTTCAAAGAAATCTTTTTGAACTTCTTTAAATCCATTATCATTTTTTGAAGAATTACAAGGATTTAATATCGTATATTTTTCTTTTAATTCACTAATTAAATATCCTCTATATCGAGTATGGCAAAATTCGCTTGGTGTCATCTTTATTCTAGTTGAATATTTATTTTCTTTATCTATTAAGTCTTGGATATAACTATCCAAATATGCGATATATGTTTTACTAGTTTCAATGTCTTTAAACTTTTGATATTCTATATACTGACTATCAAAAGGAACCTCCTTTACATAATAATTAGTTTCTTGATAACATATAATACAATCAACTATATAATTATTTGTACACACAAGGATTCCATTGGATTCAGTAATTATAAATTTTTTTAGTAGTTCTTCCAATATAATCCACTTATCATCTAATGGTAATTCATGAATATCTAAACTATTTAATGACAAAAATTCTTGAATTAAACCATTTGATAAAAGAGTATTGATTCTATTTCTTCTTTCAATTTCTTGCTGTAGTAGTCTTTTTAACATAATAAGCTCTGTTTTTTTCATATATCCTCCAATTATATATAATCGATATATTTTTTTTGTTCAATCATATTTAAATCTATTTTTAAATTTTCCATAATTTTTAACAAATCACAAAAATCTGTTTCATCATCTTCACTTTTATTAATTAGTTCTATTTCTATAAACATACCTATGTCTTTTACATTATCAAATGAAAATTCATATTTATCTTTATATAAGTAACTTGTCCTATTTTTATTTATAGTTCCAATTTTTTTAATTCCTAATGACAATAAAATTTTATTTAAATTATTAAAATTATCTATTAATACATCGTATTTTTCATAATGGGAGTTATCTATTTTCTTTTTATAATTAAATATGTATTTTCCATTTTCATTTCTTATTCTTAACCATTCTTTATTAATTTCTCTATCTGTTAAATAATAAGTATCAATTTGGTTAACATTTCGTTTATTAATAGAACATTTTCTTATCAAATTTAATATTCGATTATATTCATTATCATCAACCTTTAATTTAATTTCAATTTCATCTGTATTATCAGTATCACAATCATTGTTGATTAAATAATAAAAGCTTTTTTTAAAATAATCTGATATTTTATAAATCATATTTAAATCTGGGATTGTTCTATTATTTTCCCAACTAGAAATTGTTTTTTCAGAAACGAAAAGTATTTCTGCTAATTCACTTTGTTTGAGATTGTTTGAAATTCTTATTTTTTTTATTTTTTCACCTAAAGTAACCATATTTCCTCCTTACATATATATTTTAACATGTAAAAATGGAATTTAACTCTATTTTTTGTAGAGTGTAAATATTATTACTATTATTTTACTCACAATAACCATTATTAGATGTAAAATAATCTTCAATACTATTAATGCTTTTATCTATATGATTAAAATCAACTAACTTTTCTAATTCATGTTCCATTTCTAAAGAGCAATTATCACAATTGAAATACTTTTTTGAACTAATTTCTATTAAATATTTTTCTTCTTCAAGTGTACATACTACTTGGGCACTGCTTTCTATTCTTTTAGATGTAGTGAAAAAAATAAAAGCAATTACATCTATTAATACAAAAGCGATAAGTACTATTCCCATTATTTTTAATATTTTAATAATAATACCTGCTAATTTTTCTGTATTACTTACTCTTTCAACTAAAACACTTTTGACATCATTATCTAAAAGATCATCAATACTAACATTAAAAACCTTAGATAAAAGTTTTAATTGTTCTATATTAGGTGTTGTTTCATTTAATTCCCAATTAGAAATTGTCTGTCTTGAAACATTAATTTTACTTCCTAATTCTTCTTGTGAAAAACCTTTTTGTTTTCTTAAATTATAAATTTTTTCTCCTAGCATAAATTTTTCTCCTTTCGAAATCCATTATAGATTTTTACTTGATTAAAATCTACCAAATAGTTTTATAAATTTGTCAAAGCTTTTTAACATTTTATAAAAATCATTTATACTAATTCTTTTTTATTATAATTAATAACTACTAATATTAAAAACAAACTAGAAATAAGAATACTTACTATAACAATTAATGGATTAATAGAAATATCTATAATAACATTTCTAATATCTGCTAAAGTAAAGAAAGATACATATTTTAAAAATTCTACATTACTTGAAATACTAGATAATGTTTGAAAAACATAACTTATAAATACTATTTCTAAACTAATTCCAAAGATTTTTTTTGTTTTATTAGTAAATGTTGATAAAAACATACAAGTAAAATAAATTGGAATTGAAGAAAATAAAGGAGTTATGCTAAGTAAAATATATTGTAATTTATCAAAATCACCACTTATTGATAAACCAATAAAATTAAAGATTCCAAGACTTATAACCATTAAAAATATATATATTAAACCTACGATTACTTTATTAAAAATAATTTTATTTCTAGTAATAGGTAAACTATTTAAGTATTCAATTGTTTTATCGTTTTCTTCTTTTAACAAAATATTTGAACCAAGAATTCCTGAATAACAACCAATAATTAATAAAACAAAAACAAATCCTTCGGTTTTTAACCAACCATAACAACTATCAATTGTTGTTATATCCATATTAAAAGCTATTAATAATTCTTTTGGAAATAAGGACATCATTTCATCAAGCATCTTTATATTTTCACTATTTACAATTGATGGATAAATTAAAAATACAACTAAAAATAAACCAATTAAAATAGATAACCAGATAATAAAATTTTTAAAATTTACTTTCATTTCTCTTTTAAACATAAAATTCCTCCTACTTATAATAATGTAAAAATATATCTTCTAAAGTTGCTTCTTCAATTAATATTTTATCTATCTTATATTTTGCTAAAGATTTAATTAGCATATCTGATGATAAACTATTTTTAAAACGAATCACATTATTATTTTTCAAATTTGCATCTAGTTTTAAATCTTTAATTATTTTATCTATTTCTTCTGATTCTATTGTGACAAAATTCAAAGTGTTTTTTTTCATTTCTTCTACTTTTTCTATTTTTAATAAAACTCCATCTTTAATTATTCCAACTCTATCACAGATTTTAGAAACTTCATTTAAAATATGAGTTGAGTAAAATATAGTTGTTCCTTTTTCTTTTTCTTCTTGTAATAATTCATAAAATTCTTGTTGCATAATAGGGTCAAGTCCACTTGTTGGTTCATCTAAAATTACTAATTTAGGTTCATGCATAAAAGCTAAAATAATTCCTAATTTTTTTAAATTACCTAAAGATAAATCCTCTATTTTTTTTGATTCATCAAGTTTTAGTCTTTTAACTAATTCCAATCTTCTTTGATGAATATTTTTTTTATAAAACTTTTCATGATAATCTAACATTTCTTTAACTGTCAAATCATCATATAGATGAATTTCACTAGGAAGATAACCAACTATTTCTTTTAATAAAATATCATCTTTAGTAAATTCTTTTCCATTTAGTAAAACAACTCCATTAGTTTTGTTTATTAAATTCATAATAGATTTAATTGTTGTTGATTTTCCTGCACCATTTGGTCCAATAAAACCAAATATTTCACCTTCATTTAAAGTAAGTGATAAATCTTTTACTCCTAATACTTTACCATAGTATTTTGTTAAATTTTTAATTTCTAAAATTGGATTTTTCATATAATTCACCTCAATTATTTTTTTTTTATCAGAATATAAACTACTTATACAAAAATTATAGCACATAAAAAGCAAATTAATGTATAATTTGCTTTAACAATTATCTTTTTTTAACTGGAAATTGTATTTCTGTTAAATAATCAGAAACATTATCTTTATTCCAACAACCATCAATATAACATTCACGAACATTATCTATTATTTCATAGCCATTATCTTCAATGTATTTTAAAATAATATTATATGAATCTCTTAAAGTGTCATATGATCCTTTATGATAAATACATACGGCTGTTATAGGATTAGTTTTCATAAATTTTACTTTTTCAGTTTCTACTCCAATTTTTTCAACAGCTTCGGCATATCTAATTTTAATATCTTTTTCCTTATATTCACCATCCAAATAACTAATATAGCAATAATCTGGTGTTACACATTTTAAATTAGGATTTTTCTTAGTACATTCTGTCCCAGCTTGTAAAACAAATTCTGGAATTTTACTAAAATCAGATATTACTCCATCACGATAATATATTACATAACTTGGTATTTCTTTAATAAATATTTCATTTTTCATATTGTTTTCCTCCAATAAATAATTAATTTTAGAAAGCGAGGTATTGTAATTAACAAGATTTTCTTCTATCTCTTTTTTTCTTTTGTTTAGTATTTCTTCCATATCATATCCATCTAATATCTTTTTTATATCTTTAATTGATAATCCGATTTGTCTTAAAGAAATAATCTTAGATATTTCAACTAATTGACTTGTTTCATAGTATCTATAACCTGTTTTTGGATCTACATAAACAGGTTTTAATAATTCTTCTTTTTCGTAATATCTAAGTGTTTTTATAGTAGTTTTTGACATGCTAGAAAAATCTCCAATTTTATACATATTTTCGCCTCCTAAATTATTTATACAACCTACTCTAAGGGGAGAGTCAAGATAATTTTAAAAAAAATTAATATATTATATGAAATATTTTTACACAAAATTTCTATAATTAAATTAAAAAAAGTCCCGAACTAATCAGAACTTACTTTTCTAATATGGCGGAGCGGGAGGGATTTGAACCCTCGCACCAGTTTTATCCGATCTACACCCTTAGCAGGGGCGCCTCTTCAGCCTCTTGAGTACCACTCCAAGAAATGTTTTAAAAACGTAATCTTATTATATGATAGATAACTATTTTTTTCAACACTTTTTTATAAATTTCTCATATTTTTTTGTATTTTATAACAATCTAATGTATTTTCCATTAGACAAATAACAGTCATAGGTCCTACTCCACCAGGAACTTTAGTAATTAAAGAAGCTTTTTCTAAGACTTCATCAAAACAAACATCGCCATAGATTTTATTTTCAATTCTGCTTATTCCAACATCAATAACAACAGAACCTTCTTTTACCATATCACGAGTTATTAAACCTTTTTTCCCTGTTGCAGAGATTATGATATCGCTTTCTTTTAGAATACTTTTTAAATCCTTAGTTTTAGAATGACACATAACAACAGTACAATTTCTGTCTAATAAAAGTTTAAAAAGAGGAATTCCAACAAGAGTACTTCTTCCAACAATTGATACTTTTTTGCTTTCTAATAATACGTTATAATAATCTAATAATTTCATAACCCCTTTAGCAGTACAAGGTATTATACTTTCTTCATTATTATATAATTTTCCAAGATTAATACTTGTAAGACCATCAACATCTTTTTTATATGAGATAGAATTAATAACTTTTTTAGTATTAAAAGAATCTGGTAAAGGGAGTTGTACTAAAATACCATTAATACTAGAATCATTGTTAAATTTTTCTATTTCTTTTATTAAGCTTTTTTCATCTATATCTTCATATTTTTTATAAATAGAATTAATTCCTATTTCATTACATAATTTTATCTTATTATTTACATAAATATTAGATGCTTCATTATTACCAACTTGAATAACTACAAGAGTTAATTTTTCATCTAAAGTAGCTATTTCTTTTTTTAAATTTTCTTTTATAATACCACTTACCAATTTTCCATCAATTATCTTATCCATAATCCCACCTCAATTAACTATTATACATTATTTCTTATTAAAAATGTTAAAAAAGATATAATTAATTATACCTTTTATATAAATTTTATAAATACAAAACAAACTGCCGCAATAATTAAAGCTAAAGAAACTATTATAATCGCACCATAGAAGAAATCCACTCCACCACTTTCGCTATATTTCAAACCAAAATCAGGTATTTCTTTTTTTTCCATATTATCATCATAATATCCACCATAAATTGTTAACAATTGTGGCAAATTATTTTCTCTTCTTTTTTCATTAATAATTTCTAACATTTCATTTTGTTTATTATTAACACTATCAATAGTAAAAGAGTCAAATTTTATAACTTTAGAAATTTGCAAATTAGTAATCATATTACATAAATCACTAATAAATCTTTCTCTTAAAATTTCAATTTCATTACTTGTATTATTTTCTAACATATCAGTTGTTGCATGAAGATCAAATTCTGTTATAGCAATAGGAAGATTAAGTTCACTAAGATCATTAAACATATCAAGTAAAGAATCATTTAAAACATCTAAACTAACATGCATTTTTATTCCTAATACATCAATTAATTTTAGATTATTTTTCTTTTCATATTCATTTATAGCTTTTATAATTTCTTTAACTTTTTTACGCTTATCAACATTTTCTAATCCATCTTCATTATAGACAAATGATACTGTTGGTAAATTATTTCTAGCAACTTTTATAACATCAAGTATATCTTCAAGTGATAAAACAGATAAAATACCAGATTCATTATAATCACTTAAATTACCACGATATTTATATGGAACATCATCTGTAATTAATGATGATATTATATCAATACTTCTTATAAAATTCTTTCTATCTATTCTTGTATGAATAACATTATAATTTTTAATATATCTAGTTAAATCATCAATATAAGTAAGTAATTTTTGTTTTACTACTTCTTTTGGTTCTTCTTTTAAGTAAGAAGGAAAACTATCATAACTAATTAAATCTTTAATTCTTACTTGTTTATCATTATCATAGCAAAATTTTAATGCTCTTTCTAAATCATCTCTATTGTAACTACCATTGTAATTAACATAATTTTTATAATCACATAAATCTTTAATTGTAATTGATGTGAAATCATTATTAACATAAGAATATAATTTTCTTGCTTCTTCAATTTTCATATCTTTTATACCGATGTATGAAACTCTAAATAACTCATTCACTTTTTTAAAAATATGATGTTGTAAATCTGTTGACAATCTAGTTGTTAGTTTATCAAGTGTTGATGTTAAAACACCATCAGTTATATTTTTATTATTTACAGTTTGATCATAAATTTTATCAAAAACATCTCTTATTTTCTCAGGTAGTTTAGTATCTTTTCTTAAATCATCTAAAATCATCAAATGTCTTTTTCTTTCATTTTTTTTAGAAAAATCACTGAATGGTAGTAATTTATTCTGATAACTTTCATACTTTATGTTATCACTCCAAGAATAATTCATTAAATCTATTTGTTGATAGTTTAATGAAATACCAATAGAATCTATGTCAAGTTCTTCTATTTTTGACTTATTAACTTTATTTTTTCTTTGTAATCTATTAAAAAACTTTCTTTTTTCTTCAACTATATTTATATCATTATCCATATTCTTACTCCTATTGAATTATAGATTATTATCCTTAATATGATTTTAACACATTTAATTATAAAAAATAAAGTTATTTTGTTAATTTATTGAAAAATGTTAATTAAATTTTAAAATTTATAATATATCTATCATTTACGATATCGTTACAGTAAAATAAGAACAATAATCGTAATAATCACTATATACTAATCCCGCATCACATACACTAGGAGAATTTACACTTTTTCCAGTTGAATTTAATCTAACATATGTATTTTTGCTAACAGTATAATTTTGAGTTGTATATCTTGGTTTATAATAAACCCATCCAGAAGATGATTTTGCTGTAGTATAATCATTACTATAGTATATTTTTATAGTTGTGTTTTTATTTATCCAAAGAGTTGTTGAAACATAATTTGTTCCATTTACTGTCACATATCCAGCACCATAATAGTTTGTTATTTCTATTTTTTCATCGCATGCACCATCTTTACCATCATATGAAATGTTACTTGTTTCCTTAAGACGTCCTCCAGATATAACCAATTTAGCAAGTGTATCTTTGGTAGTATAAGTAGCATTTATTGTTATTGATTTATCTGGTGTTAATCTTGTTGAACCACTATAAACTTCATATTCCGTATTATAAGCAAGATAACCACTATCATTTGATATATTTCCATCATTATACTTACTTGATATAAAATCATTAAATGTCATTCCTTCATCAAAATGATATTCTAGAGTTTGTCCACCATAAACTATATAAAAATTTTTATATGATGTAACAACAACATTATTACTTACATTAGATTCTTTGTTATAATTGCCATTTATATCTTGTATTACATTACTATTTAACTTTATATTACCCGTTGTATTTGTTGTTCCAGATAAAATTGTTATATTATATTTATAACCATTATCTATTTGTTCTTTTGTTATATTACTTATTGTTATATCACCAGTTATAGTAAAATTATCACTTGTTAAAATAGTATCAACTACACCAAAATTATCTGTACAATTCATTATATATGTTGTATTACTATTTACTCCAATTTCTGATACATCAGGTCCATTTATTACACATATTGGTCCTTTTATATCATCATATAATAGCATAATACTATCTGATTCGAATTCAAAAACAAATAAGGCGTACGATATACTACCTGCAACCATTAATATTACAAATACTATCATTGTTAATAAGTACTTATTTATAATTTTAATATCAGATAATAATAAATTTTTTATTTTGTTTGTCTTAAAATCTATATATTTTTTCATTTTTATGTACCTTTCTTATTTTATAAAAAATCAATTTGTTAATAAAATTATAAATGGTATTTAAAATTTTTTATTTAACTAAAACAGAGCGGGATGAATAAATTTTATTTGCTAATCCACCATCATAGTTATAATGAAAAATACCAGCATAAATTCCAGAATCGTAATAACCACCACGTAAAAACCAAGGATAATCACCATTAACAAAATTAGGTCTGTCATTATACCATCCTGCTATTTCTATTAAAGCATGTTGCATATTACTTGTATAATTCGTTATAGGTGATGAGATAGTTCCTGTATTCGTATAGCTATTATAGTATTTACTTTCTGGATATGTTAATCCACTATAGGTACTACTACAACTACTTCCTAAACATCCACTAAATCCTGAGTGATTATTATTTGAAGTTGAATAACCAGACCAATTTTTTATTCCATCTGTGTATACTCCCATAACATATTCAAAAGATCCACCACTCATGTCATATACACCATAGATATTACCTGTTGTTGAGGCATTCTTTCCTAAATCTGTTTCGTAAGTACCATTTGTTGCTGAACTATTACTTCCATCGGGTGCACCATATCCTGTTATATAACTACTATTGTTATTTATCCCTACTTCAGTACAATTTGTACTTGATATACATCTGCCATAAATACTTTGGGTTAGATATGCTACTGCTCCCCACTCATTATTCTTCATCATATGTGTATCTAGTGTTGTATTTTTTAATTTATTTAAACCATAATGATTATTTGTTTCTGTCATTAATGATATATCTATATAAATTGTTGATACTTGTACTCCTCTCCAACTAATTGCATCTGGTTTTATATTTGGTCTTATGGTTGTTAAATTACAACCTAATTCTACTACCGAATTATCTGATACTGTACAAGTTATATTACTTGAATTTTCAAATTTTCCTACCCAAAAACCATTAAGTTTATTTGTTCCAAATGTAAATGCATCATGGGCTACTTTTTTATTATCAACAAATGTTATATTAAATGCTCCAGGATTTGCTTGTGTTCCTCCATTATAATTTACGGTATCACCTGTAGCACTAAACCTTGGTATCCATACCCACATGGTATTTATATCATCCATAGATATTGGTGTTCCTAAACTAGCGTTTAAATAAGTAGTTCTATTTGTATCACTTACTGTTACTGCATTGGCCCACATCTTATTATCATAATCGTACCATCTATTATTTTCATCATTATTTTTTGAACTTGCTTTTTTCCATGTGTTTGCTGTTTCATCATAATATACTGGTATCATTCCTGTTGCCAATTCTGGAATACTAGCTCCACTTTCATCTAAGTTTGGCAATTCTGTTATTTGACTTGCAGTAACTTTTATTTTAAAATAAATTGCCTGTTTTAATAAAGTTTGTTTTTCTTCAGTTGTTAAACCATCAAAATTAAGCCATAATCTTAGTTTATAATTTTTTGTTATTCCTGCATTTATGGTATCTTGATAGATTATTCTTCCTACTTCTTCTATATCTATAACAGGTTTTACTACTTCATCTACTTCGATACTCGCTCTTATATATTTATCATCTAATACTTTTTCTAAACTATTATTTGATTCTTCATCACTTATTAACATTACCTCATAATAAGCTTTTTCTGTTCCAATATTTTCAATACTAAAACTATAATAATTGTCACTTACTATTCCTTCTTCATCTGTTAGTTCTTCTAATCCTATTAAATCCTTTTCTGTTAAATCTGTATATTTTAATGCAATAGAACCAACTTTTATTACTTGTTCTTTACTTGATTCTAATACTGTATTAAATATAGCATAACTTGTTCCAACAATAAGTGCAACTACTCCCATTATTGATATTATAAATGATATCCTTATTTTATCTATTTTTATTTTTTTCATATGCACCTCTTATGATATCAAACTGAATAATCGTATATTACTTTTATATTACTAAAAAATTTTATAAAAAAAGTATGCTTATTTTACACAAAAATTATAACATACTATCTTTTATTTTCCTATATTAAAATTTAAATTTTTTTATTTCTTCTAAGTCATCGCCGTATTCTTTAACATGTTTTATATTTTCTTTTAAAATATTATTACAATAATTTTCTAAAGATTTTTTTTCTTTATCATGACCTTTAATGTATTTTAAACTTTCTAAAACTAAGCTATATCTATCAATTTTATTTCTTGATTTTAAATCAAATTGAGTTGTAATTGAACCTTCTTCATTATATCCAAAAACATGAAAATTTTTATTTGTTCTATCAAAAATTAGTTCATGAATTAAACTTTTATAACCATGGAATGCAAATATAACATGATTTTCTTTAGTAAATAAATTATCAAATTCTTTGTCAGAAAGTTCATTTTTATTTCTTAATTTCATTAAATCTATTACATTTATTACTTTTACTTTAATACCTTTAATATTATCCTTTAGTATTTTTGCTGCTAAAATAACTTCATATGTTGGAGTATCTCCAGCTCCTACTAAAATAACATCTGGATTTTTTTTACAATTACTTACAAAATCTAAAGTAGATATTCCTTTTTCTACAAGATCTATTGCTTCTTTCATAGTTAACCACTGATAAGTTTGATGTTTTGATGCAACAATTACATTGATATTATTTTTAGTATTTAATACTTTGTTATAACTACAAATTAAACTATTCGCATCTATTGGAAGATAAATTCTTGCTATATCATCTTTCATATCAACAAGTTCATTTAAAAATCCTGGATTTTGATGAGTATAACCATTATGGTCTTGTTGCCAAGCATGTGATGTTAACAGATAATTTAAACTAGAAATAGGACTTCTCCATGGCACTTCTTTTGACATTTTTAACCATTTAGCATGTTGATGACACATTGAATCAACTACTTTAATAAATGCTTCATAACTACTTATAACACCATGTCTTCCTGTTAATAGATATCCTTCTAAAAGACCTTCACAGATATGTTCTGATAAAAGTGAATCAATTACTCTACCATCTTTACTTAAAAATTCATCATTTGGTAAAATTTTATCGTTCCACTTTCTGTTTGTTGCTTCAAATATATGATTTAATCTATTTGATAAAGCTTCATCTGGAGATAAAACAAGAAAATTATCTTTATTAAGGGCAATAATATCCCTTATAAAATTACCAAGTTCCATCATATCACTTGCTTTTTCAGCTCCACGTTTTTTAAATTTAAACTCATAATTTCTAAAATCAGGAAGTATTAAATCCTTTAATAGATTTCCTCCATTACAAACTGGATTATTTCCCATGCATTTATTAGTATTAGGAATAAATTTTCGATATTCTTCTTTAAATCTACCATTATCATCAAATAATTCTTCTGGTTTATAACTTCTAAGCCAATCTTCAAGTAATTTTATATTTTCAATATGTTTATCATCTACAGCAATAGGAACTTGATGTGCTCTAAATGTTCCTTCAATTTCTTTTTCATCTACTCTTTTTGGTCCCATAAAGCCTTTTGGAGTTTTTACAATAATAACTGGATACATTATTTTTTCTTCAGTTTTACATTTTTTTATTTCTTTTATATCTTTTACAACCATGTCAAGAACTTTTGCCATTCTTTCGTGTAAATATGATGGATCAGTTCCTGAAACTAAATAAGGTTTATAACCATGTCCTACGAAAAAGTGATATAACTCATCATTAGTCATTCTTCCAAATACCGTAGGATTAGATATTTTATAACCATTTAAATTAAGAATTGGTAAAACTATTCCATCTGTTTTTGGATTTATTATTCTATTTAAAAACCATGATGTACTAAGAGGACCTGTTTCTGCTTCGCCATCTCCTATAACACAAGCTGCAATTAAATCTTTATTATCAAGTACTGATCCATAAGCATGACTTAAACTATATCCAAGTTCTCCTCCTTCATGAATACTTCCTGGTATTTCACAAGAAGCATGTGAAGATAAACCATATGGAAAACTAAACATTTTAAATAATTTTTGCATACCTTTTTTATCTTCTGTTACATCATTATACTTTAAAGTAAAAGATCCCTCAAGATAAGTATTTGAAGTAAGTGCATTGCCACCATGACCAGGACCTGATATATAAATCATATTTAAATCATATTTTTTTATAATTCTATTTAAATGAACGTAAATAAAATTTTGTCCAGACGTTGTTCCAAAATGTCCAACAACACGAGGTTTAACATCACTTATTGTAAGTGGTCTTTCTAAAAGTGGATTATTAAGTAAATATAATTGTCCTACTGATAAATAATTTGCTGCTCTATAATAAGCATCCATAATTTCTAATTCTTTTTTTGTTAATGATTTCATCTTTAATCCACTCCCTTTATTCTATAAATATTATATAATAAAATATAACTTCAGACAAGATAAAAAAATGTGTTATTCGTCTAATTTAGAATTAACACATTTTTTATTTTTTAAATATATTTTATTTTTCTTCTTTTTTTATTTTTTTAGTTGTCTTTTTTTCTTTAACTTCTGCTTCAATTATGTTTTCTGATGCTACTTCCTTATTTCTTTTAGAAAATAATAATTTTACTATTAAACCAAGTCCTAAACATAGAACAATAAATGAAATAAATCCTCCGATAAATGGTATTAATTTTAGTATTTTAACAATTAATACACCTATAATTATAGAATAGAAACCACTTACTTCTTTACCCATAGCTTTTCTAAATAATAAATCTCCAACTAAATAGCCAACAAATAAAGTTGTCATATAAATTGCTATACCATATAAAATAAGTCCAATAATTGAAATAGGTATACATATAACTGTAAATAATAATATTAGCATAAAGATTGGATATCCAATTAATGTTAAAAGTCCTGCTGCAGAATCTTTTAAACCTTCAACAAAAGTATAATTATTTGTTTTTTCTTTTAATTTTTCAAATGCACTTGGACATAATGCATATAAAACAACTCCTAAAAGAATAAGACCAACCACTGATAATAAAAAGTCTTGATATGCAGCAAATTTATTTACATCTTTTAAATCATTTTCAATTTCGTAAGTTAAAATAGTTGAAATTGATGCTTTTTCCATGTTGTTTAAATTTGCATCTTCATTGTACTTAAAAGTACCATTTACTAAAACATTATCACCAAAAGTAATAGATGATGCTGAAACATTTACATCTCCATTTATTGTTACGTTTTCTAAAACAAGTCTATCTGCTGCAACAAATAAATTTCTACCAATATTTCCATTTAATGTAACTGTTGCTCCAAATAAATACATATCATTTGCTACTGAAAATTCATTTGAAAAAGAAACCATATTACCAAAAACAAATACATCTTTTTGATATTTTCCTTTAACATCAACGATATTACCAGCAACAAATCCATATTCATAATTACCATTAATATTAACATCATTACCAGCAACAAAGCTTATTCCATCTACATTAGTTGCATCATATACACTATTTCCTGCAAAAAAAGTACTACTATTGTAATTTCCTGTTAAATTTAGGTCATCTTCTGCTTTCATATTGTCTTTACGATATTCAACATTAGTTGGTTCACTAGTTAATAAAGTATCATAAGTTTTAATTTCTTCTGCTTTAACACAAGGAATAAAAAGAAGTGCTAAAACAAAAACTAAAAATAATTTTTTAAATTTTTTCATATAATTATCCTCCTAAAAATAATATATCACTACTTATTATATTATGCAATAATTAAATTTTTATAAAATTTTTAGAGAAACCAGCATTGTTTATATGTTATTTATATATAAGTTTATAATAAAAGCACCTGATTTTAAACACTTTTAAATTCAGATGCAATTAAATGTTTTTAAAACATATTATAATTAAAAATTTAATTTAGAAATTTATTCTATAATAATTCTATCATGATATGAAACTTTTATAATGCTATTTTCTTTTATTTCATTATTAATAATTTTTTTAGCAAGTACTGTTTCAAGTTCTTTTGATACTAATCTTTTTAATGGTCTCGCACCATAAGATTCACTATAGCCGTTATCTATAAAATACTTTTTAGCAGATTCATCTAAATTTATTTTAACATTCAAGTCTTTTAAACGAAGTTCTATTTCTTTAATTATTTTATCTAAAATTTGATATAGAACATCTTTGGTTAATTTGTTAAATACGATAACTTCATCTATTCTATTTATAAACTCAGGTTTAAAGTAATTAGTTAACTCTTTTAATACAAGTTCATCATGTCCTTCTAAAATATGTTCACTACCAACATTTGATGTCATAATAATTATAGTATTTTTAAAATCAACAGTTCTTCCATTAGAATCAGTACATCTACCATCATCAAGAATTTGAAGTAACAAATTAAGAACTTCTGGATGTGCTTTTTCTATTTCATCAAATAGAATAATACTATATGGATTTCTTCTTACTGCTTCAGTAAGTTGTCCTCCTTCTTCATAACCAACATATCCTGGAGGACTTCCAATAAGTCTTGATACTGAAAACTTTTCCATATACTCACTCATATCAATTCTTATCATGTGTTTGTAATCATCAAATAATTCATAAGCAAGAGATTTTGCAACTTCTGTTTTACCTACTCCAGTTGGTCCTAAAAAGATGAATGAACCTATTGGACGATTTGGATCTTTTATTCCACTTCTACTTCTTATAATCGCATCGCTTACAAGTTTTAAAGCTTCACTTTGACCCATAACGTTTTTAGACAAATTATCATAAAGGTTTAATAATTTTTCCTTTTCACTACTTATAAGTTTTGTAATAGGAATTGAAGTCCATTTTGATATAACATTTGCAATATCATCGCTTGTTACAACATTACTTAATAATTTATTTTTTTCTTTATTGTTTAATTCTTCAAGTTCTTTTTCTAAACTAGGTATAACACCATGTTTTAATCTGGCTGCAGTTTCTAAATCATATCTATTTTCTGCTTGTTCTAAATCAAAGTTAGCTTTTTCTATTTCTGATTTTTTCTTTTTAATATCATCATTAATGCTTTTTTCTTTATCCCAAGAATCTTGTAAAACTTTTTGTTCTTGTTTTAAAGTTATCAATTCTTCTTCTATTTCAGCTTTTCTTTTTTTAGATAATTCATCTTTTTCTTTTTTTATTGCTTCTTGTTCTATCTCAAGTTTCATTATTTTTCTTGTAAGTTCATCAAGAGATGTTGGAACTGAATCCATTTGGACCCTAATTGTTGCACAAGCTTCATCAACCAAATCAATTGCTTTATCTGGTAAATATCTATCTGTTATATATCTATTTGACATATTTGCTGCAGCGATTAGAGCTTTATCTTGAATTGATACTCCATGATGAATTTCAAATCTTTCTTTTAAACCACGAAGAATTGTTATTGTATCTTCTATAGTTGGTTCATGAACGATTATTTTTTGAAAACGTCTTTCAAGAGCGCCATCTTTTTCAATATATTTTCTATATTCATTTAAAGTAGTTGCTCCAATTAGTTTTATTTCACCTCTTGCAAGCATTGGTTTTAGAATATTACTAGTATCCATCATGCCTTCAGAAGCAGATGATACAATTGTATGGATTTCATCAATAAACATAATAATATTACCATCTGATTTTTTTATTTCACTTAAAACTTTTTCAAGTCTTTCTTCGAATTCCCCACGATATTTAGCACCTGCAATTAAGCTTGCCATATCAAGTTCCCATATTGTTTTATTTTTTAAGCTTTCTGGAACATCCCCTTTTACAATACGAGATGCAAGTCCTTCCACTATTGCAGTTTTACCAACTCCAGGTTCTCCAATCAAAACTGGATTATTTTTGGTTTTACGTGATAGAATACGAGTAATGCTTCTTATTTCTTCATCTCTACCAATTACTGGATCAACTTTTCTATTTTTAACTGCTTCAGTTATATTACGTCCATATTTTTCAAGGACATTAACATTTTCTTCCTCATTAAAATTATTCATATTTATCACCTCGAATATATATTATATCACTATTTTAGCACTTGTCAATAGTGAGTGCTAAAAAAATTTAAAATTAAGAATTCTATACTAATTTTCTAACTTTTCTTTTATCATCTTTTATAATATTAACAATTTCAACACATTTATTTATTAAATCTTTATTACTACTATTTATTATTATTTCTATATGATTAGGTAAATTTTTTGTATCAAAAAAAGAAATAAACCATAAAGAAAGTGATGGACTATTTAACATTAAAATTTCTTGTTCATATTTTTCAAGTATATAATTATCTTCTTTTGTTTTTCTTTCATTTATTATTAACCATTTTAAATTATTAATTTTTTCATTATTTATCATATATTTCCTCCGATATACTTTATAAATATATGTATAAATTTATAAATATATTACAAAAATAGAACATAACAAAAAAAGTACCAATTCATCTTTGAAAAGGTACTTTTTTTATCTACTAAAATATAACGTAGAATAGAAACAAGTACTAACAAACCAAATTAGTATGTTTCTTTTTTATTATATTTATAAAATAATATAATATTCCTCTACGTCTTTGATATTATCATAAATAAAGTTTTTTGTCAACAATGTATTAAACTATTGATTAATATATATTTATATGATAAAATTTAACTTGAGGCATACTAATTGTTGGTACTTAAACTTTCTGTTCTACAAATTATTCATAGAACGGAGGTGGTGTTCTATGTTAGAAAGGATTAGTTGTGGAGCAAATTATTGTATTTTGCATACTCCTTTTACTTATTTTAAAAGAAGCAAAAAAATAGAACATAACAAAAAAAGTACCAATTCATCTTTGAAAAGGTGCTTTTTTTACAATATACATAAACATAATGTAGAACAGAAACAAGTACTAACAAACCAAATTAGTATGTTTCTTTTTTATTATATTTATAAAATAATATAATATTCCTCTACGTCTTTGATATTATCATAAATTAAATATTATGTCAATATTTTGTTTACCAATAATTTATTTTATCAATCTTTCTATTGCACTTATTACACCAATTTTTCCATATTCATAGGTAAGTCCACCTTGTTGATAAGCAATGTATGGACTTCTTAATGGTCCATCACAAGATAATTCAATTGAAGAACCATTAGTAAAGCATCCTGCAGCCATAATTACTTTATCATCATAACCTGGCATATCATCTGGAATTGGCAAAGCATTTGAATCAATTGGTGAACCTGCTTGAATTCCTTCACAATATTTTATTAATTTTTCTGGATCATTAAATATAATATTTTGAACTATGTCTGCTCTTTCTTCGTTCCATTTTGGTTCAACTTCATATCCTAATTTTTCCATCATACAACTTGCAAATATAGATGTTTTTAAACTACTAGAAACAACACTTGGTGCCATAAATAATCCTTGTAATATATTTCTATTTGCTCCTAAACTTGGTCCAACTTCTTTTCCTTCTCCTGGTACTGTTAATCTTTCAGCGCAAAGCTTTACTAAATCTTTTTTACCTACTATATAAGCACCATTTAAAGCAATACCTCCACCTAAGTTTTTAATAAGAGAGCCTACTACTATATCCGCTCCTACTTCAGTTGGTTCTTTTTTATTTACAAATTCACAATAACAATTATCTATCATAACAATTGTATTTGGACTTACTTTTTTTATTAATGAGATAACTTTTGAAACTTTATCAATGCCTATACTTTTTCTAGTTGAATAACCTTTTGATCTTTGAATCTCTATAACCTTAACAAAAGATTTTTTTAATCTTTCTTCTATTTGTTCGTAATTAAAATCATTATCAACTAAATCAATTTGTTCATAGTTTACTCCAAATGACATTAAAGAACTTTCATTAGGAGTTATACCAATTACTGAATCTAAAGTATCATAAGGTTTACCACAGATACTAAGTAGTACATCATTTGGTCTTAAAAGTCCAAATAAACAAACTGTTAGAGCATGACTTCCTGAAATGAATTGATTTCTAACAAGTGCATCTTCACAATTAAATATTCTAGCAAATACTTTTTCAATTGTATCTCTTCCTATATCATTATAACCATATCCTGTTGTAGTATTAAAATGTATTTCTGAAACGCTTTCTTTATTAAAAGCATCTATGACTTTTTTACTATTAAAATAACATAAATCATCTATTTGTTTAAATTTTTCTTGTAGTTGGTCTTCAACTTCTTTGCTTAATTTTTCTAAATCTAACATAAACTACCTCCATCTACTGTTATAACACTATTATTTATATAAGTTGCATCATGAGAAACAAAAAATATTACCTTAGAAATTTCATCAGCACTTGCAAATCTATTTAGTAAAACATTTTTACAAAGTTCTTCTTTTTGTTTTTCATCTATTTCTTTATTCATAGGTGTATCAACCCAACCTGGAGCAATACAATTTACTCTGATATTTGGAGCAAGACATTTTGCCAAATTATGGGTAAGTGATATAATTCCTGCTTTAGATGCATCATAATCAACGCTTTCTGGATAATAAGTATTTATTGCATTACTACTTGAGATATTAACAATACTGCCATATCCTTGATTTTTTAATATTTCACCAACATATTTACTAACAATAAATGTACCTGTTAAGTTAACATCAATTACTTTTCTAAATGTTTCTACGCTCTTATCAAAAAACAAAGTATCATATGATATACCAGCATTATTTATTAATGAGTCTATTTTACCATACTTAGATAAAACAAAATCCACCATATTTTTCACATCACTTTCCACAGATATATCACATTTTATTGTATCAACACTAACATTATAAGTACTTGTTAATTCTTCTTTAAGTTTAGTTGCGCTAACTTCATTTTTATTATAATTAATAATAACATCATAGTTGTTACTTGCAAAAATTCTTGCACATGATTTTCCTATACCACTTGATGCACCAGTTATTAACACTACTTTTCTTTCCATAACAACACCTCTTTTTAATGGGTTTATTATATCACAAAATAATAAAAATAGATAGAAATAAAATAAAATCTATCTATTAATTTTTTATCTAATTGTTATTTAAATAATCTATTGCAAGAAGTGCTGATGTTGTACCGTCTCCTGATGCTGTTGTTAATTGTCTAAACTTTTTAGTCCTACAATCACCTGCTGTAAAAATGCCTTCTACATTTGTGTTACAATCATTTGAATCAATATAATTATTTTCATCAAGTTTTATTATATCTTTAAATATTTCATTTTGAGGAACAAGTCCAATTGATATAAACATACCATCTAGTTTTAGTTCTTCTTCACTCTTTTCTTTTTCTATTGTAACAGATTCTAAAGATTCTTCACCATTTATTTTTTTTACAATAGAACTTGTTAAAACTATGATATTATCTTTTTCTTTTATCTTTTCTTGTAAAGCAATTTCGCCAGTTAATTTTTCTAAATTTTGAACTATGTAAACTGTTTTACAAATATCAGATAAAGATAAAGCATTTACAAGTGCAGTATTTCCTCCTCCTACTACAGCAACATCTTTGTCTTTATAAAAAGCACCATCACAAGCTACACAAAAGTGAATTCCATTGCCAATTAAGTTTTCTTCGTTAGGTAAATTAAGAAGTCTATATCTTGCTCCAGTTGAAATTATAATTGTTTTTGTTTCATAAGTATTATAGTCAGTTGCTACCTTTTTAATTTTGTCAGTGGTAATACTTTTTACTTCTTCTATTTCAAGAGGAATATCTAAATTTACTAATTGATCATAAATATTAGATATAAGTTCTGGTCCTGAAATACAGATAAAACCAGGATAGTTAGAAACCATTAAGGAAGAAGAAATCTGTCCTCCAATGGTTTCTTTTTCTAAAACTAAAACTTTTTTACCTGCTCTTTTTAGATAAATCGCTGCAGTCATTCCAGAAATTCCAGCACCAATTATTATACAATCATACATAAACTACTTTTTTAAATCCTCAATATATTTTTTGATGTTTGACAAATTTTTGATATTACATCTCTCACCATTTTTTATAACAACTAATGTTGGAGCTTCTTTTACTTCACATTCTTTTGTCAAATCAATATTTTCTTCAGCGTCAATAAATGTATATTTTACATTTGCTTTATCTAGCAAGCTTTTAGCCACTTTACAATTTGGACAAGTTTTTGTACCAAATAACATAACTGCATCTTTACATTTTTTTTCATGATGACAATTTAAATCATATTCTTTTCTCATTTCAAATTCTTTTGTTTTACCAGCATTCCAGTTTTTAATTGGACGATAATAACCAGTTATTCTACTGTAAACTTCTGTTTCTGCACCACATTTTGGGCATTTGTAAACTTCACCAGTTATATAGCCATGATTTTTACATACAGAATAAGTTGGAGATAATGTATAATATGGAAGTTTATAATTTTCTGCTATTTTTCTAACTAATGATGCAGCGCTTTGCCAATCATCTAGTCTTTCTCCTAAAAAAGCATGGAATACTGTACCTGATGTATAAAGAGTTTGTAATTCATCTTCAATATCTAAAGCTTCAAAAATATCATCAGTATATCCAACAGGTAAATGTGAACTGTTAGTATAATATGGTGTTTCATCATCTGATGCTGTTATAATATCTGGATATTTTTCTTTATCTTTTTTAGCCAAACGATATGAAGTTGATTCAGCAGGAGTTGCTTCAAGATTGTAAAGGTCTCCATATTCTTCCTGATAATCAGATAATTTTTCTCTCATATAATTTAAAACTTCTTTAGTAAACTTTTGAGCTTTTTCTTTTGTTAAATCTTCTTTAATCCATTTAGCATTTAAACATGCTTCATTCATACCAACAAGACCAATTGTTGAAAAGTGATTGTTAAATGTTCCAAGATATCTTTTAGTATATGGATATAAACCTTCATCTAAAAGTTTTGAAATAACATTTCTTTTTATTTTTAAACTACGAGCAGCAATGTTCATAATTTTTTCTAGTCTTTCATAGAAATCTTTTTCATCTTTGGCAAGATATGCTATTCTCGGAATATTAATTGTAACAACACCAACTGATCCTGTGCTTTCTCCACTTCCAAAGTATCCACCTGATTTTTTTCTTAATTCTCTTAAGTCAAGTCTTAATCTACAACACATACTTCTAACATCACTTGGTTCCATATCAGAATTGATATAATTTGAAAAGTATGGTGTACCATATTTGGCAGTCATTTCAAATAATAATTTGTTATTTTCTGTTTCACCCCAGTCAAAATCTTTTGTTATAGAATAAGTAGGAATTGGATATTGGAAACCTCTACCATTAGCATCTCCTTCGATCATTATTTCAATAAATGCTTTGTTTACCATATCCATTTCTTTTTGACAATCTTTGTATTTAAAATCCACTTCTTTTCCACCGATGATACAATTTAATTCGCTTAAATCATTTGGAACAACCCAATCAAGAGTTATATTGGTAAATGGTGCTTGAGTTCCCCATCTACTTGGAGTATTAACTCCATAAACAAATGATTGAATTGATTGTTTTACTTGTTCATAAGTTAAATTATCAATTTTTACAAATGGTGCAAGATAAGTATCAAATGATGAGAAAGCTTGAGCTCCAGCCCATTCGTTTTGCATAATTCCTAAGAAATTTACCATTTGATTACATAAAGTTGATAAATGTTTCGCAGGAGCACTTGTAATTTTTCCTGGAACTCCTCCAAGTCCTTCTTTTATAAGTTGTTTAAGGCTCCATCCAGCACAATATCCTGAAAGCATTGATAAATCATGAATATGCATACTACAGTCACGATGAGCATTAGCTATTTCTTCATCATATATTTCACTTAACCAGTAATTAGCAGTTATAGCACCACTATTACTTAAAATAAGTCCACCAATTGAATAAGTTACAGTTGAATTTTCCTTAACTCTCCAATCTGTTACATTAACATAACTATTAACAACTTCTTTATAATCTAACATAGTTGATTTCATATTACGCATTTTATCGTGTAACTTACGATATAAAATATAAGCTTTAGCAACTTTATCATAACCTGCTTTTATTAGCGTTTTTTCTACTGCATCTTGAATGTCTTCAACATTAATAATGTTATCTTCCACCTTAGAAGAGAATTCTGCAGTTACCTTTAAAGCTAGAAAATCAATTATGTTATCATCATAATTAACACTTTCTGCCTCAAATGCTTTTTTAATTGCGTTACTTATTTTTTCAATATCAAATTGAACAATTTTTCCATTTCTTTTTCTTACCTTATACATATTTTTTACTCCTTTATCTTAACGTATTTTTATTTTATTTCTAACATCTTTAATACATAAATTTATATAATCTAATTCTTCACTTGTAAATCCATGTAACCTTTTATCCAAAACATTACTACTATTTCTAAAATTTTGTAGATAATATTTAGTATCTAAACTTATTAATTTAGTTATATTTATAATGTCATCTATATCGTGATATTCTTTTATAATAGTAGTTCTAAATTCATGATCAATATTACTTTCTTCAAGTATTTTTATACTTTCTAAAATGTAATCTGTATTTATGTTTTTACCAACAATTAAATGATAATTTTCTATACTATGTTTTATATCCATTGCAACATAATCAACTAAACTATCATCTATTAATTCCTTTAAAATATAAGGATTATAACCATTGGTATCAAGTTTAACCTTTAACCCTAAACTTTTTATTTTTTTAATAAATTCTTTTAAATCCTTTTGAACTGTTGGTTCTCCTCCAGTTATAACAACACCATCTAAAATGTTTTTTCTTTTATTTAAATAGCAAAATATTTCTTCTTCACTTATCAAATCATCGCTATCTATACCTATAAGATTTGAATTTTGACAAAATGGACATTTAAAATTACAACCTTTAGTAAAAATAATACATGAAATATGATTTGGATAATCTAATAATGATAATTTTTGAAAACCTGCAATTTTCATAAGCTATCCTCATCAAAACTTATAAAAGAAATATCATAATTTAAAACATCTTTTAATAATTTTTTATTATTTATAACACAACTATTGCCACCATTTAAATATTTTTGATATTTACTTATATTTTCTAAGTCTTTTATGTTTTTCGCAACTGATAATTCTTCATAAGTATTTTTATTTGTAATTTTATTTATAACCCCATAAAGTGCTTTATCAATTTCTATAAAGTTTTTTGAAGCTTCTTCATAATTTATGGCACTAAGTGAAAAATTAAGTTTAGTTTCTTGATAAAAATCATAGATTTTATTGTTTAAATGTTTAAGAATCTTTTCTATCACTTCATTTATATTTTCTTTATCAATTACTAAAGCACATTCAATTAAACCAATTAAATTAATATTTAAAGTACTATTTTTTATTACTTTTCTAATTTTTTGACCTTCTTCTAGTTTTTCATCATCTAAAATATTTCTTTTAAACAATACTTTATAATTGTCAGTTTTTTTATCACCTATTTCTTCAAAAACAAATAATAATTCATTTTTAACAAGTTCTGTAATCTCGTCAAGTTCTTTAAAAAAATCATCATTTAGACTTTTGTATTTAAGTCCAAGTCTTGCCATATTAATTGATGTTTTACTAATAATCATTTTACCTAAAGATGTATTATCATCATAACTAAATACTCTTTCTCCTTCTGAAAAATATGAAATATTGCCATTATTATTTAAAGAAAAATTATTATTAGATATTTTTATATTTTTACATTTTTCTATTAATTCTAAAACCTTTGATGGTATTTCTTTATTTGCTTTATAAATAACTGTTACATTTTTTAAATAGTCCATATTTTCTAAAATATTAAATACCATGTTTATTATATAAATACCAGAATCTGATTTTTCATGTCCTAAAGACATAGAATATTTACTATTATTAGATAAATAATTTTCATTTAAGGTATTTAGGAATTCAAAAGTTTCTTTTTCTAATTCTGTTTCTGCTTCTTTTTTACTATCAGAGTGAGCAAGAGTTATAATTCTTTTTACTTGATCATTTATAAAATAATCACTTAATATTGATAATTCATTTGGAATTTCATTTTGTTTTAAAATTATATCATTTATTTTCTTTATATTTATAAAATCATTAAAACCATACAAATTCAAATATTTTTCCAAGTTATTAACAAATTTTTGTTTATATATATTTATTAGATATTTATTTAAGATAATATCAATATCTCCAAGATTTATTTCACCATTTATTTCTTTTTTAGCATTTAACAATTCACTTGTTATGCTTTTTAAACTCAATTCTTTATCTTTATCAAGAATTAAATGAGCATTAGAAATATATCCTAAATTAAAGTATGATAAATCATGAATATATATTTTTCCTTCTTCAAAAGCTTTTAAATATTTATTATCAATAATAAATGATTTTGTGTATTCTTCAGATATTATTTTACCAAAATCTAATAATGCTTCTTCAGGATTAATTTTAGAAAAATCTGTTGATGAATTTATTTTTTCAATTACTTTAACAAATTTATGTTCTTTCTTTAAAGAAAAAGCTTTTCTTGATTCACTTCGTTTTGTTCTATAGTTATAAAATGATTCATAAACATCTAAATATTTTTTTTCTTTTAAAATAAGTTCAATGATATCTTGAATATCTTCAATATTAATTGTTTTTCTATCTCTATAGTTATCTTTAATATATTGTAATACTTCTTGATATACTTTATTTATTTCTTTTTCGTTGTATTTATTCCCAACATCATTAAATGCATATTTTATTGCAAGTCCTATTTTAGCTTCATTAAAACCAACTCTTTGTCCACTTCTTTTAACTACAACAAGGTCATTAAATAAATTATTATTCATATGCACCTCCTTTTATCATATGAATAAATCATAGCAAATAAGTTTTATAAAAGCAATGTTTTTTTTGTTTATTTTTTTATTTTTCAATTTTGTTGTAAACTCAATTTTTTTATTTTTTTATAAAAAAAACATTTTATTGTTATCTGTCAATGTTTTTTGTTAATCAATTGGAATTTGTTCGCTTTACAGGACATAAAAAAACAATTGTCATAAAGATTTACAATTGTTTTTTGTATGTTTTTTACTTTGCTTTTTAATAGTAATAATTTATTTAGCATAATTTTTATTTTTTGTTTTTTTCTCTTAATTTTAAAAGTAAATTAGCTGTATAATTGATTTTATCTTCATAAGATAATTTTTGAAATTCTGGATTGTTAACAACCATTAATTTTGCTAGTTCTATTTCATCTTTATAGTCATCAAGTAAATCCATTCTTGAATCAAATTCTTATTCTGTAAGTGCTTTATCAAAATGTTCATCATCAAATACAGTTGCTGCAACAAAACTTAGTTTTTCATCTTAATAATAGGCATCCATCATATTTTATATCGTCCTTAATAAATAGCTTTTATCTATTTATTACAATTGGCATACAATGAAATAAAATTTAAGTAAATATATTGTTATAAGATGCATATGTTTTGACATATTTTTATGTTTTTAAATATAACTAGAAAAAAATTTAAATAATAGTTTATAATATGAAAAAGAGTTGATTGTTTATGAAAAAAGTTGAAATCTTATCTCCTGCAGGAAATATGGAATGTTTAAAAGCTGCAATTGAAGCAGGATGTGATGCTGTATATATTGGTGGTAAATTATTTGGAGCACGAGCTTTTTCTGATAATTTTAGTAATGATGAAATAGTTTTGGCAATAAAATATGCTCATCTTTATGGAGTTAAAGTATATGTTACAGTTAATACTATAATTTATGAACGTGAAGTTGATGCATTTTTAGAATATGTTGATTTTTTATATAAAAATAATGTTGATGCTTTAATTATTCAAGATATCGGTATGATGGATCTAATAAGAAAAACATATCCAAAATTAGAACTACATGCTTCAACTCAAATGCATATTCATAATTTAGAGGGTGTAAAACTTATTGAAAGTTTAGGATTAAAAAGAATTGTATTAGCAAGAGAAACAGATATTGATACTATTAAAAAGATTAAAGATAATACAGAAATTGAAATAGAAGTATTTGTTCATGGTGCTTTATGTGTAAGTTACTCTGGTCAATGTTTGCTTTCTAGTTTAATTGGAAATAGAAGCGGCAACAGAGGCAGTTGTGTGGGCTCATGTAGGCTTAAATATGATTTAATTAAAGATAATAAAAAATTAAATACTGATAATTATCTTTTAAGTATGAAAGATTTAAATAGTTTAGAAAACATCGATAAATTAATTGATGTTGGAATTGATAGTTTTAAAATAGAAGGTAGAATGAAATCAAAAGAATATGTTTATATGGTAACAAAATTATATCGTGAAGCTGTTGATTCTTATTTAAAAGATAAAAAAGTTATGATAGATCATGATAAACTTAAAAAGTTAAAAACAATTTTTAATCGTTGTTATACTAAAGGATTTTTATTTAATGAAGAAAATAACAATATTACTAATTCATTTAGACCAAATCATTTAGGTATAGAAATAGGAACTGTTATTAATTATAAAAATAATTTTGTTGAAGTAAAGCTTTCTGATAATTTAAGTATTAATGATGGAATAAGATTTGTTTTAAATGACTATGGTTTTATTGTAACTAGTATGTTTAAAAATAAAAAAAGAATAGAAAAAGCTAATATTAATGATATAGTTTCTATTCCTTGCAATAAGAAAATATCAATTAATTCTAAAGTTGTTAAAACAACAGATTATAATTTAAATAAAGAAATAGATAGTATTATTAACAAAAGTGAAAGAAAAGTTTTTATAACGGGAAAACTAACAGCAAAACTTAATGAAGCTTTAGTTTTAGAAATAGATGATGGTAAAAATAAGGTTAAAGTTGTTGGTAATGTAGTTTGTAAAGCTATAAATAGTCCTACCAGTAATGAAAGAATAAAAAAGCAAATATCAAGGCTTGGTAATACTATTTATGAATTTAAAAATCTTGAATGTATAAGTGATGATAATATTTTTATCCAAGTAAAAGAACTTAACGATATTAAAAATAAAGCTATAGATATTCTTAATGAAAAAAGATTATATAAATATGATTATGTCAAAAAAAATTATGATATTTCTTTACCTGATTTTAAGAAAGAACAAAATGTTAATTATTACATAAAAACTAAAGAACAATATGAAAAAATTAAAAATAGAGATATAAAATATATTTATATGGATAAAACATTGTATAAAGAAATTGATGATGACAGAAAAGTATTAAAATTAGAACGAGTTATTAACAATTATGAAGAATACAATAATCATTTATTAGTAGGAGAAATGGGCAGTTTAAGATATAAAGATATCGATACAGACTTTTCATTTAATGTTGTAAATTCTTATAGTGTTGCTTTTTTACATAGTATGGGTGTAAAAAAAATAACTTTATCATATGAACTAACAAAGACACAGATTAGTATGATAATTGATTCTTATCATAAAAGATATAAAAAACATCCTAATTTGGAAGTTATTGTTTACGGATATGAAGAAGCAATGATATGTAAATTTAATCTTAATAAATTGTACAATACAAATAATTGTTATTTAGTTGACAGATTTAACAATAAATTTAAAATAGAAGAAACTAATGATCTTATGAAAATATACAATTATAAACCAAGGAATTTAGAAAAAGACGATTATTTTAAAATTGGTATAAATAATGTTAGATATAATTATTTAGATGAAAACATAGAAAAATGACTTAATAATTGAAGTAAATCCACTTTGGACAATTTAATAAAAAATGTTTTTAAACTAAAATAGCATCTCAAAAATGAGGTGCTATTTTATAGTAAAAAAGGACAAAAATTTAATTATTAAAAAATATTTTGATGATTATAATTCTTTCTTTGGTTAAAGAATATTACATATCAAGCACAACAATAGATGCATAGATTCTAAAATTTAAAAAAAGAATATATAATATTTAAACAAAAACAAAAAGAAGTATATTTCTACACTTCAATTAGTTTATTTATCTAAAACAAATATTTAGTAAATACTTAAATTATTAATCTACTGAATCATAAGTTAATATAATGTCTCCAAATGCTACTTCAAAATCTCCATCGGCTCTTGATGCACTATTATTATATTCTATAGTTACTACAACTTCTTCATAAGAATCAAGTCCTAATAAATGATTTGTAATACTATCCATAGAACCAGTATATGTATCATTTCCAACTTTTACAGACACACTAATTCCAGTACAAGCAGCATCTACCATTGTAGCATCAGTACCAACACCAGCAGTACATACTTTTGTAGCTGTTTCACCATTTACATTAGCATATGTAACATTATTCAAATATGCTTTATATTTACCAGCATTGTGAGCATAAAAACTATATGTTACTTTTTGTCCAGGTTCTGTAAAATTTGCTTTTAAGCCAGTAATTGTAGGAGAATCTGAATTATCAATAGTTGCATCTTCAGCTGTTGCTGAATTAGTTCCAACTCCACTTACAGTACCATCTAACTCACTAGTATTTGAAGTTGAAAAGTTTACATCAAAATCATTTTGATTTGGTGAAACTGTTGCATTAGATTTAATTGTTAGGTTATTTGAAAATGCGGCAAAACCTATTGATAAACCAACAATTGCAACACATAAAGCAACAATTGCAATAATCTTTGCACTACGATCTCTTTCCATTTTTTCCTCCTTTCTTAAAATAGCAATAGAAAATATTTCTATCATCCATTTCTATTATAACTCGATTATATCATATAAATTATTTTTAGAAAATATTTTTTATCTTTTTAAATCACTATTTTTTAATGTATATACAATAAAGTTATTATCATTATTAATATAAAAATAGCATTTTTGATGAGGTATTACTTCATAGTAGAATATTGCATTATGAATATTATCCTTAGCATCTAGCAATTCATAGAAACTATCAACTTCTATTGTGTTACTTTCTTTAAAATTTGGCATTGTATTTACATTTACTATTAATCTGTCATATTGTCTTAATATTTTTCTTAACATTTTATCATAAGAATTCATTTTAGAATTTAATGACATTGTTTTTTTTGTAATATATATAAATATTATTAAAGCAAGACCTAAAAATAATAAAGCAAGTATTAAAAATCTTATATCATCAATTTTATAATGATTTAAAGATACTACGACATTTTTATTTTTATATTCTAATGATTCTGCTTTTATATTAATAGTTTTTTCAGATAATGGAATTATTAAATTAATTTTTTCATCACTGTTAATATCTGAATTACTAACTAACGTTCCATCAATTTTTCTATGAAGTTCTAGGCTTATTATTAAATTGCTTTCAGTATCTACTCCATATGATGCTTCAAAATTATTTGCAATTGCATTATAATAGCCATAATTAATATCTACTATTTCATTAACTATATACTCTTTTTCATCTTTTATAGGGAATTTTTTTTCTTCAGATAAATCATATCTTTCTACGTAAAATAGTGAATTGTTTTTTGGATTTCTTATTTCTAAATCAGCTACTATTTTATAATAATATTCACCATTTAGTTCTGTATCAGAAATAAATTTATAATTATAATCTATCGAAATATAGTCAATTAAATTAGCAATATAGCTCATATCTTTATCAAGATAATTTTGTTTATAATAATCGTTATCTTTTAAATATATTTTATAATTAGGGCTACCAGATTCTTCATAAAAGACATTTTGCTCTTTTTGAATAATTATTGATTTTTTAAAACATAAAAATGACAATCCAATAAATAAAGTAAATAATAAAATTAAAACAATTGCTTTTAAATAATATTTTCTTTCATTCTTTTTTTTCATAATCTCCTCCTATATTTCACTAAACCAAACAGTAGGATAACCTATGTATGGAATTTCAAATCTTACTATACCGATTATATTTTCTTTTTTTATTAAATAATCATCTTCATCTTTATTTGCATCGCCTTTAGTATAAAAATACAAGTCATCATTAATATTAACTATTCTAATTAATCTATGTACAACAATATTTTTTTCGGCTTTAAATGCAATTATTTCGCCTTCTTTTAACTTTTTATAATTATCGTATTTGTCATTTACTTGTTCAATGATTACAACACTACCTCTGTCAAATACTGGATGCATTGAACCACTTGCAATTGCAAGAGCATAATATCTAAAATATCCAGAAACAAAATAAATTATAATAATTGTTAATATTATAGGAATTATTAATAAAATAATTGCTGATTTATTGTAATTTCTATCAATTTCTTGATCTTCATCAGAATATTTATTTACAATTTTTCTTACTTTAAATAAAATAAATATTGGTAGGACAAAGTCTATTATAGCTTTTAAATATTCGTTTGGATCAGGCACTATTGGAACTATATACTGATATAATGAAAAGATTAACAAATAAATAATAACCGGCATAAATCCAACTTTTATATTAACATATGTTGCGAAAATATTAACAGCTATACTAGGTAGTAATACAAGAGCGGCAAAAATAAATATATCGTGTATATTTGACATTTTTGATATACTTAAAGCTGGCAATATGTCAATCATAATAAATAATAAAAATGTATATATAATTAAAAATTTATTATTCCCAGATTTAGTTAAAAGTGAATTTCTTAAATGTTCTTTAAAGAATATTTTTAATATAGTTGGAATTACAAACACCGTTAATCCATATAACGTTAAATAATTATTACTTTCAGCAAAACCAATTATAATTCCAAACAAATAGAATAATATTAAAAATATCATTGAAAACATAAATACATCAAATGCGACGATTTTGTTTAAACGCTTATTCTTTTTTTCAAAACCTAATACGAAAAAAAATATAAAATCACATATAAATAGAATAAATGGTAATACATAAACATTTGATAAACTGGAATTAAAATTACTTAATGTCACTAAAAACATAATGAGTGTTTCAAATAAAAATATTATATAATAACTTTTTATTCTTTGTTTTTTCATTTTATCAGTTCCTTTCCTAATTTATAAAAGTTTATCAAACATTATAAAGTTTTATCTCCAATTTACATAATCTAATAAATTACCAGTTTCTGCAGGGCTTTTTCCATTATTTCTTTGACCCATAGTTGAATAATTTGTAAATGCTATAATTGTTTCTTCTTTTTCATAAATGTTTATATAAGTGTTGTCATAATTTAAATTTTCATCATTAAAACCATAACTATACCAATCATCATTATTGCTTCCCACAATCCATATATTCCACTTTTCTGTATGAATATCATCTTTATTTAAAGATATAGCATCAGAATCATCCACTTCAAAAGAACCTAAAGAAGAAAACTTTGCAGAATATATAGTTATTTTATCACTACATCCAGTAGCTTCATTTGCAAAATCTAAATTATAATTCTTAATATCAATATTATTTTTAATCCAATCGATCATTTTCATAAATTGGTCTTTTGTACTAGCTTTTTGTTTACCTGGATTAAGTGACTGAGCAGGACCTATAAAAATAGCCATATAGTCAATTCCTTCTCTTCCTCTATGAGCAAAAGACCATTCATTTGTTTTATCTTTTTTAGAAAGAAAATTTTGATATACTGTACCAGTTTCTGTTGCATTTAACTCAATAAAATTGTTACCATCTTTAACATATGTATAAGGATTTATCATATCTTTAGAAATCAAATAAGTATTTTTACCTTTTTCAAAATTTCCAATTTCTACCTTTTTATCAATAGCCGTTGTTGACCAACCAATTCCAACACTATGATTACTACTATTTTCAGCATAAAAATGCGCATAGGCTTTGACTGAAATATCTATATCTTCAAAGGAACCATTAACTACTTGTTCATTATCATTTATACTAAATGAAACTTTATCAATTAAATTACCATATGATAAATCTGATTTAACAGATAATACTGAACAAAGTGCAAATACTATTTCATTTGAGGTTGGTGTATAACTGTCACTATAAGAAAACCATTTTGAATTATTACTTGATATAATCCAAATATCCCACTCTTGTGTATGAAAACTATCATAATGATAACTAAATAAATCATCTGTATCACCAGAAAAACCACCAGATGAATCAAAAGTAGGAGAATATATTTTATATTTTACTTTTTTAGTTGGAACTTTTAAATCAAGAGTGTTGTTATTAAGTAACCACTTAATCATAGCATTAAATTGGTCATCACTTGAGACATTTGCTTTTTTTGGTTCGTTTTCCTGTTTATTACCAATTATAAGTGCCATTACCTCTTGTCCACCTCTACCTCTATGATATAAATTCCAAGTATATGTTTCACCAGATGTCACTGAAAAATTTTGAAATAAACTGGCTTTTTCATTAGCATTTATTTCAGCAAATTGATTTCCATCTGGAAGAGTGGAATCTACTATATTGGTTGAAGTTAAATTAAGATGTTCATTATTATTATTATTGATTTTAGCTACCTCTATTTGATTTGATACTGAAGTAGTATTCCAAGATGCAACTTTTTCTGAAGAAACGTATGAATAACTTGAATTTATAGTTGGTGTTTCGAAGCTGCCATTTTCAATGTTATATGAAATATATTTTATATAAACTGGATCGGTTACATTTTTGATGGTTACTAATCCATTTTCAAAAGTATAATCATTTATTCTTTTACTACCCATATAAAGTCTTATATCAAATTTTTCTCCAGTATACCTAAATGTCAAATCACCACCATTTATTACTTCGCTTGGACAATCAACTATATTTTCTTTAATGGTATCTTCAATATAAACCTTTTGATAATTTTGAAAATTAAAATTTAAAACAAAATTATTTTCAGTATTGCTTGAATCATAACTTCCATCTTTCCATTTAACTCTTACAATAATTTGTTTTTCAATTCCTAAAGTACACTTTAAAGTTTCTTCTTCTAAAGTACATAATTTATCTTCTAAATTATAATCAACTAATTCATAATCTAAATTTTCATTACTTAGAGTAATGTCTTTTATTCCCATTTCAACTTTGCCTAAATTAGTTATATTAACTGCATAATCTATATAAGAATCTTCATTAGGTAAAATAGCTGTTCCATTTATATTGGTTTTATTATAATTTAAACTTGTAGAATAAGCATCACTATGTGCTTCTGATAAACTAACAGAAGTTATTCTTATATCAGTTTTAACTCTTACTGATACGCTTATATCTTTAATATTTAATTGATTATTAAATGCAGAAAATCCAATTGATAAAAATACCACAAATATTAAAATTGTATAACCAATAATTACAGATGATTTAAATTTGTTAAAACCAATATTTTTAAACATCTTATTCACCCCAGACCTTTGGTATTTTTAATATATATAATTGTACCAAATTACTGAGATTAAGTCTATCAAAATTAATTATTTTTTTCATAAAACTTCTATAAAAATATTTATAATAAAACTTGATACAAATCGTACCAAGTTTATATTTAACGAACGCATTGGTTCAAATAATTCTAAATGGCAGGGGCAGTAGGAATCGAACCCACATCAGCGGTTTTGGAGACCGACATTCTACCGTTGAACTATGCCCCTAAATAACATGTGATAATTATATTCTATATGAATTTTGAAAAAAAATCAAGTACTGACATATAATTTAATAAATATATTTTATGGAGGTATTTATGGCTATAGTACAATATAATACTAAAGAAAAAGAATTATTAGCAAGACTTATGAGAGCGGAAGCCTTAGGTGAAGGAGATCTTGGAATGCTAATGGTTGGTAATGTTGTTATTAATAGGGTTATTGGAGATTGTCTTGATTTTAAAGATATCAGAAGTATATATGATGCAATATATCAATCTCCTGGAGGATTTTCTGGCGTTAATTCTTCTTTGTTTATTGGAAGTCCAACAACTAAAGAAAATCAACTTGCTGAAAGAATATTAAGAGGTGAATATTATCATCCTGCAACTCATGCTTTATGGTTTTATGCTCCTAAAACTGGAGAATCATGTGTAAATTTATGGTACAATCAGAGAAATTCAGGGCGATATAAAAATCATTGTTTTTATATACCAAATGAAGGAGTATGTAGACAAATTTATTAATCTACATGCTCCCTTTTATTAAGGTATTAAAAGTACTTGACCTACGCTTAAGTTATTACTTGTTAAATTGTTTACTTTTTTTATTTCATCTACTGTTGTATTGTTAGCATTAGCAATAGACCACAAGCTATCGCCACTTTTTACAACATAAGTTTCATAATCTCCTGTTTGTGGAATAACAAGTTTTTGATTTATTGAAAGAGTATTGTCTTTTAAATTATTATATTCTTTTAATTGATTAGCAGTTATATTGTATTTTTTGGCAATAGACCATAAACTATCGCCTTTTTGTACTATATAGACAACTTCACTCGTTCCTGGTTCTTCCTTTGTAGGAATTGTTAATACTTGACCTACACTTAATGTATTGCTTGTTAGATTGTTAGCTTTCTTTAATTCATCAACAGTCAAACCATATTTTGATGCAATGCTATATAAGCTATCGCCACTTTTTACAGTGTATGTCACTTCCCCGGTTGGCTGTTCTTCTTCAGTTGGAATTATTAACTTTTGACCTATACTTAAGTTATTACTTGTTAAATTATTTGCTTTTTTTATTTCATCAACAGTTACACCATATTTTAATGCAATATTATATAAACTATCACCACTTTTTACTGTATAGATATTTCCTTGTTCAAGACTAGTTTTTGGAATTAATAATTGTTGGTTAATAGAAAGACTTGTTGTACCAAGATTATTAAGTTTAATTATATCATCAACTGAAACATCAAACATATTAGCTATTTTATATAGACTATCGCCTTTTTGTACTATGTACACTTCAAATTCTTCTGATGGAACTTCAATTTCTTTAGTTGGAATAGTAAGAGTTTGTCCAATATTTAGTAAATTGCTTTGTAAATTATTTGCTTTTACTAATTCATCAACAGTTATACCATATGAATTAGCAATTGACCATAAACTATCACCTTTTTTAACAACATATAAATTTGATCCTGCAGGGGGTACATAAGTATAACCAGCATATTCTACTATAGCTTTTACTGCTGCTTCTACATAATCTAAATTATTATTTTTCAACTGTGTAACATCATCTCCAGGAGAATCTAAGAATCCATACTCTATTAAAATAGTTTCAAGATTTCCACTATCTCTCATTATATAATAGTAATCTTTAGAAGGATCACTAGGTAATCTTCTTTGATAATACTTTCTCATATTTTGCCCTGCATTACCAATTGATTCCAATACAGACTTAGCAAGTTTATCATTATTTCTAAGAGCATAGACTACTTCAGCACCATCACCACCTCCTGCATTTATGTGATTAGATACTGCTATAACATTACTATTATTACCAAAAGCATTTAATATTCTGCTTATTCTTTCTTCTCTTGATAAAGTTTCATCTGTTGTTCTAGTTATTTTTACTGGTACTCCCAATTCTTTTAATCTATTGTACATATATAATGAATTATTTAAATTATAATCCTTCTCAACAATTCCATTTGCACTTGCTCCTGGATCTTCTCCACCATGTCCCGGATCGATTACAACACCTTTTATACTTTGTCTAAAAAACATATTTATCACCTAAATTATTGTATGTATTACCTATTTTTTTGTGATATTTATTATTAAATTTTATTTGATTTTTATTATCAATCCATATGATCCGAATTATTCAAACTATTTTATAAATATTATTTATTGTATTATTAGCAACTACATAATTATCAGTAATAAGTTACAAAAAAGATGCTAATTAGCATCTAAATTAATAATTTATTGATACAACTGTTATTATTGCGTATCCATTTCCTGAACGAGAACCAGATGTCATAGACGTACTTGTTAAGTAATGTGAACTATTTAATAAACATCCTGATGGATATTGTGAAGCTGTTGATGATGTATAAACATATCCAGAGCCACCACCGCCGCCACGATCATCATCGCCAGAACCATCTGGAACTGTACCAGAGCCACCGTACCAGCCTCCGCCGCCAGCACCACCATAACCACTACTTAAGTATACTCCACCGCCACCAAAGCCAAAACCACCACCATAATAAGCGAGACTATTACTATTTAAACCAGATGTTGCTTGAGAAGCAACTGTATAAGCAGAAGAATAACCAGAATATGTAGTATTTCCACCTTTTCCACAATAACTTGAATTAGCTGTATAATTTTCTGTTGATGAAGCGCCTGTTGTTCCTCCACCGGACATTCCTTTTTTACTAGATGCCCCATCGGAACCTCCACCACCTGCAACAATTACTCTTGCATAAAGACTAGCATTATTTATTCTAATGTCAGTTCCTCCACCGCCACCATAGTATTTATAACGATATCCACCACCATTAAAACCTCCAACGCAAATTGTACTTCCACATCCTGTTGAACCATTTCCACCAAATCCTCCAACATAAACGTAAAGAGTACTACTGTCTGTAAGAGTTAAGACACCTGTTGCATATCCACCTTTTCCGCCATACGTTGAACTTGTCCTATATCCACCTTGTGCACCATATACTTCGAGTTTATATGATCCAGGTATAGCATTATACGTTGCATAACTTCCAGTATAACTATAAGTATTAGTTGTTAATACCCACTTTGCTTTTGCTGTTGCATCAGTTTCACCCATTGTTATTGTATCACCACTTGTTGTTAAATCTGTTCCTGAAACATCCCATCCTGCAAAAGTATAACTATTTTTTGTTGGAACAGCAAGAGTTACAGTATTTCCTTTTTTAACAGACATAGTAGTATTATCAGTCGTTGTTCCACCATCTAAATTAAGAGTTAGAGTTTTTGCAGATACTATCCAATTTGCTTGAATTAAAGAAGATGTTTTGCCTCCTGTAAATATATTGCCAGAAATACTACCATCACCACTTACAAGAGTCCATCCAGATAATTCATAACCATCTTTTATAGGAGTACTTAAAATCATTTTTTCTCCTTCAATTAAAGTATATTTTGGATTTGTTAATCCATCATAAGTACCACCATTAGTATCTATTGTTAATAAAGTACTATCTTTTATCTTACCATTTATTTCAAATGGATTACTACTTGTTCCATTACCTTTTAATAAATAATTGCTCCCAATACTTATTACTGGTCTTATAGCTAATTCTTCTGTTACACTAGAAGTATTAATTGAACTATTTGCCATTGAAACTATATTATTAAGTTCATTGTTAGGCAAGCTTCCAGGACTTAATGTATACCAACCATTAACATTTTTATATAAATAATTATTTACATTTTTAGTATTATAGACATTACCTGCTAAAGCAAGTTCATCAGCACTTAATAATCCAATTTTACTTACATAAATATCACTTGAATCACAATTTAGATTTGGAGTATTACTTGTTATATTTCTTATATAAGAATCATAATAAGTAACATTATTTATCATTCTAGATGTTTTATTTAAACAGAAATTAGTATTAACAATATATTGTTCATAATCATCTTTTAAATTTTTTTCATACCAAGTATCAATACTTGTTTTTATAATACTATCATCATAATATTTAATACTTGTATCATTATTAAATGCACTTGTACCAATAACATCATCTAAAATAAGTCTTAAACTTCCATCTTCATTTATTCTAACTATTCTCCATAAAATATCTTCTCCAGCACTATGATTTATCATAACATTAGAACCTGTTGCATCTTTATAATTTACTGTTGTATCTTCTTTATATTTACCAAATTTAAAATAATTATTAACATTTCCTCTAAAATAATAAGTATAATCACCATTTATACCTTGAATTTTATATAAACCACTAGTTTGATTAGTACCATTTGGTGAGGTTAAACTATAATTTGGATTTACCAAAGTACTACTAGTAACGCCATTTCTACCTAAAACTTGGTAACCCGTTGTTTGTTCTTTAAAACTTGGGCTTTTATCTGCAACAGAAGTTACAATTACTCTAGCATCAAAACTACCATCAAAACTTGTAACATCATAATCTATCCACATTCTTAAATTAAATGTCTTACTTTGCCCTTGTTTCAAATAACCAGAATCTATTACATAACTAGTTGAAATATCACTTGGTTTATTAACTAAATTAACTATCCTAAAACTATTAACTAAGCTAGGTTCAAAATAATTATCTCCTGTTAAATAAAGTTTTACTTTAGCATCATTATCTGATGTTGAAGTTGTAAGTGTATTAAAAGTTGTTTCATAATAAGCTTCTAAATCACATGTATTAGTTAATGTAAAAGTATAAGGAACGCCTTCTTTACCTTCTTCATCAGACATTGGAGCTTGATCAGTCAAATTTAAATTATTTTTTTCAGTTAAACTAACTTCCAAACAACCCGCTTTAACTAAATTTGTTTCTTCTCCTTCAAAAAAGAAATTCAAATAAGCAAAAGAAGCACCACCTACTAAAATAAAAGCAATACCTATATATATTAATATTTTTATCGTACTTGTAAGTTTAAGTTTACCTACATTTTCCATTTTTTAACCTCCTTACAAAAAAATATATTCATAATACTATACCTATCTATTATAATTCTATATTGACATTATACCATTTGTTTATATAAAAATAAAGAAGTTTATTTGTTTTTTAAAACAAAATATTTTTATCATGAAAAAAATGTTAATAATCATAACATTTTAATTTTATTTTGCTTTTACAGAATTAAAATAATTATTAACTTTAGAAGCCCAAGTTGTACTTCCATTAGCATATTTATTTGCCATAAGTTCAGCTGTTGTTAATCCTTTTTTATAATAGTTATTAGAAATATTTGCTATAAATGCTTCAATACCATCTTCTAAAGAATCAAATTGTCTAAAACTTGTTCCAGGACAAGTTGGATAACCTTTCATTCCCCCAACATTATTACATTCTCTTGTTAAATAACTACATCCCCATTTACAACCAGTTTCTAAAAGTGAAATTGATACCATAAGATAAGGATCAACTCCATATTTAATAGATGTTTCTGCATAAATTTTTCCTGTTCCCGTCAAAGTTGAAGTTAATGATTTATCAAGTTTATTTGCTAATTCATCCATAGTTAAACCATCAAAAACAACTTCATTAAAAACAGATATCCCATTTTCAGTTGCTTCCCAATCTATTTTTTTATTTTCATCTGGAATTTCAATATTTAAACTTATTTTATTTTGTAATTCTTCTTTTAGAAGCATTTTTTCTTTATCACTATATTTTATATAAGCAAAATATGATATTATAGCAAGCAATAAAATCATAAATGCTAAAACAATTATCAATATCTTTTTTACTTTTCTTAACATAATTACCTCAATGTAATTTATTATAACAATATCTATAAATAAAATCAAATTAAATATTTAGATGAAATATAATCATATACTTCCTGCCATGATTTAACTTTCTTAAAATTATTACAATCTTTATTATATTTATTAGAAAATAATAATACATCAACATTTTTAAGTTTTGATACACAACTACAATTATAAATACTATTATCTATAAATATATCTATATTATTTTTTTTACAAGTCTCATATTTATTAGAAGAACCAACGATTAATTTATCAAAATATATGTTATTTTTCTTTAAAAAATCATAACTTATTTTATATGAATCATCAAATCCCAATGTACTTCTTGATGTTATAAAAATAATTTCATTATTATCTTTTAGTTTATCTATTACTTCTTTAACATCATTAAAAAGTGGTAAATTAGGTATTAATTTTGGATAATATTCTCTAGCAAAATTATTATAATCAGGCAACTTAGATATTATCATATCATCTTTACTATATAAATTTTCAAAATCTTTTATAGTATATCCATAATATTTACATATATATGGTAAAATAATATTAAAATTATCACAAATTGTATCATCAATATCTATTCCTATTTTCATAACTACTCCATTTTATAATATATATCTTGTATTTATAACTAAATTATAACATTTATACCATATTTTATAAAGAAAAATATTGAAAGAATAAAAATTTATGATATAATTTATACGTGGAGGAAGATTATGAAAGTTTATAAAAGAGAATTACCTGAAGGAGTAAAAAAACAATTTGCTCGTGATAAAGGTGTTAAGGTTAAATTAGTTAATACTTTATATTTAAAAGATAAAAAGAAAAAAAATAATAAAGAAAAAAATAAGTAAGACTAAAAAATCTTGCTTATTTTTTATTTATATAGTAAAAACAAGTAAAATAATTATACCATTTTATATCTAATTTGCAACATTTTATTACAAATCCATTTAAATTTATATATTTTTATGGTAAAATGTGGTATAATAACAAAGTTATAAATTTGAGGTGATGAAATTTATGGAAAATATTTATGTTTTTGGGCATAGAAATCCAGACACAGATAGTGTATGTGGAGCTATAGCACTTTCATATTTAAAAAGACAATTAGGATTTAGAACTATACCTGCGATATTAAGTAATATTAATAATGAAACAAAATATGCACTTGATTATTTTAATGTAAATACTCCAATGTTTTTAAATGATGTTAAATTAAAAATTAAAGATGTAAACTATAGAAAAAACTATTTTATCGATGAAAATAAATCTATTCTTGAAGCTTATAATAAAATGATCGAAGAAGACATTAGTAAAATACCAGTTGTATCTTTAAAAAACACTTTTGTAGGTGTTTTAGCTATGAAAGATATTGCAAAATATTTAATTATCAATGAAGATAATAATTTAGATACAACCTATGATAATATTTTAAAAACTATAAATGGAACAGAACTTTTAAAATTTGATGATGATATAAAAGGAAAAACTTTAGTAGCATCATATAAAAGTACTACTTTTATGGATAATATAAAACTTGATAATAGTAATATCTTAATCGTGGGAGATAGACATAGTATTATTGAATATGCAATTAATAATAAAATTAAATTACTTATTTTAACTGGTAATTCTGATATTAAGAAAAAACATTTAGCTACTGCTAAAAAAAATAATGTTAATATTATAAGAACTAATCTATCAACTATAGAAACAGCACAAAAAATAAATTTAACAAATACTATATCTAGCATGTTAACTAATAAAAATATTTTATGTATTCAAGAAACAGAAACTCTAGATAATTTTACTGATATTTCAAATAAAACAAAATATAGTTATTATCCAGTTGTTAATAAACATAATAAATGTCTAGGACTTTTAAAAATGGCTGATATTGCTACTAAAAAAAGAAAAAAAGTTATATTAGTTGATCATAATTCTTACAGACAAAGTGTTGAAGGTATTGAAGAAGCAGATATTTTAGAGATTGTCGATCATCATAATTTAGGATCAATTGGTACATCAATGCCAATTAATTTTAGAAACATGACTGTTGGAAGTAGTAATACTATAATTTATCAAATATATAAAGAAAATAATATAAAAATACCAAGAGAAATCGCAGGGCTTATGGCTTCTGGTATAATTTCAGACACACTACTTTTAACTTCACCTACTACAACTGATTTAGATAGAAAAACACTAGATGAATTAGCTAATATAGCAGAAATAGATTATAAAGCTTATGGACTTGAGATGTTGAAAAAAGGTGCATCAATTGATGGAAAAACTAAAGAAGAATTAATTTATCAAGATTTTAAAACATATCCATTTAACGATAGTAAAATTGGAATTGGACAAATTTCAACAACTGATCCAGAATTATTTACTAAAGATACTAATGAATATCAAGAATTACTAAATAATATTGCAAAAAATAATGGATACCAAGTATTAGCACTTTTTGTAACTGATATTTTAAATCATGGATCATTTATCTTCTATAATGAAGATGCTAAAAATATTTTAGAAAATGGATTTAATCTTAAAGATTTAAAACCTGCTCAATTTTTAAAAGGTGTTGTATCTAGAAAATTACAAATAATACCAGCAATTATAGATCAAGAAAAAAAATAGGAAAAATTCCTATTTTTTTATTCTTTAATTAGAGATAATGATACTCTTTGTTTATCTTTTTCTATTTTACAAACATAAAATGTTTTAATATCGCCAACTTTTAAAACTTCACTTGGGTGTTTTATAAAATCTTTTGATATTTTAGATATATGAATTAAAGCATCATCATGAAGGCCAATGTCAACAAAGGCACCAAACGAAGTAACATTTCTTACAACACCATCAATTTCCATACCTTCTTCTAAATCATCAATTGTTAAAATATCACTTTTTAATTTTACTTGTTCTAAACTATCTCTTGGATCAATTATACCATTAATCAAATTATCTTTAATCATATTAAGTTTTTCAAAAGTAATATTATATTTTTTTACAACTTCATCATCGTTTATTGTAGATAGTAAATCTGTCATTTTTTGATTTCCAACCAAAGTTTTATCAATATTGTAATCATTTAAAATATCATCAACAAGTAAATAATCTTCAGGATGGATATTGGTTTTATCTAAAGGATTAATACCATCTAATATTCTTAAAAATCCTGCACTTTGTTCAAATGATTTATCTGTCATTTCTTTTATACTATGAAGTTCATTTCTTGAATTTATCTTACCATGTTTTTTACGATAAGCTAAAATTGCTTTAACTATTTTTTTATCAAGTCCTGATATACGAAGTAATATTTGTTCAGATGCTGAATTAATGTTTACTCCAACTTTATTAACTACCTTACTTACTATAAAATCAAGTTGTTCTTCTAATTCTTTTTGTTTTAAGTCATGTTGATAAAGACCAACCCCAATACTTTTTGGATCAATTTTAACAAGTTCACTTAAAGCATCTTGAAGTCTTCTTGCTATTGAAACAGCACTTCTTTGTTCAACAGAAAAATCTGGAAATTCACGTTTGGCAACTTCACTTGCAGAATAAACACTGGCTCCTGCTTCACTTACGATAATATATTTTACATCTAAATTATATTCTTTAATTAAATTTGAAACAAATGCTTCACTTTCACGAGATGCTGTACCATTTCCTATTGAAATTATCTTTACATCGTATTTTTTTATCAAGTCAAGCATAATTTTCTTTGCTTCTTCAACTTCTTTTTTAGGTTCATGAGGATAAATAACACCAATTTCTAAAAGATCACCAAATTTATTAACAATTGCAAGCTTACAACCTGTTCTAAATGCTGGATCAAATCCCATTACTACTCTTTCTTTTATTGGTGGAGTTAAAAGTAAATTCTCAAGATTATTACCAAATTCTTCTATACCAATACTACTAGCAGCATCAAATAAATCATTTTTTATACTTCTTTCTATTTGTGGTTTTATAAGTCTTTTATAACTATCTTCAATAAAACTTAAGACATAAGATTTTAAAGGAAATTCTTTACCTTTAATAATTTGTCTTTCTAAATAATTTAGAATTACATCTTTATCAGCTTCAATAGAATAACTTACTACTTTTTCTTTTTCTGCTCTTGCTATAGCAAAAATACGATAACTTTTAATTGAACTAACCTTTTCTCTAAAATCATAGTAGTTTTCATAAGTTTTTAAATCATCTATTGCATCTTTTTTCTTTTTAGAAACAACATAACCTTTATTTACCATATAATCTTTAATCCATTTACGATATTTTGGATTATCTGATATTGTATCTGCAATTATATAACCAGCATTAATTATTGCATCTTCCCTTGTTTTTACTTTGTCATTTAAAAATTTATCAGCTATTTCTATACCATTATTTGGAAAAGTCATAATAAGTTTAGCAAGTGGTTCTAGACCTAATTTTATGGCTTCAGTTCCTTTAGTTTTTTTCTTTTCTTTAAATGGTGCATAAATATCTTCAACTTCACTTAATTTAGTTGCATTATTAACAGCAGTTTTTATTTCATCTGTTAACATTCCTTTTTCATCAATTAACTTTAAAACAGATGCTTTTCTCTCTTCTAAATTAACATTATATTTATATAAAGATTCTATCTTTCTTAATTCATCTTCATTTAAATTTCCTGTTACTTCTTTTCTATATCTTGCAATAAATGGAATAGTACAATCTTCTTGTAATAACTTTATTACATTTTTTACTCCATTATAATTAATATTTAATTCATTACTTACTTTTTTTAATACATCTTCACTCATAATCTTTACCTTTCTTTGTATATCAAGATTAACATAATTTTAAAAAAAAATAAAGATTAATAAATTTAATTATAATCTCTATTTTTTACATATATTCTTTTAACACTTCTTTTTCATGATGTTGAAAGTCTAAAAATGTATTCATCACATCATTTACTCTATCATCAAGTTTATCTTCTAATTCTTTTTGCTTTTTATTAAGCTTTGAAATATTTTCGTTTATTGATTTTAAAAGTATCTTAGAAACCCAAGATAAATCATCACAACTAACTTTTACATTTATTTCTAAACCACTACTTAATTTTGTAAAAAAATTTACTTTTTCAACTTCTGTATCATAAACTTCAAGTAAATATTCGCATTGTTCTTTATACTCTTTATATTTCTTTTTTTCTTGGTAAAGAACAGATTTCAACTTACTCTTACATGGTTTTATATTATTTAACATTTTATTAGTAGAATAATAACCCATTTCTGAAAATCTATAAATATCTTGTAAGACCTCTACATTTTCTATCATAAAAGTTCCTCCGTTTTTATTATGATTTAAAAAATAAGTAATTATGTAAAAAAGATATCAACTTTTTTGTTAATATCTTTTTCTTTCTTTTATTAATCCAATGAAAATTAAAATTATTATAATTAAACCAATAATTATATAAATATAATCTGGAATTTTATATATTAATCTATCTACTACCAATAATAAAATATAAATTATAAAACCAATAATTAACCATATATTCTTCTTCATAAAAACCTCTTTAAAATAATGGTGAAAAAACTTTTAATGTTTCTGCTACTAATCTATCAAAACCTTTTAATTTTGACTTTTCAAGAGTCATTTCAATTGATATTTTTTCTGTATCTAAAAAATCCTTTTTCATCTTTTTAATAGATTTTGTATTATACATAAAAACAGCACATTCAAAATGATGAACTAAAGAACGATAATCTAAGTTTATTGTTCCACAAGTAGCAAACATATCATCACAAACAAAATTTTTAGCATGAATAAAACCTGGTTTGTATTCATAAATTTTTACTCCATTTTTTATTAAATTTTCATAATTTGATCTAGTCATAAGAAATACTGTTTTTTTATCAGGTATATGAGGAGTAATAATTCTTACATCAACACCTTTTTTTGCACTAATACATAAAGCATTTAAGATTTCATAATCACAAATTAGATAAGGAGTTGTAATATAAATATACTTTTTAGCGCTATTTATCATATTTAAGTAAACATTTTTGCCAACATTTTCTTTGTAAAATTCTTCAGGACCATCACCAAAAGGCATAACTATTCCTTCTGTTTTAAGAGAATTATATTTTATATTAATAAATTCATCATAATTTAATATATCATTACTTTGAGTATTCCATATTTCTAAAAATATTGCTGTCAAATTTTTTACTGCTTCACCTTCAATTTTTACTGCAGTATCTTTCCAATGTCCATATTTTACTTCTTCATTTATATATCTATCAGCAATATTTATACCCCCAGTAAAACCGATTTTGCCATCAACAACCGTTATTTTTCTATGATCTCTATTGTTATGAATCTTTGACATTATAGGTTTAAACTTATTTGATAAGACACAATTAATACCTTCTTTACTTAATTTTTTATAATATTTTTCATCAAGTGTTGTCATACAACCAAAATCATCGTAAATTATATAAACACTAACACCATTTTTTACTTTTTCTTTTAATATTTCATGAATTGAATTCCACATTTTTCCTTCTTCAATAATAAAATACTCCATAAAAATAAATTTTTCAGCTTGTTTTAATGTTTTTATAAGATCATCATAAAATTCTTCACCTATTTTATAGTAAGAAACTTTAGTATTTTTATAACATGGTAATGAAGTTGCATTTTTAATATAATTAGCTTGCAAATATGCATCCATATTAATAAGTTTTAAATCATTTAAAGTATTATCTTGTTTTAAATATGATTTTTGTTTTTGTTTTTCTTTCTTAAATTTAGCTATTATTTTTTCACTTGCTTTATTACTTGATACTATTAAAAATATAAAAGCTCCCATTACAAAAAGTACAATCACAATTATAAGCCAAGGCAGTTTAAATTCAGGACTTTCATACTTGTTTATAATATATAAAAATACTCCAATATAAAATATATATGCTAAAATTGCAATTATTGTAGAATAGTGATATAAAAGACTAAACACAATAATTAATTGTAAAAATTGTAATAAAATGATTATTCCTGAAATAAAAAATCTAGAAGATAATATATTAAATATTTTTTTCATAACTAATACTTCCTTTAATGATGATGTTTAATAACTTTATTGTTATTAATATTACATTCATGTTCCAAACATTTTTCATCTTTTGTTTCTAATTCTATTGTAACATGTTTTATACCTATGTGACTTAAAATTTTTCTAATTTTATTTTTTACATCTAAACTATTTCTATCAGTAACAACATGCATAGTAGCATAATTATTTACACCATCGATACTTCTTATATGAACATGATGAACATCATATACTTTTTCTAATTTTAATATTTCTTCTTTTACTTTTTCAATGCTTATTTCCTTAGGAACTTTCTCTAAAAATAAATCTAATACTTCTTTCAAATTATTTATAGCGGAGATAAAAATAAACAATGCTACTACAATTGATAAGATGGGATCCAATAAAGAAATGTCAGTAAATTTCATTACAATTGAACCAATTAAAACTACAATCCATCCTAATACATCTTCCAACATATGTAAATTAACTGACCTTTGATTAAGTGAATTGCCATCTTTTGTAAAATATGCAGCCAAAAAGTTAATAATAAACCCAAAAATTGCAATGATAATCATGCCATTATAATTAATGACTACTGGATTAATAATTCGTTTTATTGAGTTAAAAATAACAATAATTGAACCAACCAATAAAATTGTTGTTGTTATTATACTTCCAATAATTGAATATCTTATATAACCATAGCTATAATTTTCATCAGGTTTTTTATTACTTTTCTTTTCCAAAATATAAGATATTCCAATACTTAAACTATCTCCTAAATCATGAATAGCATCACTTGTTATAGCAACACTATTTGTAATTATGCCACCAATAAATTCAAAAATACTAAAAAATGAATTTAAAATAAATGCTACAAATATATTTTTTTCTGTTTTCATAAAATATCCTCCTAATTTTTATGATTGATATGCTCTAAACCAATTTCAAATACTTTAGAAATATGAAAATCATCTAAAGTATAATAAACCTCTTTCCCAACTCTACGACATTTTACAATACCACTTTTTCTAAGTGTTGCAAGTTGATGAGAAACAGATGATTTTGACATTGATAAAACATTCGATATATCACAAACGCACATTTCGTGATTATCTATTGCAAATAAAATTTTACATCTTGTTATATCACCTAAAATGCTATAAAATTTAGCTAATTTATTAAAAGTCTCATCATCTGGAATTTTACTCAATGCTTTTTTAACTGCATCATAATGAATTATATTACAATCACATATAAATTCGTTTTTAGCCATAAATTTTTATACCTCTCTATTTAAATATTTTATAATTTTATTATAGTTGAATATATATTCAATTGTCAATTAAAAAAATAATAAAAAGTTATTTTTACTTTTTATTATCTTTTAATAAATAATATCTTTACTACTCTTTTTCTAACGTAATAGATGAAAAAGCTCCTAAATCATATACATCATATCCTAATGAAATTAAAGTATCATAGGCAATTTTACTTCTATTTCCACTTCTACAATAAACAATTATAGTTTTATCTTTATCTAAAGAATAATTTTCTATTTCATCATATGGTATATTAATTGATCCAACAACATGAGATTCATCATATTCTTCTTTTGTTCTTACATCTACTATTATATAAGATTCACTTGCTATAATTTCTTCTAAAGTCCTCTCATTTTTCACATTTTGACATCCACACATAAATAAAATAATTATAAAAATAGTTAAAAATTTAGTCATAAATACACTTCCTATATATAAATTAAAACAATAATAAATAGTATTTTACAAGATTACTATTATAAAATAGAAATAAATTAGTTGCAAACTGCTCCATTTTCTTCTATAATTTTAACAGTATTTTTTAAACTCATATCTGTATTAGAAAAATTAAAACCAAGTTTTTTTAAAAAATCTTTATCTGCTATTTTTAAATCTGCAACTATAGACACATTAATTTTATCATTTATATCTATATTAATTGAAATACCATCGTAATTAGTATTTTGTAATCCTAAAGTATTTAATATATTAAGTTTTATTTGTTCTTTTTGATTATCTGTTAATACATCAAGACTATCCACTCCAAATAATGAATTATCAAATAATAAATTCATCTCAAATTTGTCAATAATATCATTTGTAGCATTATATTTATATATATAAGTTATATTATCACTTATTGTAGTACAAGTCTTTGATGTTTCTTTATCCTTTACACATCCAGTAGTAGCTAAAATAATTAACATAAATATTATAATAAAACAAGTTTTTTTCATTATTCTATACCTCTTTTTTACAATTATTAATTAATTTATAATATCATTATAACATAAAAATTTATTAATAAAATAATTATTCAAACAAAAAAATGAAGTTAACTTTAACTCCATTATATTAAATATTTTGGGGCGATATAAGAGGATCGAACTCTTGCATACTAGTTCCACAGACTAGCGTGTTAACCACTTCACCAATATCGCCATAAAACTTGTACTTATATACTAACATTTTTTTGTACATTTGACAAGTATTTTTAAAACATTTGAACCTTTTTTTAGGTATTTCATACTATATTCTAGGAGGAATTTTTATGAATAATTATTATAATTATGGATTTACTTCAAATGATAATCAAAGTAATGCCTTAAATAAAAAAATAGATAATACCAATCCATCTGTTGGTTTTGAAAGAGGAAATCTTTTTGATAATTTATATGAACCTTATAAAAATTATAAACCAGTTGATTTAAATCCAAAAACTGAAAAAGAATATTTAATGTATCAAGTCCAAATGTATGGTTTTGCTCTAAATGATTTAAATTTATATTTGGATATTAATCCTAATGATACTGAAATGATTAATTTAAGAAGTAGATTTTTAAAAGAATACCAAGATGCTTTTAATCAATATGAAAATAAATATGGGGCACTAGGTGTTAATAGCAGTGTTCTTGATAAAACACCTTGGGGTTGGGATTCTACTTTTCCATGGGAGGTAAATAACTAATGTTTAGATATCAAAAAACACTTAATTATCCTGTTGATATAAAGAAAAAAAATCTTAAAATGGCAAAAGTTTTAGTTACTCAATATGGTGGAGCAAATGGAGAACTTGCTGCTGCTCTTCGTTATTTAAATCAAAGATATACTATGCCAGATGATAAAGGAAAAGCTCTTTTAACTGATATTGGAACAGAAGAATTAGGTCATGTTGAAATGATTTCCACTATGGTATATCAACTATTAAAAGATGCTACTATTGAAGAATTAAAAAAGGAAGGACTTGATCCACATTATGCAGAACATAATAGATCATTATTTCCAACAGATGCTAATGGAGTTCCATTTACCGCAGCATATTTTGCAACAACTGGTGATCCTTTAGCAGATTTATCAGAAGATATGGCTGCTGAAGAAAAAGCAAGGGCTGTATATGAAAATTTAATTGATTTAACAGATGATCCTGATATTGTTGGTCCATTATTATTTTTAAGACAAAGAGAAATAGTACACTTTACTAGATTTAAAGAATTATATGACGAGTATAAAAAAAGATTTAAAAATAAATAAGAATTTAAAATGTGCATAAAAACACATTTTTTATTTTGTATAATTCTTTTTTTTATTCAAATAATATTAACATAAAAAGAAATTAATGGAGAATAATATGATAGAAAGATATGAGATAAAAAAAGAAAATAATGAAGAAGTACTTTATATTGAAATTAACTTTAATTATGAGTTTAGTAAAATAAGTTTATTTAAAGATATAGAAAAAGTTTTAAATAAAAATAAAATTAAATTTTCTGGTAAAAAAATAGTAATAACAGTATCTGGTATTGCTCTTGCTACATTATTACTTACAAAACCAATTATAGATAATAATAATATAAAAAACTCTGATTATAAATACGTTTCAAATATTATATTAAATGATTACAATGATAATAATAAAATTATTTCTTCTACAGAATATGAAACAAATAAAAATAGTACTGAAAAAAATCAAATAAAAACACCTATTGAAGAAAATAAAGATGTTAATAATAATAAAATTAATTTCAATACTAATTCCAACACAAATAGTAATAACAAAACAACTACAAATAAAAAACAAACAAACACAAAAACTAATAATAAAACTGCTACTAATAAAACAGAAAGCAAAAATAAAAAAGACATTAAAGAAGAAAAAACTTATGTTGAAGTTTATAGAAGTAATGGTGAAGTACTAAAAATTGAACTTGAAGAATATGTTATTGGGGTTGTTGCAGGTGAAATGCCAGCATCTTTTAATATTGAAGCTTTAAAAGCCCAAAGTATTTTAGCTAGAACTTATGCCTTAAAATCAATTTCTAATAATAAAAAGTTAACTGATACTACTACAACTCAAGTATATAAGGATAATAATCAATTAAAAGCATTATGGAAAAATGATTACAACACTTACTATAATAAAATAAAAAAAGCAGTAAATGAAACAAAGGGTCTTGTTATTACGTATAATGGTAAATATATTGAAGCAATGTATCATTCAACAAGTAACGGATGTACAGAAGATTCAGCAAATGTTTGGGGAAATAGTTATCCATATTTAACTACAGTTGAAAGTCCTTATGATAAAAACGTTTCAAGCTACAAAAGAACTGTTAATTTTAGTTATGATGATTTATCAAAAAAATTAAAAATAAATATAAATAAAGATTCAATAATTGAATATAAAAGAAATGATAGTAACAGAGTAAACTACATCTCAATTGATGGAACTGTTTTTAAAGGAACCGAATTTAGAACAAAACTTGGTCTTAGATCAACTGATTTTGCACTGTCATTAGATGAAAATAATGTTTCTATAACGACATACGGATTTGGACATGGTGTTGGTATGAGTCAATATGGTGCGAATGAAATGGCAAAAAATGGAAAAAATTACAAAGAAATAATTAATCATTATTATAATGGTGTAGAAATAGAAAAGAAGTAATAAAAGAACTAGTTTTAGAAACTTATTTATTACTTCTACTTATTAAATAATTATTCATTATAACCCCAAAGGTTGAGATAATAATTATTAAGTAATTCACCTTAAAATAAAACATATTTACAATAATGTTAAGATTTGATATTTCACTATACTTACAACTAATTAAAAACACATATAAATACAAAAAAATTGATAAAATATTTTGAGGAATATTATTATTTAAATTTTCATTTTTCAAAAACATAAAATAATATATTAATAACATATATACTATTCCAAAGATTAAAAATAAAAATCCAACAAAACCAGCATCATATATGTTAGGAATTAGTTTGATATATCCAAACATATATAATAAATAAAAGATATTTTTTATCCAATATATAATTTTATTCATCATTACTTTTTAAAAAATCCCTTCTTATCTGTTCTTCTTGATCAAATAATTCTTTAAACTGTATTCTTAAATCTTCAACACCTTTTTTTATTATGTCAGGATAGATCGCTTTTGAATTAATAATTGCTTTTTCTATATGTTCAATAGTTACAATACTTTTATTTTCAAATACTGCTTCAGAAAAAGCTTGAGCAAGCATTGTTAAAGGTACATCTGGATATCTTCCTGATGTTTCATATACTCTATTATATTCTTTAGTTAAATCAACGATAAATGTCATTATTTTTTCTTGAATGTATGGAGTATAAGCAAGTTTTGCATTAGCATTTGCTTCTATTTTTGGAAGTGTTCCCATAAGAATTCTTATTGTATGCTCTTTATTTGGTTCTTCAACTTCTATTCTTGTGAATCTTCTTGCAAAAGCCTTATCTCTTAATATATATCTTTCATATTCAGCTGTTGTTGTTGCTCCAACTACTTTTATGTCTCCTCTTCCTAAACCTGTTTTAAACATGTTTGCAAAATCCAATGAACTTTCACTTGTTGAATTAACTAAAGTATGTATTTCATCAATAAAAAGAATAAATTTTTCTTTGGTTTTTATTTCATCTATAAGAGTTTGAATTCTTGTATCACCAGTATCTTTTACTGTACCCATAAGAGATTGAACATCTATTTTAACAACAGTATATCCTTTTAAAGCATCAGGAACATCATCATTTATTATTTTATAAGCAAGACCTTCAACTATTGCAGTTTTACCTATACCAGGTTTACCTGTTAATATTACTGATTTATCAGGTGTTAATAAAACAAGAATCAAATTTTTTATTTCTTCATCTCTACCTATAGCAGGATTTGTTATATAATTTTTATTGGTAAAATTATCACCATATCTATCTATAATACTATAAGAATTATCCATATTCAGTCACCTATAATTAGTATAACTTATATATAAAATTAATTCAATATTTTTATTTGTAAATATTAGTATATTATTATATAATATAATTATAGTAGAGGTGGTTGTTTGTGTATGTATTTTTTACTATATTTGGCTTTTTATTTATAGTTATTTCATCTATTTTAATAAATTATATCTATAAAATTTTTTCTATAAATAAGATAACAAATTATCTTTATCCAACAGATGGAAAAAGTATTATTAATGAAATCAATATTACAGTTTTACCTATAATTATTTGGGGATTTATTGAACTTCCAATTTTAGGTAGCAATGATAATTTTATTTTATCTATATTGCTAAATATATTGGTATCATGTTCAATTATTTATGAAATAAAATACGGGTTTTATCTTATATTAAAAAAAGAAAGTAAATTCATAGATGTTATATCAATTATTATTGCAACAATACTTGGACAAAGTGTTTCATATATGATTTTAAAATCGAACCCATTTATTAAATTAGATAATATTGAATATATAATATCAATTGTTGGAATGATTTTTATATTAATACTGCATTCATTAATTGTATTAAAAATTCCAAATGTGAAAAAACAAAAAGAGCAATATGAAGAAAAAAGATAGACATTATTTTAGTCTATCTTTTTAAATAAATAATATTTTTTCTTTCCTCGTCTTATAATATTATATTTGCGATCATTATTTATTATATACATCGGATCATTTATAATTTCACCATTTACTGATATTGCATTATTATTTATAAATTCTCTTGCTTCTCTTTTTGATAAAGCAATTTTATTATCAACTAATAAATCAATTAATGGTTTATCTTCTAAGTTATTAACAGGTAAGTCTTTAAAAACTTCTTCTATTTCTTGAACTGTTAAATCTTTAATATTACCTGAAAATAGACAATTAGATATATTTAAAGCTTTATCATATTCATCTTTACCATGAATAAATGTAATTACGCTTTCTGCAAGTTTTTTTTGAGCATATCTATTTTCTGGCTCCTCAAAATGTTTTTTTTCTATGTCTTCAATTTCTTCTTTTGTATAAAAAGTTAATTTTTTTAAATAATCTATTATAATATCATCAGATGTATTTACTAAATATTGATATAATTCATAAGAACTTGTCTTATTCTTATCAAGCCAAAGTGCATTTCCTTCAGTCTTGCCAAATTTAACTCCATTAGAATCTAAAATTAATGGCATAGTAAATCCATATAATTCTACATCATATTTTTTTCTAGCAAGCTCAATACCTGTTGTTATATTGCCCCACTGATCAGATCCTGCTACTTGAAGAGTAACACCTTTGGTTTCATATAAATGAACAAAATCCATTGCTTGCATCATCATATAAGAAAATTCACAATAAGTTATACCAGAATCCATTCTTCTTCTTATAATGTCTTTATCAAGCATATAGTTTACACTGATATATTTACCATAATCCCTAAAAAAATCAACAAAATTAATTTCTTTAGCCCAATCATAATTATTAACAACTTCAAATCCAAAAATGTCTTTTGCTTGTTTTGTTAAACATGATACATTATGTAAAACTTGTTCTTTTGATATCATTTGACGTTCCTTAGATGGTTTTGGATCACCAATTAAACCAGTTGCTCCTCCGATTAATAAAATTGGTTTATGTCCATATTTAGCAAGTCTATTTGCAATCAAAAAAGAACTAAAGTGACCGATATGCATAGAATCAGCAGTAGGGTCTGTTCCAATATAAAATACAAGTTTTTCATTATTAAGTTTATTTTTTAATTCATCACTACTTATATCTTTAATTAAACCTCTGTATAATAAATCATCATATAAATTCATAGTTATTTCACCTCAAAAAAATAATACTGTACTTATTATACAGTATATGAATCTATTTTTCAATTATTTTAAGACAAAAAAAATCTCAGCAACGTCCTATTTTCGCATACACTATCGTCGGCGCTGAAGTGCTTAACTACTGGGTTCGGGATGGGACCAGGTGTATCCACTTCGCTATTATCACTGAGAAAGTAAAGAAATTATTCTCTGAAAACTAAGATAATGCATAAATCAAAATAGTAACCTTACAAAATTAAACATAAGATTAAATCCTCGATCTATTAGTATCAGTCAGCTCAACATATCACTATGCTTCCACCTCTGACCTATCAACCAGATAGTCTTTCTGGGATCTTACTTGTAAACAATGGGAAAACTCATCTCGGGGGAGGCTTCACGCTTAGATGCTTTCAGCGTTTATCCTTTCCGCACATAGCTACTCTGCACTGCCACTGGCGTGACAACAGATACACCAGAGGTGCGTTCATCCCGGTCCTCTCGTACTAAGGACAACTCCCCTCAATTTTCCTACGCCCACGACGGATAGGGACCGAACTGTCTCACGACGTTCTGAACCCAGCTCGCGTGCCACTTTAATGGGCGAACAGCCCAACCCTTGGAAGCGAATCCACCTCCAGGATGTGACGAGCCGACATCGAGGTGCCAAACAGCGCCGTCTATGTGAACTATTGGGCGCTATCAGCCTGTTATCCCCAGGGTAACTTTTATCCGTTAAGCGACGACCATTCCATACTGAATCGCCAGATCACTAAGCCCTACTTTCGTATCTGCTTGACTTGTTGGTCTCGCAGTTAAGCCACCTATATACCTTTACACTCTACGAATGATTTCCAACCATTCTGAGGTGACCTTTGGGCGCCTCCGTTACATTTTGGGAGGCGACCGCCCCAGTCAAACTGCCCATCAGACACTGTCCCCGAACCGGATCACGGTTCTAGGTTAGAAATCTAATATTCCAAGGGTGGTATTCCAAGGTTGACTCCACTTAGACTGGCGTCTAAGCATCAAAGTCTCCCACCTATCCTCTACAAGAAATACCAAATTTCAATATCAAACTACAGTAAAGCTCCATGGGGTCTTTCCGTCCTGTCGCGGGTAACCTGCATTTTCACAGGTATTAAGATTTCACCGAGTCTATGGTTGAGACAGTACCCAGATCATTACGCCTTTCGTGCGGGTCAGAACTTACCTGACAAGGAATTTCGCTACCTTAGGACCGTTATAGTTACGGCCGCCGTTCACTGGGGCTTCAAATCAAAGCTTCGTACCATATCGACTTACGTCAAAATACTAACCTCTCCTATTAACCTTCCAGCACTGGGCAGGCGTCAGCCCCTATACTTCGCCTTACGGCTTTGCAGAGACCTGTGTTTTTGGTAAACAGTTGCCTGGACGTCTTTACTGTGGGTCTATCACTAGACCATCCCTTATTCCGAAGTTACGGGATTATTTTGCCGAGTTCCTTAACCATAGTTCTCTCGCTCACCTTAGGATACTCTCCTT